>NZ_RAZG01000141.1 GCF_003612565.1 Roseburia sp. 1XD42-69 | reverse complement strand
TGGCAACTTATAGGATACCATAAAACCATATGGAAGGGTTATTTTTTTATTGATAACTTACAACTCACAAGTAAATTAAAGGAGGTAAAATAATATGAAAAGAAAAGTATATGAAACAGGCAGCGTATCAACCTGTAATGAAATGAAATCATTCTTTACTACGATTCGTGAGTTATTCCCTGAAATTGATGCGTTTATCAGTACACATGGAGATGAATTAGTCAATGAAAGAATCTGTAAAAATAAATGTTATTCAATCAAGTTTAGAACAAGGAAAACAGTTGTGTATCTGAATGAAGATGGAGCAATGGCATAGGTAAATAGCTTGAAAATATTTGCAACACAAAAATATTCAATACAAATTAAAATTGCTGACCTATCGGCATATCGGGGAGAAAGAAGGTAAAATATCATGAACACATTCGACAGAGAGTTTCTTATTAATCATGGATTCACAGAGGATTCAGAGAAAAAAGTATTGTCAAAGTTATTCACCAAACACAACAAACTGAAGGAAATAGATGTTTCGGTCAATCTTACAGAACATTCTATGTTGCTGGCACGTAGCAAAGAGAAGAATGTAACTGTAGAGGTAAACTCTATTCAAGATAATCGCTTGATTCTCAAAAAGAATACTGGCAGATGTAGCACTGTTATTGTAAATATCCTTCTGGATGAGATTCATAATTGTCTGGTAAAGGATTACGGCAATGGGTTGTTTGAGTTTGAATTTGAAGTGAAGGATTTTAGGTATTCGCTTCATATTTCAATCTAAATAATTGGTTTACCAAAACTTACATAGCATGACTAACAAAGTACAGCGGAAAGCGGTTGTCGTATATCTGTTTTCCGCTGACAAAAGGGAGGGTGACAGTATGAAAATCAGTTGTAATAAAATCATTCTGGAAAATGTCATAATTACTGATTCAAGTATGGAAAAATCAGATGCAACTTATGAAGAATCTGTTAAAATAAGCAAGGCAGCAGAGAAAAGACATAGGAAAATACAAGGGAAAAAGGAACGTATATTTAATAAATGTAATGGGAAATGTTGTTTTTGTGGTATGAGATTACAGATGGAAAATCCAAATGAAAAGGATTATATGACATTAGACCATATCACAGCAAAATGCAAGGGCGGTACAAGCAGGGATGAAAACTTACAGGCTTTATGCTGGACTTGTAACGAATTAAAAAACCAGTTAGACAATGATACTTTTATTGATGCTGTTATCAGGGCAGGACGATATTTATATTTTCAGCGTTTGTTTGGGAAAATTCGTAATGCTTGTAAAAGAATTTGTCTTTTGTAGGGAATTGGAGGTATGCTTTTATGTAAAAAGGTATCTATATTGTCAATGAAGCTATGATGCAAGCATTTTTGGATGATATAGGGATTGATGCAAGTGTTATAGTCAATCCTGATAATGGATATACAGAAATTAAGACAAAGGACTATACATATTTGGTTACAATCGAAAAGGCGTAAATGTGTAGCGGAAAATTGTTGATTGAAAATTTTGAAAAGTCTATCTGGAATTGTAATAGGCTTTTCATAACATTGATACTTGCACACGGTTATTTGGTATGTTATACTTATAGAGAATAATAGAAGAAGGAGTGAGGTTATTATGAGAAAAAGAGAAGATGGGAAAAATTCTCAAACAGTAGCAAAAAACGCATACAACAATAGAAATTATGATAGAATTGCAATACAAGTAAATAAAGGGGAAAGAGAACATTTGAAAGAATTTGCAAAGAAAAATGGTGAAAGTGTTAATGGATTAGTGAATCGTTTATTAGCAGATGCAGTACCAGACTTTATTCCAGTGGGAGCAGAATCAGATAACCATGATAACTAATAAAGGTAAACACTAAAAAACATGATTGCATAATATCCATATAAAATTTATAATCGAACAATAAAAGGATTGGTGCTGGAAAATCATGTATAACCATGGAAAATCATGTGGAAAATTGTTGAAGCAATCCAGTGTTTATGGTATGATTATCAAGAAATCAACCGTGTTGCAGGGTGGGCTGACCTTCCATTTTAACAGAATGGGGGTGATGCCTATGAAAAATCATTTTGATTTTAAGGATTTAATGACCTTCGGGTTATTCCTTTTGGCATTGCTTACATTTATCTTTACATTTTGTAAGTAGCCATACATAGAAAAACCACTCCTGTATACTTTGGCGAGTGTCGGAGTGGATTTTCTATTTTGATATTCGGTCAACCTACTTTGTGGGCGGTTGATTTCTTTTTGTGCTTATAATATAGCATATCTAGTAATAGGATTCAAGCATTTTTTCAATCTGCAAATTGATTCTGTTTCTGGCGAATGGAATCAAGAGATTTTTCTAAAGAAACTTTATGCCACTGCTGCCTTATAATCTCATGTTGTAGTTTCTGCATCCGCTTTTCAGTATATGATTCTATCCAATTATTTAACCTAGCGGAATGAAGAATATCTGCAAGCCATAGGGAAACAGACAGGAAAATATCTTCTATCCTGCTGCCGATTCTGGAAAATCTTTTTTTGAATTTGTCAAGATTGGATTTTTTGTATATGGTGTGTTCTGTCATAGTTCTATTTCTCCTTTTGCTGGCAGATGGAAAATATATTTGTAATAATGTCTTTGTCTTATTATATATGGGATGGGTTGAAGATGCAAGGGGGATAATAAGTAACAAAACGAACCTATATAAAAACAGTAATAAAAGTATTTGATTTAAGGCTTGTTTCATGGTATATTGACAGTAATAAAACCAACGAACGTTAGAATTATTACTGTTGGAAGGAAGTGGATTAAAATGTGCGTGTATGGATATTGCAGAATCAGCACAAAGAAACAGTCTATTGACAGACAGATAAGAAATATAAAAAAAGAGTTTCCAGAATCGGTTATAGTACAGGAAGCCTATACAGGAACAAAGACAAACAGACCTGAATGGAACAAATTGTATAAAAGACTGAAAGAAAGTGATATTATCATTTTTGATTCAGTTTCAAGAATGTCCAGAAATGCAGAGGAAGGATTTTCTTTATACAAGGAACTGTTTGAGCGTGGCATTTCCCTTGTATTCCTGAAAGAACGCCATATTGATACAGATTCTTACAAAAAGGCAATGCAGGGCATTATAGATATAAATATCAAATCAGGGGATAATGCCACAGATGATTTACTTCAAGGAATTATGGCAGCTATCAATAAATTTATGATGAATAAGGTTGAACAGGATATTTACAAAGCATTTGAACAGTCTGAAAACGAGGTAATATGCCTTCAGCAAAGAACCAAAGAAGGTATTGAAACTGCTAGGCTAAATGGGAAACAGATTGGCGGTGTGACTGGAAAGAAACTTATAGTAAAGAAAGCTATTGAAGCAAAAGAAAAAATCAAGAGATATAACAAGGATTTTGAAGGTACTTTGAATAATGAGGAAACTTGGAAATTAGCAGGAATATCTAAAATGAGTTTCTACAAATATAAGAAAGAATTGCTTGCAGAACTGGCAGAACAGGAGGAATAAATAATGTTTGATGGATTGGGAATCATAGGATTATTTGCTGGAATGAAGCAGCTCATTAAAGAATCTACAGAGAAGCCAGTGCCAGTGGAATATTGGAATAATAAAGCTCTGATGCATGAGGATAAAATGAATCCTGATGTATCACCACAACAGTTTATGAAGAATCTGAAAGATGGAAAATATTGTAGTTCTGAAATTATTCCAGAGCAGTATGAAATGCCTGTTAAACCGATTGTGGATAAAGAGAAATATGAGCATGACATTATGGAATATGGAAGAGAGATTGCAGATGATAACGCTAAGCAGGGATTATATGCGTTTGTGCTAAAAGAGTATACAGATGAAGATTTAAAAGATATTATCAGGGATAAAATACGATATGAAAAAGACGTTTTAAAATACGGAAAAGAAAAATGCAATACATTAGCTAAAAAATGTGAATATTTTGATTTTAAAATAGGAACAGAAAAATGGAAGTTTGATTAATGACATGGAGAAAAAGCAATCTTAAATCTGATAAGGGTTTGAGGTTGCTTTTTAGTACCATAAAAGTGTAGTAGTTAGAGAGTAATTAACTCTGACATCTACACTTGTTTTATTATGATAGGGGAAACAGTTGATATTTCAACTTTCCGGAGAACAGCTTGAAACTATTGTTTTTACTGGTTTTAGATGTTGTTATATGGCTTATATATGC
>NZ_RAZG01000140.1 GCF_003612565.1 Roseburia sp. 1XD42-69 | reverse complement strand
AATTTGCATATCCTAATTCTTACCAAAAAGGAGCCATTTATTTCCAAAAACACAAACTTATTTACACTACCCGGCAAGGTAGAATTGCCCGACTAAAGCCCGACCCGTCCGGCAGTCAGCCGGACAGAGAACGGCAAAATTTTTTACACTTCTTTTACTTCTTTATCTCACATGAGCAAAGGAGCGTGAATTTTTTGTAAATAATTTTTCCGTCATGGCTGATTCCCTCCTTTTTCCTTACTTTTTCCTGCATTTTCTGGCATAGAAATATGCCCGCAGGGTGTTTCCGTAATATCAGTAATAAATTTTTCTGTAAAGGTTGTCGTATCATCATCATAAAGCGGCAGTCCCATATGGGCTAATACTTCCTTCACAAAATGATATTTATGATACAGTTCTTCCTCTGTTGCAGGGAATACCGAGGGCATGAGCCAGAAGTTGATAAGCGGCAAAAGCTCGGAAAACTCCTTTATGTATTCCGTCTTGATAGAACCGTCCTTTTTTCCCTCCTCCAACAATTCCAACCACAAGGGGGTTAATACACGCCTGTTTTCTGCAACTGCCGCCGCTAAAATGTGCGGGTCTTTCAAAATCGGGACTGCCTGCATATTTATCTGGTTTCGTTCAGCGTCCGACTGATTCAGTGTAAGCAACAACCTGATTTTTTGCAGAGCGTTCAAGTCATCCCTCCCCTTGACTGTTTCAAATGGATTGTCCTCGAAAAACATTTGATTGTCTAATGCGTACATTACTTCCTCTTTGCTTTGAAAACAACGGTAAAACATTCCTTTTGCTCCACCTACCATATCCATAATGTCAGAAACCGAAGTTTCTTCGTATCCTTTGGAGATAAACAGTTTCTGTGCTGCATCCAGTATTTCCTTTTTCCATTGTTCTGGTGTCTTTTTTACAGGTCTAGCCAAATGTTATTTCACCTCCTTTGTATTCAGTTATTGACTCAAGGTCAATAACTGTTTTAGCACCATTCTAAAATTTTTGCAATAGCCATAATTTGTCATGGCACAGAAATCACTTATTTGCAAAATCTACAAAATTCTTGACATTTAAAAAGCGACAGAGATCATTCTCCCTGCCGCTTTTGTCCACTTATGCCAAAATAATTTCCTTGTTTACAATCTCCCTTGCACAAGCTCTTATGTTGCCTAAATGCCCTACCCATTCTAAGGCATTTTCAGCCTTTAACTGTTCTGTTTGCCTTGTGCCTGTTTATGTCCTCAATGAGCCTTTCAAAGCGTTCCTGCGCCTGTCTGTCAATGCTGATAAGATAAGCATTCAGCTTGCCGATTGTAAGAAGATTGATGTATGTAACTTTGCAATATTGCTTCAGATAGTCCAGATGCCGCTGTCCCCATGCGCCTATCGGCTGTTCTTCTTCGGCGGGCAATCGCAAATCTGGAATAAAATATCCACCATAACAGCATTGACATATACACTTATGCAGGTTACTTTTTGCGGATAGACTGCAATAAAGCAGAAGAGGGATTGAAAACCTCTCCCCTGAACATAAGATACATGAGCAGCTCGTTTAAGTAACTCATGATGAGCGTACCGGCTACTGCAAAAAGGTAGATTTTCATGCTTTTTTGATGTTCGGGAGAATCATAAGATTTTCCCATCCTTCCCTGCTTATCTTACATAGAATAAGCGAAGTCAGTGCCGGAAGAAATGAGGTCAGAATGACAAGCGAAGTCGATACGGACTCGTCCCCCGCCGAATATGCAGTGTACCACAGTATATTGGAAGGTAGCAGACAGCACAGCAGGAATATCCATATGTATTTTTTCGTGTTCTTCAAATTCAAAACAGGCTCCTTTATCTGCTCAATAATTGATATTCGCTTTTCTCGCCTGACTGCACAAATCACGGGTAGCCAGAACGTATTTCTTTCCGTCCTTAATAAAATGTGTCCCGCACTGCCGAAACTCAAAATGTACTTTATGGGCGATACATTGTTCCCGTATGGAAAGTACCCATGCATAGTCAAGCGGTCTGGCGTTTCTGTCCGATTCGCCGCCAACCACGACTAATTCAACATGGTTAAGATAGGCACTAATGTCTATTTCTTCAATCAGTGGCTGGCAGATAATATTTTTATGTCTGATTGGCAGCTCATTGAAAATGGAAAGCCTGTAATCAGCCCTGTCCTGATTTTCCACCGTACAGCCAACCGATACATTGTCGTATCCATCATTCCAGTCCTCCGGGACGCAATCCATAAACCGATCAATACGCTTTGTCAGGAACAAAAAATGCAGGTCAGAACGCTCCCGTATCATCTGCCAGCATTCCAAACGCCATTCATCAGCCTCCTCAATCAGAAAATCCGTGGAGAAGCAAAGATATACGGTTTGCCCCGATTTGATTTTGTAGTCCCCCGATTTATTTTTAGCGACAGGTGCATAAAAATTGTCTGTTTTAACAATATTGTCCGTATCCATCCCACGTTTTAAATCACCTTTATGAATGTAACAGTATTTACACCCCTCGCTATGTTTGTGGCAGCCACGCCACGGATTCCACATTGCCATAGTTACAACCTTTCATCAATCAATTGGGGAAACGAATCCCTATTTATATTTTACAGTCCTGAATTTGTGTTCTATCCAGAAAGTTGCCTCCAATGTATGGAAATGAATAAATCTTATCTTAGGATCATCAATCCCTTTTGGGAAAAAACTCTTATCATCCTCATTCCATAACTCCTGCATTTCGTTTCTGTCCGTTATGATCTCAACTTCTCCCACCAGTGTTAAAGAATCGCCCCCATGCTGGAAACAGATACTTGACTTTTCGTTGGTTTCAAAGTGTTTTGCCTTCCCCTGTTTTTCACTTCTTTTGGAAGTCACAAAATATATATCCCGAAACCCCTTATCGCTCAACTTATTTACGCAGCATACTCTTGGATATCCCTTCTCATTCACAGATGAAACAAACATAATACTGCATTTTTGCACTAATTCATCTGCTTTTTCTTCGATTTCCTTAATTCTTTGCTTTTGAATGTCACTTGCCTTTAATTCCATACCATGTTCCTCCATTTTTCCCTCGTAATTTATGAAAAATTTGTAAAGCTGTTGGTCTTTGAAACACTGTCTACATGAATATACACATCCATACAGGTAACGCTTCCTTTTTCATAAACATACTCAAAACAGGATAAAACATTCTCCTTCGGTTCTTCACAAAATCCATTTGCGGCTAAAAAATCCATTATTTTTTTATAACCGCCACGGATACGGTCTACCGCCATAAAAGGGTTGTAAATTGTTATCACTGCATAGTCGGCTTCTTTCTGGACAGCATATTCCACTCCCGGACATTTCGTTTCAAATCCTTCCGGCAGAATATAAGCTGCCACATATCCGTAAATGCCAAATCTGGTAGTCATCTCAGGCGGGACAAACGGAAAGTCCCATCCAATCCTCATTGCATCCGGCGAAACTTTTAGCAGACCAGACCGCCGTGCCCAATTTTCCATGTATGCATTTACATCATCTTCCGGATTCGGTGAGAGCATTACATATCTTGCCATCTGAAATGCTTCTACCTTTTTTACAATAATTTCTGAATAAACTGCATCACCGGCGCTCATATCTTCTTTAACCAGAGCGTCCAGTTTACAGGCAAACAAATCGCTTAAAGCCACTATCTTATTCAGTTCGGGAATAACTTCATCTGCCTCCCATTTCGATATTGTCTGGCGGGAAACGGACATCATTTCAGCTAACTGTTCCTGTGTAATCTTCTTCTGCTTCCTCAAATGTTGAATGTTTTTTCCTAAATTCATAATCATTTTCCTCTATTTATCTGTTGATGACATATTTAATTTACTGTTTGAATATAACAGAATAATAAAGAAAATTCTACCATACCAAAAGCAACATTCAAGGAGATAATGTCAACTAACGGTTTACATCATCATTTTTCTCCAATTCTACAACTTTAATTTTAATGTATCTCCCTTAATATGGCTTTTTCCCATTAAGCCAGCCTTTATCTCTCCAATAATCGGAATCTGTTTTATTCCATCCATTTGTTTGTGTCATACGAAATATGATGAAAAAGAACTTTGATGTTAATCCTATTTTCTTATTTTTCAGACTCCTTTTTATTTTGCCTGCTTTGACCTTTACCTGTTTTTTTATTTTATCTTTATTCTTATAATCTGCGTAGTTACCGCCCATTTTCATAGTTGTTATTCCATAGTTATAATATCGCTTGATAAAACAGTCCTCTTGTCATCCTCAATCACTCCCTATAAATTCCGATTGAACAAAATCGCTGCGCGATGGCCTACCAAGGTTGTGGCGTAGTTTTTTTTTAATTATAAAAAAGCAGTAGCGGCCAAGTCCTAAAAGTAGTATTGTTAATTCACCACAAATAAACAATCAAA
>NZ_RAZG01000139.1 GCF_003612565.1 Roseburia sp. 1XD42-69 | reverse complement strand
TTATCTGCTGGACATTTTAAACTATAGGGAGGGCTGGTTACCTGCTTGTGTAGGTTAATCAGCAGACACTATTTAGGAATGTAAAAGGGAAGAACCCATTTTCAAGTAAAATTGCGTTTTTTATATAATCATTGAAAAAAGTTATCCCGACTTTTGAAGAAATATTGTCGCTTTTAAAAAATCAAAGTTGGTGGCTATTGTAAAAATATTATCTCGACTTTTTTAAAGAAATCCTTTGAGTTTATCAGCTTTGTCATCAAAGATCGTGATAATAAAAAAGTCATGATAACTATTCTTGTCTTTCGACACTCCCGGAGGGTGTGTCGATATTTTGATTTTTTCTTGATATTATTCGTTTGAACGACTATACTATATAAAGTAAGGCTAAAGGGAGGGGTAATAGTGTTTGAGTATATGACTGTGCAGGAAGCATCGAAAAAATGGGGAATATCTGAACGAAGAATACAAAAATTGTGCTCTGAGGAAAGAGTACCTGATTTAATGAAGGTTGGAAGAATGTGGTTGATACCTAGAAATGCGGAAAAGCCCGTTGATAAACGCAGATGCGTTGGAAAGGAAAAATAATTATGGCAAATAATAACATATTAGTTATAGAGGATGACAAAGAAATTAACCATTTGCTGTGTCAGTCATTAAGAAGTAATGGCTATTTATCAAAATCAGCTTATACAGGAATACATGGACTGGAGATGTTAAAAAATGAAGAATTTGAAATGGTGTTGTTGGATATTATGTTGCCATATAAAAGTGGAGATGCCTTGCTGAAAGAATTAAGGACATTCTCGAATATTCCTGTGCTTGTTATATCAGCAAAGGAAACCACACAAAGTAAGATAGATTTGCTTCGACTTGGCGCAGATGATTATATAACGAAACCATTTGATATTGATGAGGTGATTGCCAGAATAGAAGCAAATTTGCGCCGGAATCAGTTGAATGTAGTTGATCAAAGTCAAAAATTAGTGTTTAAAGATATAGAGTTTGATAAGGCTGCAAAGCAAGTGTATGTGGACGGACAGGAAATTACTTTGACAGCAACAGAAATGAAAATATTGGAACTATTCTTATTACAACCGCAAAAGGTTTTTTCAAAAGCAAATTTATTTGAAAGTATATGGAATGAAGAATATACCATTGATGACAATACTTTAAATGTCCATATCAGCCGCTTGCGACACAAGTTGAAAAAGGTAAATCCCAATGAGGAATATATAGAAACATTATGGGGATTAGGCTACCGTCTGGCAAAATAATACTTAGCTTTATGATAAGTTTTCGTAAGGTTTTCTTTAGATTTGGCATTTATAATTATGCTATCAAAGAAAAGGAGGGAACGAAAAAGTGAATGATTATATTTTACAGACGATAGGGCTTACAAAAAAATATGCGAATATGGTAGCACTTGACCATGTAGATATAACGATTCAAAAAGGGCGTATCTATGGGTTTATCGGTCAAAACGGAGCTGGCAAGACTACGTTTATGCGATTGGTTTCCGGATTGTCTTTGCCGGACAGCGGAGATATTATATTATTTGGGAAAACACAGAAAAAAGAATTGGAAAAACAAAGAAAGCGTATGGGGTGCATGATAGAATATCCAGCTCTTTACCCATATATGACAGCTCGTGATAATTTAGAAGCTATGAGGATTGCACAGGGTATACCGAATAAAAATGTAGTTGAAGATTGTCTGAAAATTGTGGGACTTCATGATACTGGAAAGAAAAAGGTACAGAACTTTTCATTAGGTATGAAACAGCGGTTAGGGATTGCAGCTACATTATTGGGGGAGCCGGAATTTTTAATGCTTGACGAGCCGACAAACGGATTAGATCCGGTCAGTATGGTAGAAATCCGAGAACTACTAAAAAAACTTGCCTATGAGAAACAATTAACCATATTGGTATCAAGTCATATTTTGAGTGAGCTTTATCAGCTTGCAACAAATTATATTTTTCTTCATCATGGAAAAATTATAAAAGAAATTTCAAAAGAGCGGTTAGACGAATGTTGTAAAAAACATATATTTATACTTGTGGATGATGTTTCAAGGGCGGCAATGGCACTGGAACGTGTTTTGAATACAAGGAATTATAAAGTTATGCCAGATCAGTCAATACAATTATATGATTATATTGATGATATGCAAAAGGTGATTCTTGCCTTAAATGAACAGAAACTGTCTATTAAAAATATAGGATTAGCAGGGGATAATCTGGAAGACTATTTTATCAATACCATAGGGGGAATGGGAAATGTTTAACTTAATAAAGACAGAACTTTTTAAACTTAGACGGCAGAAAATAATTATTGTTTTAGTTATGGTTGTGATGGCAATTTCTGCTTTCAGTGCGTATTCGGAGATAAATTTATTAACAGAGCCGGGAAATCCAGTAAGGGGCAGAGATAGCTTTGCAAATGCTTTTCAGGATATTTTTATGTTATTTGTGATTGCTGCTTTTTCGGGGTTTTATATCGGTTCAGATTTTTCTAATAGAACAATACAGGCGGAGCTATCTAAAGGGCATAGACGTTTAGACATTATTTTTTCTAAAGCGTTTGTATTTTGTATTAGCGCAGGTTTTATCATGTTATTATATCCGGTTACAGTGTGCCTGATTCACACGATAAAATTTGGGTGGGGAGATTTATTTAATATGCAGGAGGTTTTATACCTTCTTCGTGTTTCTTTTTTGGGAATTGTTTTAAATATAGGAACAGCAAGTATTTATGTATGCTTTGCCTTTTTATGTAAGGATATTCCCAAAACAATATGTGTATGCTTTGCTTTTCCCATACTTTTTTCAGTTATAGACAGCACGATTGGAAAAAAGATTGATTTGGTGGGGAGATTATTTGAGTATTCCACATTGTCACAGCTAAAGTATATTGTAAACGATAACCTTTCGATATCTACTATATTGATTGTATTTCTATCGTCTTGCATTACAATTTTTATTTCGATTACTTTAAGTGGTTACTTTTTCTCTAATACGGAAATAAAATAATAAAAAGTGGGGGGATAGTATGTCAATCATTATTATATTAGTTGTTTTGTGTATTGGTCTTGCTATTTCCCTTTTTCTCCTGAAAAGAGAAATACGCTGTGTACGAGAGCAATTACAAGAATGTTCCACAGGTGTAGAAAAACTAATAGAGGTTGCTTTTATAGATAAGGATTTAACAGAACTTGCCGCTGAGATTAACCGTCATCAGGCTTATCAAAGGGATATTAAATCTTCAATTTTAAAAAAGGAAAAACATTTAAAGGAATCCATTTCAAATATTTCTCATGATTTGCGAACACCACTTACATCTATGACAGGATATTTACAACTGTTGCAGAAGACTTGTTTAACGGATGAGCAAAAAGAGTATTTAGAAATTTCCATATCAAGAGGCAAGTATTTACAAACACTTATCAATGACTTTTATAGTATTTCGCTTTTGGAAGATGAGAGTAAATCTCCAGTCTTGATTGAAGTAAATCTGGATAATATATTAGCGGATACTGTACTGTCTTTCACAGAACAATTTGAAGAGAAAGGAATCATTCCGAATGTCCGGTCTTTAAATACAGCAACTTATGTAATGGCAGATGAAATTATGCTCAGACGTATTATTACGAATTTGACTTCGAATGCAATACGATATGGTATAAAGAAATTTGAGGTTGAAATCGTAAATACAGATATGGTAGAGGTTAGATTTCAAAATTTGATAGAGGAAGGATATAGAGATGAGCTAGAGATTGAAAAGCTGTTTGAAAAGTTTTATACAGCCGATTTATCACGCAGTCAATCTAATTCAGGATTGGGGTTATATATCGTGAAATTACTTTCAGAAAAAATGAAGGGTGGTGTTTCAGCCAGTTTAGAAGATAACAAGTTAATTGTTAATTTATTATTATGTAGGGCATAAAACACCTATAATGAGTGTTGGGGGTGATACGTTGGGTGAGGTGTTTTTCCTCCATTTAGACAATACATGTGGAGACGGTATGTTTATTGTCCAAACTTCATTCAGACCAACATATCGAGGTTGAGCTTCAGATGGACGAGCTTGATTTGACGGCTGCGGAGAGCAAGGCAACTTATGAGGAAATCAAAGATTATGTGTTGGAGCATAGTGGATTGAAAGTCAGCAGTTTATATATCGCACAGGTAAAAGAAAAATGTGGAATTATTGAGAGGGTGAACTATAATCTGCCAAAATCAGAAAATTCCAGACAGCCGAAATGTCCGCCAGAGAAAGAAGCGGCTATAAGGGAAGCGTTAGAGCATTTTCGGATGATTTGATGGTAGTTTACACCACTTTACAACTTTTCCATAAAAAAATGTCATACAGGACTTTCTGATGTATAATAAGTTTGCAAACAAAAAATACGAAAGAAAGTGATCCT
>NZ_RAZG01000138.1 GCF_003612565.1 Roseburia sp. 1XD42-69 | reverse complement strand
TAATGGACCTTGACAGCCACAATAAATTTCTAACCCTATCACAGGAGAAGTCTGCCCATTTTTAGGCTATCCTGCGACAGAGTGAGGTATCGGGAGTGGTTGTAATGGTAACTACGACGGATTTTATGTGAGTTTATACTGCCGTGAATAATTCAGGCTTATGTTACCAATAATAATAATTTTGCAGGAGCAAATATAAATGTTCTTGGTGGAGATATAAAAAATCTTCTTGAAATTGCTAATAACTCTTTAAATGGAGGAAATGGAAAAGAAGCATTTGATTATTCTAATAAGGCATTAGAGATTAAAACTGATTCTAGTGAAGCATGGTTAATTAAAATGAAAGCATTAGAATATGTTGGGACGATAGGTGATCCTAGAGTCGGAGAAGTTGTTACCTGTGGCAAAAATGCTATTCAATATGCTTCTGATGACAAGAAAGAAGAAACAGAAAAGGAAGTGTATAAATATTATTTATCAAGAGCGTTATCATTATTGGTGATTGCTACAGAAAAAATTAATGATGTAGAGCAATTGAAGCAAACTTTTCAAACTTTTGCAGTTGTTAGTGCATTAACAGCAGGACAAAGAACAATGCAAGCCGATAGTGGCACTGTAAATTTAATGGAGGGATTGGCAAGCAATGCATTGATATTAAAATTGGCAGTTCCTAAAGAGAAAATATCCGATAGTGCTGAATATCAAAACCTTGTAAAGGCGGTTGCTAATCAATATGTTGAATATTCAAAAGGATTAACTGAACGATATGCTATATATGGCAGCAAATTGTTGGATAGTGCGGTTGAAGCAAGAAGAAAAACAATTGGATTCTTTAAAGATGGCTTAAATGAAGAAAATAAAAGTGATGTATCTGAAAGCGGAATAAATAATAATGCAACTAATAGTGGATGTTATATTGCTACTTGCGTATATGGTTCTTATGATTGTCCGCAGGTATGGACACTTAGAAGATTCAGAGATTACACGCTTGATGAAACGTGGTATGGTAGATTATTCATAAAATGCTATTATGCAATTAGTCCGATGCTTGTTAAATGGTTTGGTAAAACGAAATGGTTCAGGAGTTTTTGTAAATCCAAATTGGATAAAATGATAGATGATTTGAACGAAAAAGGTATTGCAAATACATATTATCAAGATAAATATTAAGTGAAGGGAAACAAGAGAATGGCGTTAATAAAATGTCCAGAGTGCGGTAAAGAAGTATTAGATGAAGTAACCATATGTCCTGAATGTGGATATGAAATAGTTTCTCAATGTGACGCACAATGTCAGAAAAAGGATGTTCCAATATATAGGAATAAAAAAACTACTGCCATTGCTTTATGGGTAGTGGCTTGTAGTTGTTTTATTATAGCTTTTACACGAGTTAATAATGACGATTATGCGTTCTATAAGGGACATTATCAGACTTGTATGGAAGGATATGCAGAAAACAAATCAACTGCTAACGCATATAATGGTGGGTTGTTTAAAAGTTCTTATAATTACATTGCATCTAATTATGAAGACATGGCAAAAGAGGATAATGAGAAACTATGGGAGTATAGAATACAAGCCATCATTCTTTGCGTTGGTGGTATTTTTTGTGTGATTTTAGGATATAAGAAATACAATAAAGGGGTGGAAAATCATGGCATTAGTAAAATGTCCTGAATGCGGTAGAGAAAATGTTTCTGATAGCGCAAAGTCATGTCCGGGATGTGGATTTAATTTAAAAACTTATTACACAGAACAAGGTGCAAATAATGCATTACCCAAAAAGAATGTCAAAAAAATTGCAATATGGATTGTGATAGTTGGTGTTGTTGCTTTTGGAATATATTATTTTACAACAAGATGCAATTATGATGGATGTAATGAAAAGAGAACTACATCAAGTAAGTATTGCTATTATCACATGATTGCAAACTCTTATGGTTCTTCCAACTCATACAGTTATACCCCTAAAACTGGCAATGAGGGGGCATTGGCAAAAGCACAGTCGTATCTTAATAGTTCTGCATTTTCATATACGGGACTAATAGATCAATTAGAATATAGTGGTTTTTCTGAATCCGAGGCAAAATATGGAGCCGATAACTGCGGGGCAAATTGGAAAGAGCAAGCATTAAAAAAAGCGAAGTCCTATTTGGATTCTTCTGCTTTTTCATACAGTGGGCTTGTTGATCAGTTAGTGTATAATGGTTTTACTGAGGAAGAGGCAAAATATGGAGTAGATAATTGCGGAGCTGATTGGAAAGAACAGGCGGCAAAAAAAGCAAAATCTTATCTGAAATCTTCGGATTTTACGAGAACAAGATTAATAGACCAGTTGGAATACACGGGTTTTACACATGAGCAAGCAGTTTACGGCGTAGAACAGGCAGGATTATAGGGAGGAATAATATTATGGCACTGATTAAATGCCCTGAGTGTGGAAAAGAAATATCGGATTCAGTTGAAAAATGTATTCATTGTGGTTATGAGGTAAAAACAGAGAAAAAGCAAAAAAAATTTCCTTTTATAATTGGAATTATAGTTATTGCTCTTATTATTATTTGCGTTGGAATTAAATTGCTGAGTGGCAGAAATGCAAATGCAGGATATTATGATAATAATAAGTGGGGAACATCTTATGATGACATAAAGAATAAATATGGAGAAGATATTTCCGAATCATATTTATCAAATGGTGCTTTAGCAATGTATAAAGAGGATTTTAATGGCATAGAAGGAATATATGTTATGATACAGTTTGAATTTGATAAAGATGGTGGGTTAGATACTGTATTATTAATGGTTTCTAATGCTAAAAGTAATATGTCAGATTCGGAAGTATATGATATGGTAATAGATGGGCTGACAGAATCTTATGGAGATGCTGAAAAAGTTGATTATGGGTTATCATGGGAAACAGATAAATCAATAATTGCGGCAAAACAATATCCTGGTAGTACGGATGGCACAATGATTGTGTATAACAAAAAGGGGGAATAAGAAAATGGCTTCTAATAAATGCCCGAAATGTGGAATGAATTTAAATGATGATTGTATATTTGTATGGAAATGCCCAGAATGTGGCAAGGCATTTAAAATAAATTTTTCCAAGTTAGAACAGGTACAGGAATGGAAAAGAAATAATGTAGGAAATCATTTAATTAAATGCTCATCGTGTGGATATGCGTTAGATGATGGTAATGAACACATAACCTGTAAGTGTTCATCTTGTGGTAATGTGAGTGAGGGAAATTTGGCTCATTTTATAGCAGACGATTTGGAAGATAAAATTATAGAAGATACCTTAAAACACATAGACGGTACAACATCCAAAAATACTGTTTCAATAAATTTGGTTCGTTGTCCTGAATGTGGTCAAGAAGTTAAAGATACAGAGACGAGTTGCCCTGAGTGTGGATATCCGATGGCTAAGCGTGAAAATAAAAAAGAAATGAGTAAAAAATCATGTGTAGATGGACTGCGCTCTATGAGAACTAAGGTAATTATATTTGCAATAATATGTTTTATTGTTTCGGGTATTTTTTTTGCTAAAGGTCATAATGTGAAAAATGACTATTATAATTCGGATTACTCGACATTAAACAAGAATGCTTATGTTGGTGGAGATGCATATAATTACATAATTAACGGGACATATTTCACGGGTTATTCTGTTATTGCCGCTGCTACTTTAATATGCGGTATGATTTTGATAAGCAATTCTATTATGATATCCATAAAAGTTAAAGAATATGAATAGAGCGAGGAACGAAAATGGCACTTATTAAATGTCCGGAATGCGGAAAAAATATTTCTGATACGTGTAAGAATTGCATTCATTGTGGATGCCCAATCAGAAAAGGCAAAAAAATAAACAAGAAAATTGTCTTTGGAGCATGGGGCTTGGCAATCGTTGTAGCAATTGTTATAATTGGTGTTTCTGTTATAAATAAGGTATCACCACATACGATAAAGAATACGCAATTAATAAAGTTGATGGAATATACGAGTTCTTCTGAAATAAAAAAAGACTTAGGTGATGATTACGAGCATAAAGTGTGGGATACTTTAGATTCAACAAGTGATATGTATGAAGACATCGTTATTGACGGCAAAGAATACGAAAAGGTAGAAATCTCTTATCAGAGTAATGGCGATTTTGAGAGAATTTATCTGGATTCAGATTCTATTTGGACAGAAGAAGAGTATAAAATCTTAGTTAAGGATTTTATTGAACAGTATGGTGGTGAGTATGATTATAAAGAAGATGAATATAAAGGGAATGCCATATATGATTATTCTTGGTATATGTCTTTCTATCGTAGAGTATCATTATCTGTTCATCAAAGCAGCGATGATAAAAAGATGTATTGGGTGAGAATAAATTCTTTTCATAATTAGTGTCTGCTGATTAACAAAAATACAGCCTAAAACTATTGATTTTACTGCATTCTTCCGGCATGTATGGT
>NZ_RAZG01000137.1 GCF_003612565.1 Roseburia sp. 1XD42-69 | reverse complement strand
GCCTTTCTCCCCGCACTCCGGTATCCCAAACCACAGGTACGCCCCGTGGCGGCATACCTCCGGATACAATACTGCCTTAACCCTGCTGGCAAGCCTTGCGGCAAATTCCCAGTCCGTCTCCCCGTACTGTATCATGGGCCGGCCGGGCTTTTCCCCTTTGCCTGCAGTACAGAGGATGGAGGCCCTCGGTGTGGAGGAGACGGCTTTTTCCGCTATGTCCACGTAGGTCAGCTTGGTATCCTGAAAGGACATGGATACCTTTTCCCGGTCCAGGGCGGTGCTGCCGGAAATAAGGTGTATCCTCACCCGGTATACGTCTTTTGTCACAGGCTCAAAGGAGGCATGTTCCACCAGTCCGCAGAACACCGCTTCTCCCTTGTGCTTTACGGTGACTTCCTGCTCCTCCTCAGATTTCTGCCATCTCTCCATCGTATCAATTTCCCCGGCAATCCCCTCTATCACAGCCCTGGCATGTTTCCCTGGCATGACGTGGGCTTCAAACCCTGTAAGGCGTTCTAACCCAAAAGCTCCTTCAATAGATATTTTGTTATGTTCCCTCATACATATCCTCCCGTCAATCTTCATATTCCTGGCCGGATGTCAATGGCTCAATCGTCCCCATACAGTTACACACAAGATAAGAATCCATGGTTACTGCCTGTCCGTTTACTGTACTCCATTCTCCTGTAATATTTGGGATACACTGCTTCCCCTGCACTTCCTCCGCTGTCTCAGTGCTCCCCGGGGGTACATATCCTTTATACCTTACAATTTCTGCCCCTTCCGGCGGGGTACTGCTTTGGCAGACACCAAAGTGAGAGATATTTTCTTCCTTATAATCATCTTTCCGAATAATTGGGTGTTCTTTGGAATATACCCCATGGCTTGTGGGCAGGTTCAGCCTTCTGGGATGGCTTCCCTTGCTGCACCTCAGAAGTGCCCCTCTTACAAGATATTCTTTATCCTCCATTATGTTTTCACCTCCATTTCTTTAAACATAAGACCTTTTACGCCGCGTCTTAGAAGGCTTTCTGCCGCATCCAGGCGTACTGCAATATTTAATTTCTGAGGCCCTTTTACAGTAAACACAGCCTTGTCTTTTAATTTGCTCCCGTCAAGTACGGCTTTTTTTAAGTCATAATTCCAGTTTGTATATTCGCTTTCTTCTGCCAGACAGTTAAGTTCTGTCAAAAATGGTACAAAGTATCCCCTTGACATCTTCTTTCTTCTGTCTAAAAGTACAATTTCTTTAAAAGGAATGTTTGGTTCATAAAGCTCTAAACATTCTTTAACCTTTTCCGATACCATCACTACCGGATCTGTCATAAAATCCAAAAAAACTGTATTTTCTCCTGTTTTAATTTTAAATATGGTTCTTCTTGGAAGCTTCTTTAAAGATTCCATGGCTTTTCCCGGTGCCAGTATTTCATACCATCCTAACGGTACTGGGATGTCCGTATATCCCTTGTCCTGTTCCAACAAAAAATACCTCATTGGATTCCCCCCTGTATTTTTTCTCCTTCCTGGCGAATTTTAGGCCAAATCTGGATTCCTGTGTCCATATATCCCCCAAACACCATTTGCAAGCCTTCCTCTTTTTCCATTCTGCCAAAAGCAGGGATGCCTGCAATCTCCTCTGACAGACTAGCCAGATACTGGCCCGTCATCATAACATAAAGGAGATAGCTTCTTTCCTTTATCTCCAACATCTGGGGATAACCAAAATGTATGACTTGCCTCTTGCCCTCTATCTCCAGTTCTTCCATATCCTTTTTATATAGATCTGTTATAAAAGATGGATTCCAGAACTCTATGGATTCCATTTTATCCATATATGATTCTTCGGAAAAAGCATTGATCTGTATGTCGTAACACCCGGTAAGCACCGCCAGGTTGAGATAAAAAAAATGTATATATCTTATAGGTTTTTTTACACCTTCTTTTTGCTGCCTGATGCACTGTTGAAAAAGTTGTTCCATTACTGAAAGCAGGGCATCTCTTGTCTCATCTCCTTTTTTGTTAAGTATAACTGCCATTTGCTCTCTGCATTTTTCCAATCGTGGTGATAAAAATTCTTTAGCAAAAACCAAGTATTCTTCCTGGCTGTACATAGCTATCCTCCTACTGCATCTTGTATTTTGTCCCTTCAATTTTTAATTCATCTGTCAAAGTAAGCTTGCTGTCCCCTCTGACCAGTTTGATTTTATCTGTAGCCTGGATATCGATTTCTCCGTCACTTTTTATAATCATGTTTTCCGCTGCTGTGATTACTACCGTAGAGCTTGACACAATAATTATGCCTTCCGCATCATCTAAAATAATCATCATTCCTTTGCCGTTTGTCATAATAATGTTTGTAGGCGTAAGGGATACCATTTTCCCGTCTTTTGTGGAAATCGTTTTCTTATCCGGGTCACTCCTGGGCGGGCCGCCTGCCGCTGCACTTGCCACGGCAGCGCTCCCCGGCATATTTCCACCCCCACCTGCCGTTGCCCCTGCAGAACCTGCAGAGTTTCCAGATGCCCCTCCCCCTGCTGCCGATGCGCTTTGTGCCCCGGTATTCCCAAGGTTGATGGAGCTTATAATATAACCCTCCTCCTCAAACTCATTTGGGAAATATAACCTTACTTTGTCCCCTTTCTCCGGCATGCAGTACCAACCGGTACCGTCCGGGGAGGAATACACCGTAGAGTAAGGAAACCACTTCGCTTCGGATTCTTTCTGGCCTCCATCTACGGCCACCGCCACTTTTACCGTGTCATTTTTTGTGGCAAGGATGGTTGCATCCAGGGACGCTCCGATAATGCCGCTGTTATGCCCGTATACTGTTTGAAATCCCCCGGCCCTCCGAAGGGTGTAGGTATGCATTAATTCTTCCCCGTCAAATACACTGACGGACTCATAGATAAAATATGTCCGGGCTAAAAATTCAGTCCGCTCCCCAAGCTCCAGATATTTCCTGCTCTTTACTTTATAAAACCCAAAATCATCCGGCACAATGCCCGGAACTTTGTTTTCTTTTTTCATAAGGAACTCCTCTTTTGCATTTCCGGAAGAGTAACTGTACACGTCAAGTTTCTTTTTCGGGGCATCTTTTGACAGGCCGAAGGAATAGCGTATCCCCTCCCCGCCATACCCCGGCAGGATGGGCTGGTAAAAATGGGAGGCCAGCCGTTTTAAAAATTCCCAGTCCGTCTCCCGGTACTGGACAATCAATTTTTTTATGGGGTTTGCCACTTTGCAGTTTGGAATACAGGATATTTGTTTGTTCCCTTTGTTTACGGTTTTTAACAGATTTTCATATGTCATTGCTTCATTCTGGAAGGTTCGGGTATGTTTTGTACAGTCCAAAAGCTTTGTGCTTCCCGAAAGTACCATGCGCAATGTTTTTACTCCCCCGGCATTTTCCACTTCCAGGCTGTCAATAATCCCGGAAAAAATATTTTTCTGGTTCCCTTCCTCATCCTTTATGTACAAAGAGGCCTTCCCGCCCTCCGCTTTCTTAAAAAGTTCCCCTTCACTTCCCTCTGCAAGTATTCCCTTAATTCTAGCCATACCATGCTCATTTACCTTTTTATGAACATAAACTTCCTGTATGGAAACTAAGTCCGCAATGGACAATCCTATGATTCTCTCCCTCATTCTTTTTCTCCCTCCTCTATGGTATGCATCATTTCAAACACTACCGGCCTCCAGTTCACCGCCGTTTTCGCAGGGCAGTTGAAAATCCCATGCATCATCTTCCCTTCTATTGGCGTAAAATACATAATATTATACAGCCTGCTGTCAAGGCCGCTGTAGGTAAGCTCAAACCACCCGACTCTGCGCTCCTCCATCTCCTCCATTCCCTCTTCTGTAAACCGCATATCCGGTCTGGCATTCTTAAGCACTCCCTTTAGGGTATCCCGCAGATGTTTGACCTGTTCATTGGTAAGGGGCTGGTCGATTAAGCTGAATGTAAAATTTATGTCCGTCTCTTCATTTGTTTTTATCACCTGGGGGCGCTGTTCCATAGGATACTTTAACTTTGCCTGCTCCATGGGCATGTCCGTAAAAGATGTTGGAAGCATGATCTGCATCTTTTTGTCAAAAAGCCACTCCTTTTCAAATGTCACCAGTTCTTCTTTGATAAAAAATCCTTCCTGAATGCTTCCATACGTTCCCTTTTTGTAGGCGTTCATTGCCTTTATGATTTTTTCATCCTCGTATGCCATATCTGCCTCCTCTGTTTATTCCTTTATTTTTATTGGTGTTTCGCAAACTTTTGCCCTAGAAGAACATTTTTCTCTCCAAATTTAATACGAAACAAATTTAATTCAATCTCTCTTTCGTACTTCCTTAGCTATTAACGTACCTTGCTCCATATCCTCTTCATAAACAATTGCAAAGTACTATTTGCAACCATCTAATATAATTGAATTAATATTAGCAACCATCAATTCCTCATTTTGTTCCAACAATTTAATTAGAATTTTAAGTACTATTTTAAAAGCCATAATACTTGAACCTATATGACCGTAGCTACCTCCTAAAATTTCAAGTGTACCGCTTGGAAAAGCATTTTGTGCTTGCAACTCATCGAATACCTGTGTAA
>NZ_RAZG01000136.1 GCF_003612565.1 Roseburia sp. 1XD42-69 | reverse complement strand
TGGCAACTTATAGGATACCATAAAACCATATGGAAGGGTTATTTTTTTATTGATAACTTACAACTCACAAGTATTAATAATAATTTCTTTCTTATCTCCATTTTCAACAATATTTTTATAACTACCAGCACCTTGTTTCCAATAATCATCATACCTTTGAGCTTCTTCTGGGGACATTATATCCTTAAAGCTCTTTTGTCTAAACTTTACCCCTGTTTTCGTCTGTCCCCCAGTTCCACTTGATGACGCTCCACCACCACTTCCTGCATTCCCTCCCCCGGTTCCAGACGAACTATTCTGGTCTTTCAGCTTTTGGACTGACTGGTTATTGCCCAACGACTGCTTACTGTCCCCTCCCGGCACACGGTTCATGTTCACTGCCCCGTACTCCATATAGACATTATTCCCAAGCATCAATATCATGCCGCATTCTTCATATCTGTCCGTATTGTTCTCAAACACCTTATCCAGCAGGAGGTTATACCCTCCGTTCTTTGCACGGATATCGTTTTCGAGATATAACGCCGTTGCCCCGGTAAACAATACTACCCCTGCACACAGTAAAAGCCCATTTGCTATCCCATGCCCAATTCCAGACATCAGGTCTGTGTTATCCACCACTTCAAGCTTCCCCGGCTCATCCTCTATTACCGGATACTTGCATAAAGTTTTTTATTCTGCTTAAATGGGCTACTTTCTACTTGGTAACTCTCTATATTGTTCTTGGCTTTGAAAACAGTTTATGGAGGATTTCAAATTATCTCCTAAAGGTTTCCAACTTTCTCCTTGTAAAAGATTATCAATATCTGATTTTCCCTTAACACAACATTGAATATTCTCTAAAACTAATTCTTTGTTTAACAGAAATTTCTCTTCTTGACTAACAGGTTCCTCAATTAGTATATAATTCTCATAATCTACTACTTCTAATGATGCAATATTTTTCTCCTCATAAAAAAAGAATATATAAGAAATATCATCTTCATTATCAATATTATAATTGTATTCTTGAATATAATCCCAAAATCTAACATCTATTATATAAATTTCATATGCATGGATTTCCATTGTCTCATCTGGCTTATTCAATTCGTTAATTTTACAATATAGTGGCATTTTATAACAAATAATATCATAAGATATTTGGGAGTAAATAATAATTTTGTTACACTCTGTCTTACACCACTCCATAAAATACTGCCATTGAATTGTAGCAAATTTCCCCGACTCTGTATATTGTCCAATGTATAATACACTAACCATTTTCTCTCCTCCAAATAATATTATAGTCTTTATACTCATCTAATTCTATAAATAAAAATTATTAACAAATCATTTCTTGTTTTTAGTTGGCAACAAATCTCCCGGAGCAAACGTACCTCCTTGTGCCGGCGTATCAGGATCAAGATTAGGAAGTCTAAAATAAGGCGGTTTTGTTTTTCCCGGCTTAGGAGTCTCAGCCAACTTCAAAACATGATAATGATTTCCATCATAATGATTACCATCTTGATGTTTCGGATGATATTCAACCTTGTATGTTTTTCCTCCAGCTTGTACAATGTAGTTTATTTTTCCATCTGGTTTTACTTCCTTGGTTAACCCTGCATAATTTTCAGGGAATAAATCATTAGGATTCTCTGGAAATTTACTTCTTCCATCTTTCTTACCATTCTGGCCAAACATTACTCCCGATTTTGCCTGTCCCCCAGTTCCACTTGATGACGCTCCACCACCACTTCCTACATTCCCTCCGCTGGTTCCAGACGAACTATTCTGGTCTTTCAGCTTTTGGACTGACCTCCCTGTAAGCCCTGCGGCAATCCCCACTGCTGCTACTGCCAGGCCTCCCAGCAAAGCTGTAACCGCCACCCCCAATACTAGCTGAAACGCTGCCGGATGTTCTACCGCCTTCTCTGTCAGGCCATCCATTATATCATTATAAGTGTCTACGGCAGTTGTTTTTATAGAAGTAAACTTCCCAAACATGTCTATTTCGCTTCCGTCCATACTTAAAACTGTGCATCTTCCACCAGGCTATGCAAGAACATATGTTTTTTTATTTATAACCGGCATACCAGCTTGGATGCATCAAATGATATTCAATTTTGTATATTTTTCCAAATAGTTTTCAAATTATTGTGTTAAGCTTTACATTTAAAAATACAAAAAAAAGGAATCATTTACATTTAAAAAATACAAAGGATTCCTTATTGCTCCATACTTCATAAGTTCATAATTTTTCCTTAAACAACAAAATATCTTTGGGATTAGACCATTTTAAAGTATCAAATAATTTGATGCTAATTTCTTCTTTATCAAAAATCCTGTGACGCTCCTTTATCTTTTCATCTTCACGAATCAATAAGATATAAAATTCACTTAATTTGTAAAAACTAATTAAGAATAAAAACAATTCATTTTTCCATAACTCTTTGTTATCACTATTTATTGCATATTCCAATTCAAAAAGTACATCACTTCTTAAATTTAACAAAACAATTTCATTTGAAATCTTTTTTCCTACTATTTCTTCAAAATATTTTACATCTTCTATCTGCTCGAAAATTATATTAGAATTTGTTATATACTGTGGCGGAGAACACGAATAAGCACTGTCGCCCCACTCCATCAATTTCTCGTTTAGTTTCACTGCTTCGATTTCCTTCTTCGGAATTGCTATATCTAAAACATAATCCATATTCTCTCTCCTTTAAGGTTCAGATATCTCAAGGCCTCTTATAATCCATCCACCTTTATCTGGATTATATATAGGGAAGATTACTATCGTATCAAAAACAAGGATATTCCGCAGAATCTAAACCTACTCCGAAAATTCTCCATCAGCCTACTGAAGCAATATAATGCTAGGACTTCATCAAAAAGAGCAATGTCTAAAACAATACTGGACTGCTACATGAATCATCTCAGATTTGTGAGGTTTTGGAAAATTGATTTCCGTGATTTCCTGTTTACCTTCCGATCTGTGCCAGCTTGCCATGACTCCAGCTTGTTCGACGATCCCTCCAATTACTGCTCGAATCTTATAGCTTACTTTTCAATTTTAAGCTCATTCTCCATTTCTCCATCAATTTCTATAATATCTCCATCGAAAACTTTTATATTTAGCTGATTACCTCTAATTAGTACCTCAAAATTTCCTTCATATATTGTTCTAATATTTTCTAATAACTCCATAAAAGAATTATGAGAAATTACTATTTTATGTTCGTCTAAAATCCTTTCTTGAAAATTATAGAGTTCTTCCATTTCACCAATTAAATCTCCTTTATCTACCGGAATAAATTCCAAATTTGAAATACTCCAACTTAACTTCAATTCTGATAATTTTTGTACCTGGATAAACAATTCTTTCATAAACATAGAATTATTATTACAATCTTCATACAATATTTTCCTCATTTCTATAATCCACCTTTCTGCGAAAGGCACCAATGCGTCATGAAACATGTTAGTGAACTTTCGCTTTTCTAACTTATCTTTCTTCTGATATTATCTTCTTATGAGACTGACACACTACAGAACACGTGGAGGTGAGTGGCGGGGCTGTATAGCGGCAACCTCGTATTTCTATATGTTGTCGGTCATCCGTTAAAGCATCAATGATTGGCGCATAACTGTAGCCCGTAAACTTATCTCTTCCAAAGTCGACTCGATTTTTGCCGGATGATCAGTCACTGTCAGTTTTATAACTGCTCACCATCAGGAGATTGTTTTATTGTCTTTTAAAATCCAAAATTAATTGTTATGGGTTAGATATCCACAAAACGTGGATCTTTGCCTGCATTGGTATCACTGATTCCAACAATCGTACGACGTTTAAACAAGCTCTCCTTTCTTCCTTTACCAAGGAGTTACAAGAATTGTGTGATTGGCTTTTTAAATATAACTGTATAGATGTTTGTATGGAATCTACTGACAAATATTTAAAGCTACCTTAAATGATTGTTTATTTTTTATACCCTTTTGTTCTTGGATAGCCTCTATTTCTTTGTTTCAAACTTTATCTCCTAAGGGTGTATTTGTATCAGTTCGATGATTTATTTTCATTCCATATCTATTTTGTGCATTATAAATTCTTTCGTGCCAATGAAGAATCGTATGATAATGTGGACTACTTATATCACTATATCCATGATCTGTATAATCTACCCATCCTGCTTCTCTTCCATAATCATCATACATCTTTATTTGCTTAACATTACCAAACTCATCATATTTTGGCAAATACTTTATTCCTGGCATCACTTGGTTAGGAAGTTTTTTGTTATAAAACTCATCTGATAAAAATGATTCTGACTCTGTACTCACTTCACCATTCTTCCCAAACTGAACCCCTGCTCTTGTCTGCCCACTACCTCCATTAGATAATGTTCCGTTTCCAAAACCATCACCTACATTCCCTCCCCTAATTCCAGACGAACTATTTTGGGCTTTCAATTTTTGAACGGACTGGTTATTGCCCAACGACTGCTTACTGTCCCCTCCCGGCATACGGTTCATGTTCATTGCCCCGTACTCCATATAGACATTATTCCCAAGCATCAATATCATGCCGCATTCTTCATACCTGTCCGTATTGTTGTCAAACACCTTATCCAGCAGGAGGTTATACCCTCCGTT
>NZ_RAZG01000135.1 GCF_003612565.1 Roseburia sp. 1XD42-69 | reverse complement strand
GAGGATGAAATAAGAAAGAGAAATCGAAAAAGAACGGAAATACGGGCTTTAAAGAGTTTCCGAGACCGCTCTCCGACAGAAAAGGATGATGATGTCAAAACATATCTACGCATGAGGGATGACCATAAGCTGGATTTAAAGAAGACAAAACAGAGGATCTGTGCGTTCTGTTTAAGCCAGGGTTTCCATTATGACGGCGGGAAATGGACGCAGGCGCACTTAAAATGGCTGAAATCCCTTGAACTTAGCGAATGGGACAGAGAAACGCTTGGCGAGTATCTGATCACATACGAATATCAGAGCAACCGGATAGAAATGTTTGATAAGAGGATAGAGGAACTGGCCTCTGAAACAGAGTATGTGGAGAAGGTAAAAAGACTGGTATGCTTTCTGGGCGTAAAAACCCATACGGCGTTATCCTGCCTGGTTGAGGCTGGGGATTTCCAGAGATTTGCAAAGGGGAACATCTACGCTGCATATCTGGGATTAGTGCCGGGGGAAGATTCGAGCAGTGATAACATCAAGAGGCTTTCCATCACCAAAGCCGGCAACAGCCATGTAAGGAAACTGCTGATTGAGGCTTCCAAAGGGATCTGTAAGGGAGCGGTCGGCCATAAATCGAAAGATTTAAAGGCAAGGCAGAGTGGGAATCCGCCGGAGGTGATTGCGTATGCAGACAAAGCAAATGAAAGGCTTAGAAGGAAGTATTACAAAATGATAAGGCATGGCAAGAAAAAGAATGTGGCGGTAACGGCAGTCGCAAGGGAACTTGCATGCTTTATATGGGGCATGATGACGGATAACATCCGTATAGAGTGAAATCAGCCTGCCATCTGCCCGTCAAGGGTAAATAAACTGCTGCGCAGCCCTTGACAGCCAGCTGTCATCCTGATGGATGGCAGTCAAGCGGATTAAGCAGGCGCAGCTGCATAATCCGCAGCAACTATTAACAAAAAACAGGAGATATCTTGAAGGAGTCTTTTGGAACTTCAAGGTTCGGGTTATCTGCGGCACCTCCTTGTTGGCAGTGCAGAAGCATTGATCCACGATTTAGGACAGCAGAACCCGCGGCGGACCATTGACCTGTAGGTAACCAATCCACGAATAACGGAATGGCCAAATGCCGGGAACTGTTAAACAAAGGGCTTCTCCAAGATATCTCCTGAGAACAATTGTGGGCTTTGTCAGAGGTTCGGGAAAAAGTTTATAATTTTCAAAAATTACCTCTTGACAAAAGTCACTTCATAACGGAGGTAAAAATGGATACAACAGTAACAAAAATAAATCCACTTGGTACAGAACGTATTGGAAAACTGGTACTTACATTTGCTGTTCCAAGTATCATTTCTATGGTGGTCAACGCCTTATATAACATTGTTGACCAGATTTTTATCGGGCAGGGGGTAGGGTATCTTGGCAATGGAGCTACCAATGTTGTTATGCCGATGACAGTGATTGCCATAGCTTTAAGCCTGCTGATTGGTGATGGAGCTGTGGCCTATCTGAGCTTGAAACTGGGCGAGGGGGATGAAAAGTCAGCAGCCAGAGGCGTGGGGTGTTCCATATCGGTCATGGTGATTGTGGGGATTATTCTCTGCATCTTGTTTCATTTGTTTTTGGAGCCTTTGTGTATATTATTTGGTGCGACAGAAGATATCCTGCCTTATGCCATGGATTATGGACGGATCATTTCCTATGGAATTCTGTTTTCTTCCATTGATTCCGGTATGTCTATGGTCTTGCGTATCTGCTTTTGCCGCTGAACATTTTCGGAACATATTATTTCCAGTCAGTGATGCAGCCGAAAACAGCATTGATCATATCTATGGCACGAGGCATAGTTCTATGTGGTGTATTAGTGTTCGTGCTTCCAGCACTGTTTGGTGCGGAACTTCTATGGTGGGTTATGCCGATTACAGAGCTGGCAGTTGCAATATATACTATTTTGTGTATAGTAAGAAGTAACAGAAGTCTTGTATTGAAGTAAGAATGTGATGGAAGTTCCGGTAAAAACCGAATAGAAAATACGGATTGCACTTCACAGGAATGTAATTGATACAAAGGGCATGAACAGAATATTGGGAAAACCGCTGAAAACAAGAGATTCCGGAATATTGGACGTTGCCGGAATCCCTCGTTTGCTTTTGGATCCGGTTTGAAAATGTGCAGCGGTCGGCAGTTTCCGTGATAGTATCCGAGTTTTGCGTGATAGTATAAGAGTTTTCGTGTTTGGAGTTTCGCCTGTTTGTAGAAAAATGTTGTTGAAATATGGGGGATAGGGTATAAAGGGGCAAAATTTTTGGAGAAGATAGATATATGCTATACCGGATAAAAATAATGATACAGCAAAGATAATGTGGGGATTATCTACCGGGCTTTACTCTAAAGCTGTTGGACGCTTATGGAAACCTGCGGTATATAATTAGAACACTGCGTTTGTAGGGCTTAGTTATGTTCAGTCAGTCAATAATGGCGAAAAAATTTCCTGCACCGCTTCTTGTGAAGCGATTTAGGGGAAAATCGGATGGGGCAACTTTAGTAAATGAGATAATGATGCTGACGAAGATGAACTGGAATAGTGGAGACAGTTTTTATAAGGTTTTACCAGTTACTTTGGATTTTGCCCAGATGCTTTCGCAGGTCGCAAAGCAGGATGTAGTTATTTATGGTAAGCCATATGATTTTAGATATTTTATGTAAAAGGTAATATAGAGCAGTTAAAAATATTCAAGGAAATAGAAATAAAGGAAAATTTATGTTTACAACTGAAGCAAAACAAATGGATATCATTATTAACAAGGTAAATTGTAAAAAAGCAAAAGATTCATTATTTCATATGTTGATAAATTATAAGATATATAAATTAACAGTGGAAATGCTCAATGAAAATATGGAAAAATTAAATTTCTATAATTTTGCTGCTCCATTTTCGGAATTGTGTACCCAGATAATATGAGCCTATAAATATACATTACGGGTGGCAGGCAAATATTTTATATTCAAAACATTAAATCAGGTTTTGGGGAGGTGTGACCATGATTTTACAAAATGAAATATGTCACATTGAAATTAATATTGACGAAACATATACCGTTGACTCGGTAGATAATCGCCATTACGATGTAACATTGAATCCAGAACATTATCGGCACAACGATTTGTCAAAAACACTGTCAATTCATATTGGCTTATATGCAAGAGAATTTCAAGTAGCGCTGATTGGACCGTATCATTCATATGATTTGGATTGTGCCGTTCTGCAAGATGACATTCTTACAGTTCTACAAGACAACATGATAACGCAGATAAAGATTACCGATGCCTATCTAATTCGCCATGTTGTGCTGGACTGTTTGGGTTGTAACTTTGCAATTTATAAAGTTGAAAAGGGATATATTATCTATGGAGAAATTGAAATAACGATGTTGGACTTGAATTTTAAGAAACAATGGTCATTTTCTGGAAAAGATATTTTTGTTTCTATTTCAAACAGAGAACCATTTACAATACGTGAAAACTTGATTTGCCTGTACGATTTTGAGAATAACTACTATGAAATAGATTTTAATGGAAAGCAAATCATATAGCTTCCGTGAGTTGTTAAGCGAATGCAAAACAGTAATTATATGCACGAATTTGTATTATATTTCAAGCTTTGTGCAGTAGGAACACTTTTCCGAAAAAGGAGTTTTGCTAAAACTCAAACTTGTCATATAAATGATGGGATTTTTGGGGAGCAGAAATATAGAGAATATCAATTTGTATACGAAATCAAGGTGATTGGTAATCTTATTGTACTTATTACTGCGGCACATAGAATTATAACATGCATAAAGCAAGCTAGAGCGAATGAAAAAAGTTATGATTGGAAAGGCATAAGTGAAGTGATAGAAAATTGTGATAAAATTTTTGATAATAAGTTACGCAATTATATGGAGCACTTAGAAGAGAAAATTTATAAGCAAGAGTTATCTAATCAAAATTGCCACTTTTCACCTCAAAGAGTTTTGTATTGTAATGATGAAAAAACGAATAAGGAATTTGACTTTAATAATAATAAGCTACAAGTTATTGATAAGCTGATTGACGAGTTATTAAAAAATGTTGTCTAAAAGGGAGAATGTTTTAATTAGTGAGAGCGTGGATTAAATCTGAAATGAAAAACTATCAGTTCTTGATAAATTTGGGGGATATTATCGAATTTTGTCAAGGTGTCTCCTTCCCCGGCAGATACGGACACGGAAAGCCTGCAAAGCCCGTAAACGGCACTTTCGGCACTACATAGCTTTCACAGTTACATTATTTCCGTGTGCTCTTAGGGGCTTTTTTACATTTGTGAGAGCACGAATTTTTGTTCTGGGGTTGTTTTGCCTGATAGTATATACTCGTAGGCAAAAGTCGGTTATTATCACGGAAACTCGGATACTCGCAGGCAAAACGGTAAAAATTTAATGGATAAATGATAAAACGGTAGAGGGACTGTTTCGGCAGTCCTTTTTCTCATGTCCTACGATTTCAAAATTCATTTCTTTACATTTCAAATATCACAGATATTTTTATAGCGCTTCAGAAAATAATAAGTTGGAAAGCGGGAAAATCAGAGTTAATATGCTTACACGGCGGTTTGAGTTTCCACTATATCGGACGAAAGGCGAAAAACTTTAGGGCT
>NZ_RAZG01000134.1 GCF_003612565.1 Roseburia sp. 1XD42-69 | reverse complement strand
CAGGGAACCCCGTGCCAATTAAAAGAAAAACACAATATGTTGTAGTTGCTTGAGTTAGGTTGTTAACATTGATTTTTCACCGGCAAAATGCCTGTCATATAAGCCAACGCCACATAGGGCTGGTCTTTTAAAAGATTTCTCAAAAAGTCCAGGTACGGTTTCTGCAACTCCTCTAAATTCCGCCGTTCCCGCATCACACAGTCCCACGCAAGCATTTTTAAAGTCATGGATTTACCGAAACGCCTGGGTCTGCTGACACATATATTTTTTTCAACTTTCCATTTATTTGGCTTTCCTTTTGTGAAAACTATACAAAAAAAATATTATCATTGATTTTGTCAATTTATTTTACCTCTATTTTAAGTCATTATTAATTAAATTAAGTGCGATTATTCAGATTAATTTTACTTGAAATTTGATTAATTACTCTTGGTTTTGTAGCAAAACATATTCAAGGAGGAAAAGCATGAGAAGAAAAGTTTTATTGAAACGAATGGCGGCAATGGGCTTGGCTGCGGCAGTGACAATCTCGTCTGTTTGTCTGCCGGATAACCAGGTTACGGTACATGCCGCAAATGCAGTGTCATCAGATGTTTCCGTTACGCCGGAGGATATCCTTAACACAGAGACACAGGAAGAACAGAATCAAGACACTGAGACACAACAAGACACCGAGGACAGTGAAAACAAAGGAACTACAGACACTGAGACCGCCCAGGACACCGAAATGCCCCAGGATACTGAGACACAGGAAAATACCTCGGCAAAAGATGAAAGTCAGACACCTCAGGCAGGCCAGACACCAGAAACGGAACAGGAGCCTGAAACAGAAATGATTCCTGAATCTACGGAAGTAACGCCCTCCACAGAATCCACGGAGGAGACCACAGAGGCCGAAGACACCGAATTAACAGAGGGTACAGAGGAACTGGCTGCGGCTGGGACTGCCTTTTATACCGGCACAAAAACCGTAGCATCAGACGCTTTAAACCTGACAACAGAGGATTGGGATAATAAAGCGGAAATTAAGTATGATGAAAGCATTTCCGGTATCACCGCCCCAGAAAACTTTACCATGACAGCTACTGTCTCTTTAGATGACGCATCCTATGCCTCATTGTCCAATGGGGAAAATTATATAAAAACCCAGGGCGTTGTAAAACTGGGAGACGATTGGTCATGGAATGACAGTAAGGATATTAAACAATTAAAAAAAGACAGCTTTACACAGTCGGGAAATACCTATCAGACAGAAATCGCCATATCCTTTACCGATATCACTCCCGCCGACTTAAAAGGTATCTATTTTGAAATTGTGGGACAAGGATTTAACGGAACTGTATCTGTTTCCAACGTAAAACTGTTAAAAGGCGAAGACACTGCTCCCCTTCCCTCCCAGGGTCCTTACACGGTGGATGACTTTGAAGATGCTGCTGCAGGAAGCAATGCAGGATGGACAAAGGAAGAGGGGTATAAGTACGATGGGGATGTCACCACCTCTGTGACAGCTTTAAACGGCAGCAACCAGTTAAAAGTAGGGCTGGATTACAGCAAAAATTCTGCCGAGGGATGGAGCGAGGCAAAAATTAAAAAGAATATTGCCGGAGACATCGACGTGTCCGCCTACAATCTTTTAACCTTTGACCTGACATATCCTGCTTCCTTTGACAGCTTTAAAGTGAAAGGATTTGCAAATAATTCCGACAGCGGTACGGAAATTATCAACAAAGACACTGCTGTAGAGGGAACGGATATAGGAGGCGGTATGAAAAAAGCGGCGGTTTCTATTAAATTTCAGCCCAATAAAACAAAACTTACTGACCTTACCATCGGTATTGTAGGTGTGTCCACCGCATTTCAGGGAGATGTATATATCGACAACATCGTTCTGTCCCAATATGACAGTTCCGCAGACTTTGTGAACATCACTTCCACTCCAGGGACCGGAACCCAGGCAAATACCAGCCAGATGCCGGGAGACGTTGTCCTGGCAGATGCAGATGCCACAGGCACCACCAAAGCACTTTACTCCTATTTAAAAGGACTGGACAGCGCAGACCAAGTGCTCTTCGGACACCAGAACGACACCCACAAGTGTGTAGGAAAAAATGACGGCGTATACTCTGACACAAAAGATGTGACTGGGAGTATCAGCGGCGTTGTAGGTATTGATTCCTTAGCCCTTACCGGCGCAGAGCTTGGAATGACCGATGTACCGGCAGCAGTGGCAAAATCTGTGGAAATCAGTAAAAAAGCGGCATCAGAAGGGGCTATTATCACCCTTTCCACCCACATGCCAAACATGAGCAACTCCAAAATTGTAGCCACACCGGACGGGAAATACAAATATGATTTTTCCGGCTGTGACTTTATGGAATCCAAAGATTTGTCCAACAACTGCGCAAGAGAATCCCTTCCTGGAGGAAAATATAATGCACAGTTCACCGCATACATGGACATTATTGCCGACTATGCCCTGGCACTGCAAGCGGAAAACATCCCTGTTTTATACCGTCCATACCATGAAAACAGCGGCGGCTGGTTCTGGTGGGGTGCTGCAAGCACAGATGTAGAGACATACAATGCACTGTTCCGCTACACAGAAGACTACTTAGCATCCAAAGGGGTACATAACTTTATCTATGTGTATTCCCCCAACGGCCCAATCTCTTCTGAGGAAGAATATGCAAAACGCTATCCGGGAGATGACTATGTAGATATCGTGGGATTTGACTATTACAACGACTACAACTCCTATCCTGCACAGTATTCCGACAGCTTTATGGACAGCCTGCGGACAACCTGCCAGGTGGTAAAGAGCTTCGGAGAAAAGCGTGGCAAAGTGGCTGCAATCGCAGAGACCGGCGTCCGGGTTATGAAAGCGGACGGCTCCGACATAGAAGGTATTTTGGTGAAAGACAACCCCATCAAGGGCCAGAATTGGTACAGCAAAGTAAACCAGATTGCAAAAGACACAGGCATGCCCTATTTCCTGGTATGGGCTAATTTCGGCGACACCAACTTCTATATCCCATACAAAAACGGTGATAAGGGACAGGAGTTAATCAACGAATTTATCGACTATTACAATGAGAGTTCTTCTTTATTTGCCAACGGCACAAATTTCTACGGAAGTGCGGCAGGTAAAGCCGTAACCAACAGCAATCCCAGAAATCCGGGAGGCTATTTTACCAATGTATTCCCCAAAGACGTGATAAAAGAAGGAAAAGTTTTATCCGCCAATGTAAGAAATGCATCCCAGGTACAGTTTGTATTACAAAACGGCAGTAAAACAGAAACCTTAACGGCACAGAGCAACGGCACAAGTTATGAGGCTGTGGTATCAAAAGCAACTTTAGATGCTTTAGGACTTACCGACGTGGGAACAATAAGCCTTGTGGCAAACGGCAAAACTTTAGCAGTACTTACATTCATGAGTTTCGGCAAAGAAAAAGACAAAATGCCGGCAAATATGATTGACAACTTTGAACTGTACTACGGGGACAACGATTACATTTCCGGAACTTACACGGAAAATTCTGCGGCAGCCTGCAGTTCCGCTTTTGAATTAGACGGCACAAATAAGAGCGGGGGCAGCTACGGCGGGGCATTCCACTACCGCTTAAAGACAAGCGGCCCGGAAGTGTGGACAGGACGGATGAAAGGCTTAGATTCCATAGATTACAGCGCAAACAACTGTATTACCATGTGGATTAAGCCTGACGGAAAAGGACAAAAACTGGTAGTTCAGTTAGTGTCCAACGGAGAAGATTTCGAGGCAACTCTCACAGACTTTGTAAAGACCACAGACGCAAAATATGTAACGATTCCATTCAGTGAACTGAAAGGAAAGCAAAACGGAACTTTCGACCCCAAGAGCATTACAAAATTTGCCGTATGGTGCAACAGTATTGTACCTGAGGGCGGAAACGGGGTTGACATTGATTCCTCCATCGTATTTGACGATATCCAGTTTGCAAATGTAGATTTATCCAAGCTTACCGTTGTAAACGGCTACGCAGTGACAGACCAGCCTGTAGTAGCACCGGAAGAAAAAACAAAGATTAAGCTGAGCAAAACGGCTGCAGTGAAAAAAGGCAAAACCTTACTGTTAAAAGCAACCGTAACCCCTGCAGATGCAAAAAAAGCGGGCCTTACCTGGTCTTCTTCCAATAAGAAAATCGCTACCGTGGACAGCAAGGGCAAAGTGAAAGGCAAAAAATACGGCAGAGTAACCATTACCGCAAAGGCCAAAGACGGCAGCGGCGTAAAGGCAACCTGCAAACTTACGGTAGGATACGGCATTACCTACAAGCTGAACAAAGGAAAGAATAACAGCAAAAATACGGCGGCTTATTACAATGAGAAAGTGAAACTCCAAAATCCTAGCCGTAAAGGGTACGCATTTAAAGGCTGGTATACAGACAAAAAGTTCAAGAAAAAGATTACTACCATTAAAAAGGGAACAAAGAAGAACTATACCCTCTATGCAAAATGGGAGAAAATCAAAGTAAAGAAAACGGAACTCACCTCAGCCAAGAACAATAAGAGCAAACAAATCGCACTGAAATACAAAAAAGTATCCGGCGCAAAGGGATATGAGATTTCCTATTCCACAGATAAGAAGTTAAAAGAGGCTGTAAAAAATCTTGTGTCTATGAACTTTAGACTTTCCTGATAAGAATTAGATATGTAAGAGTATTT
>NZ_RAZG01000133.1 GCF_003612565.1 Roseburia sp. 1XD42-69 | reverse complement strand
GAGAGTTCACGGACAAGGGGTTCGTAATAACGGCCTGTGTGTTCCATGACAATACGGGATTCACCATCAATGGATTGGATCTGCTTAATAAGAGAGCGAATTCCGCTGACTGTGTGTTTGACTTCAAATGGTTTTGAAACGATTTCGCCGTAAGGGCGAAGGATAGCTACCATACTTTTACCTTTGGAAACATCAATACCTACTGCGTTCATACTCATAAAAATGCCACTCCTTAAGATTGCTTGATTGCAATGGTTCAGTACCAGTTTTACTCATTGCCTATTCAATCTACTGTGGTGTGACACGAACGTACCAAAGGCAGTTCAACCTGCATAAAACGAACACTGCAAATGAGGAGCTGGTTATCAGTCTCGGTTACGGACGCAAAGTCCAAGAAAGGAAGCCGATATACCGATTGCTCCATCATTATACAGCTTAAGCAACAAGATGGATAATTCCTTATTGGCTGTAAGGGATATTAACCATAACTATATTGTAGTAGGAAAGGAGGTCGCAAAATGCAAGGTCAGACAGTACGCATTGTTTCACAGGCTATCCGCTATATCGAAGAACATCTGCATGAAAAGATGGATTTAGATATGGTGGCATCGGCGCTGCACTATTCCAAATACCACCTGCATCGGATTTTTACAAAGGCCGTCGGCTTGACTATCCACGACTACGCAAAACGGCGGCAGCTTACAGAAGCGGCAAAACTTCTGGTGTTTTCTGCAAAACCGATTATCGAGATTGCCCTTATGAGCGGGTATGAAAGCCAGCAGGCATTTACAGATATTTTTAAGGCGATGTATAAGGCTTCCCCTGCGGAATTTCGGGAAACGGAAAATTTTTACCCGTTACAGTTTGAAATCTATCTGAAGGAGGAGCTTGTAAAAATGGATTTGACAAAAGACAATATAAAATTTGCCACGCCCGAAGATGCGGATGACTGGATGGAACTGGTAAGCCTCACGGTTGACGGCTACCCATGTCTGGATAAGAAAGATTACGCTGCAAACCTGCATCAGTATATTGCGGATAAAAAGGCTCTGATATTGCGGGATGGCGATATGGCTATTGGCGTGATGGGTTTTTCGCCCGACACAGGCAGCATAGACTTTCTGGCTGTCCATCCGCAGTATCGGCATCTCGGCATTACAAAGCTGTTCCTTGATAAGCTGGCAGACGAGTTGCTTTATGGGAAAGAGATTACGTTGACGACATACCGTGCAGGCGATAAGGCAGATACGGGCTGGCGGGAAGAATACCGCCGTCTTGGATTTGCAGAACGGGAACTGCTTGTGGAATATGGCTACCCGACGCAGCGTTTCGTGCTTCCACCGAAAAACAAGGAGGAAACCCCCTTCGGGGATACCTTTATGCCATTCGGCAATAAGGGGGAAATACCACAAGGGTATACCTCTATGCCCGAAAACACGGGCAGGAAAGGGGAAACAAGGAATGACTGAAACACAGAAAAACCCGTTGGCAGAGAGCTTTAACGCCTTATCCCTTATCCGATTTGCTTTCCCAAGCATGGTAATGATGCTGTTTATGGGATTATACACCATTGTAGACACGATTTTCGTAGCAAGGTTTGTAGACACGAATGCCCTGTCGTCCATCAATATCGTCTGCCCCGTCATCAATCTGATTGTCGGTCTGGGGACGATGCTTGCGACAGGAGGAAGTGCGGTTGTTGCGAAGAAAATGGGGAATGGAAACACAGAGGAAGCCAGAAGCAATTTTACTTTGATTGTCGTGGCAGGGGCGGTTATCGGTCTGCTGATTACAGCGGCAGGTCTTTTCTTTTTGGATGAAATCATCTGGGGTTTGGGTGCAAGTAAAGTATTGTTCCCATATTGCAGGGATTATCTGACGGTACAGCTTATTTTCGCCGCCTTTAACATGATGCAGGTGCTGTATCAGAATCTGTTTGTGACGGCGGGGAAACCGACATTAGGCTTAGTGCTTGCTGTTCTGGCGGGGATTGCCAACATTGTTTTTGATTATGTTTTTATTGTTTTGCTGCAAATGGGAATCAAAGGGGCTGCTATTGGGACAGGCATCGGATATATGATACCGTCAATCATCGGTACAATATTTTTTCTGATGAAAAGAAGTGAATTGCATTTTTGCAAGCCTAACATGGACGCATCTGTTCTGTTGAAAAGCTGTTCCAATGGTGCGTCGGAAATGGTAAGCCAGTGTTCGACTGCTGTAACTACATTTTTGTTTAATGTAACAATGATGAAATTGTTGGGCGAGGATGGTGTAGCCGCGATTACGGTACTCATCTATTCGCAGTTCCTTTTAACAACGCTTTATATTGGCTTCTCTATGGGAACAGCCCCCGTCGTAAGCTATAACTATGGGAGCGGGAATGTAAAACAGCTAAAAAAGACCGTCCGTATTTGTTTCTGCTTTATAGCGGGGATTTCCATATTTGTATTTTTATTTTCCCTGTTTGGCGGAGAAAGCATTGCAAAGGTATTTGCGGAGGATAATAGGAATGTTTTTGAGATTACAAAGAATGGATTTGTCATTTTTTCATTCAGCTTTCTGACCTCTGGATGCAATATTTTTTCATCCGCATTATTTACGGCGTTATCGAATGGAAAGGCATCGGCAACCATATCTTTCCTGAGGACATTTGGATTTATTACGGTGACCCTTTTGGTATTGCCGAGATTTTTAGAGGTAACGGGCGTATGGCTTGCAGTACCGTTTGCGGAGCTTTTCACGCTTATGCTGACGGTATATCTGCTATGCAGGCATCGGAAACAGTACCATTATTTTTGAAAGAAAGGCAGGCAAGAAATTGAAACAGACAGAATGGATATTATGCCCTGTCTGCGGGAGCAAGACCCGCAGCAGAATAAGGGAGGATACTATTCTGATAAATTATCCTCTCTACTGCCCGAAATGCAGGCAGGAAAGATTGATAGAAGTGAAAAATCTGCATGTGACAGTGGTTGGGAATGAATGGAAAAACGATATTTAGGAGAAAGAAATGATACGACCATTAGAGGAAAAGGACATTGATACGATATGCGGCATTGTAAATGAGAACTGGAAAAATGTTTATTCTGGATATGTCAATCCGCTGCTGTTAAATTCAGATGGATGTGCAGCAAGGACACGCCGATTAAAGACAGATTTTGCCGCCCGCAGACTGTCAGAGTATGTGTGGGAGGAAGAAAAGCGAGTGTTGGCAATGTTGTCTTTTGGAGATACGGCAGATGCGGATATGGCAGGGGCATTTGAAATCTGGCGTATTTATGTTGCTTCCCAATTTCAAGGGAAAGGAATTGGGAAAATGCTGATGGATTTTGCCGAGCAAAAGGCGGAGGAACAAGGGTATAAAGAAATTGTGATATGGGCGTTTAAAAATAACCATCATGCGGTTTCCTTTTATAAAAAAAGAGGATACAGCATCGACAAAGAAGAATATTTAAGTGAGCCGTATTTTTCAATGGGAATACGGTTAAAGAAGAATATAGGATAGAGCCAGACACATAGATGCAGAGCCAATGAACGTGTGGGAAACCATAGTTTGTTGGCTCTGTTTTTATACAAGCGTAACATCTAATTAAATTATGCAATACCTCTTATATAAGATATACAATTTCCTATTATGAGAGATAAAAACTGAAAATTTCATAAAAATAGGATTTGACAAACTGCTGGTTTTCATGCTAAAATTATTTGCACTAATTTTAAAGGAGAACAGTTTCATGAGCTTTTACATCACAAACGAACTTCCGCCTAAAAAGAAAATCAGCTCTGTACAATCAAATCCGATGAAACATTGTACAGAGTATAGCGTAATATAACACGTTAGGATTTCATCGGGAAATACAGCAGTACATGAGAGGGATTTTATATCTTTTTCATATATTGTTTCTTTTCTCGTACAAATTTGTGTGCAGCAGGCTATGGACAGTGTTTTGTCCGTAGCCTTTTGTTGTATATGGACTGTTTCCTAAAAGCGGTTTGTGATGGAACGGATATAGCAGAAGGCATGATACCAAGAGTATCTGGCTTCTGCTATTTTTTTGCCCATTTTGGAAAATCAGACAGGAAAAAGAGAGGACAATGATTATGAGTTTATTAGAAGTTACGGGATTAACACATTCTTTTGGAGAAAATTATCTGTTTAAAAACGCAGATTTTACATTGAACAAAGGGGAGCATATCGGAATTGTCGGTCAGAACGGGGCGGGAAAAAGCACATTCATAAAGATTTGCACAGAGCAGCTTATCCCCGACTCTGGCAGGATAGTATGGCAGCCGAACACAAAAATAGGGTATCTCGACCAATACGCCCAAATTGAAAAAAGCGTGGCAATGAGGGAGTTCCTACAATCCGCATTTTCTGGGCTGTATGAGATAGAAAACAGGATGAATGAGTTGTACTGCCAGTCTGCGGATGGGGATATGGCGAAGCTAAGCACGGCGGCAAGGTATCAGGAAGAATTGGAGCGTAAGGAGTTTTATTTGATTGACACAAAGATAGAACAGGTGGCAACAGGTCTGGGCTTGACGGTAGTCGGGTTAGATAGACCGATTGAGCAGATGAGCGGCGGGCAGAGGGCAAAGGTCATACTGGCAAAATTACTGCTTGAGAAGCCAGATATTTTGCTTTTGGACGAGCCGACAAACTTCTTGGACAAGGAACATGTTACATGGCTTGCCGAATATCTTTCCAGCCTGCCAAACGCTTTTCTGGTAGTATCGCATGACTATGA
>NZ_RAZG01000132.1 GCF_003612565.1 Roseburia sp. 1XD42-69 | reverse complement strand
GTTATATTATCTCTGTATTAGAAAAAAGCAGAGATGAAAAACTAAAATCTCCCAGCATCAATTCATCAAATACACATATGTCTCAAGAACTAAAAAATGAAACAATAAAAAGGCAAATGGATATTTTATTTGAAAGCACGGAATTAATGAACAATTCAAATAGCGTGGGTACAGTAATTAACCGAATCAAGATGGCTTGCAACACGATTGATAAGCTGAACGTTTATACAAATGAAGAACTCGTTGCCGCTGGCTACAAACCAAAAGAACCTCTGTCAAATACAAAGGACTATATCCAAAAAAATAAGATTACAATTATTAATCAAGCTATCGAACGCAACATTACACATGAACTTGAAGGATTAAAAACTACAAAGGGAAAACTAAATAAATTGGATAAAATGTATTTTGAAATGAAAGACAATAAATCACTCAATTCTGAAAATCTCGTTTTTTTTGGAAGAACTGCATCGTAAAACCTTGGAAACCCTTACAGCCAATCAGCTCAGTGCTATACCGTCCGAAATTTCAAATTTAAATATGACTGGATATGATTTTGAAAAATATTGTGCCCGCCTATTATCGTTAAATGGTTTTACTTCTGTCAGTGTAACCAAGGACAGTGGTGACCAAGGAATTGACATCATTGCATTTAAAGAAAATGTCAAATATGGAATCCAGTGCAAATTATATTCCAGCCGTGTAGGAAATTCTGCTGTACAGGAAGCTTATTCCGGAAAGGATTTTTATAAATGCCAAATAGGGGCAGTTCTTACAAATAATGAATTTACCGATTCTGCCAAGGAATTGGCGGATTCCTTGGGAGTTCTTTTATGGAATGGTAATTTTTTGAATCAGCTACAACAGCACATATAAATCATTTTATTATACAGATAAATAAGTCAATCTTTTTTGACTTTCAATAAAAATTATATTTAGGAGGAAAAACAAATGAGTTTAATCAAATGCCCAGAATGCGGGAAATAAATTTCAGACAAGGCAGCTACATGTCCAAATTGCGGTATGCCATTAAGGAGAGAAGACCGTGGAACCTACGATATCATAGTCACAAGAGAAAAACAAAAGTTTCTGATAAATCCAAAAATAAAAATTATTGTGGATTCTGTAGGTGAGTACAATATAGAAAATAACAGCAGCATAACTATCCCCTTAACCACTGGTGCACATACTTTACTATTTTCTTCAGGAATGAGAAAAACCCAGACAGACATAGATGTGACCGAAAACATGAACATAGGAGTTAAATTCAACAGAACCTCTGGAGAAATCGAGGTCAGCGGCTATAAAACCTCATCACAGACCAATACTCCAAAGATGTCTATTAGTGTTGGAGGCGGTTTATTTAAGAATATTGATTAATTCATCAGACGTCTAACAAATTTTAGAACTGATTGTGGCCATTTTAGATTATGTCAACCATAAAAAATAGCCGTCCTTAAATCTTGGCCGATTGGACAGCTATTTTTAACGTCTTAATTCGCCAGAGCAGGTGAGGCGCATTCACCTTCCGGCTACCTTGTTAAGTACATTATAACATATTATTGCAACTTTTCAACATTTTCTATAAAATAATTATGTGAACCCTATCCGTCTACAGCCCTAGCGGTAGGCAATACAAACGGAAAGGACTGAAAACACAAAAAAATGAAGCTGCTATTAGATATAGAACGCATAAAATTAATTTTCTCTGAGTACAGAGAGTTCATCGGCCCACAAAAGCTGGATGGACTTGATTCCATTATTGCTGGAATCGGTTTTTTCATAACTATTGCTCTTTCAGATTTTCATAGCGTAAAATGGTTGCAAATAACACCCATTGTTATCGCAATACTGTACCTTATGTGGGGAACTTATCACTTATACCGTTCCTGGAAATACTCAGACTTTAACAGGCACAAACTTTTAGAACTATTGGAGGAAATCAACGAAATGGAAAAGCATCCGCTTTCTATTATTTTAATCAAAGATGATTTTAATAAAAATTCAAACCGCTTTCTCGTATATGACGACCCAAGATGGCATTGCCGCCTTTTTCCCAACTATCACACTATTTCTGCAAGTGAGGAAGAAAACATATCCAATATACAACATCATATTCGGATGGAATTAAAGACAACAACCGAAAACGGTTGTTTCCTATTTCAAAAACTCCATTCCAAGTACTCTGTTTCCTCACAAAAAGAAAAAGTATACCTTCATCGGTTCTACAGATTTCAAATTAAAGGCAATCCAGAAATCACACAGGACTCTTTTTGTATTGACGGTAAAACGTATCATTGGATGTCGATCGCTGAAATGGAACCTGACGAGAACATCATGCAGTCAAATAGCGACATTGTCGGTTTCGTAAAACAGCAGGCAATCTAGCAATACATATAGGAGGAACCATGCTAGCCTACAAATATACCCTAAAAAACGGGAAAACCATGTGGTATGCCGCTTATAAAATATACATATCAAAAGGAGATTTTATAAATGGACGATTTCAATTTACAATTGAATGCCTTTGCTCAAAAAATTCTTCACAAAAACTTACCGCAGGAGCCAAAAGCCGATTCCCATGCCACTTCAGAAGAGGCTCCCGAAAAAGAAGTTGTTTTGTATCAAACTGAAAATGGAAATATAAATGTTTCTGTATTCTTTCACAATGAAACTTTCTGGCTAACCCAAAAAGCCATAGGAGAATTATTCCAAGTTGATCGAAGCGTAATAACAAAGCATTTATCTAATATTTTTAAAGATGGTGAATTGGATAAAGATTCAGTATGTGCAATTTTTGCACATACTGCTTCCGATGGAAAAAAATATAATACACAATACTATAACCTAGATGCCATTATTTCAGTCGGATACCGAGTTAATTCAGTACAAGCCACGAAATTTCGGCAATGGGCAACAGCCACCTTAAAAGAATATATGATAAAAGGATTCATTCTAAACGACGATATGCTCAAAAATGGCACAAAATTTGGGAAAGACTACTTTGACGAATTACTGGAGCGCATAAAAGAAATCCGTGCAAGTGAACGACGTTTTTATCAAAAAATAACTGACATCTACGCACAATGCAGTTATGACTATGATCCTAAAAGCGAGCTTACAAGAACATTTTTCAAGACCGTGCAGAATAAACTCATTTTCGCTATTACTGGACAAACTGCTCCTGAAATCATTCACCAAAGAGTTGATGATTCCACAGAGCATATGGGACTCAAGACATGGAAAAACGCCCCAGATGGCAAAATCCTAAAATCAGATGTAACAATATCTAAAAATTATCTTTCAAAAGAAGAACTGTCTAATCTAAACGATATTGTCAATATGTATCTTGATTATGCTGAGAACCAAGCAAAGCGCAATAAATTAATGGCTATGAAAGATTGGGTAGATAAATTAGATTCTTTTTTGCAATTTAATGAATATGATTTGCTGAAAAACCTTGGAAGTGTTTCCAGGGAAGTAGCTAATTCCCTCGCCATAGAAGAATATAAGAAATATAGAATATTACAAGATAAAACATATTCTTCAGATTTTGATAAGTTAACTGAAAAGTATTTGAAATAGAAAAATCCGCACCGCTTATTCATGACATCAAAATATAACAATGAAAATCGGAGGTCAAATTATGCCGGCCTACAAATGCACCCTTAAAAATGGTAAAACTATGTGGTATGCTGCCTTTAATTATACGGACTGGACCGGACAAAATAAACATACCTGTAAAAGAGGATTCAAAACACAGCGAGATGCAAAAGAGTATGAACGTTCCTTCTTTAACCAGCAGAACAATACCAGCGACATCCTCTTTTCTTCTCTGGTAGAAAATTACCTGGAAGACATGGAACACCGTCTAAAGCCTACCACAATGGAAAACAAACGTTTTATCATTGAAGGAAAGCTGCTCCCTTACTTTGCTAGGCTGAAAGTATGTGATATTGACACCATTAAAATCCGGAAATGGCAGAATGAGTTGATTTCCTATCGGGATGAAAACGGAAAGCCTTTTTCTCAGACTTACCTAAAAACCGTCAATAACCAACTGTCCGCCCTGATGAACTACGCTGTGTCCCATTACCAGCTTCCGTCCAACCCCTGCAAGGCAGCCGGGAGCATGGGAAAGAGCAAAGCGGATGAAATGCATATCTGGACACAGGAACAATATGAGCAGTTTTCCGGCGCCATCCAGAAATCATCCGTAAAACTGGCTTTTGATATGCTGTTTTATACCGGGATGCGGTCCGGGGAGCTGCTGGCGCTCACCCCTGCAGACATTCTTCCCACAAAACGGATAGATATCAATAAGAATTTTGCAAAAGTAAAAGGGGAGGAATTATTTCTGGAACCAAAGACTCCCAAAGCCAGGCGGTGTATCTCTATCCCAGATTTTCTATATGACAATATCCATGAGTATATATCAAAGCTCTATGGGATTGGAAAGGGAGACCGGATTTTCTACTTCACAAAATCCGCCCTGGAAAAGGAAATAAAGCGGGCATCTGAAAAGGCAGGGCTGACGCCGATCCGGGTACACGACCTGCGGCATACTCACGTCACTATTTTTTGTTGTTTTTCTGCCTTTTTACACTGCTTTTTTCTGATATTTTTCAATATTTACATTATTTTTCTTGTGTTTACAGTTCAAATCATATCCAAATAACGGTTAAATATGGTTTTGTCGTCAACTTCATATAGTCGGGTAGTTTTTTGCTAAAATCATGTATTCCATTTATAATATGACATCCTGTTTTTTTATTATTCAATAATCAATGTTAACAACCTAACTCAAGCAACTACAACATATTGTGTTTTTCTTTTAATTGGCACGGGGTTCCCTG
>NZ_RAZG01000012.1 GCF_003612565.1 Roseburia sp. 1XD42-69 | reverse complement strand
ATATTTCCCATTTTTGTATTTCCTTTCTGCAATTAATTTCAATTATCACAATCTTAGGCTTTTTTAGCCTAAAAGTCAATAGGCTTTTTCGGTCTAAAGTATAATATCGACATATTTTATTGGAGAGAGTGAGAATGTACCACCGAATCAGGGAATTAAGAGAAGATAACGATTTGACACAAGTATATATGGCAAAGTTACTAAATGTAAATCAACGAACATACTCACGTTATGAAACAGGTGAACATGAGATTTCTCTAACATCTCTTTCAAAAATTGCAGATTTCTTTGGAGTAAGTGTTGATTATCTGCTAAACAGAACGGACATTAAAAAGCCATATCCAAAACCTAAATATCACAATTAGAATGCTCTAAAACCCAAATTTACACGTAGCATATGCAAATTTGGAAATACAACTACATATCAACAACATCACAAACCCAAATTTGCATATAGGACGTGCAAATTTGGAAAATAACATTCCGAATTTTCACAGCGGACGTGCAAATTTTGACGCTCCTTACAAGTATTAATAATATATACAAGTATTAAATACTGACACCTACGGTGGTCAGGTGTTGTAATAAATATAGTTGTATTGAAATGTATAGTTGAATTAGAATTGAATGATTTAAAAATGTATGTCCGGCACGAGGTTTTAATCATAAGATTATTTTTCAGCAATGCTATTTCTGCACCCGATTCTATCATTTAGAACTGCTGCATCTATCACATAATTATCTATACTCTATTTCTTAGCTTAAATCGCATCAGAATGCCCAAATTTGCATTTTATACCGTCCATCCTATATTTGTATACCCAAATAGTCAAAATGGATTATAGGGCATTCTGATGCGCTTAAAATTCATATTTTATTATCCGTCTTTTGACTGCTGCATAACTGATACAAAAATTTATCGTTATAGCTTCATTATTCCTATCGTTGCCCGTATCTAAAATATATGTTTCTCTTTCTGTAAGACTTCGTGTATGATGACAGCTTAAATTGAATAAGAAGATTCTTGGAATAGGATAGATAAATCTTTGTCTTAGATTTGAGATATGAGTATTGGATAATGCAGCAGAATAGAAATATAAAGTATATGATTGTTTATGTGATATGAATGTATTGATAACCCTGCTGTTATGTAGTTGCATATAAATCTCATCACGATTTCTGTCACGAATCCGTCACGAATATTTGAAAATCACGAATCTGTCACGAAAAAAATCATAAATATTACGCTTGTTTTTTGTGCATCCTATACAAAATGAACTCAAATAACACATGATAACACATGAAAATATAGGATAAATTACAATTCGCACGGTTCGGGACGCAGAGGTCGCAGGTTCAAATCCTGTCGCATCGACTATAGGGTAAGCACCGGAATCCGCTAAATTCAAGGGTTCCGGTGTGTTTTATTTTTGACGCTGACGAAAAGAAAGGTGTCAAAAGTGCTTGTTCTAACAAAAAGTCAGAAAAGGTGAGAGATGCTTGCCGAAATACTGTTTAGGTCATTTTGGCTCTCATTTAACCTTTTACAAAAGAAATACCTTAACGAATTGCCTTTACAGGACAGGCTTTTTTACATGCTCCGCATCGGATACATTCTAAGTCATTGGCGTTTTCTGCCGGATTTACCTGCATTTTACAAGCCTTTGCACATGCTTCGCAGTCTGTGCATTTGTTCTTATCTACCCGGTAACGGAATACGGAGACAGGATTAAATACAGAATAAATTGCGCCCAGAGGGCAGATGTATTTGCAGAAGGGTCGGTAGATGAAAAGGGATATAATTATGGTTACAAATAGCAGGAGGTTTTTCCACGCATAGAGCCAGCCGATGGCGCTGTGCATAGATTTATTCAGCAAAACCAGAGGAAGCCCACCTTCCAGCGTTCCGGCGGGGCAGATAAATTTACAGAAATAGGGTGCGCCCTGTCCCAAAATATCCACCAGAAACATGGGAAGAAGTATGACAAACAGGACTAAAACCACATATTTTAATTTTCGCAGAGGTTTATCTCCGGGGAAGGTTGTAATCTTTTTGGGGAAGGGGATTTTATGTAATAAATCCTGTATCAGCCCAAAGGGGCAAAGCCAGCCGCAGACGAAGCGGCCCGTGACAGCTCCCATAAACATTAAAAAACCTGCCACGTAAAAAGCAAATTTAAAATTCCAGCTGCCGATGACTGCCTGCATTGCCCCAATGGGACAAGCGCCTATAGCCCCTGGGCAGGAGTAGCAGTTCAAGCCGGGAAGGCAAATTTTTTTCAAGTTTCCCCTATATATTTTTCCTTGGAGAAATCCTGTAAGGTAACTGTTTGTAAGCAATGTCCACAGGGCTTGCACCCTGTGGCGTTTCCATTCATTTATATTTCTTTTAACCAATTCCAATACACTCCATACAGATATTTATGGCTTTTTCAAACACTATGGCCATCTCCCCCCGGTAAATTCCCAATCCCATCATTAGAAGACCTATTACAGCTATGCAGATTCCAGCGGAAGGAGAGCGAAAAAGGCGGCTCATTTTACCGCCTCTTTCAGCTGAGTTTCCACAATGATTTTCCAATCTTCAAATGAGCGGCTTCCGGAGTAGGTTTCCCCTACAATATTTCCCTCTTTATCTACAAAAAATGTTTCCGGGACAGCGTTGATTCCAGAAAGCCTGCCGTTTAAATAGCTCTCATCCGGGATTAGAAATGGGTAGGTAACCCCTGTTTTTTCAGCTAACAGTCTTGCTTTCTCAATGGCTTCTTCACTTGTGTTTCCCCTGCCGTCAACGGCATCCAGTACAAAGCCAGCCACGTTTACGCCTTGGCTTTCCATTTCATTTTTCAGTTTCCCCAGGTCAGGAATTTCATTTACACAGGGGGTACACCAGGTCGTAAAGACGTTGACCATGGTCAAATCATAATCAGCAAACATTTCCTGAGTGTAGGATTCCCCTGTTATGTCCTGTACAGAAAATTCTCCCAGGTTTTCTAAATTTGATGTACCTGCCTCATGATTGATGCCTGCCGGTACATTTTCCTGCACATTGTCAGAGGCTTTGTCTATTCCGGAGGAACAGCCGCTAAACAGTGTGAGAAAACATAGGCCGGATAATATCAGGACGGTGAGATATTTCCTTTGTTTTGTCATAAAAGTTTCCCCTTTAAAGTTTTGAGAAATTCTTAATCATAAATATAATCTTTATCCACTTCCAGTATTTTTCCTGTTTTTGCGTGGATTTCCACATCATATTCATAGTCGCCTTTTATGATTTCTACTTCATATACAGGCACGCCGTCATCCATATCAAATTCCACTTTAATCACATGACCGCCGCCCACTTTTTTCAGGGCGATTTCCTTTGCTTTTGCTGTGCCGATGTAATTGTTTTTATTGCTGGATTTTGTGGTTAATTCCCACTCATATTCTAAAAGTTTGCCGGTGCGGGCATGAAATTCCAGTTCATATTTCTTGCTTCCCTTTTTCATTTTAACTTTATAGATATCGATGCCGTCGCTGCGTTTTTTTACAAGGCTTGTAATGCTTCCGCCGGATACCTCTTTTTTTGCCAGTTTTTTGCATTTGCTTTTGCTTATAATTTTTCCTTTGCCTTTGGTAATATACCAGGACGCTATCTCCCATTTGTAGGCAATCAGTTTGGCGTCGGAGGCACGGTAAGTGAGCTCGTATTCCTTTTTGCCTTTCACCAGTTTAACTTCATAGACGAGTTCGCCTTTTTCATAATCCCTGTCTACCTCTGTAACGGTTGCGCCTTTTACTTTTTCTCTTGCCAGCCTTTTTGCCTGGTAAGAAGAGGTAATCTCTTTTGCAGATACCAGGGTGGGAAAACAGAGAACATTTGCAAATACAAAGCATATCAGGAAAATCATTGTAAGAATTCTGTTACTTTTTTTCATGATAAAATTCCTCCTTTATTTTTATAATTTTTCACATTTGTCAGTCGTCAAGTTCAGAGTCAAACTCTAAGATTTCACCGGTGGAAGCGTCTATTTTATATTCGTATTCCATACCGTCTTTGTAAAATTCAATTTCGTATTTCATGCTGCCGTGGTCTTTTTCAAATTTAGCCTTGGAAAAAACTACATCTGTAACGGAAAATCCCCCATGGCCTGCCGCAATGGATTTTGCCTTATCCACCCCGATATCAGAGCCGGTATTGCCGGAATTTTCAGCGGGATGAGGGAGGTCATGCCACTCTTTATCCTGGCTGCGTATGGCTCCCGTGGAAGCGTTGATTTCATATTCATATTCGCAGTCTGCCGTATAAAATTTAATTTCATATACAGCCACGCCGTCTTCATAGTCAAGCTCTGCTTTTGTATATGTCACATCTGCAGATGACAGGCCGGCGTCGGCAAGAGCAGTTTCTTTGGCAGAATCAAGACTTATCTGGCTGTTATTGTCAGAAAGGGAAGCGGGATTGTCTGAATTGTTTTGGCTTTCCCTGGAATCTGAATTAAGCGCAGCAGTGTTCTGGGGAGGGTGAGGTTCTTTTGCAAAGGCTTTTGCCCCTATGAAAATTCCGGTTCCAAAAAGGAGAATTATCAGGGCAAAGGCAGAGAGAAAGGCTCTTTTTGGCGTTGAAAACAGTAATTTCAGTCTATTCAATAAAAAGTTTTCCTCCTTTCGCATTTATCGTTTTTTTATTATATGACAAAAATATTAGAGCAGTATTAGAAAAAATTATTCCATAAAAAATATATAAAATGTGCTCCCTTTTCCCAGGGCGCTCTCTACGCGGATGCTTCCTTTATGAAACCGTACAATCTGGTCTGCCATGGAGAGCCCAAGGCCTGTGCCACTGCCGGAGTGGGAGGTATCCGCCTGGTAAAAGCGCTGGAAAATTTTTAACTGCTCTTCCTGGGCAATCCCGATGCCGTCATCTGATACGGACAGCGTTATTTGATGCTCCCGGCGTTTTAGACATACAAAGATATGTCCCTCTTCTTTTCCGTATCGGTAGGCATTGCTGATAAGGTTTGTTAAAAGGCGGGATAATAGTAGTCTGCTCCCTGAAAAACAGATATTTTTTTCCACTTCCCAGGATAGCACAATGTCTTTTTCTTTTATCAGGGCCATGTCAAAGCAAAGGGATTCCACAAGCTCCGTCAGGTCTATGGTTTCCTTTTTATAGGATTCAGCCCTCATTTCCAGGCGTATATAATCCAGCATGTCATTTATCAGCCGGGACATTTTTTTTGACTGGCGCAGGATGGTTTCAAGGGCGTTCTCATATTCTTCCCCCGTTCTTGGTTTTTCCAGTGTAAATTCGCATTGGGCAGTGATAACAGATACAGGTGTCCGGAGCTCATGGGAAGCATCGGAGGTAAACTGGCGTTCTTTTTCAAAGGCATTCTCCAGACGCTCAAACATTTGATTGAAGCTGCGGGCAAGCTGGTGAAGTTCGTCGTTTCCAGGGGCAAGACTTATCCGCTGTTTTAAGTCGTCCCCGGTTCCGATTTTGGCGGCGGAGTTTGAAATTTCCTGAATGGGCTTCAGCATTTTTTTGGTGAGGAAATAACCGCCGATAGCGGATACCAGAACCAAAAGGGGAAGTATCTGAAGGGACAGCCGTGTAACCTGAAGAATATGCTCTAAGCCCTGCTGCTCCGATACGACGCCCCGAAGCCATAGGCCCTCCAGCCCCTTGGCAGTAAGTTTTCTGTCATAGATATAATAAAGAATGCCTTTTTCTTTCACCCGTTGGATTTTAGAATCTGAAAAGGGAAGTGTGGCAGTATTTCTGGAAACAGGATTTTCACCGTAGAGCAGTACCATGTCGGTACTGTAAAGGCCGGTGTACACTTCGTTTACCTGGTCTAAAAAATCATCGTCAATTTCCAGGTATCCGTTTCGGTATACGCTGAAATAGTCTGTCTCATTGTATAGGTCAATATTGTCCATATTGGTATAAAACTCCACCTCATCCACATTGTGTTCCACAGTCTCCACCAGGTTATCCCGTATGTTTTTCTGCAGGCCCTGATGTTCCAGATAACGCACCAAAAGGTAACTGGACAAAAACATGACAAGGAGGGCAGCGGTAAACCAGAGGGTTATTTTAAAACGTATGGGCAGTTGTCTCATATGTCTTTGGCCTCCCGCAGCACATAACCTTTTCCACGGATGGTGTGTATCAGCTTTTTGTCATATCCGGTATCAATTTTTTTCCTGAGATAACTGATATACACATCCACCACATTCGTCCCCCCCTCATAGTCAAAGTTCCAGATATGGTTTTCTATTTTTTCCCTGGAAAGCACGATGCCCTTGTTGTACATTAAGTATTGAAGCAGTTCATATTCTTTTGCAGATAAGGAAATTTCTCTGTCCCCCCGCCGTACAGCGTGGGAGGCGGTATCTAAGATTAAATCTGCGGCGGAAAGAACATTGTCTGTATGGTGGAAAGAAGAGCGCATCATGGCCCGCAGCCGTGCAGAGAGTTCCTCAAAGGAAAAAGGCTTCACCAGATAGTCGTTGGCCCCGCTGTCCAAACCTTTTACCCGGTCAGATATGCTGTCTTTTGCCGTTAAAAATAGTACAGGTGTGGTTTTTCCGGCGTTTCTAAGGCTTTTTAAAACTTCAAAACCATCAGCTTTTGGCATCATAATATCCAGGATTACCGCATCATATTCTGTGTAAGATAAAATATCTATAGCCTCTCTGCCGTCAAAGCAGCTGTCTACGCTGTAACCGTCTGAAACCAGTTTTTGTGAGATAATATGGTTTAAATCCGCTTCGTCTTCCGCAAGCAAAATACGCATAAAGGAACCTCCCAAAAGTAATTTTTCTGTCCTCTTCTTACTGGATACCGGACAGCTTAACTTTTAGTATACCATATTAAAATGAGAAGGTTATTAGAAAATAATGTTATGTTTTACATTTTTCTTGGTTTTTTGGATATATTTTTATTGAAAAGAGTGAGGTTGTACTTTATACTTCTAATAGTAATGTATGGGAAGATTCTTTACGGGGGATACAGATGGAAAAATTGAAAAAATATGTACAGAAAGTCTGCGGGCTGTTTGAACTGATTATGGCGGTGATTGTGTTATTAGGAATTGTCATTGCCATTATCAGTATGGTAAAAGATGTGGATTTAACCCAGAGTTTGTTTCGGGATACGGCTAATTTCAAGGAATTTCTGGTGAATGTATTTGCCATAGTAATCGGAATTGAATTTCTTGAAATGCTCTGCCGTCCCAACCCGGATAATGTGATTCAGGTGTTGGTGTTCTTGATTGCAAGACATATGATTGTGGGAGAAACCAGCCCTTATGAGGATTTTGTTTCTGTAATCAGCGTTGCAATTCTGCTTTTGCTTTCCAGATATCTGCACATGGGAAAGAAAGGGGAACGGGAAGATGGAGAGAGAGAAGCGTAAAGCGGTTCTTTATGACAAGGATATCCGAGACCCTCTTTTTGATTTTCTGGAGGAGCGCTGCGGCAAAATCAGGATAATTGAAGAGAAAACCATGGGCCGCTCCAGGGCGGATGTCTTAATGGTGACGCCGGAATTGATTGTAGGGATTGAGATTAAAAGTGATGCGGATACATATGCAAGGCTGGGCCGTCAGGTTAAGGATTACGATTTATATTTTGACTGTAATTATGTGGTGGCAGGCTCCACCCATGCGGCCCACGTCCATGAGCATGTGCCCCCCTGGTGGGGGATTATTTCTGTGGAACTGTGGGAGGATAAAATTGATTTTTATGTTCTGCGGGAGGCAAAGAAAAATCCCAAGGTAGTGCCGGAGAAGAAAATTTCCATACTTTGGAGGCCGGAGCTGTCCCACATCCAGCAGATCAACGGCATGGCAAAGTATCGGGATAAGAGCAAAAAATTTGTCCAGCAAAAAATTTTGGAAAAAGTGCCGGAAGAAATTTTACAGAGACAGATTTGCCAGGAATTGTTTGAGCGGGATTATACTTTAATTGAGGATACAATCCGGCAATATCGTAAAAAATAGTAAAAAGGATAAAGGACTGTTACAATTATGAATGTACAAATTATTTTAAGCCAGATGCTCATGTTGTTTGTCATGATGCTTATCGGATATTTTTTGTGGAAGAAGCAGTGGCTGGATGAACCTGCAAACCAGAAGCTGTCAAAAATTGTGGTAAATATTTTTAATCCCATGCTGGTGGTTTACGGTGTTCTGGGGAAAAGTTCCGGAAAGGATATGGGGCTGGTAGCTCAAAATCTCTTTCTTATGCTGCTGTTCTATTTACTGCTCATTGTTTTTGGCATCCTTTTTGTGTGGATACTCCGCCCTAAAAAATCCGAGAGGTGTGTGTATTGGATGATGACCATATTCCCAAATGTAGGGTTTATGGGAATTCCTGTCATCAGCAGTATTTTCGGGATGGAGTCCGTAATTTATATTGCCTTTTATATGCTGGGGTATAATCTTTTGTTATATACTCTTGGCATTGTCCTGGCAAGAAAAGCGGCGGCAGACAGGGAAGGCCGTCAAATGCAGGAAATGAAACAGGGCGGACAGTGGAAGCGCATTTTTAATGTGGGAGTGCTGGCAAGTATTACGGCAATTTTGATTTTTATGTTCCAGATTTCCGTCCCAGCCCCGGTGGTGACTTTTTTTGATTATATGGGCAACGCTACAATTCCCCTCTCCATGATTCTCATTGGGGTGAGTATTGCAAAGGCGGATATGAAAAATATATTTACAAATGTGAGGATGTATTTTTATACGGGAATCCGTATGATTCTATTTCCTATTCTGGTGATTTCCCTGATGAAAGGGATGTCTTTTGACCCCGTAGTATTTGGGGTATTTGCCCTTGAGCTTGCCATGCCTGTGGGCAGTATTATTACATTGATTGCAAAAGAAAATGGCGCTGACGAAACCTGCAGTACCAACGGGATTGTGTTAAGCACTCTGGTTTCCATCCTCACCATTCCTATTGTGTGTATGTTTTTGTAACCAATATGTGCACAGTTTTTCGTTCCGTCAAACTGTGGTGTTGATGCCGTTGATGGCGGCGTGTTCGTTTTCTTCCAGAGGGATAACCAAACACTTTTTGCCGTCAATGAGCTGGGATTTTATCTGGGAGGCTTTTTCCGGTTTTACCCGTAGGATAACATCATAGGTTTTTACCCCGCCGGTGGGGGCTTCCTCTTCTTCTCCTGTGTCGATGGGGGTTAAAACTTTAGTGTCCTCCAATTCCTGTTCCAAAACCTGGACTTTTTGCCGCAGTTCTTTTTCCGCTTTCTGCCTGCTTCCTGTCTCGGCGGCTTTTTCGTCTAAAATTTGATGAAGTTCCGGTATTTCATCCTGAAATTCTCTTGTAAAAGATTCTTCGATGACAGCGGCGGCTTCTTTTGGGATGCTGCTCTCCCCCATAATCTCCCCTATAGTTTCCGGGGTGAGAAATACAGGTCCCTCCTCCTCTTCCCCCTGGTTTTCCGACATAGTTTTTAAGCCTTCCTGAATATCGTAAAACCCTTCTAAGGAAGCATCTTCATCTCCCCCAAAGGCATTTTTTACAATGGCTTCAAAGGCCTGCTTTTTCTCAGCGGCAGTCCGTTTGGAGGTACAGCCGAACACGCCTTCCACAAATTCACTGTGGGGCTCTTTGGGATTTTTGTGATAGCATAAAACCGAATGGATATCAGTGCTTCTCTCGGTGAAGGCGGGAAAGAGAAAACCTGTCTCCGGCAGGCTTACAATCCAGTCCCTGATTCTTGGGCCGATACGGTTTTCATCCTCCCGGTATCCCAGGCCGGGTTTGCTTAAAACTACCGGGCAAACGGCGCAGAGCAGGTATTCATACACTTCTTCGGACTCGTCCAGTTTTCCATTGTCCGTAGTTTTTGTCATTACGTCGTAGGCGTCGTGGAATACCAGGATAAGGTAGTTTCCTGCGTAGTCGTAGTTGTCGATTACAAGGTCGTAAAGACGGTCTAAGAGTTCGTCGTTTTTTAATGCGGTGCTCTTTAAGGCCATTAAAAACTGCTGCCTTCCCCCGGGACTCTCCTCTTCCCCTGGAAACTCAAATTCTAAAAGATTGTTTCCCAGTGTGCCGGAAAGCGTCTTTTTGGCAATTTCCAGGTATTTATAAAATTCTTCGTCTTCCAGGTTTAAAAAAGTCTGCCCAAAGGCTACCACTTTGTTTCTGTTGCTGTCCACATAGCACCCGCACATTCGGGTAAAGGTGCAGTCGTCTTTTTTCAGCCTGCGTTTCAGTTCCAAAACATCTTTTTTATCCATAAGCATTACCTCAATCTTTGTAGTAACAAACAGTATAATCCAAAAATACGTTCGATGCAAGAAATATTCGTTGAATATTTTTCCCAAAAAGCAAAATTTAAGCATACTTTGGATTATTTCTGGAAAAACTGTTAAGGAGATACAAAAACTTTATGTATAACAAGGAGATTTTTATATGAAAAAAAAAGCAATTACATTATTTTTAACTATGGCGGTTGCCATATCGGCGATGGGCTGCGGCAGAGGAAACGATAATAAAAATAATACGGGAATTGTGGATAATACGGAAAACAAGGGCGCGGGAAATGTGGGAACGGAGTCTGTGATGGAGAATACGGAGACAGGGACGGAAAATGATTTTAACCAGCTCCAGCTGGGCAACGCCTTAGAGCTCCCGGAAGGCTTTGAGGGGGCTGAGGGGGAAACGGACGCCCATGGTGATTTGGAAAAACTGATTGCGAAACACCTGAATATCGGAGAGGAAAATTATAAAAGCATCCGCTACTATTACAATTATGTGGATTTAAACGGAGACAGCAAAAATGAAATTCTTGCCATGGTAATGGGGGAGAGTTTAAATGACCAGGGAGGCAACCGTTTATTGTGGATTGACGCCTCCGGGGATAATCTCTCCACAGATGCCATCCGTCAGGAGTTTCAGGGTGTCAGCGCTCCGGTATATATCAGCAACCATATGACGGATGGTTACCGGGATTTGATTTTGTGCAACAATATCGGAATTAACAATGACACGGCTCCCGGAGCGGCGGGGACGGAAAATGAAAACGGTACAAATACCACAGCGGGGACAGATAATGGCACAACCAAAGATACAAGTACTGCTGCAGGAACGGATAATGGAACTACCGGTGATGCAAACACCACGGCGGGAACAAATAATGGAAATGCCAAGGGTACAAATACCGCAGCGGGGACCAATAACGGGAATACAAATGGAACCGGAACCAACAGCGGTTATGTTCTGCTTAAATGGAACGGAAATAAATATCAGGAGATAAATGAGGGTACGGTGTTAAATGACCTTACGGGTTATGAAGGCAATGCCGTTATCACCAACGATTTGGAAAGGGACTACAGGGAAGATACCTATCACTTTCTTGGTGAAGCTATGAATCTCTAAAACAGGTATTGTATATCATATTGGAAAAGCTTATAATAAAACACAGGTTTTATGAACGGGCAGGGCATGTCATGGGACAGACCTGCCCGTAAATCATGTTAGGAGGATTTTATGAAAACAGTTCTTACCATTGCAGGGAGCGACAGCAGCGGCGGCGCAGGGATTCAGGCGGATATTAAAACCATTACCATGCACGGGCTTTACGCCATGAGCGCCATCACTGCCCTGACGGCACAAAATACTACCGGCGTCTATGGAATTTTGGATTCCACGGAGGAATTTTTAGCCAGCCAGCTGGACTGCATTTTTACGGATATTTATCCCGATGCGGTAAAAATCGGGATGGTTTCCCATGCAGGGCTGATTCACACCATAGGGGAAAAATTAAAAGAGTACAAGGCAAAGAATGTGGTGTTAGATCCGGTGATGGTGTCCACCAGCGGATTTAAGCTGTTAAAAGATGAGGCGGCAGAAGCCCTTATGAAAGAGCTTATGCCAAGAGCGGATGTGATTACCCCCAATATACCTGAGGCGGAAGTCTTAAGCGGTATGGATATTGAAGGGCCAACGGATATGGAAAAGGCTGCGGCAAAGATAGCGGAGAACTACGGGGGAGCCGTTTTGGTAAAAGGCGGGCATGAAACCAGCACAGCCAATGACTTCCTTTTTGCAGAGGGAAAGGCAGTATGGTTTAAGGGGGAGCGCATTGATAATAGTAATACCCATGGGACAGGATGTACCTTATCCTCCGCCATTGCCAGCAACCTTGCAAAAGGAGAAGCATTGGAGGATGCGGTGGGACATGCTAAGGAGTATCTCACAGGGGCATTGCAGGCAGGCCTTGACCTGGGGAAAGGGGCCGGGCCGCTAGAGCACAATTATATGTTAAGCAGAGGATAGAGGTTATGAGTGCAAATATAAAAAAGATAAGTCTCACAGGAATATTTATTGCAATATCCGTTATCGGCTCTTTGTTTTCTTTTCCGGTGTTTGGTTCTAAATGTGCCCCGGCACAGCACTTAATGAACATTATGGGAGCCGTGTTTTTGGGGCCGGGGTATGCCCTGGCGGCGGCTTTTCTCTCAAGCCTTATTAGAAACATGCTGGGCCTTGGGACTCTTTTGGCTTTTCCCGGCAGTATGTGCGGGGCGTTTCTGGCCGGCGTGTTATACCGTGGGGGAAAGAAGCTGCCCTATGCCTATGGGGGGGAGGTTTTCGGCACTGCCCTGGTGGGAGGCATTCTTGCTTACCCAATAGCAAAGATTGTTCTGGGAAATGGCCAGGCGGCAATTTTTACTTTTGTGGTGCCCTTTTTTATCAGTACCTGCGGGGGAACCCTGCTTGCAGTGGTCTTAGTGGGAGCTATGAAAAAAAGCGGTGTTATTGACAGACTTTTACAAGAGGTTACATAGAGGAATCAGGATGAAAGAAATGTGTTTAAAAAAAGCAGGGGAACTTTTGGAAACTGTCAGAAGGAAAAAGCCCTTAATTCACTGTATTACAAATGCGGTGACGGTAAATGACTGCGCCAATATTCTGCTGGCGGCAGGGGCAAGGCCCACCATGGCACATCACCCTTTGGAGGCGGCGGAGATTACAGCGGGCTGCCATGCGCTGGTGTGCAATTTTGGGGCCACGGAAGATTATGATGCCATGTTTCTTGCGGCAAAGGAGGCGGCGCGTCTTTCCCATCCCATTATTTTAGACCCGGTGGGGGCCGGTGGGGCCACATTCCGCCGGGAGAAAATAAGGGAACTTATGGAGCAGGTTCCCGTGACCCTTATAAGGGGGAATGCCTCGGAGATGCTGGCACTGTTTCGCAATGAAAAAACAGTTGTGGGGGTGGATGCAAGGGAAGCGGACGGAGAAGATACCGGGGGGCTTACGGAGCAGGCAAAGGCATTTGCAAAAGAAAAAAACTGCATCTGTGTGATTTCCGGTAAAAGGGATATTATTACAGACGGAAAGGCTTTGATATATGTAAATAACGGAAGTCCCTGGATGTCAAAAATTACAGGCTCCGGCTGTATGTCCACAGCTCTTTTGGGAGGGTTTTTGTCAGTGGAAAAATCTGTTCTTGCCGGGGCGGCGGTGCCTATTGTCATGGGAATTGCCGGGGAGAGGGCCCAGGAAAAATGTGAAAAAAACCATTTGGGAACTATGAGTTTTAAAAATTTTATGATAGACGCTCTTTTTCTTTTGACAGGGGAAGAGATATTAAAATACGGAAAAGGGGAGATGTTTGAATGAGAAAAGTGTGGGCAGGTATAATAGGCGGTTTGGGAATTTTGTGTATGGGAATTTCTTTGGTTGGAGAATATGTAAAGCATAAGAAAACAGCTTCCATGTCTTTTACTGTAATAGGAGCTGAGGACGGCCCCACCAGTGTGTTTCTGGTGGGAACTCTGGGGGATTTAAGGACGTTTCAGCTTGTATTTGCCGGAGCAGGGTTATTTTTACTGGTGGTTTATTTGATTTTGCTTTTGATAGAACGCTCTTCATAAAAAGTTTTCTTCAGGGTAAAAAAAATATTGCCAAATGAAACTTTTCATACTAAAATAATACTGGCGTGTAAAATGTGTGTTTGAAGAAAAGGAGAATATAGTATTATGAGTTACGTTGATGAAGTGTTAGAGCGTGTAAAAGCAAAAAATGCATCTGAGCCGGAGTTTCTTCAGGCGGTGGAGGAAGTTTTGGATTCCCTGCGCCCGGTGATTGACGCAAATGAGGAGTTATACCGGAAAGAAGCTCTGTTAGAGCGTTTGACTGAGCCGGACAGACAGTTTAAATTCCGTGTGCCCTGGGTGGATGACAAGGGGCAGGTTCAGGTAAATACAGGATACAGAGTACAGTTTAACAACGCCATCGGACCTTACAAGGGAGGTCTCCGCTTACATCCTTCCGTTAATTTGGGCATTATCAAATTCTTAGGATTTGAGCAGATTTTTAAAAACAGCTTAACAAGCCTTCCCATCGGCGGCGGAAAGGGCGGTTCTGATTTTGACCCCAAGGGAAAATCTGACAGGGAAGTTATGGCATTCTGCCAGAGCTTTATGACAGAGCTTTGCAAATATATCGGGGCTGACGTGGACGTTCCTGCCGGAGATATCGGTACAGGGGCAAGGGAAATCGGATATATGTTCGGACAGTATAAGAGAATCCGTGGCATGTATGAGGGCGTGCTTACAGGAAAAGGCTTAACCTACGGTGGTTCTTTAGTCCGCACAGAGGCCACAGGATACGGCCTGTTATACATTACAGAGGAGCTTATGAAATGTCACGGCGAATCTATGGAAGGAAAGACCGTATGTATTTCCGGTTCCGGAAATGTGGCGATTTACGCTACCCAGAAAGCACAGCAGTTAGGTGCAAAAGTAGTGACTGTGTCCGATTCCACCGGATGGGTATATGACCCGGAAGGAATCGACGTTGCACTGTTAAAAGAGGTAAAAGAGGTAAAACGTGCCCGTCTGACAGAGTATGCGGCTGCCCGTAAGAGTGCAGAGTATCATGAGGGCCGGGGAGTATGGCAGATTAAATGTGATATTGCGCTGCCCTGCGCAACACAGAATGAGCTTTTCATTGAAGATGCAAAACAGCTTGTGGCAAACGGCTGTAAAGCAGTGTGTGAAGGTGCAAATATGCCTACCACCATTGATGCCACCAAGTACTTACAGGAGAACGGTGTGTGGTTTATCGGCGGAAAGGCTGCAAATGCCGGCGGCGTGGCAACTTCCGCACTGGAGATGTCCCAGAACAGCGAGAGGCTGAGCTGGTCCTTTGAGGAAGTGGATGCTAAATTAAAAGACATTATGGTAAATATTTACCACAATATTGACGATGCTGCAAAACGTTACGGTCATGAAGGGGATTATGTAATGGGCGCTAATATTGCAGGCTTTGAGAAGGTTGCTACGGCAATGATTGCTCAGGGCGTGTGCTAAAAACAGTGAAATGGCAGAATAAAAACTCCCACGGCGCAGGTGCGCCGGGGGAGTTTTTTAATCTGCACGATTTATGTTTGTCAACTGTCAGCAACAATAATTTACATTATCATACTATTTCATCTAAACTGATATTTTCCAGTCTGATTGTAACCTGATTTCCTTTTTGTGAAACAAGACGGATTCCTTTACACCAAAGAGGACGCCTTTGGCAATGTTTGGTTTCTCCCAGTATGCGTCTACAAGATTTGTGGGTTCGGATAAAATTTCTTCCGTTTTCCCCTGGAGGATACTGTTTGCCACATCGCAAATCAGACGGTATAGGTTCATCTGTCCCTGGGGGGCTAATCCGTTTGTCCCCAATAGTCCCATGATACTCCAGGGGTAAGTTCAAAGCACACGTTTTCAACGGCAGTTTCTTTTTTGTATGCTTTTCTTAGATTTTTCACACGTATTATTTTTTCCATTTTGTGACCCTCCCAACCATTACAAATATCATGATTCCAATTACTTCCCCAAGGGCATTGCCTGTAAATCCCTGCATATGGAATACATCTTCCCACACATAATCCCCTGTAATTAGTTTTGTGGCATAGTTCCCTATGATTACCAGGAATAGGAACAATGCTGTGCAGTCCCAGATATTCCATTTCAGGAATGTTCCCCCCAGCACTGGAAGCCAGAGGACAAGAAGCCATAACAGCAGGATAGGCAGGCCATAACGGAAAAGCCAGACTGTCCCTGTACCCAAAAGATAATATCTGGTAATCTGTATGACGGAGAGCAGGACAAACGCCCCAACACTTATAACTGCCATAGAGGTACAGATTTTATCTTTTTTGCAGGTGAAAAGGGCATATAGTAAGGCGTCTGTAAATAAGCAGGAACTTCCCACAATCAAAGACCATGTAATTCCTTTGTTTACCGCCAAATCCACAATCAGGCAGACAAGTACAGCAATAAAGCTAAGACCTCCTAAACCGTACAAGAAATACATTTTCTTTGTTTTTTTCAAAAATCTTTTTACATCTGAAATCTCTGTGGGCGGCGTTTCCATTTCCAAATGGCAAGTCATATCCTGATATATTTCACTGCATTCTGTACATTGTTCTAAATGGTTATCAATGCTCTTTTTAGAAACATCACTTACCATTCCATCCACATAGAGAGGAAGTAAATCTCTGACAATTTCACAAGCTAATTCTTTTTCCCTTAGTTCCATTCTCTCATTCCTTTCATTATTTTCTGTTTTCCCCGGTAATAAGTTACTCTGGCCCAGTTTTCCGTTTTTCCCAAAATAGCCGCAATTTCAGAAAACTGCAGTTCCCCTGCTAATCGCAAATACATGACCTCTCTTGTTACATCGTCAAGGTTGTGCATCAGGCGGAAAACTTCTACTTTTTCCAAATTGTTAAGGCTTTTATTTTCAACATTTTCTGTGGAGGGCACCCAATCTTCCAGTGGGGCAATTTTATGCCTGCTTCTTTTTTCCAGTTCCTTATACCATAATTTTTTTGCAATTCCACATAGCCAGACGGAAATTTTACAATCTCCCCTGAATTTGTCAATTCCTTTCACTGCCTGAAAGAAAGTTTCCTGGGTCAGTTCCTCGGCAAGTTCGCTGTCCTGCGTTAATCCGCAGAGATATTTATATATCATAGCAGCATTTTCCCGATATATTTCATCCATTTTTTCTTTATTCATATCAACACCTCATATTACAAGTATAACCTGTAATCTTATAATTTGTTAGTTCCTTTCCAGGTTGATTTGTTACAAATTTTTTTTATTTTTTTGTTTTTCAAAAGTTGCATTTAAAATGGATAGGGCTATAATGGTAAAAAACATAGTTCTATCATGTACATTTTTAAGGAGGCAAAAATGATTTTAAGTGCAAGCCGCCGGACGGATATTCCCAATTACTATTCCGATTGGTTTTTAAACCGAATAAAAGAAGGGGTTGTATATGTGAGAAATCCCATGAATCCCTGTCAGGTGGGCAGGATAAATCTATCCCCCCAGGTGGTGGACTGTATTGTTTTCTGGACGAAGAATCCAAAACCTATGATGGAGCGGTTAGAGGAATTGTCTGCATATAAATACTATTTTCAGTTTACCCTCACAGGATATGGGCGGGACATGGAATGTAACGTCCCCCACAAAAAAGAGAAAATGATACCCATATTTCAGAAATTGTCAGAGCAGGTTGGAAGAAACCGTGTGATTTGGCGGTATGACCCGATTTTGTTTAATAAAACATATACGCCGGAATATCATTTGAGGGCATTTGAACAGATTGCAGACGCCCTGAAAGGATACACCAATCAGTGTGTGATTAGTTTTGTGGATGAATATACAAAGAACAGGCGAAGCTTGCGGGAAATTGGCTGGTATGAACCGAAAAAAGATGTGCTGGGGGAGGTTTCCGGAGAAATCGGCAGGATAGCGGCAGAAAGGGGAATAAAGGTGGGGAGCTGCGCTGAAAATATGGATTTATCCCCATGGGGAATTGGGCATAACTGCTGTATTGATAAAGGGCTGATTGAGGAAATCACAGGGTATGAAATAAAGGCGGGGAAGGATAGAAACCAAAGGAATGCCTGCGGATGCATAGAAAGTGTGGAAATCGGAGCCTACAATACCTGCAAAAACGGATGCAGGTATTGTTATGCAAATTACAGCCAGGAAAGCGTTAGGAAAAACTGCGGCATGTATGATGTGAATTCTCCGCTGCTTTGTGGAAGGATAACACAGGAGGATATGGTTTATGACCGGAAGGTGAAATCCCTTGCAGAGGGACAGATAAGCTTTACGCTTTAAAATCTTTCAGATACACCTCCATGGACCGGTTCATCTCCCTGGAAAAATCAGATTCATATTTTCTCTCACAAAAATTTTTCATCCATGTTTCATAATCTTTTACACCGGTCATGCCGGAAAACATAGAGCGGATTTCCCCGCCGCTTTTACTTTGGTAACGGTTTTCACAGACCATATGGGAAAGGTCAAAACGCTGCGGTTTTTTCCTTTCTATCTGCTGTTTTACAGGGTATCCGAAGACAAGCATACAGGCGGGATAAACATAAGCCGGAAGTTCCAGTAATTCTTTTATTTCCTCTGCGTTTTCCATGATATCGCCGATATAGCAGGAACCGATTCCAAGGCTTTGTGCCGCTGTCACGGAATTTTGTGCGGCGATAAGGGTGTCTTCCACGGCAAGAAGCAGGTCTCCGGCTCCAGGGTTTCTGGGGGAGAGCCCGGCTTCTCTGTAGAAAGTAAGCCATTTGTGGCAGTCGGCGCAAAAGATAAGAACCATTTTTGCCTGTGTGATAAATGGCTGGTGGTCACAGTATTCTGCCAGTTTATCTTTTTTATCCTGGGATGTTATATCCAGTATGGTATAGAGGAGCTGGCATCCGGCGGAGGGAGCCTGCAGGGCTGCATTTAGAATATCTGTTTTACATTCTTTTGAAATTTCGTCTTTGGCAAAGACACGGACGGATTTCCGTTCATGGAGAGATTTTATAATTTCATTCATCTTATAAATCCTTTCTTAATTTAGACTGTGAATACTATTTTAACATGGAGTGAATGTTGTTTCCACTATTGTAGAAATCTGAACTCATTCATATCTGAAAGTTTTTGTTTCACTTATTCCATATGCCAGATTGATATTGTATAATGAAGGCAGCGATAAGTTGACAGGAGGATACAAAGTATGATACAGGATATTAAACCCCACAAGTACACAGTTGCATATCAAAACGTAAAGGCAAAAGAAAATGATTGTCTGTTAATTTATAGAGACGGAAACATATTGTGCCAGGAGTCACAGGGGCAGATTGCCTATCCTTTGATAGAGGATGTGATGGAAAAGTATCCGGATATTTTAAGCGGGGTGAGATATCTGTTTGAGATAGACGGCAGAGGGTATTTCGATTTGCCAGGAAAAGAAGTAGAGCCTTTTTTAAATTATAGATATCTGCCCAAAGAAGAGCTGCGCAGGGTTCGTCCCATGTGGAAAGCCTTTGCGGGAATTACGGGATTCCAGATGCAGGAGTGGTATGGGAATGCCAGGTTCTGCGGCAGATGCGGAAAGGAAATGAAGCATCACTTAAAGGAGCGGGCCATGGTGTGTCCCCTTTGCGGCCATATTTCTTATCCCCAGATTTGCCCCAGCGTGATTGTGGCAATTACAGACAAAGACAGGATTTTACTCACCAAATATGCCAGCGGCCACAGCAGTTTTAAGCGGTATGCCCTGGTGGCAGGATACAGTGAAGTGGGGGAGAGCCTGGAGGATACTGTCCGCAGGGAAGTGATGGAGGAAGTGGGCCTTCGTGTAAAAAACATTAGATATTATAAAAGCCAGCCATGGTCTTTCAGCGGGGCCCTTTTAGCAGGGTTTGTCTGTGAGGTGGAGGGCAGCAGCAGTATTTTCATGGATGATGAGGAACTTTCAGCGGCGGAGTGGTTTGGCAGGGACAATATGCCAAAAGACCGTTCCCAGGCGGATATCAGCCTGACAGGGGAGATGATGCAGGCTTTTGAGGATGGATTGCTGTAAAAAAGTATTTGAGTTTCTTCCCATATAGGGTTATACTATTAGAGTGATTTTAAAACATGCGGAAAGGAAGCAGCAATGGCAAAGGAGAATGCAGTACAGGAAAAGTCGGCGGTGAGGGAAGTGTTAAGCTGGTTAATTACAATTCTGCTGGCGGTTTTGGCAGCCCTGGTAATAAAGAATTTTATTATTATTAATGCAAATATTCCGTCAGGCTCCATGGAAAATACGATAATGGAAGGAGACCGCATTTTTGGTTTCCGTCTGGCATATCATGATAAAGCCCCTAAACGGGGGGATATTGTGATATTTAAATATCCGGATGATGAAGAAGAAAACTATATTAAACGGGTTATCGGCCTTCCAGGGGAAACTGTTCTTATTAGAGATGCGAAAGTCTATATTAACGGCTCTCCCGTACCTCTGGAAGAGGATTATCTGAAAGAGGAATGGACCGTTGCCACAGGGCCTTATACTTTCCAGGTGCCGGAAAATTCTTATCTTGTCCTGGGGGACAACAGAAATAATTCACAGGATGCCAGATATTGGGATAATACCTATGTCAGAGAAGACAAGATATTGGGAAAAGCGATTTTCCGCTATTATCCTGTGGCAACTGCAGGTTCGCTGTATTAACGGGAGTATTTTTATATGATAACTTTATTGGCAAGATTTTTTGTTCACGAAGAAGATTCCCCCGCAGAGGTCAGGGAAAGATACGGCATGCTCTGCGGATTAGTGGGAATCTTTTTAAATATCATTTTATTTGCAGGAAAGCTTTTCGCAGGGAGAATGTGCCATTCCATTGCAATTACCGCAGATGCTTTTAATAACCTGTCGGATGCAGGTTCCTCGGCGGTGACTTTGGTGGGATTTCGTTTGGCGGGGCAAAAACCTGACACGGAGCATCCCTTCGGCCATGGGCGTATTGAATATGTGTCGGGACTGATTGTATCGGCTGCCATTTTGATTATGGCAGTGGAGCTTATCCGGGACTCTGTGGGAAAAATTATAAATCCCCAGGCCACGGATTTTTCTTTGGTGTCCGCCGGGATACTTCTGGCGTCTATCGCGGTGAAACTTTATATGTCTTATTACAATAGAAAAGTAGGGGATCAACTTGACTCTGCAGCTATGCGTGCCACGGCAACAGACAGCCTCAGTGACATGGCAGCCACCACGGTAGTGCTGATTGCCATGCTTATTGGGCATTATACCGGACTTTACATAGATGGATGGTGCGGAGTTTTGGTGGGAGGATTTATATTTTTTGCAGGGATATCTGCCGCAAGGGATACCTTAAACCCACTTTTGGGGCAGCCTCCGGAGGAGGATTTTGTAAGAAAGATTTCTGAGCTTGTGACAGGCCATGAGGGGATTATGGGAATCCATGACCTGGTGGTACATGACTACGGGCCAGGCAGACAGATGATTTCCCTCCATGCGGAGGTGCCGGCAGACGCGGATATTTTAGAGATTCATGATTTGATAGACAGAATTGAGCTCGAGCTAAAGGAAAAGCTTTTCTGTGAAACTGTGATCCATATGGACCCGATTGTGACAAAAGACGAGGCTACCGGGAAAACAAGAGATAAGGTGAAAGAGATTGTAAAGGGGATAGGGGAAGAGTTATCCATCCATGATTTCCGTATGGTTCCCGGGCCGAGCCACACAAACCTTATCTTCGACGTGGTGATTCCCTTTGGATTTAAAATGGAAGATGAGGACGTGACAAAGGAGATTCAAAGGAGAATTATGCATGAGATTGGGGAGAATTACTTTGCTGTAATTCAGGTGGATAAAATGTATGTGAAATAAAATAAACCCCGCAGGCAACTGCGGGGTGGGCAGGGGGAAATGGAAATTTCCCCTACTCGCTGATGTTCTTTTCTGATTCTGTCTCGGTTGTCTCTGTCTCCGTGGATTCTGTTTCAGTCGTCTCTGTCTCTGTAGAATCCGTCTCCGTTGTCTCTGTACTTTCAGGCATTTCAGTTTCTGTATTTTCTGCAAGAGGATCCTCAAATACAAATTCATTGGAGCTTCTAAACACGGTGTTGCTGGAGCCCATTTGATTTACCACAACGGTATCTTGATCCCCTAAGCTGTCCAGAGAAATCCGAAGTCTGGAACTGTTTACAAACACAGTATCCACTTTCTCTCCGTTGACAAATACTTTGCTCCATTTGGTAAAGTTTTTGCCGATAATTGTGGCATAGTCACCTGTGGCGGAAGGCCAGATATCTGCGATCCCTGTTTCCGCAACGCCCATGACAAGGTCTGTGGCAGGATATAAATCTGCCCCGTTATATGCATAGCGGTTTCCGTAAAGCAGGTCGTACTGCAAATGATTCAAACCGGATAAATACTCTTCGGTATCTGTGGCCTTTTTATCTAAACCACTCTGTTCGTAAGTAAAGATGGTTCCCTCATGGATGCCCATATCATTTGTCACATTAGCCAGGAGCTCGTAAGCTGCTAAATCAGCATCCTTTTTTGCAAGGCCGAAGTTATTCCAGGTGGCATATTTTGTCTTAAATGTGTTCCCTGTGGCCATATCGGATTCGTTCAGCCCCAGGCTTGGAAGATGGTCTCCAAAGAATACCACAATGGTATTTTCGTCTCTGGCAGCCATGGCGTCTGTGAGGTTCTTAACAAATTTATCCACCTCATGAATCATATTGACATAATATTCCCACTGGTTATTAGCCGCCTCATCTTTTGCCCCGGAGACTTTGATTTCCGGCTCCAAAAGCACTTTCTCTGTTGGGTAGTCCCCATGTCCCTGTACGGTAATGGTGTAAACAAAATCCGGCTGGTTTGGTGTTGCGTCCATTGTCTTTGCCGTCTCGCTGATTAAAATATCATCTGTGGGCCAGCTTCCAAGAGGTGTGTACTCCTGGATATTCATTAATTCCTTGCTGGTAAAGCTGTCAAATCCCATCATGGAAAAAGCGTTTGCCCGGCTGTAGAAGTTGCCGCCGTTATTGTGTACCACATGGGTGCCGTATCCGAGTTTGGAAAGATTGGAGGCAATACTCTCACAGTCTGTCTGCTTTAAAATCGTTTTATAGGGATATTCTCCTGTTCCGAAATACTGCATGCTCATTCCGGTTAATATCTCAAACTCTGTGTTGGCAGTTCCAGCCCCTACAACTGGCACGGTAAGATGCCCTGTGGTATACTCTTCCGTTAATTTACGGAAGTTTGGAATGGGATCTTCGGAAAAATTCAAAAATTCCACTTCCGTCGGGTCGATAAAGGATTCTAACAATACAACTACCATATTGGGTTTATCAGTATTTGTGGTTGTATCCTGTTTGGATTCTTTTTTTGCCTCCGCAACAGATTCCTGGGAGTAATCCTCCGGCTTGCTCATGCCCCTGTCAACCACGCTGGTGGAGAAACCGTAGACAAAACCATAATTTTCATATCCCTGGGCAATATTGGCAAAATAGGAAGCCAGTACATTTGTATTCTGTGCCGCCTCTGTAGTTACAGGAAGTAAAAGAAACGGGACAGCTACCAGTGCGGGGGTTACAAATTTCCTTCTGGGGCCCTGATATTTTGGCCCTTTGATAAAGAGGAAAACACAAAATGCCAAAAACAGCCCTACAACAACCACCACAAGAGTCGCCTCTGCTGCGGTGAAATAGTTGGTGTTCTGCATGGATAATAAATCGGAGATACATTTTAAATCCGTATACCCAAAAGGAGTTACCCTGTTAGAGAGGATACATCCGTTAATGGTTCCAAGGAACAGCCAAAACCCGCTGATAATCAGGCGGCCCAGCAGCCTTCTGCGCATTAAATACACCAGCGAAAGAGATGCAAATATAATGAAGGAGTTGTAGACAAAAGCCCATGTGTGCATAGACAGGAAAGAAAATGCAGACACAATGGAATGTCTTGAAATCACTTCTATAATGAATATAAGCATCATGGAAAGCAGTGCATGAAACACAAGTGAGTATTTATTCACGCAGGCAACAAGCCGGGAGCCGGTTTTTGTCTGGTTTGCCTGCATGCCCTTTTGTTCTGGGCTTAAAAATTTAATTCGGCGATTCATAGTAAATCCTCCTTAAATCAAGATTGTCTCATTTCCTACAAAAGAATAAAACGAAAACAGCAAAAAATCAATGGAAAACTTCTATAAAAATTTCTTAAGAAAAATTGAAAAAACACTCAATATGAATAAAATATGAACGAAATATGACAAACAGAACCCATTTTTGCACAAAGTTTCCAACTGTGCACCAGGCGAAGTTTCCTGCAATCTTAAAGGAATTCTTAAATTTCTTTAAAATTGGGAAAAGGTAATTGACAAGAGGAGATATTTGTTTTACTGTATTAACGTCATGGTACAAATAGAAACCTATTGGATTGGAACAGAGAGGGAGAAATAGTGGAGACGTTAATCGAAGTAAAAAACTTAATGAAGATTTACAATCCAGGTGAAAACGAGGTTCGGGCCCTAAACGATGTGTCCCTGACCATTATGCGGGGAGAATTTGTGGCAATTATCGGCCAGTCCGGATCCGGCAAATCAACTTTTATGAATATGCTGGGGTGCCTGGACATACCCACTTCCGGCAGTTATTTTTTAAACGGAAAAGATGTGGCGGGGCTTTCTGACGATGAGCTTTCGGATATCCGAAATAAGGAAATCGGCTTTATCTTTCAGGGATTTAACTTGATTCCCAACCTTACCGCACTGGAAAATGTGGAGCTGCCTTTAATATATCGGAATGTTCCTGCGGCAAAGCGCCACGAGCTTTCCGTGGCTTCCCTGACCAGGGTTGGGTTAGAGCACAGAATGGACCACAAGCCCTCGGAGATGTCCGGAGGCCAGCAGCAGCGTGTGGCCATTGCAAGGGCTTTGGCGGCGGCGCCCCCTGTAATTTTGGCGGATGAGCCCACAGGAAATCTGGATTCTGCCTCCAGCAAGGAGATTATGCAGATTTTAAGAGAGCTTTATGAGGAGGGCAGGACGGTAATTTTAATTACCCATGACAATAAAATCGCAGCCAGCGCTAAGCGGGTAATTCGGGTGATAGACGGAAAAATTGTCTCCGATACCAATTATGGGGACGGAAAGAGCATAGAGGAAATTGCAAAGCAAATTGAAGAAGAGGGAGATAAGCAGGCTTATGTTTAAGAAGAAAGAAAACACCACGGTTATTGTGGAAAAGAAAAGACCCAGAAAGAAAATGAAACCGGGAAAAGTTGTTTTGATCGTTATTGTGGTTTTGCTCATTGTGTGGTTTGGGGTTCGTTCTATGACGAAAGGTTCCGGGAATATGCTTCCCGCTGTTGCCACAGCGGAGGTGGTGAAAGGGGATATCACGGCAACCCTTGACACCAGCGGAACCATTGTAAGCGAAGAGACAAGGGTATATGCATCCCCGGTAAATGCCCAGGTGGGGGAAGTTCCCGTGGAAGTGGGGCAGAACGTAAAAAAAGGGGAATACCTTTTAACCTATGACACTGCCTCATTGCAGAAGAGTTACGATATTGCGGCGCTGCAGGCAAAAGCGGAGGAGGCCACAGGCAACGACAGCTTGGCAAAGAGCAGTGAAAGCGCAACGGATCTGGCCACGAGCAGCAGTGATATACATACTTTGGAGGATCAGATTAACGCTGTAAACGCCGAGATTTCTTCCCTTCAGTCCCAGGCTGCAGACAGCGAGAAATCCTCCAATACCAACGCCTCCAGACAGGCAAGGGCCCAGGAACTTAAGGCTTCTATTGAAGGTATAGATGCCCAGATTTCCGCATTAGAGCAAAAGATTTTGGAGCAGGAGCGGGCAGATGCCCAGAGCACCGAGGAAGAGGTTACGAAGAATACTTCTGATAAAGACAGAAAGAAAATAGAGGATCTGAAGCGGGAAAAGAAAGAATTGGAAGAAGAACTGAAAAAAGTGGAAAAGAAAATAAAAGATTCTGCGGACATAGCCAACCATATGGTTAATATCCAGTCAGAGCTCACCAAGAAAAATAACCAGCTTGCAGATTTACAGAGTAAGCTTGGGGAGGCACAGTCCAAAAAGGCCGGGGCGGAGGCAGGTATTTTGACGGATGCGGCAAAAGCCAATATCAGTTACACCAGGCAGGCAAGCAAACTGACTTTAGAGCAGACGGCGGATGATCTCTCCACAGCCCAGGCAGGAGTTACAGCGGATTTTGACGGCATTGTCACAGAGGTGCAGGTTTCCCCGGGAACCATAGCGGCGGAGGGAAATCCTTTAATCACCCTGGCAAGCTCCCAGAATATATGCGTAGAGATTCCCGTGTCAAAATACAATCTGGAAAATATCAGGATGGATCAGGAGGCCGTTATCACATTTCAGGAGAAAGAATATAAGGGAAAAGTAAACTACATCAGCAAGATTGCCCAGAAAGGCGAGACCGGCGGAGCCATGGTAACCATAAAAGTGGGGATTTTAAATCCGGATGACGCATTGGTTCTCGGTTTGGACGCCAAGGTCAGCATTCAGCTTGGCACCCAGACAGATACGCTGGTGGTGCCCATTGCCTCTGTCAATGCAGACACCCAGGGGGATTTTGCCTTTGTGGTGGAAAACGGTATTGTGGTAAAGAAATATGTCACCCCGGGCATGGCCTCCAAGGAGGAGATTGAGATTAAAGACGGTTTAACCGCCGGGGAAAAAGTTATCACATCAGTGGATTCTTCCATAATCGAAGGTATGCCTGTCACGGAAAGCCTGCCAGGGGACACGGAGAGCATGGTGTCTACGGAAGAATAGGAGGCAAGGAATGTCACAGTTTTTTGAATATTTGAAAATGGCGGTTTCCAACATAAAAGCCAATAAAGTGAGGTCTTTTCTCACTATGCTGGGCATTATTATTGGTATTGGCTCCGTGATTTTAATTATGTCCCTGGGAAACGGGATCCAGGGGGTGATTTCCGGTGAGCTGGAGGGAATTGCTTCCGGGCAGATTGTCCTTTATACCTATGATTCCACCGGCACTTACTACATTACCAATGACGATATTGACGCCATTGTGGAGGAAGTGGACGGCATCATGGCAGTAAACGTGTACCAGGGGTTTGAGGGGAGCACCGTCACAAGAAAAGGGGAGTTTTCCGTAAACGGCAGCGGCCAGATGGCCTCCTACCAGTATTTTTCCAACACAGGTTTGTTAAAAGGAAGATATTTTAACGAGAAAGAATACCTGGCGGGAACCCCGGTGTGCCTGATTGGGGAGGCGGACGCCATTCGTCTGTTCGGCTCCACAGATGTTATCGGCATGACAATCGATATGACGCCGAATTGGGGAAATTCCGTTTCTTTTACCATTGTAGGGGTGGAGAAAGAGCCGGAAAACTCCATGTTTGGAGGCGGATATGACAATACGCCGGTTTCCCTGTATTTCCCCATGACAGTTTTGACTCAGATTTACGGCTGGGAGATGGATGATTATTACCAGATTTACCTGATGGCGGAAAAGGATGCGGATACCGCCTCCATTACTACCCAGGTAGTGTCCCTTTTGGAGCGGCGGCACCAGTGCTTTGGGGAAAACATTTACCAGTACGAGAGTTTTAACGATATTATGAGCAATATCAACACGGTTCTCAATGCGGTGACTATGGTAATTTCTCTGGTTGCGGCCATCTCCTTAATCGTAGGGGGGATTGGTGTTATGAATATCATGCTGGTGTCCGTAACAGAGCGCACCAGGGAAATCGGTATCCGAAAGGCGCTGGGGGCAAAGACAGGGTCAATTATGATGCAGTTTTTGTCGGAATCTGCCATTATCACCATGATTGGAGGGCTTATTGGAATCCTTTTTGGAATCGGGGGTGCAAGCCTGGCGGCCAAAATAATTTCCATGGTGAGCCCGGAGATGGCATTTACTCCTTCGGTGGATATTATCACCGTGCTTGCAACCACCATGTTTTCCTCGGCAATTGGGTTGTTCTTTGGGATTTATCCCGCCAAGAAGGCGGCTAAGTTAAGCCCTATCGAGGCGTTGAGGAGAAATTAGGCCGGGAAGGAAAAAGTTTCCTTGTTTTTCTATTCAGCCTGGACTATAATGTGACATATCAGTGTTTTGGTATGTCACATTTTTTTTATCCGCATATATTAAAGGGAAAAGAGTTGGAGCACAAAAAAATGTATCAGGAGCCTTTTTTGCGGATATCAGAAGAATTTGGAGGCAAGATGCCTTTTTATCTTACGTATCCCATGTCAAATGTGTACCTGACGGAAAAAGAGTATGAGAAAGACATGGAGCGTATGAAGGAGCTTTATCCCAAACGGATGAAAGAGCTGCTTGCATATGTGGAGGAGGAATGTGACAAAATGGAATATGAGGGAAGTATGATGTTTGACGAGTATCCGGACAGAGTCCTTCTCTTTAAAACGGCAAATGATATTTATGACAATGCCATGGTCCTTACACAGACGGATCGGTCGGGAAAAGGAAGGGACAGAGATTTGCTTGATGTGATACAGGTTCTTTTGTACGATGAAATGTACCGCAGGCGGGGCAGGCGCAGGCGCTGCTGCAGAAAATGGTGGTGATAAATAATTTTTATCCGGTATTTTTTGGCGGGAGTAAAACTCCCTCCTGCCGGATGATATACGAAAGGCGGTTTTTAGATGAAAAAGGGAATGATTAAATTATTGGTTTTGGCAGGTGTGTTTCTGTTAGGCGTTATCGTCTTTGGGGAACTGACCAATCATTCCAACGAGGACTTAACCACAGAGATGGCGGATGCCACCCTCCCGGTTGTCTCCTTTTTTATGAAGGGGGAGGGCGAAAACCAGGAAGTGAATGAACTGCGGGGCTACACAAAGGAAATGCAGTCCGTGTATATGAGGGATGCAATAACTACCGTCTCATCGGACAGGCTTCTGCCCCTGCAGGTGCAGACCTATGATACAAAAATAGATGAGATTTCCTATGAAATCAGGAGCCTGGATGCCAGCCGCCTCATTGCGGATTCTAAGGTAGAGGTCTATGAGGAGAAGAAGGGGAGAATTAAGGCTGAGCTTACCATTCAAAACCTCCTGGAAGAAAACGAAGAGTATCTTTTTATCATTAAATTAAAAAGCGGCGGGGATACCATTTACTATTATACCAGGATTATGGAGGAGACAGTCTGCCATACAAAAGAGTGCGTGGATTTTGCCATGTCCTTTCATGAAAAGACGTTTGATGTGGATGAAGCCAGGGAACTTGCCACATATTTAGAGCCTAATGCCTCCGGGGATAATTCCAACTTGCACAAAGTGGACATCCATTCCAGCTTAAAGCAGGTGGCCTGGGCGGATTTTAAGGGGGAGCGTTTAACTACCCCGGTGCCCTCCTTAAAAGAGGTAAACGATTCCTATACCGTGGTGGTTCTTGATTACCTGGTGGCATCCATAGGAATAAATGGGGAGATGGAATACTATAATGTAGAAGAGTATTACAGAGTCCGCTATACAAACGACAGGATGTATCTCTTGAACTATGAGCGGACCATGAATCAGATTTTCCGGGCGGAAAATGAGTCTTTCTACAATAATTATATCCAGCTGGGCATCAGGGACAGTGAGGTGGAGTTTGCCAGCAATGAAAAGGGAAATATTGTAAGCTTTGTCCAGGAGGGAGAACTTTGGAGTTACAATGAGAGCAGCAACCAGCTCTCCCAGGTGTTTAGCTTTATTGGAAATGAAGGCATTGACAAAAGGGAAAACTACGGGGAACACGACATTAAAATTATTAATATTGACGAGACGGGAAGTGTGAATTTTGTGGTCTACGGCTATATGAACTGTGGTTCCCATGAGGGGCAGGTAGGTATCTGCGTGTACCATTATGACAGCATTGCCAATACCACAGAGGAGGAATTGTTTATCCCCTCGTCTTCGTCTTACCAGGTCATGCGGGCGGATTTGGGACAGCTTATGTATGAAAATGCCCAGGGAATTTTCTTTATTATGCTGGGGGGGACCGTGTACCGCATTGACCTCTCCACTATGGAAGTAAAAGAGTTTATCACAGGGCTGTCCCAGGGAGATTATGCTATTTCAGAGTCCCACAAATATTTTGCATGGACGGAAAAAGACGGCCAGGGAATGGGGACGGGCATTCATCTTATGGATTTGGATACAGGAGACAAAAAGGAACTTTCCCCGGGGGGAGAGGGTTATTTAAAAACCCTGGGATTTATGCAGGAGGATTTTGTGTACGGTATTGCAAGGAAAGAGGACGTGGTGAAAGACCTGACGGGAAATGTTACTTTTCCCATGTATAAGGTGTGCATTATGGATTCCTCCACGGCGGAGCAGTTAAAAGAATATGAGAAGCCGGGCTATTATGTTTCTGATATTGAAATATGGGATTATATTATGTATTTAAACAGGATTCAGTTTAACGGCATGGCCTATGTGGAAGCCAGCCAGGACACCATTATGAACCGGGAGGGGGACAGTGCGACGATTGTTGACGTCCACTCCACAGTGACGGAGGTGAAGCAGACACAAGTTCAGCTTTCCATGGTGGACATGGTAAAAGAAGCATCCCCTAAAATACTTACCCCAAAAGAAGTGGTATTTGAAAATAACAGGGAGATTGCCCTTAAGAGTGAGGATGTGAAAGACAATTACTATGCATACGCCAGGGGAGATATTTTGGCGGTGACTGACAATTTAAAAATGGCAGTATCCACTGCCAATGAGAAAATGGGCGTGGTAATCGGAGAAAAGCAGCAGTATATCTGGAAGAGGGCAAGAAAGTCCCTGCAGGAAGCCCTGGAAGTTTCCGTGGGCACAGAGGATGCAGGTGGCAGTTCCATTGTCCAGTGCGTCAGCGCTATACTGGAGAGGGAATCTGTAAATATAGAAGTGGCCGCTTTAATCGGCCAGGGAAAAACGCCGAAGGAGATTTTGGAGACAACCATGGAAGGGGTTACCGCCCTGGACCTTACCGGGTGCAGCCTGGAGGAAGTGCTTTATTATGTGAGCCTGGGGAATCCGGTGTTTGCCATGAAAAGTGACATGGATGCCGTGTTGGTGGTAGGATACGATTCCCTGAATGTTACATTATTTAACCCTCTGGATTCCACTGTGGAGAAGATGGGAATGGAGGATGCCGGAGAAATGTTTGAAAATGCGGGAAACGTTTTCTTGGGCTATTTGAAATAGAGGGGGAGAAAAGGAGAGAAAATGGAAAAGTTTGCAGAGATAATCAGCAGGGTGGATGATTTTGTATGGGGCCCGGTGATGCTGGTGCTTTTAGTGGGAACCGGAATCTTTCTTACATTTCGGCTGGGATTTGCTTCCTGGAGGAACCTGGGGTATGCCCTAAGGCTTACCTTGAGCAAAGAGGCAAGGACAACGGGAAAAGGAACGGGGGATATCTCGCCTTTTTCCGCCCTCACCACAGCCCTGGCTGCCACCATAGGGACAGGCAATATTGTGGGAGTGGCCACGGCTATGGTTTCCGGAGGGCCGGGGGCATTGGTGTGGATGTGGATTTCCGCGGCATTCGGTTTGACCTCAAAGTTCAGTGAGTGTATGCTGGCTATTAAGTACAGGGAGGTAAACGAAAAAGGGGAAATGTCCGGAGGCCCCATGTACACCATGAAAAAAGCCTTTAAAAATAAAAGGGCAGGGGAAATGTTGGGCTGGCTCTTTGCCCTGTTTGCCGTGGTGGCGTCTTTTGGAATCGGAAATTTGACCCAGGCAAATTCTATTTCCGATGCGCTCTTTAGCACATTTCGCGTTCCCACATGGATAAGCGGTATCACCCTTACCTTTCTTGCCCTGGCAATTATTGTGGGGGGAATTAAAAGTATCTCCAAAGTATCCTCTGTGGTAGTTCCGGTTATGGCAATTTTTTATGTGCTCTGCGGCCTCCTTGTGATTTTGGGCAATATTCAAAATGTGCCGGAGGGACTGGCCATGATTTTTAAGATGGCATTTTCACTGGAAGCGGCGGGAGGCGGGCTCTGCGGTACGGTGACGGCTGCCCTGATGAACAGTATGCGGTTTGGGGTGGCCAGAGGAGTGTTCTCCAACGAGGCGGGAATGGGCTCCGCAGCCATAACTGCAGCGGCAGCCACCACAGATAACCCGGTGCGCCAGGGATATATTAATATGACAGGCACATTCTGGGACACCATCGTTGTGTGCACCATTACAGGAATCTGTATCGCCGCCTCCGGGGTGTTGGGAACCACGGATTTGGAGGTTAAGGGGCAGTATGCCCTCTCGGAAAATCAGGTGGCTGTTGTTGCAAAGGATTCTTCCGGGAAAGACGCAGGGGGAAATTATGAAATCCGTTTTGGTGAGGGCAGCATATCTCTTTTTCAGGGTGAGGATGAATTGATTTTATATCCCATGGAAGAAAGAGAAAACCGCAGGGCAGCTTATTCCGGAAGCGTAAGCGCACTGACAGGTGCCTTTACAGATGAAGCCGGAAACCATTACATTTTCCGGGAGGACGGTACATATGAAATGAGGGTTTTAGTGAAAGGGGCGGCCCTTACCATTCTGGCCTTTGAGAGCGTTTTGGGAAGGGCAGGGGGATGGCTGATTTGTATCGGGATTTCCCTGTTTGCATTCTCCACAATTTTAGGGTGGGAGTACCACGGGGAAAAAGCCTTTGAATATCTTTTAGGCACCCATAAATTTAATATGGTTTACCGGATTATTTTTTCCCTCATTGCCTATGTGGGAGCCACAACAGCCCTTGATGTGGTGTGGAATTTTTCGGATATTGCTAACGCCCTTATGGCGGTGCCAAACTTAATCTGCCTGTTGGCCTTAAGCGGGGAAATTGCAAAAGATGTAAAAGAATTTCAGGATGTAATCCGCCAGGAGCGGATGAAATAGCTAAAATATGCATAATTTTTGTGATGATAATGAAAATCCTTCGTGGGAAATTACTAATTTTCTGAAAAGCGTATTGTAAAATTTTTAAATTTGGGGTATATTAAAGACTGTACTTTAGGAGGAAAGAAATCATGAGCAAAAAGGAAGTTGTAGTATCAAACGTTTCAAAGGAACATGATAATCCGATTGCGGAACTGGTCCAGGTTGCATGTCAGTTTGACAGTAATATCACTTTGGAAAGTGATAACCGGAGGATTAATGCAAAGAGCATTATGGGAATCATGGCTTTCAATCCATCCAAGGGCATGACCGTGAATATTATTACGGATGGTAACGATGAACAAGAGGCATTAGTAGCAATGGAAAAATTCTTAGTATGTGAGTGAGAGCTGGGTGAAAGGGAGGTAAATATTATGTCTAAGAAACCAGAAGTTAAATCATCTGTTGCAAAAGCGGCGGAGGCGATGGCCAATGAAGTGAAAGCATTTGCAGCAGCAAAAGAGCCAGAAGTGAAAGAAGAACCTAAGAAAGAAGTTGTTAAAGAAATCGTAGAAGGAGCGGCAGAAGTAAAAGGGGCAGCGGCAAAAGCAGGAAAAAAAGCAGCAGCTAAAGTTAAGAAGACAGCCGTAAAAGCAGTAAAAGAAAAAGTTCAGCCTAAAGTAATTTTAGAATTCTATGAGCACAATGCAGATTTGAATGCAGTGGTAGACAGAGTAAAAAGTATCTATGTGGCAGACGGACATCGTGAGTCTTCTATCAAGTCCATGCAGGTCTATATTAAACCGGAAGAAAATTCAGCATACTACGTAATTAACGACAAAATAAATGGCCGGATCGATTTGTTCTAATACCTGTTACATGTAATGGTACCACCCGTAGGGTATAAAATAAAATCCCCAAGAGGGTACAGAGTTTAAAAGTGCAAAAAAAGAGGTTTCAAAAACTGAAACCTCTCTTTTTTTATCTTTTTTTCTGCTCTTCCTTGTATGCGTCTACCAGCCGGTGGATTCTCTCATATGGGTCTAAGAGATCGCTGATAGATAAATCGTGGTTTAAAGTGTCAATAATATAAGCGATATATTTACTCATATCACAATCGATGTAATAGGGCTTTTTCAAAAGTTCTTCCGATTGGTACGTAAGGTTGGTGGTAACCACCCGGTAGATAATCCCCTCCTCATAAGCCTGGTCGAATTTTTCCAGTCCGTCAGTGAAAAGGCCAAATGTGGAAATCACAAATACCCGGTTGGCCTTCCGCTTTTTAAGCTCTGTGGCTACATCTATCATGCTGTCCCCGGAGGAAATCATATCATCGATAATCAGCACGTCTTTTCCCTCCACAGAGGAGCCTAAAAATTCATGGGCGACAATGGGATTTCTGCCGTCTATCATAATGCTGAAGTCTCTTCTCTTGTAAAACATTCCCATGTCAAGGCCAAGAACGTTGGACAGATAGATGGCCCGGTTCGTTCCCCCCTCGTCAGGGCTTATTACCATCATGTGGTCGTTGTCAATAATCAGGTCTTTCTCCTCTTTTAAAATGCCCTTTACAAACTGGTAGGCAGGCTGTACCGTGTCAAATCCTTTCAGGGGAATGGCATTTTGTACCCTGGGGTCGTGGGCGTCAAAAGTGATAATATTGTCCACCCCCATGTTTGTCAGTTCCTGCAGGGCCAGGGCGCAGTCTAAAGATTCCCTTGCGGTTCTCTTGTGTTGTCTGCCCTCATATAAAAACGGGATAATAACTGTTATTCTTCTGGCCTTTCCTCCCACTGCTGCAATAATGCGCTTTAAATCAGAGAAGTGGTCATCCGGGGACATATGGTTTGTCATTCCGCAGAGGGAGTAGGTTAAGTGGTGGTTTGTCACATCCACCATGAGATATAAATCATAACCCCGGACAGATTCTTTAATTACTGCCTTGGCCTCCCCGCTTCCAAATCTGGGGCAGGATGCATCCATAAGGTAAGTATCACGCTTATAGCCAATGAATGCAGAGTCAGAAGCGTGTTCATGTTCCCTTTTTTCCCGCCAGCCCACCAAAAATTGGTCCACCTTTCGGCCCATTTCCTGGCAGCTCTCCAAGGGAATCAGTCCCAATGTGCCGCTGGGCAGGGTATTTAACAGTCTTTCATCGTTTGCCATGATAAATCCTCCATAATGTAGTGCGGTGGCTTTCATTCAAAGAGAAAACCACAATATATATTTATTTATCTATTAGCAGGGATTACCGGATTTTTTTCTGAATCCGTATGTCATCCCCGAATAGTTTCAACATAATGTAATTGCTGGAGATACGGGAGAATGTTCTCTCGGAATATATCTGGGCCATCTGCTTTATGGGCAGGTTTGTGGAAATTATGGTAGACTTTTTCCGGAGAATGCGCTCGTTTATACACAAAAACAATTGTGAAATTGTAAAGGAGTTGGGCATCTCCGTGCCCAGGTCATCTATGATCAAAAGGTCGCAGTCAAAAATATTCTGGTGCGCCGCAATGATATCGCTGTCTCTGTCGTTTCGGAATGTATTCTTTTCAAATATATCAAATAACTGGAAAGCTGTAAAATAGATAACGGAATGTCCCGTATCTAACAGCTCTTTAGCCACACAGTTTGAGAGAAATGTCTTTCCCACCCCGGTATCCCCGTAGAGAAATAGGTTTAAGAACTTATTGTCAAATTCTTCAATAAACCTGCGGCATTCCGCCACCGCTTTTTTCATCGTCTCTAAAGAGGTAAGGCCTGTGGCTGGGTTTATCTCAATTTTGGAATAGTATTTGTAAGAGAAAGTCTGAAAATTCTCCTCTTTTAAAATACTTTTTATATTTGACTGGGTATACACAAGGTCAATGGCCCGCTGCTTAAAGCAGTGGCAGCGCTGCCCCTTTACAAATCCGCTGTCCTTGCAGTCACTGCAGTCGTAGTCAGGAATGAAATAGTCCTCCGTATAACCCATTTCCTTAAGGATTAAGAGCCTTTCTTCCCGGTAGCCGTTAATTTCTTCATGGAGGGAGTTAAGAGCCTCCCGGTGGCCGTTTAAAAGCTTTCTGGCCTGTATCACGGAACAGGTAGACACAGCGTCGTCAATCTCCTTTAACCGGGGATTTTTTTTGTAAACTTCTTTTTTGCGGCTTTCTGCAAGGCGCTGGTTTCTTATCTGCTTGGCGTGATACTCACGGAGAATCTCGTCATATTGGGAATTGCTTAAAGGCATGTCTTATCTCCTGGCTCAGCTTGTAGTATTTAAAAGCTGCTGCTCTAATTTGTCATAGTTGTACGTCCGCTGGGGGAAGTTGTGGAAACGACTGCTCTGGGCGTTTTCCGATGCTTCTCTGGTTTTTCCAGAGGTTTTTCCCTTGCGGGCTGTATCTAATTTTACAACATCCTCAAGATTATGTACATGGTTTTTATGCCAATTTGTTAAAATTGTATCCGCATATTCAAAACTGGCCTTTCCTGTGGCGGAAATTGTGCGCCGGCATGCCTCTTTTATAATGTCCATGGAAAAAGCGTATTCTTTGGCCCATTTTTCTGCAAAGGCAGTTTCGTTTGCAATAAGGTTGCGGCCGCTTATGCCAAAGGCGTTCATGACACCATACACGCACTGGGAATGCATGGCATGGGCTGCCCGGGCCTCTGATACGGTGGTGATTCCCTTCTCTGTCCAGGAGAGGGCGATTTTTTCCATGTAGCGCAGGCTGGTGTGGCCGTTGCTGATGCATGTCTCAATGAGATATTCGATTAACTCCGTGGAAAATTTCAATCCGTCATACCAGTAGAGTATGGTGCGGATGTCCGTGGTGTTTAAGGTGCGCCCCAAATAATTTTCCGTGATAAAAAGGATTTCCTGGACTGCCTCGTCATCCTGGAACTGTTCGACCTGCTCTAAAGTATAGGCGTCCTTTTGATTTAAAGTTTCCCCGGAGCCGGCTTCTTCTTTTACAGAATCCCCTTTAAAATTCTTTTGCGGGTTCCCCAGATCACAGGAGTCGGCCTGGCAGGGGTTTTTAAGCAGGATATTTGTCAGGTTATCTGCGCTGTCAAATTCCAGCCCGATGAGATTTTGTTTTTCCCAGTAGGAAAGGGCCCTTAAAACATCCTTTTCCGTATATTCAAATATATCAGCCAAATGCTGAATGGAGAAAGCCTGATCCTCCTTTTCCATAAAACGGAGGAGATAGAGATATATTTTTATGTATTCTCCGTTGGCATTTGTCATATATTTATCTATGAAGATGTTTGGAACGCAGGTAAAGGACGGGAGTCCGTTACTGCTCAGTTTAATGTTTGACATAGGATTACCTCTTTCCCAAGGGATGCATCATATTTTCATTTCCGCATCCGTTATGTTCCAGATTATAACATGCGTTTTTCAAATTGAAAAGGGGTGATTTTTTACAAAATGCCAGTAAAATCAAGGGTTTGAGCAAATGTGGATAAGTGGATAAAAATTGGACAAGGAGATAAAAAACCTGGCGGGCAGGGCAGGAGGGGAATAAAAAAATCCACATTTCAAATGTTTATAAAAGTACATTTAAAATGTGGATAATGTGGATAACTTAGTGTATAAGTATGTGTTCTCCAACTTTTACAATGTCTCCCGCACCCATGGTTATCAACAGGTCACCGTTTAAACAATTTTTTTGCAAAAATTTTTCTATTTCAGAAAAATCGGGGAAATAATAGGTTTCTCTGCCTAAATTTTTCAGCCGGGCGGCTATGTCTAAAGAACTGACACCCAGGGTATCTGTTTCCCGGGCGGCATAGATATCTGCCAGCACAACAACATCCGCCAGGGAGAGGGCATCTGCAAAGTCCTCTAAAAAGGCTTTCGTCCTGGAATAAGTATGGGGCTGGAACACGCAGAAAATCCTTTTATGGGGATAATTTGCAGCGGCCTTTAGCGTGGCCTTGATTTCTGTAGGGTGATGGGCGTAGTCGTCAATCACAACGGCGCCGCAGGGGAGTTTTCCCTTGTATTGGAACCTTCTGTCTGTCCCCGAAAAAGCGGAGAGCCCAAGGGCCGTATCCTTTGGGGAAATTCCAAGGGCCAGGGAAAGGCATGCCGCAGCCACAGAGTTTGATACATTGTGGAGTCCCGGCACGTTAAGGTGTATATCAGCAAGGGCCTGTTCTTTGTTCATTAAAGTGTAGGAGGCACACCCTAGGTCATCAAAGCGGATATCCCTGGGATAGTAGTCAAAAGAAGGGGACATGCCGTAGGTGACGGTTTCTGCGGGAAGCCCTGAGATGATTTCCCGGTAGTTTTCGATTTCTCCGTTGATAAAAATCGTGCCATCCTCCCCGGTATTTGCTGCAAACTTACGGAAGGAGCGGCGGATGTCCGCCAAATCCTGAAAGAAATCAAGATGTTCCGCCTCAATGTTTAATATGAGGCAGTACTTGGGATAAAAATTTAAAAAACTGTTGGTGTATTCGCATGCCTCTGTGAGAAATATGTCAGAATTGCCCACCCGGATATTGCCCTGGATGGATTTTAACATTCCCCCCACGGAAATGGTGGGGTCGGTGCCGGCAGACAAAAGAATCTGGCTGAGCATGGAGGTGGTGGTAGTTTTCCCGTGAGTGCCTGCAATGGCAATGGAATTTTTATAGTGGGACATAATTTGCCCCAAAAGCTGGGCGCGGCTTAACATGGGAAGGCCTTTCGCCCTGGCTGCGGCAAACTCAGGGTTGTCTTCATGGATGGCGGCGGTGTAGACTACCGCGTCCAAATCCTCTGTGATGTTCTCCGGTGACTGGGGGTAGGAAATGTGCACGCCCTCCTTTGCAAGGCCGAGGGTAATCTCCGATTCCCTGGCATCGGAGCCTGAAATTTTAAATCCTTCTTTTAATAGGATGCGGGCCAGGCCGCTCATGCTGATACCGCCGATACCGATAAAGTGAAGATGAATAGGTTGATTAAAATTAATTTGATACATAGTTATCCGTCCATTCTAAAATAATAATAACAGTATTGCTATATAGTATTATAACCAAGAATTTTACTTTTGCAAATTACTATTGCCAATTTTTTCAGAAACCGGGGTGCTCCGGGCATTCTATGGCTTATAGTGGAGCCATATTGTCATCTTTGCTGAAATTGAAGAGACAAAACATGTGAAAATTAACAAAAATTAGGTAAAACCAGTAATTAATTTGTTAAAAGTGTTGTACTAAAAGAACAGGTTATGCTATAATTTCTATATCTAAAATACAGATTTGGCGAGAGGTGAGCGACATGATTAGAAAAGAAATGATTGCCATGCTTTTGGCAGGCGGCCAGGGAAGCCGGCTGGGTGTTCTGACGGCGAAGGTAGCCAAGCCGGCAGTGGCATTTGGCGGTAAGTACCGCATTATTGATTTTCCCCTGAGCAACTGTATCAATTCCGGAATTGACACAGTGGGTGTTTTGACCCAGTATCAGCCCTTAAGGCTGAATTCCCATATCGGAATTGGTATTCCCTGGGATTTAGACAGAAATAACGGCGGCGTGACGGTTTTACCGCCCTACGAGAAAAGCGATAACAGCGAATGGTATACAGGAACAGCAAATGCAATTTACCAGAATTTAAGTTATATGGAAAGTTATAATCCGGAGTATGTTCTGATTCTCTCCGGCGACCATATCTATAAAATGGATTATGAGGTGATGTTAGACTTCCATAAAGAGCACAATGCGGATGTCACCATAGCAGCTATGCCGGTGCCCATTGAGGAGGCGAGCCGTTTTGGTATTGTGATAACAGATGAGGAAAAACAGATTACAGAGTTTGAGGAGAAGCCGGAACATCCCCGGAGCAATCTTGCATCCATGGGTATTTACATTTTTACCTGGAAAGTGTTAAGGGAAGCCTTAATCGCCATGAAAGACCAGGGGAACTGCGATTTCGGCAAACATATTATTCCCTACTGCCATGAGAAACAGCAGAGGCTCTTTGCCTATGAGTACAACAGTTACTGGAAGGACGTGGGAACCCTTGGCTCCTACTGGGAGGCAAACATGGAACTGGTGGATTTGATTCCCGAGTTCAACCTCTACGAAGAATACTGGAAAGTCTATACCAAAAGCGACAATGTGGAGCCCCAGTATCTCTCCGCTGATGCCATTGTGGAAAAGAGCATTATCGGGGAGGGGACAGAAATTTACGGGGAGGTCCGCAATTCTGTTTTAGGCGCAGGTGTTGTTGTGGGTAAAGGAACCGTAATCCGGGATTCCATTATTATGCAGGATACCAAAATTGGAGAGAACTGCGGCATTTATAAAGCGATTATTGCGGAGGACTGCAGCATCGGGGACAATGTGGAAATCGGAATCGGCGACGAAGCACAGAGCAAGTTAAACGACAAAATATATGCATTTGGGCTGGCAACTATCGGGGAAAATTCCTGCATTCCATCAAATGTAAAGATTGGCAAAAATACAGCGATTTCCGGCGTGACAGACAAATCAGACTATCCAGACGGTGTTCTTGCCGGAGGAGAATACATTATTAAGGCAGGTGACAGTAAATGAAGGCATTAGGAATTATTCTCGCAGGTGGTAACAATAAAGGGATGCATGAGCTCACAGCCCGCAGGGCGTCGGCCGCTATGCCCGTGGGAGGCAATTACAGGTGCATTGATTTTGCACTGAGCAATATGAGCAATTCCCACATCCAGACAGTGGCTGTATTGACCCAGTTTAATGCAAGAAGTTTAAATGAGCATTTAAGTTCCTCCAAATGGTGGGATTTCGGAAGAAAACAGGGGGGGCTTTACATTTTTACCCCAATGCTTACCTCAGAGAGCAGCGATTGGTTTCGGGGTACGGCAGATGCCATGTACCAGAACCTGGACTTCTTAAAGAGACGCCATGAGCCCTATGTTATCATCAGCAACGGGGACTGTGTCTATAAGGTGGATTACAACGCAATTCTTGATTACCATATTGAGAAAAAAGCGGATATTACCGTAATCTGCAAAGATATGCCGGCAAATGTGGATGTGAGCCGCTACGGTGTGGTAAAAATGAATGAGGATGCCAGAATCGTAGAGTTTGAGGAGAAACCTTTAGTGGCTTCCTCCAACACAATTTCCACAGGCATCTATATTATCCGCAGGCGTCAGCTCATTGAGATGTTAGAGAGATGTGCGGAGGAGGAGCGTCATGATTTTGTGACAGATGTATTGATCCGCTACAAGAACCTGAAGAGAATTTACGCTTACAAGATGGATACTTACTGGAGCAATATCTCTACGGTGGAATCCTATTATCAGACAAATATGGATTTCTTAAAACCGGAAGTGCGGAAATATTTCTTCCGGGATGAGCCGAAGATTTGCACAAAAGTGGATGATCTGCCCCCGGCAAAATACAATGCAGGCTCCGATGTAAGAAACAGCCTGGTAGCCAGCGGATGTATTGTAAACAGCAAAGTGGAGAATTCTATTTTGTTTAAAAAGGCATTTGTGGGAAAGAATTGTGTCATTAAAAATTCTATTATACTGAATGATGTGTATATTGGGGATAACACCCATATTGAGAATTGTATTGTGGAGAGCCGCAACACTTTAAGGGCAAATACTTACTATTGCGGGGATAAAGGCATTAAAGTTGTTCGGGAAGACAATGCAAGGTATGTAATGTAAGAAATAAGCTACAAGAGGACAAAGGGGGGACAGCGTATATGCAGATTACAGACGTTAGGATTCGCAAAGTAGAAAAAGAAGGTAAAATGAAAGCGGTAGTGTCTATCACCATTGATGAGGAATTTGTGGTACATGATATCAAAGTAATTGAAGGGGAAAAAGGGTTGTTTATTGCTATGCCCAGCCGCAAAGCTGCTGATGGGGAGTACAGGGACATTGCACATCCTATCAATTCTAACACCAGGGACAAAATTCAAAGTTTGATTTTGGAGAAGTATCAGGCCGAGATTCTTACCATGGAAGAATAACAAATCCGTTGTCTGTGATAGACAAAATCTGAAAATTACGTTAAAATAGTTAGCACATAAAACGTGCTAACTATTTCTTTGTGTGAAAAACCTGGAGGTAAAAAGATGTATGTAATTGCAGGGTTGGGAAATCCTACAAAACAGTATGAGAAAACTAGGCATAATGTAGGCTTTGATGTCATGGATGCCCTGGGGGAAAAATATAATATAAGGATAAAAGATAAGAAACACAAGGCCCTTTGCGGCAAAGGCGTTATTGCAGGGGAGCAGGTGCTTTTGGTAAAGCCCCAGACCTTTATGAATTTAAGCGGCGAGAGCATCGGGGAAATTTTAAGATTTTACAAATTAGAACCCCGGGAAAATTTAATTGTAATTTTTGACGATATCAATCTGCCTCCCGGGAATATAAGAATCCGGGGAAAGGGCAGCGCCGGAGGGCATAATGGCATCAAAAGCATTATACAGTGCTGCGGCAGCAGTGATTTCCCACGAATCAAAGTAGGGGTGGGAGAAAAGCCGGAAGGATGGGACTTGGCGGACTATGTGCTGGGACGCTTTTCCAAAGAAGAGCGGGCGTATGTTGAGGACGCTATCGAGGATGCCTGCCAGGCAGCAGAGTATATGGTAAAAGGCGAAATCAGCAAAGCAATGAATACCTTTAATGCGGGGAAACGGGAATAATATGAGAGCTTTTTTGGAACCTCTTGACAGGTTAAATGAAATTGAAAAATTAAATATATGTTTAAGAAAAGAGACGGGACTGCAGATGATATCCGGGTGTATTGACTCTCAAAAACCTCATCTGATATATGGCATTGGCAGAGAGTTTCCCTATAAAATTATAGTTACTTTTAATGAACAGCGCGCCAGGGAAATCTATGAGGAATACCTGTTTTTTGACCGGCAGGCCGTATATTACCCGGCAAAGGACATCCTGTTTTATCAGTCGGATTTAAGAGGGAATGTGCTCACCAGGGAGAGGATTCTGGCTTTAAAGCGCATTGCAGAGGGGGGCAGGGTTACTCTTATCACCACTTATGATGCCCTGATGAATAAAATGCCGGACCCAAACCAGTTTATCCAGGCGGTAAAGACTTTCCATGTGGGGGACGTGGTGGATTTATCTTCTTTCCGCCAGCGGCTTGTGGAAATGGGCTACGAGTCTGCCTTCCAGGTGGAAAGCGCCGGACAGTTTGCCATCCGGGGAGGGATTATTGACATTTTTCCCCTGACGGAAGAAAATCCTTACCGTATGGAACTGTGGGATGATGAGATTGATTCCCTGCGGACCTTTGACGTGGAGAGCCAGCGATCCATAGAGAATATGGAAAGCATTGAACTTTATCCTGCGGCGGAACTGGTTCTCACAAAAAAAGAGAAGGAGGAGGGGGTAGAGCGTCTGAAAAAGGACGGAGAGAAACTCTACGAGAGTTACCGCAGAGAGATGAAGACGGAGGAGGCTTATCGTGTGAAAACCGCTGTGGAGGAACTTGCAGAGAATGCACTCCAGGACGGGGCAGCAGGGCTTGACGCATACCTTTCTTATTTTTCCCAGGAATGTGTATCACTTTTGGATTATCTGAAAAGGGAAGATACCCTGGTATTTTTAGATGAAGCCCCCCGTTGCTTTGAGCGGGGCTTCATGACAGAGCAGGAGTTTTCCGAGAGCATGAAGCACCGGCTGGAAAAGGGATATATTCTTCCCGGCCAGATGGAGGCGCTCTATACCTGTCTGGAAATTGCAGGGCAGTTGGAACAGAGAAGAAGTGTGGCCCTATTAGCCCTGGAACAGAAAATAAAGGAAGTGACAGTCCGCAGCCGCTTTTTCCTCCAGGCAAGGACGATTAACGCCTACAATAACAGTTTTGAACTTTTGGTAAAGGACTTAAAGCAGTACAAGAAAAAGGGATATGGGGTGATTCTTCTCTCCGGCTCCAAAACCAGGGCAAAGCGCCTTGCACAGGACCTGATGGGGGAAGAGCTCAACTGTTTTTACTCCCAGGATTATGACCATATTGTGAAACCCGGGGAAATTATGACTTTGTACGGAAAAGTGAAAAGAGGATATGAATATCCCCTCCTGAATTTTGCGGTGATTTCCGAGAGTGATATTTTCGGGGCGGAAAAAAAGAAAAAGAAAAAAAGGCGTCTCTATGAAGGGGAAAAGATTGCCAGTTTTACGGAACTCTCCGTGGGGGATTATGTGGTGCATGAGAACCACGGCCTGGGGATTTACCGGGGAATCGAGAAGATGGAAGTGGAGAAAACCGTAAAGGATTATATTAAAATTGAATATGATAAAGGGGGAAACCTCTATATTTTGGCCACTCAGCTGGATATGATTCAAAAGTATGCGGGAGGGGATGCCAAAAAGCCAAAGTTAAACCGCCTAGGGGGCCAGGAGTGGCATAAGACTAAGACAAGGGTCAAAGGTGCAGTGGAAGAGATTGCCAAAGACCTGGTGGAACTCTATGCCAAAAGGCAGGAGAATAACGGCTATGTCTACGGGCCGGATACGGTGTGGCAGCGGGAGTTTGAGGAGATGTTTCCCTTTGAGGAGACGGTGGACCAGGAAGCTGCCATTGAGGCCACAAAGCGGGATATGGAGAGCAAAAAAATTATGGACCGGCTTATCTGCGGGGATGTGGGCTATGGAAAGACAGAGATTGCCATCCGGGCGGCCTTTAAGGCGGTGCAGGAGGGGAAGCAGGTGGTCTACCTTGTGCCCACCACTATTCTAGCCCAGCAGCACTATAATACCTTTGCCCAGAGGATGAAGGATTTTCCCGTGGAGGTAAATCTTTTGTGCCGTTTTAACACTCCGGGAGAGCAGAAAAAAACCATTACAGAGTTAAAACGGGGAATGGTGGATATCGTGATCGGCACCCACAGGGTTCTCTCAAAAGACGTGATTTTTAAAGATTTAGGGCTTTTGATTATTGATGAGGAGCAGAGATTTGGAGTTGCCCATAAAGAAAAAATAAAAAAGATGAAGGAAAATGTGGATGTCCTTACCTTAACGGCAACCCCCATTCCCAGAACTCTTCATATGAGCCTTATTGGAATCCGAGATATGAGCGTGTTAGAAGAGCCTCCCATGGACCGTCTTCCCATCCAGACCTATGTCATGGAGTACAATGAAGAGATGGTGCGGGAGGCCATTGCCAGGGAACTTGCCAGGGGAGGACAGGTTTATTATGTCTTTAACCGCATCAACCAGATTGAGGATGTGGCGGCAAAGGTTGCCTCTTTGGTGCCGGAGGCTGCGGTGCAGTTTGCCCACGGCCAGATGAAGGAGAAAGAACTGGAGAATATCATGTATCAATTTATCAATGGAGATATTGATGTTCTCATAAGTACTACAATAATTGAAACAGGATTAGACATTTCAAATGTAAATACGATAATCATTGCCGATGCAGACAATATGGGGCTTTCCCAGCTCTATCAGCTCCGGGGGCGGGTGGGGAGAAGCAGCCGCACCGCCTATGCATTTTTAATGTATAAAAGGGACAAAATGTTAAAGGAAGTGGCGGAAAAGCGCCTGGCGGCAATTAAGGAATACACGGAGCTTGGCAGCGGGTTTAAAATCGCTATGCGGGATTTGGAAATCCGGGGAGCCGGAAATCTTTTGGGGGTAAGCCAGCATGGTCATATGGAGGCTGTGGGCTATGACCTGTACTGTAAAATGTTAAACGAGGCGGTAAAACAGGCAAGGGGAACAAAAGTGGAAGAGAGTTTTGAGACTTCCATTGACTTGGATATCGACGCTTTCATTCCCCCTTCCTATATCCGGGATGAGACCCAGAAGCTGGATGTGTACAAACGGATTGCAGGTATTGAAAATGAGGAAGAGAAAGAAGAAATGTTGGAGGAGTTAATCGATAGGTTTGGGGATTTGCCAAAACCTGTGGAGAACCTTTTGATGATTGCGGAATACAAGGCAAAGGCCCACAGAGCCTATTTCACTGAGGTGGCCCAAAAGGGGGCTGAGATTCGGTTTACCCTTTTTGAGAGGGCAAAGGTGGATGCGGCAAAGATACCGGAATTTGTGGATTTGTACCAGGGGAAGATGAAATTTATTGCGGATAAGAAACTGCCCCTTTTTATTTATACTTTAAAATTAAATTCCAGACAGAAGGAGAGCCCTGTGGAAGTTGTGGAGCAGGTTCTTTATGACTGCAAGATGCTTACTGGAAGGTCCGGGGAAAAGAAGAATTTGTGAAAAGTCTTGCGGCATACAAAAAAAAGCACTATAATAGGTAAATGGCGGCAAAATTGTTTTAGAGAAGTATTAGGAGGAACCTATGAAGAATAAAGAGAGGGCGGCAAAGTTGTTTGCAGCTTTAGCCATAACGGGAATAACCTTAAGCGGATGCGGAAGTACCATTGATTCGGATGCGGTGTTTGCCACATTAGACGATACCACCATCACCATGGGAGTTGCAAATTTCACTGCAAAGTACCAGCAGGCAAATTACGATTCATTTTATACTGCTTATTTTGGGGAGGATATGTGGGAGAAAGACCTTTATGGAAACGGCAGTACTTTAGCCCAGGACGTAAAGAGAGATGTGGCGGACAGCCTGGAAAATATGTATCTCTTAAAGGCCCATATGGCGGAGTATCATGTGGAACTTTCCAAGGAGGAAGAGGCGGCTATAGAGAAGGCGGCAGATACCTTTCTTGCTGACAACTCAAAGGAAGCCATCAAGCAGGTTGGCGGGGAGAACAAAGAGGATATCCTTGAAGTTTTAAGGCTCTACACCATCCAGAGTAAAATGAGAAAAAGTATTGAGGATAGCGCAGATGTGGAAGTGACAGATGAGGAAGCGGCCCAGAGGAGTTTCAGCTATGTGGTAATTAGTACCACAGGAAAGTATGATGAGGAATCCAATTTAGTGGAATATACAGAGGAAGAAAAGGCCCAGTTAAGGGATAAAGCGGTGGATATCGCAGAGGCTGAGGATTTTGAGAAGGCCGTCACCGATGCAGGGTATACTGTGAGCAAAGAGTCTTACGGTTCGGCGGAAGATACGGATTCTTCTTTGAATAAGGAAGTTCTGGAAGCTGCGGATGGCTTAAAGGAGGGGGACATTTCCGGGGTAGTGGAGACAGAAAACGGCTACTATGTCCTGCGCTTGGACAGCGAGCATGACAAGGAAGCTTCAGAGGAGAAGAAAGAGGAGATTTTGTCCCAGAAAAAGAGCGATTATTATGAGGATGTCTTGTCCGGTTGGCGGGATGAGGCAAAATGGGAGATTAACGGAAAAGAGTGGGATAAAGTAACATTTAAAGACAGATTTACCGCAAAAGCAGACCCGGAGGATACCGAAGCACCGGCTGAGGAGGAGGGCTTAGATGCCACCGAGGGCGTGGAATTAAAATAGTTTGTGTCAGGAGCAACTTAAAAGTAAACAGTATGCTGCAATGAGAGTCCTCTTATTGCAGCATTTTTCACCGAGGGCTTGTATGAAAACAGGAGGACATTGTGAAAAATCTTTTGGTATACCTTAAGGATTATAAAAAAGAGTGCGTTTTGGCGCCTTTGTTTAAAATGTTAGAAGCCATTTTTGAACTTTTGGTGCCCCTTGTGATGGCATCTGTTATCGATGTGGGAATTGCAGAAGGGGACATTCCCTATATTATAAAAATGTGCCTGATCCTAATCCTTTTAGGCGTTGTGGGACTTATCAGCGCAGTGACGGCGCAATATTTTTCTGCAAAAGCGGCAGCAGGCTTTGGAACTGCTGTGCGCCATGGGCTTTTTGCCCATATACAAAAGCTTTCTTTTACCAGCCAGGACAAGCTGGGAGACGCCACCTTAATCACCAGAATGACAAGTGATGTAAATCAGGCACAGTCCGGTGTGAATATGGTGCTGCGGCTTTTCCTGCGCTCCCCCTTTATCGTGTTTGGGGCCATGGTGATGGCGTTTACCATTGACGTTTCCGGGGCGATGACATTTGTGGTTATTATCCCTCTTTTATCCCTGGTAGTTTTTGGGGTGATGGCAATAAGCATTCCCCTCTATAAAAAAGTTCAGGGAAAACTGGATGCCGTTACCCAGTGTGCCAGGGAAAATCTTACCGGGGTAAGGGTTATCCGGGCTTTTCACTTGGAGGAGCAGGAGATAAGTGAATTTGAAAAGAGAAATCAAGAGCTTACTGGAATGCAGATGTTTGTGGGAAAGATTTCCGGGCTTTTAAATCCTGTGACCTATGTGATGATTAATGCTGCCACAGCTTATTTGATTTACAAAGGGGCCCTGCAGGTGGACTTAGGGATTCTCACCCAGGGGGAAGTGGTTGCTTTGGTGAATTATATGGGGCAGATTCTTGTGGAACTGATAAAACTGGCAAACCTCATTGTGACTGTGACAAAGGCCATTGCTTGCGGCAACCGTATCCAGTCGATTTTTGAAGTTCCCCAGGGGGAGACGAGAGAGACACCGGCAGAAGATGCCGGGGGCAGCACCGGGGAGGAAATGGTGGTTTTTTCCCATGTGGGCCTTACCTATCAGGATGCGTCAGAGGAATCTCTTACGGAGATAAGCTTTACCGCCCGGCGGGGAGAGACTATAGGGGTAATCGGCGGGACAGGCTCGGGGAAATCGTCCCTGGTGCATCTCATTCCCGGTTTTTATCCCCACACAAAAGGCTCCATACGCATTGACGGAAAAGAGCTGGCTTCCTATGAGCCTGGGGAGCTTAGAAATAAAGTGGGAATTGTGATGCAAAAGGCGGTGCTGTTTCAGGGTACTATCCGGGATAATCTCTCCTGGGGCAGGGAAAATGCCACGGATGAGGAGATGCGGGAGGCATTAAAGACAGCCCAGGCTTTGGAGATTGTGGAGAAAAAGGAGGGGCTTGACACTTATGTGTCCCAGGGGGGCAAAAATTTTTCCGGGGGACAGAGACAGCGCCTTACCATTGCAAGGGCTTTGGTGAGAAAGCCGGAAATTTTGATTTTAGACGACAGCGCTTCCGCCCTGGATTATGCCACAGACGCAGCCCTGCGGAAAGCTATAGCCGGATTAAAGGAAAAGCCCACGGTGTTTATCGTGTCCCAAAGGGCTTCTTCCATTCAGTATGCAGATAAGATTTTAGTGCTTGAGGATGGGGAGCTGGCAGGGATTGGAACCCATGAAGAACTTTTGGATAGCTGTGAAGTATACCAGGAAATTTATTACTCCCAGTTTCCGGAAAAACAGAGTAAGGAGGGAGTCGTCAATGGCTAAAAACAAGACCCAGTGGGGAACAGTAAAAAAGCTCCTCGGCTATATTCGCAAATACACCTGGCTGATATTGGCGTCCTTGCTTTTTGCTGGGGTGTCCGCAGTGTTGACCCTCTATGTGCCCATTCTTACAGGCAGCGCCATCGACTGTATCGTGTCGGAGGGGAAAGTGGATTTTCCAGGAGTTTTCCAAACGATAAAAACAATATTAATTGTAGTTTTAATAACTTCTGCAGCCCAGTGGCTTTTAAATGTGTGCAATAACCGCATTACCTATCAGATTGTCAGGGACATGCGAAAAGATGCCTTTGCAAAAATTGAGATTCTTCCCCTGAAATATCTGGACACCAGGTCTTACGGAGAACTGGTCAGCCGGGTGATTGCCGATGCAGACCAGGTGGCAGAGGGGCTTTTAATGGGATTTACCCAGTTTTTTACCGGTGTTATCACCATACTGGGCACCCTATGCTTTATGGTCAGTATCCAGTACAAAATTGCCCTGGTGGTTATCTGCATCACGCCCCTCTCCCTTTTTGTAGCAAGCTTTATTGCAAAAAGAACTTATGTCATGTTTAAACGCCAGTCGGAGGCCAGGGGGGAGCAGACGGCTCTTATTGAGGAGACGATTGCAAACCAGAAAGTGGTCCAGGCTTTCGGACAGGAGGAGAAAGTACTTGTCCGCTTTGATGAGATAAACGAAAGGCTGCGGAAATATTCTTTGGAGGCAACATTTTTTTCTTCCATGACGAATCCCAGCACCCGCTTTGTAAACAGCCTGGTGTACACAGGGGTAGGGATTTTCGGGGCAGTGGCGGCGGTGATGGGACAAATCAGCGTAGGGCAGCTTGCCAGCTTTTTAAGTTACGCCAACCAGTATACAAAGCCTTTCAATGAAATTTCCGGCGTGGTGACAGAGCTTCAGAATGCCATCGCCTGTGCAGGGAGGATTTTAGAGCTTATTGAAGAGGAACCCCAGGTCAGCGACAGGGATGCAGGGGAACTTACGGGGGTAAAGGGAAATGTGAGCCTTTCCCATGTGGATTTTTCCTACACCAAAGGCCAGAATCTTATTGTGGATTTTAACCTGGATGTCCTTCCGGGGCAGCGGGTAGCTATTGTGGGGCCCACAGGCTGCGGAAAAACCACTTTAATTAATCTTTTGATGCGGTTTTATGATGTGGACGCCGGGGCGATCCAGGTGGAAGGGGAGGATATCAGGGATATTACAAGAAAGAGCCTGCGCTCTTCCTACGGTATGGTTCTCCAGGAAACCTGGCTCAGGGAGGGAACCATTTTTGACAATATCCGTATGGGGACGGATGCTTCCAGGGAGGACGTGATTCAGGCGGCAAAGGCATCCCATGCCCACAGTTTTATTAAAAGGCTCCCCAAGGGGTATGACACCTGGATTACCGAGGAGGGAGGGGGGCTCTCCCAGGGGCAGAAGCAGCTTTTATGCATTGCCAGGGTGATGCTTTCCCTGCCCTCCATGCTCATTTTGGATGAGGCTACCTCCTCCATTGACACGAGAACGGAAATAAAAATTCAGAAAGCCTTTGCAAAAATGATGGAAGGGCGCACCAGCTTTATTGTAGCCCACCGCCTCTCTACCATAAAAGAGGCGGATGTGATACTTGTGATGAAAGACGGCCATATTTTGGAGCAGGGAAACCATGAAAAGCTCCTTGCGGAAAATGGATTTTATGCCACATTGTACAACAGCCAGTTTGTGGCGGCGAAAGAGGCGGAATAGGGGATACTATGAAAAAAAGACAAAAGATAGAAGCAGGTTGTGTTGGCACCTTAGGGGCGCTATTTTTAGGGGCAGCCCTTACCCAGTATATCTCGTTGGGCCAGCCTTACTATGAAATTTACGTTGAGGGAGAAAAAATCGGCTCAATGCCCAAATCAGCGGATGTGGAAAAACTGATTCGGGAGGCAAAACGCAAGGCGATGAAAGATACAAAGGGATATATGTATCTCACCACTCAGGTGGATTATCAAATCAAGGATAAACTTTTTGAGCCCATGATGCCTGTGGAAGAGATGGAACAGCAGGTGGCGGAGAAATTAAAACAAAATAAAATAAACGAAAAAATTTCTGCTTATACCGTTACTACTGAAGATTTTTCTGCAAATTTTGCCACGGAGGAAGAGGCCATGGCCTTTTTGGAGGGGGTAAAAAACCATACGGAGGGGGGCGGTGATTTTTACGTGCGTTTTCGGAAGCCTGCAGGGTATGAGGGGGCTTTTATGGCGGATATACAAAAAGAATCCCAGGAGATGCATGGAAATGACCTTTTTGCAGGGATAAACGCCCAGTTGCTAGACATGGAAAAAGAAGTTTTTGATGAAAAAAACTACCAGGAAAAGACAGGTATTCTGGCTATGGATTTTGCAGATACTGTTTTTGGATATGAAAATGTGGTGAGAAAAGAGGAACTGGCGGATGCTTCCGCCTCTGTGGAAGAGGTAACAAAAGAAAAAGAAACGAATACAATATATGTAGTAGAAGCAGGAGATTGTTTATCTATCATTGCAGAAAAATTTGAGACTTCCGTAGATTCCATTATGAGCCTTAACGAACTCTCCGGGGAGGATGCGCCGGTTTATACGGACCAGGAACTGATTGTGGCGGTGCCAAGGCCGGACATTTCCCTGAAAGTGTCCCAGGGTATCGTATATGAGGAAACCTACGAGGCAGAGGACCAGGTGATAAAAAATGACGGCTGGTATACGAACCGCAGGGAAGTGCGCCAGGAAGGTGCGGAAGGCCTAAGAAGAGTCAATGATATTGTGGTAAGTGAGAATGGAATTGAAATTTCCAGAATTACAGAACATACCCAGATTCTCAGGGAGGCGGTGCCCACGATTGTGGAGGAGGGGACCATTGTGCCTCCAAGCTATATCAAGCCTTTGGGGGGAGGAAGGTTTACCTCCGGTTACGGCAGCAGATGGGGAAGAATGCACAAAGGCGTGGATTGGGCAACTCCTATCGGTACAAATGTGTATGCCTCAAGCGGGGGGACTGTGTCCATCGCCGGGGCAGTGAGAGGATATGGATATGCGGTTTATATCAATCATCCTGACGGAAGACAGACCAGGTATGGTCATTTGAGTAAGGTGCTGGTATCTCCGGGACAGCATGTGGAGCAGGGGCAGAGTATCGCCTTAAGCGGAAATACGGGACGTTCCACAGGACCCCATGTACATTTTGAAATATTAATTAACGGTTCTCAGGTGAATCCATTGGACTATATCCGATAGATGTGGTATACTAATGCTGATTGAACAGCTTATATTGTTACCAAATTATTACACATGTTACATATACAGAAAATTCTTGACAAAAGAATTGTATAGTTACTATAATTAATGTTTGTATGTGAATTCTATAGTTAAGCATAGAGGTGCGATATGGATCAGTATATTATTAAGGGTGGGAATCCGCTGGTTGGAGAAGTTGAGATAGGGGGAGCCAAGAATGCGGCTCTTGCTATTTTGGCAACGGCAATTATGACGGATGAGACCGTTACAATAGAGAACCTTCCCGATGTGCGGGATATCAATGTAATGCTCAATGCCATAGAGGGCATTGGCGCCATGGTGGAGCGGGTGGATGCCCATACTGTAAAAATCAACGGCTCCATGATTAGTAATCTGACGGTGGCCTATGAGTATATTAAAAAAATCCGTGCGTCTTATTATCTTTTGGGTGCCCTTCTTGGAAAATACAAAAAGGCGGAGGTTGCCCTTCCAGGGGGATGTGATATTGGAAGCCGGCCTATCGATTTGCACTTAAAAGGTTTTCGCGCCCTGGGAGCAGCGGTGGATATTCATCATGGGCTGATTTCTGCGGTTGCAGACACTTTAAGGGGAACGCATATCTATCTGGATAAGGTTTCTGTGGGAGCTACTATAAATATTATGATGGCGGCAGCAATGGCAGAGGGAAAAACCACCATTGAAAATGCAGCCAAGGAGCCCCATGTGGTGGATGTGGCCAACTGTTTAAACAGCATGGGGGCAAATATCCGGGGCGCCGGTACAGATGTGATTCGTATTTCCGGGGTGGAGCGGCTGCACAAGACAGATTACTCCATTATTCCCGACCAGATTGAAGCGGGCACATTTATGTTTGCGGCGGCAGCCACCAGAGGGGATGTGACGGTAAAAAACGTGATTCCCAAGCATTTGGAGGCCACCACGGCAAAATTAATTGAAGTGGGATGTGAGATAGAAGAATTGGACGATGCAGTGCGGGTAGTGGCCTCTAAGCCCCTGCACCACACCCAGGTGACGACTCTGCCCTATCCAGGATTTCCTACCGATATGCAGCCCCAGATGTCTGCTGTGCTGGCGATATCAGAAGGAACCAGCACCATAACCGAGAGTATTTTTGAAAATAGATTTAAGTATGTGGATGAGCTCACCCGTATGGGGGCTTCCATAAAAGTGGAGAGCAATATTGCCATTATCACTGGAATTGAAAAATATACAGGGGCCAGGGTAAGCGCTCCGGACCTTCGGGCGGGAGCTGCGCTGGTGATTGCAGGACTGGCGGCCGAGGGGATTACCATTGTGGACGATATCTATTATATTGAGCGGGGATATGAGAGTTTCCATGAAAAACTGGAAAGCCTGGGAGCTCAGATTGAGAAAGTTTCCACGGAAAAAGAGATTCAGAAATTTACATTGAAAGTGTCTTAACAGAGAAAATCACAGAAAAAAAACCGTTTGAAAAATTTTCAAACGGTTTTTCTATGTAAATTAAAGCAATGATTGTATGCTCAGATTTGGGGTGCGGGACAAATCCACGCAGGAGCCGTCGCTTAACTGGACAATAGGCCGTGACAGCTGTTTGTTTAAGAAAATAATATCCCCCGCCCTTCCGTCGTTTAACAGGATGCGGTTTTTCTGGTAGGCGTTGGCAATCTTCTCTAAAAACTTCAAAATATACTTGGGATGGTACTTCTGCAGTCCCTCTTTCTCAAAAGCGGCGATAACCTGGAAGGGACACAGGGGCGCCCGGTAAGAGCGGGCAGCCGTCATGGCGTCATATACATCCGCCACAGCAATCATCATGGCAAAATCGTCAATATCGTTTCCCTGCAATCCCTGGGGATATCCGCTGCCATCCAGCCTTTCGTGGTGCTGGAGAGCGGCCAGTTTTACCCGGGGGTCAAGGAAATCGTCGGGATATGCGGATAAAAGGTCGTAACTTAACTTGGGATGGCTCTTTACCAGAGCAAATTCCTCGTCTGTGTATTTTCCAGGTTTGTTTAATACCTCCGGGGGAATTTTTGCCTTGCCCACATCATGGAGCAGGCCTGCCAGCACCAAGAGCTGTATTTCCTCCCTGGGGAGCTTTAACCATTTGCCGAAAATCCCAGAAATCAGCCCTACATTCATAGAGTGGGCGTAAATGCTGTCGTCCACAGAGCGCATATTGTGGAGCATATCAAACATTTCTATGGAACTTTTCACCCCGTCGATAAGGGGAAAGGCAATTTCACAGAGCATATCTTTGTCAAAAGCACCGCTTTGGTTGATAACAGGGGCAAGCCCTTTCGCCAAATCATCTATAGCCTTTGTATATTCAAACTGGAAACGCTGAAAACCGGCGGAACTCTTAATTCTCTGGGAATATGCAGGATTCTGTGCATTTCCCTTTGGAATATTAGGTGCTTCCGCAGCCTCCGGGGCTTTGGCTGTCTCCGGAACCTCTGCCGCGGCGGGTTCATCATCCTGTATCTCAATACTGGGGATGCCGCATGAATTAATCTGTGCAATTAAGTGGTGAGTCAGGGAAACCCCTGCGTCTGCAACAAACTGACCATCCTTTGTCTTTACCGGAAGGGCAGTAATCATCCCCTCTTCTAACTGTAACGTTCTAACAACATGCATTTTAATAATCCTCCCTGATTGTCAGCCAAACTTCAACTTGAAAACATAGGACAACCAACTATATATTAAAATTATAAAACATAATTCTCAAAGTGGCAATGAAAACTTAAGAAAAATTGTGAAAAAGTTGGGAAAAGTTTGCAATAGTTCTTGACAAAGGCATAGAAATGGTGTAGTTTAATCTCAAACAGGAGCCTGTAAAAATTGAATAGTAGAACCTCTCTTATTCAGAGTGATGGAGATACATAGGATCTGTGAAGTCACGGCAACCCCAGTTACTGGAAGGTGCCAACCTGAGCGAGTGAATCGAGCAATAAGAGGAATTGGTTTATTTGTAATAATATCAATCCGCTTATTTGTTAAGCGGTTTTTTTATGCACACGGACACCCAGAGGAAAAATGTAAGCATAGTAAAGGAGAAAATAAAATGGAAAAAAGATTATTTACCTCAGAGTCAGTTACGGAAGGACATCCGGATAAAATATGCGATGCTGTTTCAGATGCAATCTTAGACGCCTGCATGGCCCAGGACCCTATGAGCCGGGTGGCATGCGAGACGGTGACATGTACAGGATATGTGCTGATTACCGGGGAGATTACCACGAAGGCAAATGTGGACTTTTCCGCTATTGCCAGAGATACGGTGGTGGAGATTGGCTACGACAGCTCTGAAAAGGGATTTGACGGAAATACCTGCGCTGTTATGGTGGCTGTGGACAAACAGTCCCCGGATATCGCCATGGGCGTGGATAAGGCCCTGGAGGCAAAAGAGAGCAAAATGACGGATGCCCAGATTGATGCTATTGGAGCTGGGGATCAGGGAATGATGTTCGGCTATGCCACCAATGAGACAGAAGAATATATGCCCTATTCCATCTCACTGGCACATAAGCTTACCAGGCAGCTCACAAAAGTCCGCAAAGACGGTACCCTTACCTATCTGCGGCCGGACGGAAAATCCCAGGTGAGCATTGAGTATGATGAAAATGGAAAACCTGCCCGCCTGGAGGCAGTGGTTATTTCCACTCAGCATGATGAGAAAGTAACCCAGGAGCAGATACATAAGGATATTAAAGAGCATGTGTTAAATCCTGTGCTGCCAAAAGATCTTTTAGATGAAAACACAAAATATTATATTAACCCTACCGGGCGGTTTGTAATCGGAGGCCCTCAGGGGGATGCAGGTCTTACGGGACGCAAGATTATTGTGGATACCTACGGAGGGGTTGCCCGCCACGGCGGCGGTGCATTTTCCGGTAAGGACTGTACAAAAGTAGACCGTTCTGCAGCATATGCAGCCCGCTATGTGGCAAAAAATATTGTTGCGGCAGGTTTGGCAGAGCGGTGTGAAATTCAGCTTGCATATGCTATCGGCGTGGCACAGCCCAATTCTATTATGGTGGAGACTTTCGGCACAGGAAAACTGCCGGAGACAAAGCTTGTGGAGATTATCCGGGAGAATTTTGACCTGCGCCCTGCAGGAATTATCAAAATGCTGGATCTTAGAAGACCCATTTATAAGCAGACCGCTTCCTATGGACATTTTGGGAGAAATGATTTAAACCTTCCCTGGGAGGCCCTGGACAAAGTGGATGAACTGAAAAAATATTTATAAGGGTTTATGAAAAATTTAGAAAATATTTTGTTTTTTTAGTGGGATTCTGAACTTTTCATGATATAATGTGTCGTAGGGATTCATTTATCCCTGCGACTTTTTTCTGGCAGAGGAAATGGTTATGAAATTAAAGACAAGGCTCACGATTTCGTTTTTTATCATTATGTTTGTACCTATCGTGCTGGCGGGGTTTACCTTTATGTGCTTCTGGAAAGTACAGATTAAAGCTTTGGAACAGACCTATGGGTTTGACGATTCCGACTACAGTTATCTTATGAACTCCGTACAGCTCTTAAACCGTTATACCATAAAAGATTACGGCAATCTTACGGAGATTGCGGAAAATTATCCTGACAGGCTTTTAGACGAGGAGTACCAGATAAGGCTGAATCAGGAATTGCAGAAGAAATATTCCTACCTTATTATCCGAAGGGAGGATAGAATTATTTATAAGGGCAATGACGCATCATTGCTTGAGGGCAGCAGCCTTCCGGACTACGGGGAAAATGACTGGCATGACAATTCTGCCATGTATATGGACGGAAAAGAACAGGCCCTGATTAAACAGGTGGATTTCCGCTTTTCCAGCGGGGAGGAAGGCAGCGCTTTTATTGTCACCAACGCATACGAACTTCTGCCGGAGATGAAAAGGCTGGCCTTTGATGTGTTTATCTCTGTTTTTTTGATTCTCTTATGTACGGCGGCAATGCTGATTATCTGGATATACGGCGGCATTATCCGGCCCTTAAAGAAACTGGAAGCGGCCACGGTGAACATACAGCAGGGCAATCTGGACTTCACTATTGAGGGGGAGGGCAACGATGAAATCAGCGAACTGTGCTCCAGTTTCGAGGAGATGCGCAAGCGTTTAAAGGAATCCGCAGAACAGCAGATGACCAGCGAGCGGGAAAATAGAGAGCTAATCAGCAATATTGCCCATGATTTAAAAACGCCTATCACCACGGTAAAAGGGTATTCGGAAGGGCTTTTGGACGGCGTTGCGGACACGCCGGAAAAACAGGAGAAGTATCTGCGCACCATAAACAATAAGGCAAATGAAATGGATGCTCTCTTAAATGAGCTTACCCTTTATTCCCAGATTGATACCAACCGTATTCCATATAATTTTACAAAACTCAACGTGTCAGAGTATTTCAATGACTGCGTGGAGGAGATAAGTATGGATTTGGAGTCCAAAAATATTGGGCTTACCTACTTTAACTATGTGGATAACCATGTGCTGATTATCGCAGATCCGGAACAGCTGCGCCGGGTGGTGAATAATATTATCGGCAATTCTGCAAAATACATGAAAAATAAACGGGGCCAGATTAACATCAGAATAAAAGATGTGGGGGATTTTATACAGGTTGAGATTGAAGATAACGGAAAAGGCATTGCGCCAAAGGATCTGCCCTATATCTTCGAGCGGTTTTTCCGGGGGGATGCCTCAAGAAATTCCGCCACAGGGGGAAGCGGCATCGGCCTTTCCATCGTGAAAAAAATTGTGGAGGACCACGGGGGGAAAATCTGGGCGACTAGTAAAGAATCTGTAGGTACGGTGATGTATTTTGTGATTCGGAAATATCAGGAGGCCATAAGAGATGAGTAAAATTTTGATTATTGAGGATGAAGTAGCCATAGCGGAGCTAGAAAAGGATTATCTGGAATTAAGCGATTTTCAGGTGGAAATTGAGAGCCAGGGAGATATGGGCCTGGCCCGGGCATTGGGGGAAGAATTTGACCTGTTTATTTTAGATTTGATGCTTCCAGGTCTGGACGGGTTTGAAATCTGCAAAAAAATCCGGGAGGTAAAAAATACCCCAATCCTTATGGTATCGGCCAAAAAAGAGGATATTGATAAAATCCGGGGGCTGGGCATCGGCGCAGATGACTATATTACAAAACCTTTTTCACCCAGTGAGCTTGTGGCAAGGGTGAAAGCCCATCTGGCCCGGTATGAAAGACTTATTGGCAGCAGCCAGGCGGAAAATACCATGATTGAAATCAGGGGGATTAAAATTGACAAAACGGCCCGGAGAGTGTGGGTCAATGATGAGGAAAAACCCTTTACCAGCAAGGAATTTGACCTCCTTACATTTTTGGCGGAAAATCCCAACCGTGTGTTTACCAAGGAGGATTTGTTCCGGGAAATCTGGGAGATGGAGTCTGTGGGGGATATTGCCACAGTGACGGTCCACATTAAAAAAATACGGGAAAAAATCGAGTTAAATTCCTCAAAACCCCAGTATATTGAGACAATCTGGGGGGTGGGATACCGATTTAAGGTGTAGGCATATGGATGCAGTGATATATGAGGATGACGAAGTTCTTATCCTTCACAAAAAAAGCGGGATACCGGTTCAGACAAAAAGGGCCGGGGAAAAGGACATGGTAAGCTTACTGAGAAATTACCGGGCAGAGAAAGGGGAAGAACCCTTTATCGGTCTTGTGCACAGGCTGGACCAGCCGGTGGAGGGGGTCATGGTTTTTGCGAAAAACAGGCAGGCTTTGTCCTTCTTAAACAGGCAGGTTTTACAGGGAAAGCTGGAAAAGCATTATCATGCCATAGTGTGTTTGCAGCCGGGGGAAAGGGTGAAAACCGGGGAAAATTACACGCTCACGGATTATCTAATCAAAGATGGAAAGAACAACTGTTCTTTTGTGGCGGAGCCTTCGGCTCCCAGGGCCAAAAAAGCTGTGCTCTCCTACCGCTTTTTAAAACAGAGAGAAGGATTGGCAGAAGTTCTGGTGAAGCTTCACACAGGAAGGCATCACCAGATACGGGTGCAGATGAGCCATGGGGGATATCCCCTGGCAGGAGACAGGAAATACGGCGGTGACAGGGCCTTACAGGCAGCAGAGGGAAACCACATTGCCTTATGTGCGGCGAAAATTGGTTTTATCCATCCTAAAACATTAAAAAAAATGGAATTTTCTGTGCTGCCTGAAAATCCAATTTTTAGAAAGCTTAAAGATTGAGGATAGAAAACATAAAATTACATATAATTTTCCCATAAAATAATACATGGAAGAAGAAAAATGGGAAAAAAATTTTTGAAACTATTATTACTGGTTGGCGCAGTCTATCTGGGGATGAAATATATCTTTCCCATAGTACTGCCCTTTTTTATTGCATTGATACTTGCCAGGCTGCTCTATCCCCTGGCAAGGAAGACGGAAAAATTTTGTAAGGGAAACCGGGCATTTTCCAGAAGCCTGGTATATATTTTGTTTTTGCTGGCCCTGGGGCTTATCTGTGCAGGGCTTTTATACCTGTGTTACCGCATGGGAAGCGGCTGTGTCCGCCATTTCAATTTTATTGTGGAAAAAGTGCAGGTATTTTCCGGGGAGTGCTGCAGAAAGGTGGAAGAAATCAGCGGCTTGGCCGCGGATGACGTGGGGGAAAAAGTCGGGGATATGGTAAAGGGAATGTCAAACGGGGCCGTGGAAATTTCAAAAGAGGCGGGAGCCTGCATCTTATCCTTTTTGGCAAAAGCCCTTGTAACTCTTGTGGCGGCATTTTTAATACTCCATGAATATGAGTATGTGTTTCGCCTGTTTCAAAAAACCTGGGCGGGGCAGAAGGCTTTTGAGATCCTTCGGAATATGAAAAGTGCCTTTGGGGCGTATCTTAAGGCCCAGATTATCATTATGGGCATTATTACTTTCATCTGCGTGGCTGGGATGTTTTTAACAGGTACAAACTATGCCCTGGCTGTGGGAATCTTTATCGGGATTTTTGACGCCCTGCCCTTCCTTGGGACAGGCACCATACTTGTACCCTGGACTTTTATGGATTTGCTGATGGGGCGTTATCTTGCCGGGGCGGGACATTTTTTGATTTATCTTTTGTGTACCTGTGTCAGGCAGTTTTTAGAACCCAGGCTGGTGGGGAAAACACTGGGGGTTCCACCCCTGTTTGTGCTTATGAGCCTGTATATTGGGATACAGGTGTACGGGGGAGCCGGGGTCTTGCTTGGGCCCATATCTGCACTGTTAATCTATGAAATATGGCTGATAAACAGAGAGAAAGAAGGGGCGTGACAGCCTCTTTTATTTTTCTGTTGACAAATGCGACCATACTGTATATACTGTGTAATAACAGTATAGGAGGTATGAGCTTGGAAATTATAATTAGAAATTCCAGTGACCAGCCCATCTATGAACAGATTTACGCACAGATAAAGGATATGATTTTAACAGGGGTTTTGACAGAAGGGGAAATGCTTCCCTCTATACGGGGACTGGCCAAAGATCTGAGAATCAGCGTCATTACAACAAAGCGTGCCTATGATGAGCTGGAACGGGCCGGGTATGTGAACACCGTAGGGGGGAAAGGCTGTTTTGTGGCGGAGACAAACAGGGAGCTGATACGGGAGGAGCACTTAAAAGAAATAGAGGCGCACATGAGTGAAATTGTAAAGCTGGCTAAGTCCTGCGGGTTAAAAAATGATACCCTGGTGGAAATGTTTAAGCTTTTAGAGTTGGAAGAATAACAGGAGGAAAAGATATGAATGCAATAGAAATGAAGCATGTTTCTAAAACTTATGGTTCTTTTGCCATAAAGGATTTGAATCTCACACTGCCGGAAGGCTGCATTATGGGTCTGGTGGGGGAAAACGGCGCAGGAAAGAGCACCACCATCAGGCTTTTGATGCATTCCGTTACAAAGGAGGCCGGGGAGATAAAGGTTCTTGGGGTGGACAATACATCCAAAGAGTTTCTGGGTGTGCGGGAGGATGTGGGCGTTGTACTGGACGAGGCGTATTTTCCCGAGGTTTTAAACGGCTGGGATGTAAATAAAATTATGAAGCACACATATAAAAACTGGGAGGAAGAAACTTTTTTCCGCTATTTAGATCAGTTTCATGTGGAACGGCAAAAGAAGTTTAAAGACTATTCTAAGGGAATGAAAATGAAGCTTGCCATTGCAGTGGCCCTTTCCCACAAGGCTAAGCTTTTGATTTTAGATGAGGCTACCGGCGGCCTTGACCCCATTGTCAGGGATGAGATTCTTGATATTTTTAATGAGTTTACAAGGGAGGAAGGCCACTCGGTGTTAATTTCATCCCACATCGTAAGCGACCTGGAAAAAATTTGTGATTACGTGGCGTTTCTCCATAAAGGGGAGATCATACTGCATGAGGAAAAAGACAGGCTGCAGGAAATTTACGGTATTCTGCGCCTGGGAAAAAGGGAGGCGGAAGAAATTCCGGAGGAGGCAGTCGTTGGTGTCCGGGATAATGGGTATTTCAAAGAAATCCTGGTTAAGCGGGAGTTTTTACCAGAAAATTACCCCATTGAGCGGGCGGGAATGGAAGATATTATTTTGTATCTGGCGAAAGGAGAATAGGCATGAAAGGTTTATTGTTAAAAGACTGGCTGGTAATTGTGAAGCAGACGAAAGTTTATTTTCTTTTGATGTTTCTATTTGCCCTGGTTCCGGGGATGGGAATTTACAGTATATTTTTTGGGGCGCTTTTGCCTATGACAGCCCTGGCTTATGACGAGAGAAGCAAGTGGGGCCAAATGGCGAAGATGATGCCTTACTCCAACCATAAGATGGTGGCGGAGAAGTATTTGTTTGGCTATCTTCTGGCAGGGGGGATTGCCGTTTTGGAGGCCGTGATCCAAATCCTGTATTTCATTTTGGGAATCGGAGAGGGAGAGCTTTTACAAAATATGGGGGTTATTATAATTTCTGTTTTGGCGGCGGTGAATGTTATGGCGCTGCAGCTGCCGGTAATTTTTCGCATGGGGGTGGAAAAATCAAGGATTTTCCTGATGTTTGTCACCATCAGCGTTATGTTTGGCCTCCAGTCATATTTTTCTGTCAGAGTTTTTGAGGGAGGAGTGTCGCGGCCGGAGTGGAGTCCTTATATGATGCCGGAGATTTTTGCTATTACTCTCATCATACAATTTGTGTCTGTTATGCTTTCGGAAAGGCTGTATGGATGTGCTGTGAAAAAGAAAAATTAGAAAATATTTCTTAAAAAGTTTAGCACATATCACTCTTGGTGGTAAACCGGGTTGCTATTTTGTCCCAGATAAAGTAAACTACAAGAGAAATTACTAGTCAACCCAGAAAAATAAGGAGAGGAAAACAATGATGAAGAAGTTTTTGAAGACTTCCGCTTTATTTCTTATGGTGCTTTTTGTGGGAATTTGTATCGGAACTGGCACCATGGAAGCGAAGGCGGCAGTAGTAACCCAGACAGATGCCCAGAAGACATCTGTGACAGTAACCTGGCCAGCAGAGAAAGATGCGGTAAGCTACAATGTGTACATAAAAGAGAACGGCAGTGATGCGGAGTATGATTTGGTTGGGAACACAGGGGAGCTTGCCTATACCATTTCCGGTTTAAAACCGGCCACCAAATATTCTGTGAATGTAAAAACAGTGAGGGCAGACGGAAGTGAAAATTATGGCAGTATTCTTTATAAGGCTGTTACAATTCCGGATAAGCTTACAGGCCTAAAACAAGAGAGATGGTACTATTTTATTAATGAATTGGATGTGCAGTGGGATAACCAGAGTGCGGCAGACGGTTTTGAGGTGAAGCTGTTCGATAATAAGGGCAAATTAAAGAAGACCAATAAGGTAGGCGGCTACTCTTCCAGAACAAATTTTTCCGTGAAAAACAATGTGGTATACAAAGTGCGGGCCCGCTCTTTCACCACGTTTAACGGGAAAAAATACTACTCTTCCTGGGGAACTATTTACTGCCTGAACCAGCCTATGCTTTCAAAAGTAAAGGTTAGCGGGAATAAGCTGGAATTGAAGTGGAAAAAGACTAACGGGGCTACGCAGTATAAAGTTTATGTGTCTACGAAAATGAAAAACGGATACAAAAAAGTGGCTACGGTGAGCAAGAACAAAAGTTCCTGTACCGTGAAGAAATTTAACGGCAAGAAATTTTCTTCCAAGAAAACATATTATGTGTACGTGGAGGCCATTTGCAATAAGGGAGGTACGAAAAATACTTCCAGTTCCTTATACTGCTGGAATACCAAACGAGGCGGCGGAGATTCCAGTTGGAACCACAGGAAATAGAAACAATCCGGGACAGCATATAAGTGCTGCCCCGTTTTTTTACTTTTCGCCGGTATTTTCTCCCTGTTTTTCACTTTTTTTCCTCAGTTCCTTTTCCTTTTTCTTGGCAACTCTGGAAAAAGTTCTTCCGGTTTCAATATATAAAGGCTTCATTCCCTCTGGAATCCCACGGTAGATGTTGATTAAATGACGTTCTTCCGCATTAAAAGGCGTGACAGGAGGATCCCTGAATGTGGTGAGGCCATAAATATAATCTGTGGTGGTGTGAAAATAAGAGGCAAGGCGAATGGCCATTTTTGCGTCGGGCTGCCTGCGGTTTTGCACATAACCGTTTAAAGTGGTGGATGATATGTTCAGGGCCTCTGCCAACTGCTTTTGGGTAATGCCATCCTGATCAAGTAAATTCCGTAACTGGGTTCCGATATCCAATACGATTCCTCCCTTCCAATGAGAGAATTGTAATGGAAATATACCGGGAAAAAAGGGGAAATGTGCAATTAGCAAATAAATCTCCTTCGACATAATATGATATTCGCTTTATGCGAATCTATATCCATCCCCCGTCCAGCCCGATAATCTGTCCTGTGAGGTAGGAGGGGGATTCCGCCAGCTGGAGAATCAGATGTGCGGCTTCTTTTGGGCTGCCGAACCTTCCTGCAGGAATCTCCTCATTGAGAGCGGCACGTTCTTCCCGGGAAAAGCAGCGGTTCATGTCGGTGTCAATGACGCCGCAGGCAATGGCGTTTACCTGGATATTGCTGGGGGCAAGCTCTTTTGCCAGGGCCTTTGTCAAAGCGTTCATCCCCCCTTTTGCAGCAGAGTATGCCGCCTCGCAGGAAGCCCCCACGCTGCCCCAGGCGGAGGAAATGTTAATGATTTTTCCCTGTTTTTGTGAGACCATGTAGGGTATGGCCATTTTGCAGCAGGAAAAAACGGAGGTCAGGTTTGTATTTATCACATGGTTCCATTCTTTCAGGGTCATGTCGCTTAAGAGCCCGATGTAGTCAATGCCTGCATTATTCACTAAAATATCAATGCCCGGGGCAAATTGTTTCATCTGGTTAAAGAGTCCGCATACAAAATTGTAGTCCCCAATGTCTCCGCAGCAGGTGAGGACGGATACTCCGTAATCCCTCCTCAGTTCTTCCGCAAAGGTTTCCAGTTTTTCTTTTGAATGAAAACAGTTTAGGACCAGGCGGTATCCCCTGGCGGCAAAGGCGGAGGCGGCGGCCTGTCCAATACCCCGGGAGGCCCCGGTGATGAGTACGGTAGAGCTTTTCATAATATTCTCCTGTTCGTTTATTTATGTTTATATTACTATAAAAGATGAAATAAGAAAAGGAACAGGAATAGTTACACAAAATATACAAAGAAATCAGAAAATTTCTTGAAATTATGTACTAATGTGATATAATTGGTACATACACAGATAGGAAGGATATAAACTACCTGTGAACCAAGGAAAGGGGCTGGACATCATGCGTATTACCATTACAGGCAGAAACATTGAACTTACAGAGGGGTTAAAGGCGGCAGTAGAGGACAAACTGGGAAAACTGGAGAAATATTTTGCGCCGGACACAGAAGTATTTGTCACATTGAGTGTGGAGAAAGAGAGACAGAAAATAGAAGTTACCATACCGGTTAAGGGCAACATCGTCCGTTCCGAGCAGGTGAGCAATGATATGTATGTATCCATTGATTTGGTTGAGGAAGTCATTGAGCGGCAGCTAAAGAAATATAAAAAGAAGCTCATCAGCAAACAGCAGAATGCGGCTAGTTTCCGCAAGGAATTTATTGAGAAGGAAACGGATGTGGACGATGAAATCCGTATTATCCGTACCAAGAGGTTTGACATGAAACCCATGTATCCCGAGGATGCCTGTGTGCAGATGGAGTTATTGGGACATAATTTTTTTGTTTTCTGTAATGCAGAGTCGGAGGAAGTCAATGTGGTTTATAAGAGAAACGGCAACACTTATGGATTGATTGAGCCGGAATTCTAAAGAAGATGAAATCCTTCTGACAGGTAAAAATGAAATTGTGCAAAGACAGCAGAACCAAAGGATACGGCGGTTCTGCTGTTTATATGTGCAGTTTTTTTCCCGAATGAGGGGGAATCCTCTCCGGAAAAAAATGAAAAAGGAGATTTTGGTGATATGGAAAATGAATTATTTGAACATGGGCCCATACACAAGGCATATTTTAAGTTTGCCCTCCCTGTGGTGTTTGGTATGGTTGTGTCCCTGATTTACAATATGGCAGACACGTATTTTATCGCCCGGACAGGGAATACAAACCTGGTGGCAGGGGTCTCTCTGGGAGCGCCTGTTTTTACCTTGATGATTGCCCTGGGGGATATTTTTGGTCTGGGGGGGCAGTTCGGTGATATCCCGTCTTTTTGGGCAGAAGAAAGATGAGGACGGCAAACGTCTCGGCATTTTCTGTTTTTACTCCGGGATTGTGTGCGGAGAAAGTGAATATGATAGCTGTTTTAGTGCTGGTGGGTTTTGTCTTTGGGGCACAGCCCCTGGTGGGATATAATTATGGGGCAAAAAATTTTCTCCGGCTGAAAAAAATTCTTCGTTTCTGCTACGGATTTGAATGCAGTTTGGCTGTGGTGCTGGCCTGTGTGCTCTCCCTTTTTGCCCCGTCTTTGATATCTCTTTTTATGCAGGAGGAAAAGATTATTGAGCTGGGCATCCCAATGCTTCGTATGCAGCAGGCGGGGATGCTGTTTGTGGCGGTTGTTTTGGTTACGACCTGTACGTTTCAGTCTGCAGGTAAAGCCTGGGGAGCATTCTTTTTGTCGGTGAGCAGACAGGGCGTAATTTTTGCCGCAGTGATTTTTACGGCATCCCATGCGGCGGGATACATTGGGGTGATTTGTTCTCAGGCGATAGCAGATGCCCTAACGGCTGTGCTAGCGGTTGTGCTGTTTTGGAGAGGTCTTTACCGGGAATTGGAGAGCGAGGCTTTTGTCCCTAAAAATCCATAATAGTACCGGATACAGATATACGGCCCGGAAATACTTTTTCCCGGGCTGTATGTTTCAGGGGACGAAAGACTTTCTACTCTGCGTTAGTTTTGAACATAGAACTCATAAGAAAAGCAGAATGCACTGCTTAAAGACAAACTTTTTTTAGATCTTATCAAGATACTCCAATTTATTTCCCCCTTACATAAAAAGTATAACCCTGTCATTTTTTGTGCGCAATCCGCACAATGCCAATCAATTTTCACTGTGCGGATTTTTGGTGGCCAAAAGCAGGAGAAAATTTATTTGTAAAAAGTTCTTGCTTTTTTGGGAATCATGCTGTATAATACCAAGTGCTGTGGCATGATAGCGTTGAAGCGTGAGGTTGCTGCCTTTGGCAGGTTTTTCCGTGGAGCGAATGTCAAGTTAAGAAACTGGCGACAAGTCACTGTATCACAAAGCAATCTACAAAAAAGTAGAAAACCGTGAAATGTCTTTATGACACACACGGGAGAGTGTGCAGTCACCGCTTGTCGTACTGAGGTAAAGTGCGAAAAGGAGGCGACTTTTTTTATGGCAAGTCAGGTAATGAGAATCACATTAAAAGCTTATGATCATGAGCTTGTGGATGCATCTGCCAAGAAAATCATTGAAACTGTAAAGAAGAACGGAGCTCAGGTGAGCGGACCCGTACCACTTCCCACAAAGAAAGAGGTAGTTACTATTTTAAGGGCCGTACACAAGTACAAAGATTCCAGAGAACAGTTTGAGCAGAGAACTCATAAGAGACTCATTGATATTATGACCCCTACCCAGAAGACTGTGGATGCATTATCCCGTCTTGAGATGCCGGCAGGTGTGTACATCGATATCAAAATGAAAAACAAGTAAATCTAAAAACGAAAACAATCCTCGAAGGTTTAATATAGAAGCTATGTTTTTACATCCACTTATATTGACTGTTCTAGGATGAACGCAGGAAGCGTTCCGCTGTAGGAGTTAGGAGGTAAAAGAATGAAGAAAGCTATTTTAGGCACAAAAGTCGGAATGACTCAAATCTTCAATGAAGACGGCGTTTTAGTACCTGTTACCGTATTGCAGGCTGGCCCTTGTGTGGTTACCCAGGTGAAAACCGTGGAGAACGACGGTTACAGCGCAGTGCAGGTGGGTTTTGTAGACAAGAAAGAAAAAATTGTCAACAAAGACGCAAACGGCAAGAAGGAAATCAGAAACAGACACGGCGTAAACAAGCCGGAAAAAGGACATTTTGAGAAAGCCGGGGTTTCCGGTAAGAAATATGTCAGGGAGTTTCGTTTTGAGAATGCCGAGGATTATAAGCTGGCAGATGAGATTAAAGCTGATATCTTTGCTGCAGGCGATAAGGTAGACGCTACTGCAATCACAAAAGGAAAAGGGTTCCAGGGTGCAATCAAGAGACTTGGACAGCACAGAGGGCCTATGGCTCACGGTTCCAAATTCCACCGCCATCAGGGTAGTAACGGCGCATGTTCTTCCCCAAGCCGTGTGTTTAAGGGAAAAGGAATGCCGGGACATATGGGACATGTAAAGGCTACGGTACAGAATCTTGAGATTGTCCGGGTAGATGCAGAGAACAACCTTCTCTTAATCAAAGGTGCAGTACCGGGACCTAAGAAATCATTAGTAACAATTAAGGAATCAGTGAAAGCAGCAAAATAGCGCTTACAGGAAAGGAGGAATTTACAGATGGCTACAGTATCTGTTTTAAATATGCAGGGTAATGAAGTTGGAACCATGGATTTAAATGATGCTATCTTCGGTGTGGAAGTAAATGAGCACCTGGTGCACATGGCAGTGGTTCAGCAGCTTGCAAATAATCGTCAGGGAACACAGAAAGCAAAGACACGTTCTGAAGTTCGCGGCGGCGGAAGAAAACCATGGAGACAGAAAGGGACCGGCCATGCAAGACAGGGTTCCATCAGAGCTCCCCAGTGGACTGGCGGCGGTGTGGTATTTGCCCCCACTCCAAGAGATTATTCTTTCAAACTGAACAAAAAGGAGAAGAGGGCAGCCCTTAAGTCCGCACTTACTTCCAGGGTTCAGGAAAACAAATTTATCGTAGTTGACGAGCTGAAATTCGATGAGATTAAGACAAAGAAATTTGCAGAGGTAATGAAAAACTTAAACGTTGAGAAAGCATTGGTAGTCCTTAATGACAATGATGTGAATGTGGTGAAATCCGCTGCAAACATCCCCACCATTAAGACAGCTTCCACAGCAACCATCAATGTGTTTGATATCTTAAAATACAACACGGTAGTCGTTACAAAAGCTGCTGTGGAGACAATTCAGGAGGTGTATGCATAATGGCAAACGTACAATATTATGACGTAATCCTCAAACCGGTAGTGACGGAAAAGAGCATGAATGCAATGGCTGAGAAGAAATACACTTTTTTCGTTCATCCTGACGCAAACAAGTTTATGATTAAAGAAGCTGTTGAAAAAATGTTCGAGGGAACAAAAGTGGCAAGCGTAAACACCATGAACATCCAGGGAAAGAAAAAGAGACGTGGAATGGTGACAGGCAGGACAGCGGCTGCAAAAAAAGCAATCGTACAGCTTACAGAGGACAGCGCTGACATTGAGATTTTCAGTGGGCTTTGATAAAAATATCGAATTGAAAGGAGAATTACAATGGGAATTAAGACATATAACCCATATACACCTTCCAGAAGAAACATGACTGGTTCGGATTTTTCTGAGATTACAAAGACAACTCCTGAAAAATCCCTGTGTGTTTCTTTAAAGAAAAACGCCGGACGTAATAACCAGGGTAAAATTACCGTAAGGCATCACGGCGGTGGAAACAGAAGAAAATACAGAATTATCGATTTCAAGAGAAAGAAAGACGGTATTCCCGCAACTGTAATCGGTATTGAGTATGATCCTAACAGAACGGCAAATATTGCATTAATCTGCTATGCAGACGGTGAGAAAGCATATATCTTAGCTCCTGAGGGGCTGACAGACGGCATGAAAGTTATGAACGGCCCGGAAGCGGAAATCCGTGTAGGAAACTGCATGCCCCTTGAGAACATCCCTGTAGGTACACAGGTACACAATATTGAGCTTCTCCCGGGCAAGGGCGGACAGATGGTTCGTTCCGCAGGCCTGGCAGCACAGCTTATGGCAAAAGAAGGAAAATATGCCACATTAAGACTTCCTTCCGGTGAGATGCGTATGGTGCCCATCGGATGCCGCGCAACCATCGGAGTTATCGGCAATGGCGACCATAACCTGGTAAATATCGGAAAAGCCGGACGTAAACGTCATATGGGCATCCGTCCTACTGTCCGTGGATCTGTTATGAACCCCAATGACCATCCTCACGGCGGTGGTGAAGGTAAAGCTCCGGTAGGACGTCCGGGACCATGTACTCCCTGGGGTAAACCTGCACTGGGACTTAAGACCAGAAAGAAACACAAACAGTCAAATAAACTTATCGTAAGAAGAAGAGACGGTAGGGCAATCAAATAGGAGGTAAGGAGTTATGGCTCGTTCATTAAAAAAAGGACCATTTGCGGATGAGAGTTTATTAAAAAAGATTGACGCAATGAACGCTTCCGGGGACAAGACAGTAATTAAGACCTGGTCCCGCCGTTCTACAATCTTCCCCTCATTTGTAGGTCATACTATTGCAGTTCATGATGGAAGAAAACATGTTCCCGTATATGTTACGGAAGATATGGTAGGACATAAACTCGGTGAGTTCGTTGCTACAAGAACTTACAGAGGACATGGAAAAGACGAAAAGAAATCAGGCGTAAGATAATTTGAAAGGAGGCTTTTTTCATGGCTAAAGGACATAGATCCCAAATTAAGAGAGAGAGAAATGAAGTAAAAGACGCAAGACCTTCCGCTAAGTTATCCTATGCAAGAGTATCTGTTCAGAAGGCTTGTTTCGTGTTAGATGCTATCCGTGGAAAAGATGTTGCGACAGCCCTTGCTATCGTGGCGTACAATCCAAGATACGCTTCAAGGGTTATTGAGAAATTATTGAAATCTGCCATTGCAAATGCAGAGAACAATAACGGAATGAAAGCAGAAAACCTTTACGTTGCAGAGTGCTATGCAAACAAAGGGCCAACAATGAAGAGAATCAGACCAAGGGCACAGGGAAGGGCATACAGAATCGAGAAGAGAATGAGCCATATTACAATTGTGCTTGATGAGAGATAAGGAGGGCGAACATGGGACAGAAAGTGAATCCACATGGCTTAAGGGTCGGTATCATTAAAGATTGGGACTCTAAGTGGTATGCGGAAGCAGATTTTGCAGACTTTTTAATTGAAGACTACAATATCAGAACATTCCTTAAGAAAAAATTATACGCTGCAGGCGTTTCCAAAATTGAAATCGAACGCGCTTCCGGCAGGGTAAAAGTAATTATTTATACGGCAAAGCCTGGCGTGGTAATCGGAAAAGGCGGAGCAGAAATCGAGAAGATTAAGAAAGAAGTTCAGAAATTAACCGACAAGAAACTTGTGGTTGATATCAAAGAAGTAAAAAGACCGGATAAAGATGCTCAGCTTGTGGCAGAGAACATTGCATTACAGCTTGAGAACCGTGTATCCTTCCGCCGTGCAATGAAATCCTGTATGGGACGCTGCATGAAAGCAGGGGCAAAGGGAATCAAGACTTCCTGCTCCGGACGTCTTGGCGGCGCAGATATGGCCCGTACCGAGTTTTACAGCGAAGGAAATATCCCTCTTCAGACTTTAAGGGCAGATATCGACTACGGATTTGCTGAGGCAGATACCACATACGGAAAAGTCGGCGTGAAAGTATGGGTATACAAAGGAGAGGTGCTTCCTACAAAAGGGAATAAGGAAGGAGGAGCTCAGTAATTATGTTAATGCCAAAAAGAGTAAAACATCGTAAGCAGTTCCGTGGAACTATGCGCGGAAAGGCAACGAGAGGAAATAAAATCACCAACGGTGAATATGGTATTGTGGCAATGGAGCCATGCTGGATTAAATCCAACCAGATTGAGGCAGCCCGTATCGCAATGACACGTTATATCAAGCGTGGCGGTAAAGTTTGGATTAAAATTTTCCCGGATAAACCGGTAACTGCAAAACCGGCTGAAACCCGTATGGGTTCCGGTAAAGGAACATTAGAATACTGGGTAGCTGTGGTAAAACCAGGACGTGTATTATTTGAGATCTCCGGAGTGTCGGAGGAAATCGCCAGAGAGGCATTGCGTCTTGCTACACATAAATTACCTTGTAAATGTAAAGTAGTTTCTCGTGCAGACTTAGAAGGCGGTGAATCAAATGAAAACGAATAAATATTTAGAAGAATTAAAATCACAGTCTGTTGCAGATTTAAATGCACAGTTAGTGGAAGCTAAAAAAGAGCTTTTCAATTTGAGATTCCAGAATGCAACAAATCAGTTGGAGAATACCGGCAGAATCAAGGAAGTCAGAAGAAATATTGCCAGGATTCAGACCGTTATTACTGAGAAAGCAACTGTAGCGGAATAAGACGGGAAGGAGAGCATAGACCGTGGAAGAAAGAAATCTTAGAAAAACACGTACAGGTGTGGTTGTAAGTGACAAAATGAATAAAACCATTGTTGTTGCCGTTAGAGATAATGTAAGACATCCACTTTACAATAAAATCGTAAAAAAGACCTATAAATTAAAAGCACACGATGAGAACAACGAGTGCAAAATAGGCGACACTGTAAAAGTTATGGAGACAAGGCCCTTATCCAAAGATAAGAGATGGCGACTTGTAGAGATTATTGAGAGAGCAAAATAATTAAAGGAGGCTGCAACATGGTACAACAGGAAAGCAGACTGAAAGTGGCCGATAACACAGGGGCAAAAGAGATTCTTTGCATTCGTGTTATGGGTGGATCTACCAGAAGATATGCGAATATCGGTGATGTGATTGTTGCTACGGTGAAAGACGCAACACCAGGCGGTGTTGTTAAAAAAGGCGATGTAGTGAAAGCCGTAGTTGTCCGTTCCGTAAAAGGTGCCCGTCGTAAAGATGGTTCTTATATTAAATTTGATGAGAACGCTGCTGTTATTATCAAAGATGACAAAACCCCCAGGGGAACACGTATCTTTGGGCCAGTAGCTAGAGAGCTTCGTGAGAAACAGTTTATGAAAATTGTTTCTTTGGCTCCAGAAGTATTGTAGGAGGTGAAACGAAGATGGCTACAATGAAAATTAAAAAAGGCGACATGGTAAAAGTGATTGCCGGCAAAGACAAAGACAAAGAGGGAAAAGTAATTTCCGTAAATAGAAAAAAGAATACACTCCTCGTGGAAGGTATCAATATGGTTACCAAGCATGCAAAACCAAGTATGCAGAACCAGCAGGGCGGTATCGTTCATCAGGAAGGACCAATTGATGTGTCAAACGTCATGTATCTTCACAAAGGAAAAGCTACTCGTGTGGGCTTTAAAATGGATGGGGATAAGAAAGTTCGTTTTGCCAAATCAACTGGTGAGGTAATCGATTAATCAGAGAGGAGGACAAATCAGTTGAGTAGACTAAAAGACCAGTATCAGAATGAAATCGTAGATGCATTGGTAAAAAAATTCGGATATAAAAACAAACTCCAGGCGCCGAAGCTTGAGAAAATCGTAGTAAACATGGGCGTTGGCGAGGCAAAAGAAAATGCCAAAATCCTGGAGGCTGCCGTAAAGGATTTAGAGACAATTACAGGCCAGAAAGCAGTTACCACAAAGGCGAAAAAATCTGTTGCCAACTTCAAACTCAGGGAGGGCATGGCAATCGGATGTAAGGTTACTTTAAGGGGCGAGAAGATGTATGAGTTTTTAGACCGTCTTGTAAACCTTGCACTTCCCCGTGTACGTGATTTTAGGGGTATCAACCCCAACGCCTTTGACGGCAGAGGAAATTATGCCCTGGGCATTAAAGAGCAGTTGATTTTCCCTGAAATCGAGTATGACAAAATCGACAAAGTAAGGGGTATGGATGTTATTTTCGTAACTACAGCAAAGACCGATGAAGAGGGCCGGGAACTGTTGGCTCAGTTCGGTATGCCATTTGCAAAGTAATCAGGAGGAGATTTTAATGGCTAAGACATCTATGAAAATAAAACAGCAGCGCAAACAGAAATTCTCTACCAGAGAGTACAGCCGTTGCAGAATCTGCGGACGTCCCCATGCGTATCTGAGAAAGTACGGCATTTGCAGGGTATGTTTCCGTGAGTTAGCATATAAAGGACAGATACCGGGAGTGAAAAAAGCGTCTTGGTAGGCCGGAAACACTTAGCGAAGGCAAGCCTTCAGGCGCAGGCTGAGGTTAGTGTGAGGCCGTTCTGTGAGATCATGACAATTGAACTGCTAATGTTCAATTGTATAGTGAACGCAAGCTGTTAAGCGCAGCGCGAACTTATCGAACAGAACATCCTTTAGTATCACAATAAAAAATCAGGAGGAAAATTCAATATGACAACGAGTGATCCGATTGCAGATATGCTTACAAGGATACGTAACGCAAACACTGCAAAACATGATACAGTTGATGTTCCAGCTTCTAAGATGAAAATTGCGATTGCTGACATCTTGGTGGATGAAGGATATATTGTAAAATACGATATCATTGAAGAGAACAACTTTAAAACAATCCGCATCACATTAAAATACGGTGCAGATAAAAATGAGAAAATCATTTCCGGCATCAAGAGGATTTCCAAACCGGGACTCCGTGTTTACGCTGGCAAAGATAAGATTCCCCAGGTATTAGGCGGACTTGGCATTGCCATTCTCTCCACAAACCAAGGAATCATCACCGACAAACAGGCAAGAAAACTCCAGGTAGGCGGAGAAGTATTGGCTTTTGTTTGGTGACATTGAACACTTAATGAGTGCAAGCCGCAGGCGAAGGACGAATTTAGTGTGAAAGTCGTTCCCGACACTTAGCGGTGGCAAGCCGTAAGGCGAAGACAGCGTGTTAGTGGAGTGGAACATACCTTCTGTGAGATTAGCGAATCCGAGCCGCAAGGCGAGAGTTGAGCTTAGTGAACAGAACATCCTTATAAAACAGGATAATAATTAAAATATAAATTAGGAGGTACGGGCATGTCACGTATAGGAAGAATGCCAATCGCAGTTCCCGCAGGCGTTACTGTGGATATTGCAGAAAATAATCATGTGACTGTAAAAGGTCCGAAAGGGACTCTGGAAAGAACACTTCCAGCAGAGATGGAGATTAAGTTAGAGGATTCTCAGATAAATGTTGCAAGACCTAACGATTTAAAGAGAATGAAATCTTTACATGGTTTGACAAGAACTTTAATAAACAACATGGTTGTGGGCGTAACAGATGGATACACCAAAGAACTGGAAGTAAACGGTGTTGGTTACAGAGCTTCAAAATCAGGAAAGAAATTAACTTTAAACCTTGGTTATTCCCATCCGGTGGAGATGACAGATCCGGAAGGATTAGAGTCCACCGTAGAGGGCAATAAAATCATCGTTAAGGGTATTGATAAAGAAAAAGTCGGCCAGTACGCTGCTGAAATCAGAGATAAGAGAAGACCTGAACCTTACAAAGGAAAAGGTATCAAATATGCTGATGAAGTTATCCGTCGTAAAGTCGGTAAGACTGGTAAGAAATAAGTAAAGGAGTGGACAAAAAATGGTAAGCAAAAAATCAAGAACCGAAGTTCGTGAAAAAAAGCATAGAAGACTTCGTAATCATCTTGCCGGGACAGCAGAAAGACCACGTTTGTCTGTCTTTCGGAGCAACAATCACATGTATGCTCAGGTAATTGATGATACAGTTGGCAATACGCTTGTGTCTGCTTCTACTTTAGACAAAGAAGTAAAGGCAGAAGTGAAAAAGACCAATAACGTGGAAGCTGCAGCATATTTGGGAACTGTAATTGCCAAGAAAGCATTGGACAAGGGAATCAATACTGTTGTATTTGACCGCGGCGGTTTCATTTATGAAGGTAAAATCAAAGCTTTAGCTGATGCGGCAAGGGAAGCCGGGTTAGAGTTTTAGAAGGAGGAAGCGAATTACATGAAACGTACAATTATTGACCCTAGTCAGTTAGAATTAAATGAAAAAGTAGTTTCCATCAAACGTGTAACAAAGGTTGTAAAAGGCGGACGTAACATGCGTTTTACAGCGCTGGTAGTTGTGGGAGACGGCAACGGCCATGTAGGTGCAGGTTTGGGAAAAGCAACTGAAATTCCCGAGGCAATCCGCAAGGGAAAAGAAGATGCAATGAAAAAATTAATTACCGTGAAATTAGACGACAACAAGAGTATTACCCATGACACCATGGGGAAACATACTGGCGCGTCCGTATTGTTAAAGAGAGCACCGGAAGGTACCGGAGTTATCGCCGGCGGCCCTGCACGTAATGTCTGCGAGCTTGCTGGTATCAGCAATATCCGTACAAAATCTTTGGGATCTAACAATAAGCAGAACGTTGTGCTTGCTACAATCAATGCTTTAAGCCAGTTAAAATCTCCGGAAGAAGTAGCGAAACTCCGCGGCAAATCCGTGGAAGAAGTCGTGGGTTAAGGAGGGCTTAAAAAATGGCAGAGAAATTAAAAATTACACTTGTGAAATCTACAATCGGAGCAGTTCCTAAAAACAGAAAAACTGTGGAAGCTTTGGGTCTTAATAAAATCGGCAAAACAGTGGAGATGCCGGATAACAAGGCAGTCCGGGGAATGATTCAGAATGTGAGACATTTAGTAAAAGTAGAAGAAATCTAATTAATGGATAAGGAGGTGTCAGCATGGATTTATCAAACTTAAGACCTGCAGAGGGTTCTGTGCAGAATGGTAATTTCAGAAGAGGACGTGGACACGGCTCAGGAAACGGAAAAACTGCCGGTAAGGGACATAAAGGACAGAAAGCCCGTTCAGGAGCTACAAGGCCAGGTTTTGAAGGCGGACAGATGCCGTTATACAGAAGAATTCCCAAGAGGGGATTCAAATGCAGAAATTCCAAGGAAATCGTGGGAATTAACATGTCAGCCCTGGAAGTATTTGACAATGATGCCGTTGTGACAGTAAGCAGCTTAATGGCAGCGGGAATCGTAAAAAATCCAAGAGATGGCGTTAAGATTCTGGGCGGCGGAGAACTTACAAAGAAACTTACCGTTCAGGTAAATGCATTTAGTGCAGGTGCAAAAGAAAAGATTGAAGCTCTCGGTGGAAAAGCAGAGGTGATTTAATGTTTAAAACCCTTCGTAATGCATTTAAGATTAAGGATATACGGGATAGAATACTGTACACATTTTTTATCATGATTGTCATCCGAATCGGAAGCCAGCTTCCGATTCCTGGTGTTGACAGAAATGTGTTTGCAAACTGGTTTGCAAATCAGAGCAGTGACGCATTTAACTTCTTTGATGCAGTTACCGGCGGTTCTTTCTATCAGATGTCTGTTTTTGCATTAAATATTACACCATATATTACAAGTTCCATTATTATGCAGCTTTTGACCATCGCAATCCCCAAATTGGAGGAAATGCAGAAAGAAGGGGAGGAGGGCAGAAAGAAGATTGCGGAGTTTACCCGTTATCTCACCGTTGTCCTTGCCCTGATCGAATCCGTCGCTATGGCGGTAGGATTTGGAAGAGGCGGCTATTTGGAAGAATTCAATGCGTTGAATGTAATTATGGTTGTGACCGCTTTGACGGCGGGCTCTGCTGTGCTGATGTGGTTTGGTGAGAGAATTACGGAAAAGGGAATCGGAAACGGTATTTCCATTGTGCTGGTTATCAATATTATCTCCAGGCTTCCGGAGGATCTTACTGCGTTGTACCAGCAGTTTATCAGCGGTAAAACAGTTGCCAAGGGAGTGCTTGCAGCAGTGATTGTGATTGCAATCATCGTTGCCATGGTGGTATTCGTTATTCTTCTTCAGGATGCCCAGAGAAAGATTCCGGTGCAGTATTCCAAGAAGATTCAGGGAAGAAAACAGGTTGGCGGACAGTCATCCTTTATTCCCTTGAAGGTAAACACTGCAGGGGTGATTCCGGTTATTTTTGCCCAGTCATTGCTGCAGACGCCTGTGATTGTCGCTTCCCTTTTAGGCAAGGGAAACGGAACCGGTGTGGGAAGCCAGATTTTAAAGGGACTGTCCCAGTCCAATTGGTGCGACCCCAGCGCTCCGGTTTATTCCATCGGATTGGTTGTGTATATAGTATTGATTATTGCATTTGCATATTTTTATACATCCATTACCTTTAATCCCCTGGAAATTGCCAACAATATGAAAAAAGCCGGCGGGTTTATTCCGGGTATCCGCCCAGGAAAGCCAACCAGCGATTATTTAACGAAACTATTGAATTATATTGTCTTTATCGGGGCGGTAGGTCTGGCATTTGTTGCATTTGTGCCTATATTCTTTGACGGGGTGTTTAACGCCAATGTTTCATTTGGCGGAACTTCTATCATTATTATTGTAGGTGTGGTAATTGAGACCATTAAGCAGATTGAGTCCCAGATGCTTGTGCGGTATTACAAAGGATTTTTAAATGATTAAATCCCACAGGAAGGCAATGCGCAGCGATTGCTGCAGCAATATATTATTTTGGAGATACTGGCACAGCCGTATCTCCAAAAATGCTATTAAAAAAGGAGGATATCTTATGAAGATTATTATGTTAGGGGCTCCGGGAGCCGGAAAAGGAACACAGGCAAAGCAGATTGCAGACAAATATCAGATTCCCCATATTTCCACGGGAGATATTTTCCGGGCTAACATCAAAAACGGCACGGAGCTGGGAAAAAAGGCAAAAGAGTACATGGACCAGGGAGCATTGGTTCCCGACGAACTCACTTGCGATTTGGTTATGGACCGCATTAAGCAGGATGACTGCAAAAACGGATTTGTCCTGGATGGATTCCCAAGGACTATTCCCCAGGCAGAGGCATTGGACAATGCCCTGAAGGGAATCGGGGAAAAAATGGATTATGCCATTGACGTGGATGTGCCGGATGAGAACATTGTAAACCGTATGGGAGGCAGAAGAGCTTGCTTAAACTGCGGTGCAACCTATCATGTTGTCAGTATCCCCACCAAGGTAGAGGGAATCTGTGACAGATGCGGCAGCGAAGTGGTGCTTCGGGACGATGACAAGCCAGAGACTGTTCAGAAGCGTTTAACGGTTTACCATGAGCAGACACAGCCTTTGATTGATTATTACAAGAATCAGGGAATTTTAAAATCCGTGGATGGAACAGTGCCTATGGAAAGTGTATTTTCCGCAATCGTAGAGATTTTAGGAGCTTAATCTATGGCAGTAACCATAAAATCTGCCAGAGAAATTGAGCTTATGAGAGCTGCCGGTAAAATTCTGGCAAAAGTACACCAGAATTTAGGAAAGGCATTAGAGCCGGGAATGACTACTTTAGAGATTGACCAAATAGGCGAAGAAATGATTCGCAGTTACGGCTGCATTCCCTCTTTTAAGAATTATCAGGGATATCCCGCATCTGTGTGCGTATCTGTAAATAACGAGGTGGTGCATGGGATACCATCCCAAAAGAGGCGGATTAAAGATGGGGATATTGTAAGCCTTGACATCGGAGTGATTTACAAAGGGTATCACTCCGATGCCGCAAGGACCCACGGCATTGGAGAAATTTCAGAAAATGCCGCAAGGCTTATCAAACGTACCAGGGAAAGCTTTTTTGCGGGGCTTCGGTTTGCCACGGCAGGCTGTTATCTTCACCAGATATCCAAGGCCATCGGGGATTATGCGGAAAAAGGGGGCTATGGGGTAGTCAGGGATTTGGTGGGACACGGAATCGGTTCCCATCTCCATGAGGAGCCGGAGGTGCCCAATTTCAGAAAACTCACCAGAGGAATCCGTTTAAGGCCGGGGATGACCCTTGCAGTGGAACCTATGATTAATGAGGGAACAGGCAATGTGGAGTGGATGGATGACAACTGGACGGTGGTGACCCAGGACGGGAAACTGTCTGCCCATTATGAAAATACCATACTAATCACCAAAAGCAGGCCGGAAATCCTTTCGATTACAGAGGATGAGATTGCCGGGGGAATCTGGGTTCCGGAGGGAAGCCTATGACTGTAGAATTTGCAAAGTCCCTGTCGGGACATGACAAAAACCATATTTATTACATTTTAAGCAAGGGAGAGCGGGAGGCATATCTGGTAAATGGAAGTACCCATGGAATTGCCAATCCAAAAAAGAAAAATGTAAAGCATTTTCAGATTATAAAAAACATACCTGGGGAATTGCAGGATTTGTTAAAGAGAGAAGAGGAACTGTCCGATACAACTATTCGCAGGGCAATCAGAAAATATGAGAAATTAAATGTTTTAGTAGGAGGCTTATGAAATGTCGAAAGCAGATGTTATTGAAGTAGAGGGAACTGTGGTGGAGAAACTTCCAAATGCTATGTTTCAGGTAGAGTTAGAAAACGGGCATCAGATTTTAGCCCATATCAGCGGGAAGCTGAGAATGAATTTTATCCGGATTCTTCCGGGAGATAAAGTGACAATCGAAATGTCCCCTTATGATTTGACAAAGGGGCGTATTATCTGGAGAGATAAATAAAAAAGTATTTGACAGACAGGTATATTTGTGGTATCATTTGAAATGGACTTTTTGGAAACTGGCAGAATTATACTGCGCAACGGATAAGAAAGGAGGATTTGCTGTGAAAGTAAGATCATCAGTTAAACCTATTTGCGAAAAATGCAAAGTTATCAAGAGAAAAGGAAGCATCCGCATTATCTGTGAAAATCCAAAACACAAACAGAGACAGGGCTAATTTGTTTCCTAAAAACCGCGTAAGCGGCAACTATTATGTGCGGCTGCAGCGAAACACCTGGAAGGGTTGTTACGTTGTTCATAATAAAAAAGCGTAAAACGCTTGTCCGAAGAATTCTTCATACCGGGATTCTTTGGATTTTTATGGAAAGGCTAGTTCTGTAGGGGATGCCCTTTGGGACGGGGAAGAGAAGCTTCCCCTCTTTCGTGGATGGTAATGTATGCACACATTTCAGGCCGGGACACCGGAGCTGCATATGGTTACTGTCACATTACAGTAGGTAGGCGCTTTGCGTCAATTTATAATTTCAGTGGAGGTGCAACGACACATGGCTCGTATCGCAGGTGTAGATTTACCAAGAGAAAAACGTGTTGAGATTGGCTTGACTTATATTTATGGAATCGGCAGGGCAAGTTCTAACCGTATTCTTGCAGAAGCAAAAGTTAATCCCGATACTCGTTGTCGTGATTTAACAGACGAAGAAGTAAAGAGAATCAGCGAAGTGATTGACGCTACCCAGATGGTAGAAGGTGATTTGAGAAGAGAGATTGCTCTCAATATTAAGAGATTGCAGGAAATCGGATGTTACAGAGGCATCCGTCACAGAAAAGGACTTCCGGTTCGCGGACAGAAGACTAAGACAAATGCAAGAACCAGAAAAGGACCGAAGAGGACTGTAGCAAACAAGAAGAAGTAGGCATTGAACACTTAATGAATCCAAGCCGGAAGGCGAAGGATGAATTTAGTGAGAAAGCCGTTCTTTGCGCTTAGCAAACCCGGGCCGAAGGCGAGAGGTGAGCTTGGCAAAAAGAACATCCTTAATTTTAGAAGAAAGTAGGTTAGTTTTATTATGGCTAAAGTTACAAAAAAAGTGACAAAGAAGCGTGTAAAGAAAAACGTTGAACGGGGACAGGCACATATTCAGTCATCATTTAACAATACAATCGTAACTATTACCGATGCTGAAGGAAATGCTTTATCATGGGCAAGTGCCGGCGGTCTTGGCTTTAGAGGTTCAAGGAAATCTACTCCTTATGCTGCACAGATGGCAGCAGAGACCGCTACAAAGGCAGCACTGGTTCACGGATTGAAGTCCGTAGATGTTATGGTAAAAGGACCGGGTTCCGGAAGGGAAGCAGCCATTCGTGCCCTTTCTGCGTGTGGTCTTGAAGTGACAAGTATCAGAGACGTAACACCAGTTCCTCATAATGGATGCCGTCCACCAAAACGCAGAAGAGTCTAATATTTTTATTAAGGGAGTGCGCTGATGCGCACGCAGGTCTTTAAAGGTCGCTCTGCGCTGCTTTAAAGACAAAAAATTAGGAGGTATAGTCGAAGATGGCAGTGAATAAAGTTCCTGTTCTTAAAAGATGCAGATCACTTGGTTTAGATCCGGTGTATTTAGGAATAGATAAAAAATCAAAAAGAGAATTAAAAAGAGCAAACAGAAAAGTTTCCGAATATGGCCTTCAGTTAAGGGAAAAACAGAAAGCCAAATTCATTTACGGCGTATTGGAGAAACCTTTCCATAATTATTATGAGAAGGCTGACCGGCAGAAGGGTATGACCGGTGAGAATTTAATGATAATGCTGGAGAGCAGACTGGATAACGTTATTTTCCGTATGGGATTTGCCAGAACAAGAAGAGAATCCAGACAGGTGGTTGGCCATAAGTTTGTTACCGTAAACGGAAAGTGTGTAAATATTCCGTCTTATCTGGTAAAAGCCGGCGACGTAATCGAAATCAGAGAGAAGAGCAAAGGGCTTCAGAGATTTAAGGATATCCTGGAAGTAACAGCAGGAAGATTAGTTCCGGAATGGCTTGATGTTGACACGGAGGCATTGAAGGGTACAGTAAAAGAGCTGCCCTCCAGAGATATGATTGATGTACCGGTCAATGAGATGTTAATTGTCGAGTTATATTCTAAGTAAGCCGTGATATAGCCAGTACCTATATGTATATAGTATATATAGCGAATACCCGAAAAGGAGGGATTCTGTAGTGTTCGATTTTGAAAAACCAAAAATTGAAATCGCTGAAATTTCAGAAGACAAAAAATATGGTAGATTTGTTGTAGAACCCTTAGAGAGAGGTTATGGTACCACACTGGGCAATTCTTTGAGGAGAATTATGTTGTCTTCCTTACCGGGAGCAGCGGTAAGCCAGATAAAAATTGACGGCGTATTGCATGAATTCAGTTCCATTCCAGGGGTAAAAGAGGATGTGACTGAAATTATCATGAATATTAAAAATCTTGCACTGAAGAACACATGTCCAACAGATGAACCGAAAGTTGCTTACATTGAATTTGAGGGTGAAGGCGTTGTTACAGCTGCTGATATTCAGGCAGATCCGGATATTCAGATTTTAAATCCTGAATTAGTAATTGCAAACTTAAATGGCGGTGCTGACTGTAAACTTTATATTGAATTTACCATTACAAAGGGAAGAGGATATGTCAGCGCAGAAAAGAATAAGTCGGAAGATGTACCCATCGGGGTAATTGCGGTGGATTCCATTTATACACCGGTGGAGCGTGTGAATCTCATCATTGAGAATACCCGTGTAGGACAGATTACAGACTATGACAAACTGACCTTAGATGTATTTACCAACGGCACGTTAGAGCCGGACGAGGCGGTAAGCCTTGCGGCAAAAGTGTTAAGCGAGCATTTGAATCTCTTCATTAACCTTTCCGAGACAGCAATGTCCGCAGAAGTTATGGTGGAGAAAGAGGATGACGCCAAGGGCAAAGTTTTGGAGATGAACATTGATGAACTGGAGTTGTCTGTGCGTTCTTACAACTGCTTGAAGAGGGCCGGGATTAACACGGTGGAGGAACTTACAAACCGTACACCGGAAGATATGATGAAAGTCCGCAATCTTGGACGTAAATCTTTAGAAGAAGTATTAGCAAAATTAAAAGAATTAGGGCTTCAGCTTAACCAGGGTGAAGAACTCTGATTTTAGGAGGATTTGACAATGGCAAAGTATAGAAAATTAAGCAGAACCTCTTCTCAGAGAAAAGCGTTGCTGAGAGGCCAGGTTACTGCATTACTCGCTAGTGAGAACGGAAGAATCGTTACCACGGAAGCAAAGGCAAAGGAAGTCCGCAAAATTGTGGACGGACTGATTGCTATGGCTGTAAAAGAGAAAGATAATTTTGAAGAAGTTACAGTGAAAGCAAAAGTTGCAAGAAAAGATAAAGACGGCAAGAGGGTAAAAGAAGTTGTGGACGGCAAGAAAGTAACAGTCTATGACGAGGTGGAAAAAACCATTAAAAAGGATAATCCTTCCCGTCTCCATGCAAGAAGAAAAATGTTGAAGGTTCTGTATCCTGTAAAGTCTGTTCCCACAGAGACAGCCGGCAGGAAGAGAAACACAAAGGAAGTTGACCTTGTGGATAAATTATTCACAGAGATTGCTCCCAAATATGCAGACCGCAACGGCGGTTATACAAGAATCGTTAAAATCGGCCAGCGCAAAGGCGACGGTGCGTTAGAGGTTCTTTTAGAGTTAGTTTAAACAGTAGATGAAACTCCGGTATTAGCCGGAGTTTTTCTGTAACTTGATGGCTGAACTGTAATTTTTGAGAGGTACGTTTATGTTTCCGGAATTGTTTTCCATCGGCCCTGTCACCATACACAGCTACGGGCTGATGGTGGCGGTTGGGGTGATTACCGCTGTGTGGCTGGCAGATGCCAGGGCTATGAAAACCGGGGTGGCAGAGGACGGCTTTATGTTTATGCTGGGTCTCTTTTCACTTATCGGCGGATTTGCAGGCTCTAAGATTTTGTTTTGGCTTACCATTCTGCCGGATGTAATTGCAAACCCTTCGATTATGCTGGATTTTGCCAATGGATTTGTGGTGTATGGCGGATTAATCGGAGGAATATTAACGGCAGTGGTTTATTGTAAAATAAAAAAGACGGATTTTTTTGTCTGCTTTGATGTAGCGGCTCCGGTAATTGCACTGGCACAGTTTTTTGGCAGAATTGGGTGTTTTTTGGCGGGATGCTGCTATGGCCAGCAGACAGAGGGCTCCTTTGGGGTGGTTTTCCACGACTCGCTGTACGCTCCCGTGGAAGTCCCATTGTTTCCCATACAGCTTGTTTCTGCAGGTTTAAACTTGATAAACTTTTTGTTTCTATCCTGGCTGTGGCAAAGAAAGCCAAAAAAAGGCGCTGTAGGAGCCGTGTATATTATCACCTACAGCGTGGGCAGATTTGTGCTGGAGTTTTTCCGGGGAGACTTGGAGAGAGGCTCTGTAGGAGCCCTGTCTACCTCCCAGTTTATCTCCATATTTACGGTTATTATCGGTGTGGGGATGCTTATTCGCCTTCTTTATTATAAAGGGGAAGAGAAAAGATAAATTCTGTTCCCACACCTTCCGTACTGATTACATTGATGTTTTCGTTGTGGGCCTGGATAATTTCTTTTACAATGGAAAGGCCCAGGCCTGTCCCCTTTTTGTCTTTTCCGCGGGACAGGTCTGTCTTATAAAACCGTTCCCATATTTTTCCCAGGCTGTCTTTTGGGATGCCGATTCCCGTGTCCTTGACGGAAACGAAAACTTTTTCGTTTTTCACTGTCGTCTCCACCGTGATAAAGGAATCGTTGTGGGAAAACTTAATGGCATTGTCAATAAGGTTATAAATTACCTGTTGGATTTTACTCATATCCGCCTTTACATACAGATTTTTGTCGGTGAGTATCAGTTCAAAGGATACATGTTTTTCTTTGCAGATTCCCTCAAAGGTCTGTACAGTCATTTTTATCACATGGTTGATATCAAATCTTGAAGTGTCTAACATCATTCCCCGTTTGCCGATTTTGTTAAGCTCTAACAGGCTTTTTGTAAGTTTGTTTAACCTCTCTGTCTCAAAGAGGATAATATTTAAATATTTTTCCTGCATTTCCACAGGGATGGTGCCGTCTAACATGGCCTCCACATAACCTTTGATTGAGGTTAAAGGGGAGCGGAAATCGTGGGATACATTTGACACAAATTTCCGCTGGTCCTCCTCTAAAGTGTTCAGCTCATTTGCCATGTAGGATAAGGAAGCGGCCAGATAACCGATTTCGTCGTTGGAGTGGACATCGATTTTGTGGTCAAAGTTTCCTGCTACATATTCCCCGGCGGCCCGGGAAATCTTCCGTAAAGGAAGGATGACGGAAGCTGAAAATATGCCCAGGAGCAGAAAAGCGCAGAGGAATAATATGGCCAGGGTCACATAGGAAATATTTAAAAGCCCATAGTGGAAAGAGGATATTTGCCGCATAGGTTTATGTAGAACCACATACCCTTTGATTTTGTAGTTAATGGAAATAGGGGCAAATACACTTAACTGCTCTTCTTCAAAATAATTATAAAATTTCCCCGTTCTGTAGTATTTACTGCCAAAATCCAGAATATTAAATCCATTTATATTTTCTAGGTTTAAAAGGTCTGTCTTTTTTTCCGAATTTACCAGAATATCACCGTTGACCCCCACCACCCATATGGAAGCCCCCAGATAATTGTCCAAAGCTTCCAGGCGTTCTTCAAAATCCGCCAGGGTGATATCGTTTCTGTAGTAGCTTACAGCGTAATCGGAAGCGATAATAGTAGCCTCTTTGTAGAGGGAGGAAGTCTCAGTTTCCACAAGATAGTCAGAGGTAATATGGGAGGTAAAAGTGGATACGATAATAAACCCTGCAATTCCAAAAATTAAGTATCCGCAGAATAGTTTTGGAAAGATTGTTTTTTTCATTTCTACTCTTTAACCTCAAATTTATATCCGATGCCCCACACAGTGGCAAGACTCCAGTTGGCCGTGTCCTTGATTTTTTCCCGGAGGCGCTTCACATGGACGTCCACCGTCCTGGTGTCACCGATGTATTCATAGCCCCAGATATGGTCTAAAAGCTGCTCCCTGGTGAAAACCTGGTTAGGTGAGGATGCCAGGAAGTATAAAAGCTCCAGTTCCTTTGGGGGCATATCCACCGGCTGGTTTTTATAGAGAACGGAATAATTGGACAGATTTACCACTAAGTCCGTGTACTCTACGCATTTGATATTTACCGTAAAGGCCTCTGTCTTGGGAGCGGGCTGGAAACGTCTTAAAACCGCTTTTACCCGGGCCACAAGCTCCTTGGAGTCAAAGGGTTTCATAATGTAATCGTCCGCCCCCAGCTCAAGGCCCAAAACTTTGTCAAAAATTTCTCCCTTGGCGGAGAGCATGATAATGGGCACATTGGATTTGCCCCGGATTTCCCGGCACACTTGATAACCGTCAATGCCCGGCAGCATTAAGTCCAGGAGAATTAAATTGGGGGCGTACTGTTCAAAAGCAGACAGGGCTTCTTCCCCGTCATTTACGGTTTTGGTGTCGAAACACTCTTTTGTAAGGTAGAGAGAGATTAATTCGGCGATGTTTACATCGTCATCTACAATTAAAATTTTCTGTTTTGCAAGCATGTCTATTCCTTTCTCTTATTTAAACTCTGCTATGGTAACCCCGGAATCCCCCTCGCCGAATTCACCAAGGTGATAAGTTTTTACATATTTCTGCCGTTTCAAATGCTGCTGTACGGCCTTCCTTAAGGCTCCTGTCCCCTTGCCGTGGACGATGCGCACAGAGGGAAGGTGGGCGATATAGGCGTCGTCCAGATACTTATCCAAATGTGCTAAGGCTTCGTCCACCGTCATGCCGATGAGGTTGATTTCCGTGGACACGGAGGAGGACTTTGACATTTTAATTTTACCTGTCCCCGATTTGTTAAACTTTTTGGAGGAGGGGGAAGTCTCATCCTCTAAAAGCACTAAATCCCGTATATTTACCGTGGAATTTAAGATGCCCATCTGTACGGTCAAATCTCCTTTTGCATTGGGAAGGGAACTTACGGTGCCTTTTAAATTCATGCTTAAAACTTTTACGGAATCCCCGATACGAAGGTTTTTGGGTACTTTGTTGTTTGCGGGGGGTTCCTTTTTGGCGGCAAGCTGTTTTTCATGTCCAGACATTTTATCCCGGAGTTTGGCCCGCTCTCTTTCCATCTCGCTGGCGGGGGCGTGAATCTGGCCGAATTTATTGAAATTGCGGATGCTTTCGTCCGCTATGTCTTTCGCTTCTTTTATGATATTGTAAGCCTGCTCGTTTGCCTCCCGCAGAATTTTTTCCCGGCTCTGGTCGATGCGCTCCTGCTTTTGTTCCAGTTTCTGCTTTAAGGAGGAAATTTGTTCTTTGTAGGCATTAATTTCCGCCTGTTCCTTTTCGATGGTGACCCGGCTGTTCTCCAAATCGGAGATTAAATCCTCAAAACTTGCCTGGGATTCGGTGATGCGGCTTTTGGCATCCTCAATTAAATCTGCATCCAGGCCGATTTTCCCGGAAATGGCAAAGGCGTTGCTCTTTCCCGGAATCCCGATTAAAAGCCGGTAGGTGGGGCTTAATGTCTCCACGTCAAACTCGCAGGAAGCGTTTTCCACTCCCTCTGTGGAAAGGGCAAAGACTTTGATTTCGCTGTAGTGGGTGGTTGCCATGGTGCAGACATTTTGGTTATGGAGCCTTGTTAAAATGGAAATGGCAAGGGCGGCTCCTTCCGTTGGGTCTGTTCCGGCGCAAAGCTCATCAAAAAGCACCAGGGAATCCTGATCTGCCTTTGACAGGATGGAAACAATATTGGTCATATGGGAGGAAAAGGTGCTTAAATTCTGTTCAATGCTCTGCTCATCTCCGATATCTGCAAAAACGTTTTGAAAAACCCGAAGCTCTGAGCGGTCCCCTGCGGGGATGTGAAGCCCGGCTTGGCCCATAAGGGTGAGGAGCCCCACGGTTTTTAAGGAGACGGTTTTGCCCCCGGTATTTGGCCCTGTAACAATTAATAGGTTAAAGTCATCCCCAAGGATTACGTCAATGGGCACAACCTTTTTGGGGTCTAACAGGGGATGGCGGCCTTTGCGGATATGAATCCTTCCCCCGGTGTTAAATACGGGGGAAACGCCGTTGTGGATTTTTGCAAGGCAGGCCTTGGCAAAAATGAAATCCAGCTCTGTTAGAAGTTCATAGTCCTGGGCCAAAGCGGTCTGGTATTCAAAAACCTGGGCGCTTAAACCTGCAAGGATTACTTCAATCTCTTTGGCTTCCCGCAGAAAAAGCTCTTTTAATTCGTTGTTTAAGTTTACCACGGAAGCAGGCTCGATAAACAGGGTGGAACCGCTGGAGGACTGGTCGTGAACCATGCCGGGAACCTGGTTTTTTGCCTCCGCTTTCACAGGAAGGCAGTATCTATTGTCCCGCATGGTAATTACGGCATCCTGGAGATACCCGCTGTTTCCCGCCTGGTTCATTACTTTTGTCATCTGGCTTCTAATCCGCTCATTCATGCCCCCGATTTGGCGGCGGATGGATTTTAAGTTGCTGCTGGCGTCGTCGCTTATTTCCTCTTCCGATAAAATACAGCGTTTCAACTCTTCGTTTAAGGGGGTAAGAGGTTCGATGCCGTCAAATAACCCGTCTAAGGAGTCTGTTTTCTCCTCATCTCTGTCCCGCCTGTTGTAGGCCTTTACCCGTTTTGCCGTCTCTAAAAGGGAGCTGATTTTAAGGAGTTCCCCTATACTTAAAGTGCCGCCGATTTCCAAACGTTTTAACAGTTCCCCAATGGGGTGGATGCCGGAAAATGACAGGCTTCCCTTGGCAAAAATACGGAGCAGGGCTTCGTCCGTCTGTTTTTGGGCAAGATTTATCTGCTGGATGTCTGTCATGGGGAGCAAATTTTGGCACCGTTTCTTGGCCTCCCGGCTGAAGGCAAACTCTGTTAATTTTTCGATAATTTTATCGTATTCTAATGTGCGTAACGCTTTTTTTTCCATAATATTTCCTCAATATTTCTTTGTTTTTCTACCAACCATTATAACGCATCATTCCGGGGTTGGAAAGTAAATCTTGCATATCTTTCACACACCATTTATAATAGAAGGTGACGCAGCTGTTATTTTGTATGCAGATACGAAGGAGCGGTAAGTGTATGGGAGATCAGGAGAAGGAAAGCTTTGATTTTATCAGAGAAAAGATTAAAGAAAAACCTTTGAACAAAAAGCGGATGTTAAAACAGGGTGTCTTTACCGTGGCACTGGCTGTTTTATTTGGCGTGACTGCCTGTGCAGTTTTTACGTATCTGCAGCCTTTTATGGAAAATTGGATGCATCCCAAGGCCAATACGCCTATTACGATTCCTGCGGATGAATTTGCCACAGAGACGGAAGCAGCGGAATCAGAAGAAGAGGTGGTCCCGGAGCCCCCTGTGGCGGAGACAACCATTGTGAAAAAAGAACTGGAGCTTGCAGATTACCAGTCTCTTCAGAACAAGATTTATGCGGTGGGAAAAGAAAAAAACAGTTCCATCGTAACAGTAACCGGTGTGGTCAGCGATACGGATTGGTATAACAATGCCTATGAGAGCAAGGGGCAGGCCTCCGGTATTATCATCGGGGACAACAACAGGGAGCTGTTGATTTTGACGGAGCATAAAGTGATTAAAGAGGCGGAGGCAATCAGCGTTACTTTTATCAATGAAATGACATTGACAGCATCTTTGAAAAAGTATGACGGAAATACAGGGCTTGCCATGCTTTCCGTGCCCTTAGATTCCCTGGATGAAGCCACAAAAAATGCGATTACCTATGGAGTTTTGGGAAATTCCCTGTCTTTGGCCCAGGGAAATGTGGTGATTGCAGTAGGAAGCCCTCTGGGAACGAATTACTCAATCGCCGCAGGCAATATCACGTCTGTGAACAATGAAATCCATACGGTGGATAATACATACAAAGTGCTGACTACAGATATTGTGGGAAGCAAAAACAGCAGCGGCGCACTTCTGAATTTAAACGGTGAAATCGTTGGGCTGGTGATGCAGGATTACAGCAGCAACAGTGATGAAAATACCCTCATTGCCGTATCTATATCCGAGTTGAAAAAACTTATCGAAATGCTTTCTAACGGAAAGGACATTCCTTATCTTGGCCTTAAAGTGGTGACTGCCACAGAGCGGATTTCCAAGGAGTACGATATTCCCAAGGGAGTTTATATTAAAGAGGTGGTTTTGGATTCCCCGGCTCTTTGGGCGGGGCTTCAGACAGGGGATGTGATTACGGAAATGGACGGGGAGGAGATTGCCTCTGTGGATGCATATGAGGCAAAGGTTTTAAGTTTAGAGCCGGGAGACACCATAGAAATCGCCGTCAAACGCCAGGGACTGGATGAGTATTCCAGGGTGGAATGCACGGTGACGGCAGGAAAATTGGATTAGCGGGAAATTTTAGGAAGGAGAGGCCCATTTGGGCTGGGAAGAACATGAAGTATATTGAGATATTGCGGGAAGGGGAAAGGGTAAACGAAGTTTACCTTTGTAAACATAGACAGTCGGCCGTGACCAAAAACGGAAAGGCCTATGAGAATTTGATTCTGCAGGATAAAACCGGAACCTTAGATGCAAAAATCTGGGAGCCGGACTCCCAGGGAATCGATGATTTTGAAAGATTTGACTATATCAGCGTCACCGGGGATGTAACAAGTTTTCAGGGAGCGCTGCAGCTCAATGTAAAACGGGTGCGGAAGGCACAGCCGGGGGAGTATGAGCCGGGAGATTACCTTCCGGTGAGTTCCAGGGATGTGGATGAGATGTACGGTGAGTTAAAGGACATCATTTCTTCTGTGGAGACACCCTGTTTAAAGATGCTTCTCTCCAAATTTTTCCTGGAGGATAAAGAGTTTGAAAAACGTTTCAAATTTCACTCTGCGGCAAAAACGGTGCACCATGGTTTTGTGGGGGGGCTTTTGGAACATACCCTGGGGGTTACAAAACTCTGTGAGGCATTCTGCAGGCAGTATCCCATGTTAAACAGGGATTTACTCTTATCAGCGGCTATGTTTCACGATATCGGAAAGCTGGAGGAACTCTCTGTTTTTCCTGAAAATGATTACACGGATGACGGGCAGCTTTTAGGACATATTGTTATGGGAACAGAATGGGTGGGAGAGAAAATCCGGGAGATACCGGAGTTTCCCAAAAAGCTGGCCAGTGAATTAAAGCACTGCATTCTGGCCCACCACGGGGAGTTAGAGTACGGCTCACCGAAAAAACCTGCGCTTATGGAGGCTGTGGCCCTTAGTTTTGCCGATAACGTGGATGCAAAAATGGAGACATTAAAAGAGGCATTTGCCTCTATCCCTGAGGGAAATACCGAATGGCTGGGATATAACCGTCTTTTGGAGTCTAATATACGAAAGACCAGCAGGTAAACCTATGCAGAAAAATGATATGATAGAGCTTACAATTACAGATTTGTCCGTGGAAGGCTCAGGTATCGGGAAATTTCAGGGAATGACTTTTTTCGTAAAGGACACTGTAATCGGAGATGTGATTTTTGCCAAGATTATGAAGTTAAAAAAGAATTATGGATATGCACGTCTAATGGAGATAAAGGAGGCTTCGCCCAACCGGGTGGAGCCCCATTGTGTCTATGCAAGAGCCTGCGGAGGATGCCAGCTCCAGCAGATGTCTTATGAGAGCCAGCTTGCCTTTAAGGAGAAAAAAATCAGGGATAATTTAATCCGTCTTGGAGGTTTTTCCAAGGAGGAGCTTTATGAGGTAATGGAGCCTGTGGTGGGGATGGAACATCCCTTCGGCTACCGAAATAAGGCCCAGTTTCCTGTGGGATATGACAGGGATGGAAATGTGGTGACAGGTTTTTATGCCGGGAGAACCCACAATATTATTCCCAACACCGACTGTGCCCTGGGAGTGCCGGTGAACAGGATGGTTTTGGAGACTGTGCTCTCCTATATGAGAGCACAGAGAGTCAGCGCCTACCAGGAGGCCACGGGAAAGGGGCTGGTGCGTCATGTCTTAATCCGGTGTGGCTTTGACTCTAAAGAGATTATGGTGTGCCTGGTGATAAACGGAAGAGAGCTGCCTGGAGAGGGAAAGCTGGCAGAGATGCTAAAAAAAATTCCGGGCATGACGAGCATTTCCCTGAATGTGAATACCCAAAAGACCAATGTGATTTTAGGCAGGGAGACAAGGACAATCTGGGGCAGAGATACCATCAAAGACGCCTTATACCTCAGGAATGTTTCGGATTTTTCCAGGACAGGGAAAAAGACGGTGTATCAGATTTCTCCTCAGTCTTTTTATCAGGTGAATCCTTTGCAGACGGAGAAATTGTATTCTCTTGTACTGGACTATGCCGCCCTTACTGGAAAAGAGACGGTGTGGGATTTGTACTGCGGGATTGGTACGATTTCCCTGTTTTTGGCAGCTAATGCCAGGAAGGTTTACGGGGTGGAAATTGTTCCAAAAGCTGTGGAGGATGCCAGGAAAAATGCCAGGCTAAACGGCATTGGAAATGCAGAATTTTTCCTGGGGAAAGCGGAGGAAGTTCTGCCGGAGTTTTATGGAAGGGCTAAGGCTGGTGGCGCAAAAGAGGATATGCTGCACCCGGATGTGATAGTGGTTGATCCGCCCAGAAAAGGGTGTGATGAAAAATGCCTGGATACTATGCTTAAGATGAGGCCGGGGAGGATTGTGTATGTGAGCTGCGATTCGGCTACCCTGGCAAGGGATTTGAGGGTGCTTAAAGGCGGGGGTTATGAGGTTCGGAAAGTTCGGGGTGTGGACCAGTTTGGGGAGACGGTGCATGTGGAGACAGTCTGCCTTCTGTCGAGAAAAGCCCAATAAATCAAAGGATTTCGCCATTTTGGAAATAAAATAGATGTGTGTTTCTGTTTCCGTAGAGTGATGATATAACCGGATGTTTACCCCAGGGGATAGGCTTTTAGAAATGGGAGATATACATTTTGGCGAAAGGATACTTTTTCGAAAAAGAAATGAAGGACAGATTAATAAAATTATTTGGTAATGTAGCATAGGAGGAAATAGAGTGACTACTGAGTTATTGGAGATAATGAGAACTGATATAAAACGATGCGAAGATGCTCAAGCATCAAGCAATGGTACGCATAGTTTATATCAGGCACTAATTGCAAAATACAACGGTATATTTGAAGATTTTGGGAAGGATATACCGACATCAGGGAAAGCATGTGCTGTTGGTAGTGCGCTGAATTACAGACCAGAATTAAATGCTATCAAAGAAAAATTAGAATTGATTATTGCGACAGATAAAGAAAAAGATCCTTTATTTGATTTTAAATCTATGTATGAAGAAGATTTGGAATCTTTAAAACAAGCTATATCCGATTCTGCAAATGAGGTGACACCTGAAATCGCTAAACAGCAATTGTATAAAGATGTAACTGCAAAGTATGAAGCATATGTTCCAAAGCTTAATGCAGGATTATATGGATATGAGGAAGTGATTGGAATTTATGATGAAGTGGCCGGACAAGAACTGTTTTATGACTTAAGACAAATTTATAATAAAATGCTGACTTTTAAAGCATTGGGATATCCGGCACTTATGGAAACAATTCCTCAGAGCGTTCCAATGGTACAGATAACAAATACAAATGAAAACAAAGTTGATATTAATATTTCCTTTAGTGATGTAAGAAAAGAAATTGAGAATATGTCGGCGTTGCCAGATACCGAAATAGAAGAGATTTTGAATAAGATTAACGAATTAGAAAAAATCGTTAAATCTCCAGACCGCAAATCAAAAAAGTGGGAAAATGCAAAAGGAATTGTTAAATGGATTGCTGATAAAGGTGTTGATGTAGGAATTGCATTGTTGCCGTTGTTATTGCAGATTAAGTAGATATACATAGAAACGTAGCGTGAGGAATGTTGTAAAATGGGGATAAAACTATTACCCCACTTTGAAAACCCATTGCATACTTTCGCTATGCAGTATAAAATCAAAGTTCAAGGGAATATTGAGACTGTTTGTCTGCTTTCGAGGAAACCTTGATTTTCTGCGGTTTGTGGGATAATAAAGAAAGATAATGGACGTGTGTTTTCTGGTCTTTTGAATGAAACATTTGAATATTGAAACAGTGGGGTGGTTTGAAACCTTGCTGAATAATAGGCTTTTGCTAAAAGGTATTACTTTTGCGAAAATGTATGATACCTTCTGGCAGAAGCCTTTTTATATAAAGATAACTTGACTTCTAAATCTTACGGGTGTAATATTCAAGAGAGTATATTGTATTGTTGGAGAAAATTTTTTTACCCAAAAATCTTACAAATGTAATAATTAAAGTGCTGTACATTGAAAATCAGGATATTACCATATTAGAAAAAAGAACGGAGGTCTATATGAAAGAAAAAAGGAGAGGCATGGGAATGAGACTATGCATGATACAAATACTTCTGAGTTATACCATTTCGGGGTGCAGTGATATGCCCCCGGAAGAAATACAGGTTGATGATCCCTTCATTGAGGTTCAGGAGGCAACAGAAAATTCTCAGGAGAATGCGGAAGAAATTATAGAAATCTGTGTGGATCTTTATAAAGAAGCAGCAGAACAAAATAAGATAGCTGATTTGGAAATGATTCGAAGTATTGTTAATCGCCTTGGAGAAAATGGATATCCGGCTGTTGACAGCAGAAATCAAATTAACATGACGGAACCAGAGAAGGTAGTGGAATTCTGCGAAAAGGTGGATGCACAGGAGGAAGCAGAAATAACGATTCTTGAAGTCAGCTATTTGGGCGGATTTGTAAAATACGATTTGCACACAAAAGACGGAAATGTAGATGTGGTCAGAAGCTATTACAAGTATGAAAATGGAAATATGAAAAGAGAGGTTATAGGAAACTATCAAGCGGAGTATTGGAATTATACAGAAGAAGGTTACCTGATGTTTTCCGGTGTCTGGTTTTCAGAAGAATTGTATGTTCTTACGTTGAGTGGGGCAGAGGAGCATACCGCATTACGAGTACAGCCATTGGATGAAACATATAGGGTGTTGAGTCGGAAATACCTCCGCCCAATCAGCTTTGAACAGAATAATATGTTCATTGTAGATTGGAGCGAGGATGATTTTGGAGATTTGAATTTCTATGATATGTATGACATTCTTTATCCAAAAGTAAACGGTCAGTATGTTCCTTATGTTGCTGATGACAACTTATCAGTCAGTGCAGTTTATCAGATTCCAAAAGAGGAATTCGAAAGTGTTATTATGAAATATTTCAATATCGATAGCGAAACGCTACAATCCAAAACGGTCTATGATTCGGTGGATTCGACTTATGAATATAAGCCGAGAGGTTTCGAAGAAGTAGAATACCCGGAATATCCATATTCAGAGATAGTCGGTTTTACAGAAAACAGCGATGGGACAATTACACTTACAGCTAATGTAGTATTCCCTTATGCAGGTGATTCCAAGGTATATGCTCATGAGGTTGTGGTCCGCCCGTTAGAGGACGGAGGAGTACAATATGTATCTAACCGAATTATACCATCTGAAAACAACTACAGAGAAACTTGGCATACGCCACGGTTGACGTTAGAAGAATGGGAAGAATTGTACGGAGGCGAATAATGGAAGATGTGAAATGGCTGCTTAGAAGATGTGGACTTCCGATTTTGCTGCTGTTGTTTTTCGTGATAGCAGGAGTGTTCTGTTGGGGAAAACAGCATGCAGAAAAGCAAAAGATGGCAGAAGAAGTATGGGAGCCACCTGTAGAAATCGAAAATAGCGAAGCAGAAACAGAAGAAGCCGAGAATGCGGAAACTTCTACAGAGTCAGCATATTGGTTCATTCCGCAAGCCAGCGATGACCTCCTTTCAGAAGAGGAGAAGGAGCAGTTGCAGAGTACGGTTTTGTCAGCAGCAGAATCGGTCAGAGAAATCTATAAGGATATTGTAATTGCAGATGCACCAAGCTACTCTTCCGGTATTAACGAATTTACCAACGAGCAGAGGAAAGCCGTGGTGGAACAATTGGGCAGAAGCGGTTTAGTAAGTGTTGAAGAAGATAATGCTATGCAAAATCATGAAGCAATTGAAGCGTTTTACGCAGATTACTTGAATGGACAGGACTCGATGGTTACGGTATTTGAAGTGCATAGAGATGGACTGATTGGAGCAGTTACTTTTATTTACCGGAAAGGTGAGTTGCAGACTTATTATATAGGCGTTCGTTGGAAGGAAGGTGGAGTGCCTGAAATACAGGGAACTTCGGTAAGTAATGTGGCTGAAGTTAAACTTACTGAAAAAGGGTATTTTATCTACGCATATGAATATGTGATTGCACATGCAAGTTTGAGACAGTATTGGAGAATAGAACCGCTTCCAGAAGACTGCCAGGAACTGACGGAGACTGATGACAGAAAAAATAAAGGAGCAGATACTTGCTGTCAGGGCTACGGGGCGAACCAATATGTTTGACACGAATATGGTTCAGGTAATTGCAAAAGAGATGAAGTTTTATGAACTTGTGGTTTTTATTGAGGAACACAAGGGAGATTATGCAAAATTTATACTAACAGGCGAGTGTTAAATTTATACAGTAAAGGATTCCTACGGGAGTCCTTTTTTGATGCCATGAAACGGAGGTGAGGACAGTGGCACAGAGAGGACGTAAGCCAAAGCCAACGGCAGTAAAGGTGTTGGAGGGCAATCCGGGCAAGAGAAGCCTTAATACGGCCGAACCGAAGCCTGAAAAGAAAGCACCACGCTGTCCGTCATGGCTTGAGGATGAAGCGAAAAAAGAATGGAAGAGGATGAGCAAGCAACTGGAGCAGTTGGGGATTCTCACGGAGATTGATATGGCTGCCTTTGCCGGATACTGTCAGGCATATGCGAGGTGGAAAGAAGCAGAGGAATTTATCACGCAGCATGGAACGATTGTGAAGACTCCTAGTGGCTACTGGCAGCAGGTGCCACAGGTATCCATTGCACAGACCTATCTTAAGATTATGAAAAAATTTTGTGAGCAGTTCGGACTTACTCCTTCTGCGAGAAGCAGAATTGTTGCAGATACAGCTGAGGACAAAGAAAGTGATGCGATGGAACTTCTCTTGATTAAGGGAGGTGGCAGATAATGTATGATGTGACAAAAGCGGATCATGCGGTCAACTTTATCAATTGTCTGAAGCACACCAAAGGAAAATGGAGGGGAGTTCCGTTTGAACTTCTTTCCTGGCAGGATGAGATTATCCGCACACTATTCGGTACGGTTAAGGAAAATGGCTACAGGCAGTACAATACCTGCTACTGTGAGATTCCGAAGAAAAATGGAAAGTCGGAACTGGAGGCTGCCATTGCATTATATATGACCTGCGGTGACGGGGAATGGGGAGCAGAAGTGTATGGCTGTGCTTCCGACCGCCAACAGGCATCTATTGTATTTGATGTGGCTGTGGATATGGTGGATCAGTGTCCTGCTTTGAAAAAGAGAATTAAACCAGTGATGTCGGTTAAGAGGCTTGTGTATAAACCGACCAACAGCTTCTATCAGGTGTTATCAGCTGAAGCATATACCAAGCATGGTCTGAACGTACACGCTGTTATTTTTGATGAACTTCATGCACAGCCGAACAGAGAACTTTTTGACGTTATGACAAAAGGCTCAGGTGATGCCAGAACACAGCCTTTATATTTTCTGATTACTACAGCCGGAACAGACAGAAATTCGATTTGCTTTGAACAGCACCAAAAAGCTGTTGACATTATAGAGGGCAGAAAAATTGACCCGACATTCTATCCCGTGATTTATGGTGCATCCGATGAGGATGACTGGACGAGCGAAGCCACATGGTATAAAGCAAATCCTTCCCTTGGAAAAACCATCGATATTGAAAAGGTTCGAAATGCTTACATCAGTGCAAGGGAAAATGCAGCAGAAGAAAATATCTTCCGGCAGCTTCGATTAAACCAATGGGTAAAACAGTCCACTCGTTGGATGCAGATGGATAAATGGGATGCGTGTGCATTCCCTGTAAATGAGGAGGAACTTATCGGAAGAACCTGCTATGGCGGTTTAGACCTTTCGAGTACATCGGATATCACTGCATTTGTACTTGTATTTCCACCAAGAAATGATGAAGAAAAATACATCATTTTACCATATTGCTGGATACCGGAAGATAACATGAGACTCCGTGTCAGAAGGGATCATGTTCCCTATGATGTGTGGGCAGCAGAAGGGTGTCTTGAAACTACAGAAGGAAATGTCATTCATTATGGTTTTATAGAGAAATTTATAGAGGAACTTGGAACGAAGTACCATATAAAAGAAATTGCATTTGACCGTTGGGGTGCAACGCAGATGGTGCAGGATTTGGAAGGTATGGGATTTACTGTTGTTCCTTTCGGGCAGGGGTATAAGGATATGAGTCCGCCAACGAAGGAACTTATGAAGCTGACACTTGAGGAGCGAATTGCCCACGGTGGGCATAAGGTTCTCCGTTGGATGATGGACAACGTGTATGTCAGACAAGACCCTGCCGGAAATATCAAAATGGATAAAGAAAAATCCACAGAGAAAATTGATGCTGCAGTAGCAACCGTCATGGCACTTGACCGTGCAATCCGTAATCAGGGTAGCGAGGGAAGTGTATATGATGGCAGGGGAATTCTTGTTTTTTAAGAAAGAAAACCTCTCCGGCAGATGGAGAGGTTTGAAGGATCATGGTTGTGTTTATGTATCGGAATAAGAACTGCATTTTTCTTCCAACATTTTGAAATTACAGCATCTTGTAGCAAGGGAAGAATCCGGCTTGGCAATGCATTTCTGATATAATTTCATGGCTTTGTTTTGCAGAGTGTCTTGAACATTGTCAATTAGAGCTTTTTCTTTCTGGAGCAGGTAGACATAGTCTGTTTTTTCTTTTTCATTACTGAAAGAACGGAAGCTTTCTACCTGATTATATTTTAACTGTGTAAGACAGTTATCAGGAACCGGAATCATATTATTGATATTTAATACCGCATAAAGATATCCGGTGGATTCATCCTGGAGTTTGTGGAAATCCAGACTGTTGGACATCTTCTGATGTTTTGGTTTTGCAGAGGAAATAGGGACATAGTAGTGGAAATCTCCGATAGTAAGAAGAATTCCCACATGGAGTTTCAAACGTTCCCCATATTCCACATATCCGACACGGGAATCAAACTGTGTCAGGTAATTGATGTATTTTTTATCGACAACGTACCAATCCATAAAGCCTCCTGAAAAGTAAAAAAGCGGGTGGATTACTCCACCCACTGCTGTTAACCGATTGTTTTAATTGGACAATCTAACCGCTTTTAAACGAGCATTTTAACTGGACGCTCTAACCGCTGCACAGATATTTCTATCTGTGTTTTTATTATATGCAATTTACAGCAAAAAATCAATGCCTTTAATTGCTAAATTTTTATGAACTTTTTTCGATGTTTATAGATTCGATTTTATCACAGGCAGATACAAAAAGAAAGAGAGGGATAGCAGATGGGAATAAAAAGTTTGTTTGGTTTCGGTCAGGTGAGGGATAAGCCTGTACGGAATTACAGCAATGGTGAGTATACATTCAATTTCGGACGAAGCACCAGCGGAAAGAGTGTCAATGAAATGACTGCTATGCAGACCACGGCAGATTACGCATGTGTGAGGATTTTGTCAGAGGCGGTTGCATCGCTTCCAATTCATGTATACAGATACAAAGACGGTGGGAAGGAAATGGTTTGCGACCATCCGCTTTATACGCTGCTCCATGATGAGCCAAACCCGGAGATGACTTCATTTGTGTTCAGGGAAACGCTGATGAGTCATCTTTTAATTTGGGGAAATGCGTATGCACAAATCATACGAAATGGGAAAGGCGAGGTGCTTTCTCTGTATCCGCTTCTTCCAAACAAGATGAGTGTGGAGAGGGACAGTAATGGAGTGCTGTATTATGTGTATTCCCGTTATACAGATGAGAATCCCAACATGAAAAAGATGGGAGATATCATCTTAAGGCAGGAGGATGTGCTTCATATTCCCGGACTTGGATTTGATGGTCTTATCGGTTACTCACCTATTGCAATGGCAAGGAATGCTGTAGGTATGACAATGGCCTGTGAGGAATACGGTGCCAGCTTTTTTGCTAATGGTGCAAATCCCGGTGGTGTGTTGGAGCATCCGGGTGTGTTGAAAGACCCGGCAAAGGTAAGAGATTCTTGGAATGCAGTGTATCGTGGAACGACCAATGCCCACAAGATTGCCGTACTTGAGGAAGGGATGAAATATCAGCAGATAGGTATCCCACCGGAGGAGGCGCAGTTCCTGGAAACAAGAAATGGTGTTAGTATATAAGTGTGGACAGAAAAAGTTGAACAACCTATACTATCAAGTGAAAGAGCAAAGGAGA
>NZ_RAZG01000131.1 GCF_003612565.1 Roseburia sp. 1XD42-69 | reverse complement strand
CACCCCTGCCCTATCTACCTTGTCGTCTTCAAGGGGTCTTACCCGCTTTTGCGGGGGATATCTCATCTTAAGGGGGGCTTCACGCTTAGATGCCTTCAGCGTTTATCCCTTCCAGACTTGGCTACCCTGCCATGCCTTTGGTAAGACAGCAGGTACACCAGTGGTCCGTCCAGCCCGGTCCTCTCGTACTAAGGCCAGCTCCTTTCAAATATCCTGCGCCCGCGCCGGATAGGGACCGAACTGTCTCACGACGTTCTGAACCCAGCTCGCGTACCGCTTTAATGGGCGAACAGCCCAACCCTTGGGACCTGCTACAGCCCCAGGATGCGATGAGCCGACATCGAGGTGCCAAACCACTCCGTCGATGTGAACTCTTGGGAGTGATAAGCCTGTTATCCCCAGGGTAGCTTTTATCCGTTGAGCGATGGCAATCCCACTTTATACCACCGGATCACTAAGTCCTAGTTTCCTACCTGCTCCACCCGTCGGTGTCGCAGTCAAGCTCCCTTCTGCCTTTGCACTCTTTAAATGGTTTCCGACCATTCTGAGGGAACCTTTGAGCGCCTCCGATACCCTTTCGGAGGCGACCGCCCCAGTCAAACTCCCCGCCTGACATTGTCCCAGCCCCGGCTTACGGGCGCTGGTTAGAAACCCGGTACTGCAAGGGTGGTATCCCAACAGCGGCTCTGGAAAGACTGGCGTCCTTCCTTCACAGCCTCCCACCTATCCTGTACATGCAGTACCAAATCCCAGTATCAGACTGGAGTAAAGCTCCATGGGGTCTTTCCGTCCTGGCGCGGGTAGCCAGCATCTTCACTGGCACTTCAATTTCACCGGATGCATTGTCGAGACAGTGCTCAAATCATTACGCCTTTCGTGCGGGTCGGAACTTACCCGACAAGGAATTTCGCTACCTTAGGACCGTTATAGTTACGGCCGCCGTTTACTGGGGCTTAAATTCAAAGCTTCGCTTGCGCTGACCTCTCCTCTTAACCTTCCAGCACCGGGCAGGCGTCAGCCCATATACCTCACCTTACGGTTTCGCATAGACCTGTGTTTTTGCTAAACAGTTGCTTGAGCCTATTCTCTGCGGCCTGGTTTCCCAGGCGCCCCTTCTCCCGAAGTTACGGGGCCATTTTGCCGAATTCCTTAACAATGCTTCTTCCGTCGGCCTTAGGATTCTCTCCTCATCCACCTGTGTCGGTTTACGGTACGGGCATCTATGAAACTATAGCGGCTTTTCTCGGCGGCCGGCCTGTGTGCTTCGCTACTTATATTTCGCTCCACTTAACGCCTTTGGCTTATGCAGCGGATTTGCCGGCTGCACGCCTCCTGCGCTTGTACCGGTCTTTCCATTCCCGGCTCACACTTTCCTTCCGCGTCCCCACAGTTCTGTCCATAGACGGTACAGGAATCTCAACCTGTTGTCCATCGGCTACGCATTTCTGCCTCGCCTTAGGCCCCGACTTACCCAGGGCAGATCAGCTTTACCCTGGAAACCTTAGATATTCGGCCGGAAGGATTCCCACCTTCCTCTCGCTACTCATTCCGGCATTCTCTCTTCTTATCCCTCCACCGCCCCTTCCGGTACGGCTTCATCAGTTTTAAGAATGCTCCTCTACCAATGTATTAATACATTCCTGAGCTTCGGTGGTGCATTTTAGCCCCGGACATTTTCGGCGCAGGGACTCTCGACTAGTGAGCTGTTACGCACTCTTTGAATGTATGGCTGCTTCTGAGCCAACATCCTAGCTGTCTTTGAATCCCCACATCCTTTTCCACTTAATGCACACTTTGGGACCTTAGCTGCAGGTCTGGGCTCTTTCCCTTTTGACTGCCCGACTTATCTCGTCCAGTCTGACTCCCGTATAACGTCTTTATGGCATTCGGAGTTTGATATTCTTTGGTAAGCTTTGACGCCCCCGCGGAAATTCAGTGCTCTACCTCCACAAGACTCATACGAGGCTAGCCCTAAAGCTATTTCGAGGAGAACCAGCTATCTCCGGGTTCGATTGGAATTTCTCCCCTATCCACACCTCATCCCCACCCTTTTCAACGGATGTGGGTTCGGTCCTCCAATGCCTTTTACGGCATCTTCAACCTGGACATGGATAGATCACCCGGTTTCGGGTCTGCGTATGCCGACTTAACGCCCTATTAAGACTTGGTTTCCCTTCGGCTCCGCGCCTGTAGCGCTTAACCTTGCCTGCATCCGCAACTCGCCGGACCGTTCTACAAAAAGTACGCAGTTCACCTAATGTTGGTGTCCCACAGTTTGTAGACACAGGGTTTCAGGTTCTCTTTCACTCCCCTCCCGGGGTCCTTTTCACCTTTCCTTCACAGTACTATGCTCTATCGGTCACTAAGGAGTATTTAGCCTTACGGGGTGGTCCCCGCTCATTCCATCAAGGTTTCTCGTGTCTCGATGTACTCTGGATACCGCCGCGTCATGTCCTTTTTTGCTTACGGGGCTTTCACCCTCTCTGGCTGGCTTTCCCAAAACCATTCTGCTAAATTCCATGAATCGCTTCTGCGGTCCGAACCCCGGGATGCACGCATCCCGGTTTGGGCTCTTCCGGTTTCGCTCGCCGCTACTTCCGGAATCGATGTTTCTTTCTCTTCCTCCGGCTACTTAGATGTTTCAGTTCACCGGGTTCCCCTCCATACGTTATGAATTGGCGTATGGATACACGGCTTCACCGTGTGGGTTTCCCCATTCAGATATCCATGGATCGTTGGATATGTGCTCCTCCCCATGGCTTTTCGCAGCTTATCACGTCTTTCTTCGGCTCTTAGTGCCAAGGCATCCACCCTGCGCCCTTACTTGCTTGACCATTCCGTATAGCGTTACGGTTTCTGCTTATAAAAGCTTGTTTTTCTTTCTACAAAATCTGTTTTTTTCTCGGATGTCTTGATATTTAAAAGTTATCTTTTATCATCAATCTCTGTATGAAGTTTTCAAGGTACAT
>NZ_RAZG01000129.1 GCF_003612565.1 Roseburia sp. 1XD42-69 | reverse complement strand
TTCGAGAAATCTATAATCTATCAAAATCCCTATTATTTATGGCGGTGAATAGCCTTTGATTGAGCTAAAAATCCAATGAATCAATCATGCTGCAACTGAATACAGACAGAGTTTATTTGTGTGCAAAAAATTAGATATGCATACTTTTATTAATTGTGTTCATTTGTGTACAAAATTTAAAAATGCTATGATGAATAGCTTATTTGAGTGCGCACAAAATCAGAAAAATTAAAAGAATTGGAGGAAATTGTTATGAATTTATATGAAGCTCAAAAGAATACGAAAAATAAAGATGAAGAAATGCATGAAAAAGTGTATGGAAAAATGACAAATAAAAATAATGCAACAGAAGGAAAGGAAACAGTTATGCAAGTTACAAAGAAAAATACTTGCATTTTTCCAGAAAAAGAATATAAAGGCTTCGTTACCCGAAGAGAATTTATCAATAGAACAGGCGTATTTGTTTCAGCAGTTCATTTTGAAATTATTTACGAAAAATTTAAAGAATTGCGTGTTTCAGCAGATGAATTTGTCAGAGATTACATAGATAAATATTCTGATTGCATTATTTCAGATAAAAATAATTTAGTACATTTTGAGATAAATGATAATGAAGTCAGTGCGGTAGGGTGTTATGCAAATTCAGTAGAATCAGATGAATTGAATGTATTAGATTTGCTTTATAATATGTCTGAATCTGCTGAATATTATAGGACTAAATTATTTGAGGTAAGAAAACAGGCTAAAGATTTATGTAATGCTGCAAAATCAATAGAAAAATAATAAAATAAACTGTATTTCTTTTGGATGGGTTGTTAGTGTGACAGCCTATCCAGAATTAAAAATAGAGGGAGGAATCATATTATGCCAAGAACAAAAGGAACAACTGCTACAAACAAAGCATCTAAAACAAAACTAAAATCCACAAAACCTACAGAATCAAATATAACAGAAACTCCTAAATATTCAGAAGTTGTTTTGAATTATTGTAGAAATGGGAATTTAGGATTTTCAACAGTGCATGAAACAGTTGATATTTCTTTTTTAACCAGAAAGAAATTGACTGGAAAGATTACAACACTATTCCATCTTATAAGACAAACGGAAGTATGCAAAGACCTTGATTCTGGCAGAACCGCAACATTTCAAATAGATGGCAGACCAGTAATAAGCGTTACTCAAAAAGCGAATGATTATGAGAATCAGGTTTTTACATTAACAAAATATAGGAAAGATGGTTCAAAGCAAAGTACACGGAAATACTCTTTCAACAAAGCAAAGAATCTGATTCTTGATGTTTTTGGATTTGAAACGAAAATTAATGAAGATGAGGATGCGGAAGAACCAGAAACCAGTAATGTAGATATGAATATGCTGCCTGAATCTGAAAGCTTTGAGGATGATATAGACAATGAATATGCTGATATGGAGTAAGGGGGGGGTGGTTATGACTACAGAAATTATGAAACAAAATATAATAAATTCCATTCTGGATTTAGAAGCAGACAATCCATATAAAAAGCAGCTACTTGAAATTATGGAAAATCATGATAAAGGGAAACTGACGGATATAGAATCATATTTGCTAATCAATGATATTCTTGTAAAGTATGATTCTAATGTTTTAATCCCAAAAGAGCAAAAAGCTATTGAGGAAACCAGAAAATCTGAAACAGAGAAAACATATGGATTATCACCTAATGTAACTATATTCAATCCAGAAGATGCCACAGAAGTTGCAGTAAAAACTAAAACGGAAATAGGGCAGATATTTATAAAAGGGCGAAAAGAGCTTATTAGAACTATCGGAGTAGAAAATCTTAATATGAAAGATAGAGAAGGAAACTTAATAACAGACTTACAAAAAATATCCAAAGGAAAACGAAAAGGCGAAGCAGATGAAATCATAAACCAGTATTATGATATTCAAAACAGACCTGATTTAAAGCAGTACGCCATACAAATAGCAGATATTTTTGAAATTCCGCATTATATAGAAAAAGAAGATGGCAGGGGCAAAAATGGATTTTATATAGAGAATATTAAACCTATCATGATTTACTATTTACTGCAAAAAGATGAAAATGTCATATATACAAGTGTTGAAGAATTAGCTTGTTTTGTCGGATTAGTCACTAAAAATTATAAAAAAATATCTTTAAAAGAACTGGCAGAAATAAATCCACGGTTTACTGCTGCAATGCTAAATCAATTTTATTATAGGTGTAAGCCTGAATTGGAAAGTGTCATATTCAGAGTGCTAGATTCATTACAAGATGAATATAAAACTTTAAATTATTATAGAAATTACTGCATTTCAATTAATAATGGGGATTGCCATACATCAACAAAAAACGAAGATATTATTATCAGGCAGACAGAGCGTAAAGTTTTGAAAGAGTTTAACGCCAAACGAATATTGACAATCTTTCAAAGGAAACAGCAGAAAAAATTTTATGATAGGGTGTGCGAACAAATTAATGAAACATATGGGTTTAACTGGGTTCGGTACAAAAAGCAGATTCAGATTTTTGCAGACAATGAAGCATTACAAGAAATTATGAATGCTTTAACAAATGAGGATATGATTCATAAAAAGAAAGAAATATCTTCAAGATTTGCAAGAAGAATTATGAACAGAACAAAAAACGAATATGACAGGACAAATAAAAAAGCGGATGAAGTAGAAACGAAATGGGTACAGGAGCAGTTAAAACAACCAGAAATTAAGGAATTAGCTCAATTAGGTTTTGATTATGAAGATGATTTTAGGGAAATGTTTCAATCATTTAGTGATGAATACAGATACCATGATAATTACTTAGATGTGCAAAACAGATTAATAAGTATTATGATTGGTGAACCAGAAATGGATTCAAAGAATGATATACCAGAATTGAAAGGAATCATGTAATGCATCAAAATTATTAGAACAAATGTACGGTTCACTTTCTTATGCGGTATAATAATAATCATTTTCTTATTATACCGTTTTAAAAAGTGAACCGTTGTAAAGACTTGCTTCATTAGGGTTTACAGACATTTTCTCTAAAGAAAGAGGGGTAAGTATACAGAGAAATTTTATAATCCAATATGGTAAAAGTTCTGTTTCCGCTGCAAGCAGCTACAACACACTTTCACTAATTCATTGATTTAAAATAGAAAATGGAATGATGTGTAGTTGTAGCAGAGCGGAAACGGAACAACATTCCCTACAACAGATAGCAGGAGGTTAATACAATGAATAGAAATTTGAATTTAAAAATAAAGGAATCAATACAAACAAAGCAGCTATCAAAGAATCTTTTATTGCTATGTTTGGCTTGTCTGCATGAAAAAATTACATATTCAGAGCGGATAGAAGCAAGATTAGAAAAACAGAGGGATATTATTGCTAAAGCAGCTTTAGAAAACGGCATTGACAGAAAAGAAATTTCTCAAAAGATTGTTACTATACATCAAAAGGATTATCCGAAATTTAAACAGATAACAGCAGTATCAGATATTATTGAAAGCGGTTGTTATGCGTTTATCAGTGGCTTAATCCCAACAAAGGGACATATTCACTTTAAGACAGATGAGGAATTGAAAATTGATTTAGAAAGAAAACCAGTTAAAAAGAAAATTGATGCTGATTCAGAAGGATTTTATGAACTATGTGAGTATGTTGAAAAGCAAATTGTGTATGATTCTCTGACAGAGGACATAAAGAAACTGTTGCAAAAATTGAAAACAAAAACTTATGATTATTCTTTTATCCTCCAAACATTCAAGTTTTACCATACAGATATTGAAAAGGCAGTCCAGAAAAATAAGCCTTTTGAATCGGCATACAGTAAATGTCAATATGTATGCGGAATCATAAAGAAGAAGCTGCCTGAAATGGATGATAGGTTACAGCAGCAGGAGAAAGCAGATGAAAAGATTATAAACATGGATTTCTCTGAATTAAATGATACTGGAGCAAGCTATCAAAGAAAGACGAAAGATGATTGTTCTAAAGTTCTAAATGTTTTGTGGTAGAAGTGATGTAGCAAAACAGGGAGATTATTAGTCAATAAAAGCAAGGTTGTGTTTGAGAATAGAATTTCAAATGCAGCCTTATTTTTTACGATTGTGATAGAGATAATGTGAATGGAAGTAGTAATTTCAAATTTTGCTTGTAATCCGAGTATATAACCATTACAATACAAAAGAATTAGTATTGATATGAGTAGAAATATATGGAAAGGATTAGATTAATGAAAAGGTTTATAGAGAAGATAAAGCATTTCTGTTTTAGCAATAAAGAAATTTCAATAATAGGTATTATGTGCATTTTAATTTCTGTTTCTTATATGATTACATATAATATGCCAGATTATTTTGGAATAGAGCCTTTTTATTCATGGTTAAATAATTTGGCAATAAGCTATATTGCAGCTCTGATTTTTTTTATAGTGCAAGTATATGTTCCAGAGGAAAGAAATAAGAAAAAATGCATGGAGGTTTTAAGAAATAAATTTGTTTCAGTAACGGCTTTTATTGATATATCTGTTATGTTATGCAAAAAGCACATAAAAATAAAAGATAAAGGCGCAGATTTAATATGGAATGGAGATAATGAGAAATTATATATAAAGTATTCCAAAGTTGGGAATGATAAAGCGTTTACTTGCAGAAGTTATACTAAGACTGAAATATTTAGGCTGCAAAATATTTTTGATAGTAAAATTTCAGAAATAAAAAACAGTTCAGTAATAAAGTATTGCGAATATGAATTGCTTGAATTACTATCACAAATAGAAGATGCAAAATTTTTTGATGGTATAAGTTATGTGATTAGGCTTGCAAATACTGAATTAGGATTTCCGAATTTTGGTAATAATTTAACCCAAATTCAAAGTTTGAATGATAAACTGAAAAAAATGTGTTTTATCGAAAACAATTTTCAATTACATGATATTGAAGAATCAGATAAATTCGTCGCAGATTTACCTAGAAAAGATATATCAGAAGAGTTGAAAAGCATTAGAGATTTTAATATTGTACGCATGAAACGCTATATTAAACAACAGTTAGATGAAAAGGGGGTTTCTATATCCGAAGAGATGTTAAATAAAATGAGCGAAGAAGCGGTTGATGCTCAAATGAACAAAGGGAATAAATAATTATGAGATTCACTATTGCTTCTTTTGAGTGAAACCTTTATAATATATACATTAAGGTTTGCACTCTATGTCATGCTACAATATCATTTTCGCTTTTGGCTACAAAAAAATGCAATGTATTTTTCGCTAATCAAAAGAT
>NZ_RAZG01000128.1 GCF_003612565.1 Roseburia sp. 1XD42-69 | reverse complement strand
ACCATACATGCCGGAAGAATGCAGTAAAATCAATAGTTTTAGGCTGTATTTTTGTTAATCAGCAGACACTAATTAAGTCTGTCTTATTTGCATCCAAATCTACAATCGGGAAAATTCTAATTTCTTTACATACTCTAAGCATTTCTGTCATTGATGCTATATGAAAATTATATCCTAATGATGTATACATTAGCAGGAAGTGAGAACTCAACCCAATATCAAAGTAATCTGCTCCATAGGGTAATTTATCAGGCAGTTCATGGAATACATAACGTCCCTCTGCTTTTCCCTTTTCATAATCAGACAAAAATTTTCTCACAGCAGACATACGGGTACTTTCAAGTTCTTCTAAACTTTTAATGTTCTTCCACACATAGTTATCCATATTTGCCCGCATTTGCTGCATTACTGTAGTTCGGACTTCCTCAATACGTTTTTCTATATCTTCTTTCGAAAACTGATATATCAAATCAAACGAAATAACACTTCCATTTCTTTCAGTCATCTCATAATTAAAACAGGCTGGACCATCGCCAAACCCTGCAATTTTTTTGACATATCATTATCATCTAAACGGAACATTAATTTGTATTCTTCCATATTTCTGCCCCAAGGTACAACGCTATCTAACTTAAATGCCATTTTCTTTTCCTCCATAATTCCCGGTTTTCCAGTATGAAAAAACGTAACTTGTAGCTAAAAACACTTTTCCATCAAAAAGAATTTTCCTTTTCGCCAGTCAGCATAGCCAACTTCCGAATAACCTAAAGAATTATATAGCCTTAATGCAAATGGATTATTAGAGAATACATCTAATCGAATAACATGAATACCCATTTCCGTTAATTGCTTTTCAATATATAATAGCGTAGATTTAGCAATTCCTCTATTCTGAAAAGTCGGATTCACACAAAGTCTATGTACGATATAAAATGGCTTATCTTTATATTTCCACTTGCCGTTTTCATATTCTTTATCACATTTTTGGTTTAAGGTATATACAACCGCTATTTGACCATTCACTGAACCAACATAGAGTTGACTTTTATCAACATCTTCCTGAAAATCTTCTTTAGTAGGATACAAATCATCCCATTGAAAAATATTATCTCGCTCCATAGCATCTATAGCAGTGCGAATTATACTGTATATTTCTTCAATATCATTTGGAGTTGCGTTTCTATATTTTAGTATCATTACTTTTTCCTCGCAAATTCTAATTTCTCATTCTAATTATTTTAAGTATACACGAATTTGTAAGATTTTTCAATTCCCCGAATTATTTTTGCTTAATTGAACGGCACTCCCACATATTGCAGGAGTGCCGCTTATCACTACGAATAGATAAACTCGCTCTCCACAACTTCCCTCACACAAACCCGAATATTATTCATTTTTTGAACCCATAAAAGCTGGTTTTCTGCCTTTAATTGCTCCGTTACTCCATGCTTGCCGGCATACTCCTTTACCAGCCGAAAAAACATATCCTCTGCCTGTTCATCTATGCTTGCAAGGTATTCATTCAGCCTGCCGCTTGTCAGCAGATTGAGATAAACGAACTGTTTATGCTCTTTAAGATACCGTAAATGCCGCTGTCCCCAAATACCAATCAGCTTTTCTTCTTCGGGAGGTAATGCAAGCTCTGGGAGGTAATAGTCGTCTTGCCTTGCATACCAGAGACCGTTATTTTCGTCATAAATCCTATTTTCCATAGTGTTTCCTACCTTTCTTCTTTGCTGTTTTTAAAGCGTTTTTCACGCTGTTTTGATTTTTGTGCTGCTTTTGCCTGCTCTAAAAGGCTGTCTATCTGCTTACTCCCAAATGTCTTACGGAGCAGCTTATAATCTTTGTTTTCCGCACGGAGGTTTTCATTTTCCCCTGCCAGTTTCTCATTGGTTTTCCTTAACCCTTCATTTTCACGGTGGAGATTGCTATTTGTGGCATTCAGCCGATAGTAGCCGTCCCACGCTTCAAAGCACCTTATAAGAGCCGTTCTAACAAGTGATTTCAGCTTTTGCACCAAAGGCTCTGCCACTTTGTTTCTATATGACTTCGCAGACATGAATCCCTGCGGCTCTGCCAACTGGTACTCTGGAGAAGTGTCAAGCGCCTGTTCCAGAGTTTTTAGGTTTTCCATTCCTTTGTCGTAATTCGCCACCCTGTCCGACAATACTTGGAATTCCTCTTTTTTCTCCGAAATCTGCCCCTCAAGCTGGACGACCTCTTTTTCCCGCTCCTGCTTTTTATAATCAAGGACAGACAAATGTTTCTCATGTGTCCCTTTATGCTCCCATTCAATGCCATGCCGCCCCATCACAGCGGCAAGGCTCTCTTTTTCGGACTGTACCCACTGGCTCCACTCCGTATCGCCACGGGAACCGCCTTTGAATCCCTGCGCCGCCAACGCCTGTTTCAAAGATACCCTTGTATCAAGCCCACGCTTACTGCCAGTCGTGAACGGAACAAAGTCAATGTGTAAATGCGGCGTTGCTTCATCCATATGGATATGAGCGGAAAATACATAAAGATTAGGGTTTCGCTCTTGGAATCCATGATAATATTCATCTAAAATCTGCCTTGCAAGCTGTCCGTTTTCACTTCCTGCGCCCATATTTTCCTTATCCCCAATCTGCAAAATCAGCTCATGGAACGGCTTTTCCTGCTTTGAGTTCCGTATCTTCTCGTAATAATCGGCAATGCGGCGGTCTGCCCTTGTCTGTTTCTCGTTATATCTCTGTAATGCTTCATCAAATAGCTTATGATATACTTTCTTGATATTCTCATTACAGTAATCTACATTGAGGTGGGAGCGTTCAGCATCCACATTTTCAGCCTTGAATTTACGGCTGTTATGGTTGACCGAGCCTTTCCCCACCATTGCGCTAATCGTCCGTCTTATAAAATCACACCCTTTCTTTTCGGCTGGTAGGCTTTGTTATTTTCCCGAAAGTAACGCAAAAGCACTTTTGTCGGCTTCGCCAACAAAAATGCAACCTGCAAGCAGGTTTTGCGCTCTCCGAGGGGTGAGCGTGTGCCAGTGGCACACAAGCTGCGAACCGACCGAGTCGGCAGACGAGACAGGGCGGCTTTTTGTAAAAAGCCCCCTGCACCCCGCAAAAACTTTATCCGTGACGGTTTGCGTCGATGTGACGGTTATTTCCGTACCGCACCCCACTCCTAAAAATACCGTCACACCGTCACATATCGTCACGCTCCCCACGGTACAGCTTTATCATACGCCCCTCGTGACACCGTTCACGTTTATAGAAGATGCCGTATTCGTTGAGTAAACGTCCCGACAGGACATTCAGTTTCCGTGCAAGGCTATTCGGCTGTAACCCTGTTTCCAGCCAAGCCGCAAGCTCCGTCGCCGTCCCCTTCCACAAGGAGCAATCGACAGTAATTCTTTTATCTATTTCCTCAAGTAAAGGCTCTGGCGGCTCTTTCCAAAGTTCTGTTTCTGCCTTTTGAAAATCCCATAACAATGTTTCGGGATTGCGGAGAAGATAGAGTTTCTGCTCTTGCTGGTCTCTGCCCGACACTTCAAGCGTGGCGGCGTTGCCGATGCGTTTTTCTTTCTGCAGCAGGAACGCACCGTCAGCCGCACCGAGCAAGCCAGTAGTTCCCGAAATCATATCGAACTTATCATCAGAACCCTGCTTTCTGGTATGATGGACAATCAAGATACAGATGCCATAGCTGTCTGCAAACTGTTTCAGCCTTGTAATAACCTCATAGTCATTTGCGTAACTGTAATTGTCCCCGCCGACTTCACGCACCTTTTGGAGGGTGTCAATGATAATCAGCCTTGTATCGGTATGCTGTTTCATAAATTCCTGCAACTGTTCATCCAAACCATTGCCAAGATTCCCCGCCGAAACAGAAAAGAATAAATTGTCTGCCCCGTCCGTGCCAAACATACGGTACAGCCTTTCCTGCAGGCGGCGGTAATCATCTTCAAGGGCAAGGTACAAGACCGTTCCTTTTCGGACGGGATATTCCCACAGCGGCACTCCCATACTGGTATGGTACGCAATCTGCGCTATAAGAAAGCTCTTGCCGACTTTTGGCGCGCCTGCGAAAAGATAAGTGCCAGGGTAGAGCAGACCGTCAATCAAAGGCGGCTTGCTCGGATATACAGAATCATACAATTCAGCCATAGATACAGTTTCAAGAGCTTCGCTATTGTTTTTCGGCGGGTAATTGGTTATACTGTTATTGTTTACATTAGGCGGTTGTTCCGTATCTGCGCCAACAGATACATTCGGGGCAGCCGTTTCTTTTTTATTCGCCATCTTCACTTTCTCCTTTCAGACCGCCGAGAATAACCGCAATCAGTTCGATTGTGTCAAGCAGTTCTTCATTTACACCGTCGCCCGCTTCAATCCTCTGCAATTCCTTAAGAACAGCGGCAAGTTCATTGCGGAGTGCCTTATACACCCTCGGATTGCCCTGCACTACTACGTCTTGGCATAAGAGCCGCCTTGTAATATAGTCCTGCTTGGTAAGCCCCGAAAGCCGCACCGCTTTGTCAATCCGCTCATTTTCTTCGGGAGATACCCGAAAAGCGACGGTTTTATTCCTCCAGCGGTTGCAGTTGTCCAAATTCTTTGCCGACATATCAAAAATCCCCCTTTCCCAAATCGTCAAGCCTGTCTGCCATTTCCGTCTGCTTTGACGGAAACAGATGAGCGTACCTATAAGTGATTTCAATGCTCTCATGCCCCACACGGTCGGCAATCGCCACCGCCGAGAACCCCATGTCAATCAATAAGCTGATGTGGCTGTGCCGCAAATCGTGAATCCGTATGCGCTTTACCCCTGCGGCTTTTGCGCCCCTGTCCATCTCGTGATGGAGATAGCTTTTTGTCACCGTGAAAATGCGGTCTTTCTTCTTTAGTCCGTACAGCATACCAATATATTCCTGCATTTCCTCACAGAGAAACTTCGGCATTTTAATTGTGCGGTTGCTCTTTTTCGTTTTCGGAGAAGTAATCACATCTTCGCCATGCAGACGCTGATAGGATTTGTTAATCGTGACCGTTTCCTTATCAAAGTTAAAATCTGCAGCGGTCAATGCTAACAATTCTCCCTCACGGATTCCGCACCAGTAGAGCATCTGGAACGCATAATAGGAAACTGGTTTATCCATCATTTCATCTGCAAACCTCTTATATTCCTCTTTTGTCCAGAACAGCATTTCCTTGTGTTCCTCGCTCCCCATATTGCCCGCCTTTGCCGCAGGATTGGAGCGGAGGTCATAATAGCGCACTGCATGGTTAAATATTGCTGAAAGCTGGTTGTGGACGGTTTTCAGATACGTTTGCGAATAGGGATTGCGTTTTTCATCACGGTAGGCAAGCAGTTCATTTTGCCATGCAATAATTTCCTTTGTGCCAATCTCGCTAATCTTCATCTTACCAAAGTAAGGAAGAATCTTCGTCCGAATGATATGCTCCTTTGTCAGCCAAGTGTTTTCTTTCAGCCGGTTCTTGACATCATTCGCATAAAGCTCTGTAAAGGCTTCAAAGTCCATATCAAGGTCAGCAGAATTTTGCAA
>NZ_RAZG01000127.1 GCF_003612565.1 Roseburia sp. 1XD42-69 | reverse complement strand
AATTTGCATATCCTAATTCTTACCAAAAAGGAGCCATTTATTTCCAAAAACACAAACTTATTTACACTACCATTGTATGCCTGGCGGCGCAGTTTTAGGTCCGTTTTTTGGGACAACACGGATTTTTTAACCCACCGCTATTATTTCTTTATATTCGCATAATAATCCCAAATACCATTCAGAACATTTCTTGCAGAAAATGAAACTCCCAAATTCAAACGAAAATGATTTAAGCTACCTGTTTTCTGCCTTAACATTTCGCCGTTTTCCTTGCTGATTGCGGACATAAACGCTTTATAGGCTTGCTCTTTTATTCCTGCATTTTGATTTTTTGTTTCAGATTTTTCTGTTTCTGAATTACTGGAATGATAATTTATCTGCACTTTGAAATCTTGCAGCTCACTCCAAATTTGCGTAGATGTTGCCATGAGCTTACTATGTGTTTCATAGGCATGATCTAACATTTCCAGTTCCTTTTCCTTTGTCAATTCTTGCGTGCTTCCGTCCGCTGCAACATAATATTCTTTCTGCTTATCAGTAGCCGCATATTTTTCTTCTATACGGTCTTTCATTAACTGATACGCAGAAGCCATTTTATTTACATAGCTGTCAAATGTATCTGTTTTTGTTCCCTCCTCTTTTTCAAACTTCGCTTTCAGCACATCTACGCTTTCTTGCGAATAATCTTTTGATACGAAATCATTAGAAACCGCTCCCCCTCCCAACTCTGACATAATCTTTTCAAAATCATTCATTATGCCGGAGCTGCCAAAATTCATGGGCGACAGTTTTGTTATATCCTCATTCTGCCCTGTTTTTCCTGTTGCGGACATTTTTTCTCTCAAAGCCCTGCGCCCTTTCTCCGAAATGTCCACACTGTCACTTTGCCGCTGATTTGCCACACTGTTTTTATCTGCCTGCTGTAAGCGTTGCTTTATCTTGTCAACATCTACCCGATACGAATATGACGGTGTTCTTTGCAAATTATTTATATCCATTACTTAGCTTCCTTTCTTTTCCCGTTTTTATAATTCTCCATTGCTATCAATTTTTTACGGCGGTTCTTCTGTCATTCAGAACCGCCTTTGTCCCTTTAACACTCTTTTTCTGTTATACCTTTAAGTTCATATTCGCACCTATAACTCCCGTTTCTTTGGAAACAGCCGCAGTTTCTTCATTCTTTGCACTGACTACCACACCCTTGAATTTATCGCCAAACTGCTCTTTGCCCGTTTCTTCTATTTCTTTCCGCATATTTTCCTGCAATTTATCCAACTGCTCCTGTTTTTCTTCTTTTCTCTCCCTAACTTTTTCTTCCTGTTCCGTTTTTTCTTTTTTCTCTTTTGCTTTTTCTTCCCGTTCCTCCGCCAGCTCTTTCCACCCCTTTGTGCCATTGTCCGAAGTTACTGTTGTGGACGCCATCATCGTTACATTTCCTGTACTATCTATACTCCAGCTCTCTGAATAATTCACTAACCTTGCCCCGATAGCCCTTGCATTGGCTTGTGCGCTTTTCAGCCCGCTTTCATATCCCTCTTTGAAGAAAGACAGATTTTCTTCCAGTTCTTTTGCCTTCCCCGGGTTCTTTGCACATTCCTTTAGATAAGAGCCGGAGATTGCCACGCTGCCATTCTTTACACAGTCATAATTTTTCTGTAAATAAGAATAGTAGTCTGATACACTGTCCGTTCCGGCTTTCTTCGTATCTCCTGCCTGCGCAGACGCAGCTTCTTTCGTATCTGCTTTCTTTGAAGTTTCATTTTTTTGTGCGGCATATGTACCCTCATACATATTGTTGTAGTTGTTTCCAATTCCTGTAATAGCCATAATTTCGTCCTCCTTAAATTTAATAAACTCCGTTTCTGTTTTTTGGATAAAATAACAGTTTCTACTTTACTTATCGTCCCTTTTTATATTGACTATTATAGACATAGCGCGAACTACGGAATTTAGGGTATGAAATTCTTTTCATACATCATAATGGTAAGATTAAACTTCTTTCTATCCCCTGTACCTTGAATTGTTATATCTATACCTCCCATATACTTTTTTGCGCACCTTTGTATATTTTCCATGCCTAAACCATGAAGCTGTTTCTCCGCTTTGCCGCTGACCGGCAGCCCCGTTTCACGATCAAAAATAATTTCACTTAAAAAGTCATTTTCCACTTCGATAAAAAACAGATTTCCTTTCATGTAAGAGCGCAGGCTGATACTTTTCTTTCCCTTAACTTTTCTGCTTGCTTCGATTGCGTTTTCCAGTGCGTTGTTCAGCACAATCCCTATATCATAAACATCTATCTGCTGCCTATGGGGATAAGTAAAATCTGCTTCAAAAGATATATTTTGTTTTTCCGCTTCCTGTTTCTTTTGGTGTATGATAACGTCTGTAATCGGATTTCCTGTCCTGTATGCAAAATCTAACCTGCTGACTGTTGTTTCCATTTTATCAATATAGTTGTCAAGTTCTTCCTTGTCCTTGCCGGATATTCTTCTGATAACTGCCGCTATGCTTTCTAAATGGCTTTTCAAATCATGCCTAAGCCCTCTCATATCGGCATATATATCTTGTATTTCTTCAATTTCCCGCTGCATTTGCACCATTTGGTTTTCAAGTATTGCACGTTTCCGTTCTTCTTCTCCTAACTGTACCAACTTTTGAAAGAGCATAACAGAAGATATATTGACACCTAATAATAAAAAGCAGATCAGCGGCACCCAAAACATAGTTGCAGGTACTTTGTCAAACATTATGACTGTCATTCCATTTTCTACAGTAAAAATCAATATTTTTAGAGTAATGGAAATGCACAAGGTTGACGTATTTGGGAGAATTAAAAAAGCATATTCATGTATCTTAAATTGATAATCTTTTCTAACAAATTTCCTGCTGATTATGGAAAGATAAACCATCAGAAGCAAAGCATATAATAAAATATAGACAAGCCCTTTCGTCACACCAAAAACAGCACTCCACATTTCAACTTCTTTCATAGTAGTTATCTTCTTTAATAAAGTTATCGAGAACTTACTAATTGCCCAATATTCTCCATAATTCATAACTACTATGATATATTTGATGATCTCTTTTCCTGCAACAAAACTCACAGCCACAAATAGCTGTTTTAAGAAATCTTTGTTATACAATAGCATTAGTAAAAGTAAAACAAATGCTGTATCCCCAAGCACTCCTACAAGGTCATTGAGGGGATAGGAGCGGTCAATTCTATCCAGTATCAGACTTTGAATCATATAATACAGGCTTGTCCATGCAAACAGGACAACTTTTTTCTCATGCATTCCCCTAAGAAATTTCTGCATATAAATACTGCCCGCTATGCTGTTCACAAGGTATAGGGAAATAGACAGCCCTGCTTCATACATTTACAATCCCTCCGCTCTTTGCATATTTCATATACTGCTTGATAAAATCGTTGTATTTCTTTTGTGCAAGTATCAGTTTATCTCCATTCGCAACCTTAATTGTATCGGCGTTGTAAGAAACAATCTTCTCCATATTCACAAGATAGCACCTATGGCAGCGGTAAAAACCGCTGCCTGTCATCTGTTCTAATTCGTCCATTTTTCCATAACAATCCAGTATTCCCGTCTTTGCATGGATAATCACTTTTTTATTTGAACTCTCAATATAGTAAATATCCTTGGTATAAATTTTCTGCCAGGCACCGGAGTTCCTTACTAAAATATACCGTTTTGTCTGCCTTTTTGCTGCGGACAGCTCTTCTAATGCACGTCCAAATACAGTATGGAACTTTTCTTCGTTAATGGGTTTTAAGAGATAATGGAACGCAGACACATCAAATGCGCAGTTCATATACTTTTCATAGCCTGTCACAAAAATAATAATACTCCTTGTGCTTCCATGTTCCTTCTGCCGGATATGATTTGCAACGTCCATTCCCGACACTTCCCTCATTTCCACATCAAGGAAAGAAATGTCAAAAGTATTCTTTACTTTCAGCATTTCTTCCCCTGTTGCAAATGTCATAATTTCTGCGTTCTGTATCTGTTCTTTTATCAGTGAAACAATATGTTCCCTTGCTGCCTTGTCATCATCACAAACCGCTATTTTCATCTGTTTTCAACTTCCTTTCTTTTATGGAATGTGCAATAAAAAACCTTATCATTATTATCGGCTTTTTATTTATTTCTATTGGCGGGTTGGGTGTCAATTACGGAATTTTGGGCGCAAAAAAACACATGGTTTACAATTTACTGTTCCATGTGCCTTTACGATGTTGTTTTGAAAATAAATTTCAAGTTGTGGATGATTGAAAACTAATCTGCCAAAAGCCTATTTAACAAGGTATGTCTGTTATTTATAAACATTTCTGTAACCTGATAGCTCTCTGTTTCCTCATATTCGCATAAATGTATACTCCCATTATCAAAACAGTATATATCTGCATTTGGGATTCCTAGCAAAATGGGTGAATGTGTAACTATAAAAAACTGCGCCCCTTTTTTTGCACACTTATATATTTCCATTAACAATGTAAGCTGTCTTTGGGGTGATAATGCTGCTTCCGGTTCATCAAAAAGATATAAACCGTTTGCTCGCAGATTATTTTGCGCTAATGCCAAAAAGCTCTCTCCATGTGATTTTTCATGATATTTAGCCGAAGGGTGTTGAATATCTGCATATTTTTCCTCTTGGGTTGCAACATTATAAAAGCTTTCAGCTCTAAGAAAATACCCCCATTTTTCTTTCCTATATCCCTTTGTAATCTTTATTGCATCACATAATTCTGAGTGGGTATCATTTGTGGAAAAAGCATAATTCTTTGTTCCCCCTTCTGGATTAAATCCATGAGCCACGGCAATCGCCTCCAGTAATGTTGATTTACCACTTCCATTTTCTCCAACAAAAAAAGTTATTGAATTATTAAAATCAAGTCTTTCAATACCTTTCAATGCTTCTATTTGCTTTAAGTAACTATCATTATTTATTTTATTCCAATCAAACAGTACTCCCTGTATAAATTGATTATTCATTCAGTTTCCTCCAAAAATGAATTATTCGTTTCTAAAAATTCCCGGTATATATCACCAATAGAATACCATAATCACGTACATATTTCTATCGCATTTTTTAAGTATCTTCTTTCCTTTCAAGGTTCTTTTTGCTGTAACTGATTACCTCGGCACATGTTAATTCTGTGGCGGTATTGGCCTGCTCCTTACCGATTCTGTTTCACTTGGATTGGCGGTGATGGACGGGGGCAAGTGCGTCTTGCTGGAAGGCTACGGCGACGACAAGGGTCGTACCATTGCCTTTGCACATTTAGATGACTGGGTATCTTTTAAATTGAAGTTCTCCTCTAAATTATAAATGTAACCGCAAACCACGAAACTGCCCTATGTGGGAAAAAGGGAATCATTTATGCCTTGCACAGTAGTATACAGAGAACACATTCTGTATACAGTTTTGGTATTAAGGCATAAAGCCCCTTATTCATTTTCGCTGTACTAGTATAGCATAAATTAAGTTGTTGATATTTTCAATATCTGTTATAATGGATTTAACCAATATAATTTAT
>NZ_RAZG01000126.1 GCF_003612565.1 Roseburia sp. 1XD42-69 | reverse complement strand
CGTGCGGTTCCGGGGCGAGGGTTCGGAAACCTGCTGTCGTGAGGCAGTAAGGCGCCGGATTCTTAGCCTACAATATCGGTCAGATTCCGCAGTTTGAGAAGCTGATCGCCACAATCCGGAGCCGTGAAATATCGGCTTCCATTATTTTGCAGTCAAAGTCCCAGTTAAAGGCGATTTATAAGGACAACGCTGACACAATCGAAGGGAATTGTGACACCACCTTATTCCTCGGAGGGAAGGAAAAGACCACTTTAAAAGAGCTGGCGGAAGTTTTGGGTAAGGAAACGATTGACCTTTACAATACCTCGGACACAAGGGGTACGTCACAGTCCTACGGGCTTAATTACCAAAAGACCGGAAAGGATATGCCATACTTGTTCGTGAAGAGTTCAGTTGCCTAACAAATTCACATGAACAGGGACACGAACAACTGGATTCTGGAAAACTGAATACAGGAGGTCACGAATGAAAGAACTGCCAAAAAGAATCCATGACGATAACAACGGCCTTGACTACGTTCTTGTGGGTGATTATTACATTCCCGCCCTGCGGCTGACGGAGGAATCCCGCCCTATCGGGCATTGGGGGCGCAGGCGTAAAGCCTATCTGGAAGAAGCCCGCCCCGCCCTTTATTGCAGCCTGCTGTTATCCGGGAAACTCTGGACGCACCTTGCCGACGTGAACGAGCAGGCACAGGAACGGCTTGACCTTATCATGGAGCAGATGAAAGCCGCCGAAGGCGTGACGGAGAAATTGAAAGCGGATGACCAGCTTGAATGGGTGCGCCGCTGCAATTCTATCCGCAGCCGGGCGGAGGAAATTATCTATGCGGAACTGGTCTATGTATAATGCGGCTGGCTCCTGTCTGGAAAAAGTGGCTCTAAAGCCGGAAAATTGAACATGGGACACACGATACAGTAAAGAGGACTGCTAACCGGATTTTTCGGGAATGGCAGCCCTTTTTGCGTCATTCTTTCGTCTTTTTCTTCCCAAACAGGGACAGCAGCTTTGATTTTCCACGCTGGCTGGAAGCTGCGGGGAGCAGGGGGGATTTTTTAAACACACGGGCAAGGGTGGCACGTTCCTCTTCCGGGAGGTTCATATAATCAATGCCGAATACCCGGCAGATCGTAAACGCCCGTTTTTCGTCCGCCGTGCCTTTGTGCATGAGGGCGTCCAGCAGTATCACCGGGATGTTCCGGGCAAAATCTGCTGCGGGGGTTTCCAGTTCGGCAGTGGTCTTGTCGGATTCGTGCCGGGTGCGGAGGTCTTTTACAATCCGGTCAAGGTCGTCATGGATGACGTGGCTGAAAAACAGTTCCTCGCTGACCTGCCCCAGTTCCAGCGTGCGCATATAGAGGTCGTTTTCCGGGGGCTGCCGCTGTTCCATGACGGACTGCCTTGCCTGTTCCAGAACTAAGTTCATGTCACGGATGCGCATATCCGCAATCCGGTCAATGCAGACTTCCATATCCGTCAGCAGGCGCAGGAATCCCGGATGGCAGACAAACTCACAGAGAAGCCGGTTGTTGAGTGCGCCGCTTTTTAACAAATCAACCGTGGAATCATTCAAGTGCAGCTCATGCAGGGCGGTGTTCGGGTGGTTCTTGTTTTCGGTCAGCCCCATGAGGTAATCCATGGAAAGGCCGTAGTATTCCGCCAGCTTTGCAAGGTTAAACGGGCTTATATCCGTGCATTTGTCGGATTCATATTTTCCCAGCGTGGCTCTTGCTATGCCCGTTGCTTTTTCCAGTTCCGCAAGGGTCATGCGGCGGCTGGTTCTCTCGTCTTTTAATTTCTCCTGAAGCGTCAGTTTTATATACATTGCGCCCCTCCTCTCAAAACAGGGTTCGTGACCATTATAGCACAGGGCATTTCCGAAAGCGTGGAAATTTTGCGTTTTCGGGAAATTTTCCAGCCTTTCGGACATACGGGGGAAGCCGGTTTATTTTGATAAGATTTCAGTGTCACAGGGACATTGAAAACAGAATGACCGGCTGCAAGTGATACCGTTCCCGGAGAAGTAGTGCCATGACAGGAGCATACCAAAGGAACGGAAAACGCTGGGATGATTCCGGGCAGGAACGGATTGCAGGCAAAACGGCAGGAAAGCAAACTATCAATTATGGAGGAAGGGACATGAAGTTAAACATTGAGGAAAAGAAGATTTTATATGCCTTTGGGTGCAGGAGCCATGAGAATACAGTCCGCAGGCTGAAATGGGTCACTGCCCTGACGGTGGATGAAAAGGTGAAACGCCGGGTGCTGTGCCTGGCAAGGAAGCTGGATGATGGCGGAGTCGGTGAATGGTATCCCTGCTTTTACCATCATCTCCGTTTGGAAATGGAAGGATATTTTGAAGCAAAGAAGCATATCCGCATGGTGGAAAAAAGCACAGACTGGGAGGAATTTTATGGGAAAGCCGTCTAAGTATGAAAAGGAAACTATCGTAAATTTCAACGAGGGTGAGAAGGAAGCCAGCATTTACACATTTAATGCGGACTTGAAGCGGCGGCTGGCGGAGTTCAGCAAAAAATATCCGCTCCTGTGCCGTTTGGAAAAGTCCACGCTGGAAGGGAGCGTGGCCTATGTTCTGGATAAGTCCCGGCTGTCTATCCGGCTGGTTCCGCCCTACAGTGAGGAACGGCGGGCGGCGGCGAGGGCATACGCCAAAGAACACGGCTTCAAGTCCCTGCCGGGCGGAAAGGATATTGCCTGATTTGGGGGCGTTTTACGGTCAGAACAACGGGTACGGAGCCGGGATTTTTCCTGTGATTCTCCATGGAGGTATCAGACATCAGAGAAGCCCTGAACGGTGGAAATGCCTGTTTTGGGTGTGTTTTCCGGCTGTCATGGGGAGCCGTCTTTGACGTGAGCGAGCTCAGCGCACTCACGTTGGCGGCGGTTCGGGCAGGGCGGATATGGGGCAGCGTTCCCGGCTCCGGGGCTGCCACTTTGCGGGAGTACAGAGGGCGGCGGCCTTCTGTGCGGGGTACAGGGGCGCAGCAGCCCTGTTGGGGTCAAGGGGCGAAGCCCATTGGCGGGTTAAGGGCGGCAGTCCTTATCGGGTCAAGGGTGAAACGCCTTGCCCAGCTAGAGTTGATGCCTGCGTCAACTCGTACTGGGTATTACCTGACGCAAACCGCCGCAGGTTCGGCAGCTCCGCAGCCCTCCTGCCAGCCGGGAAATCTTGAAAAAGGAAGGAGGATTTGGCATTGAAACTGACACGGCACAACGGACGCTCCGGCAAAAACGGCACGTACAACCCACGCCACAATGACCGCCGCTTTGACCTGAATAACAGCAGCCATATTGATTCGGAGCGGGCAAGAAAAAACATGTACTGGGACTGTTACCGGGGTTACACCACCGCCGAAAGCCGGGAGGATTCCTCCCAGCCGGATTTCAGCTTTGAGCAGATAGAGAGGGCTTATTATACGGAGCATTATTCGGATTACGTGGAAGCCCAGAACGCAAGGAATGAAAAGACCCGGCACACGGAGCGCAACCGCAGCGTGGGGGATTTGCTCACGAATAACAAGACCTGCCCAGAGGAAAGCATTTACCAGATTGGGACGGTGGAGGAATCCGTCCCGCCAGAAACATTGTTCCAGATTGTGAATGAGTTTTACGGGGAGTTTGAACGGCGGTTCGGCTCCCACGTCCACCTTTTGGACTGGGCGCTCCATCTGGACGAGGGGACACCACATATCCATGAACGGCACGTTTTTGATTGTAGAAACAAGTACGGGGAGTTATGCCCCCAGCAGGAAAAGGCGCTGGAAGAACTGGGAATCCCGTTGCCTTCCCCAGACAAGCCGAAGGGGAAGAACAATAACCGGAAGCAGACCTTTGATTCCATTTGCCGGACAATCCTGTTTGACATCAGCAGGCGGTACGGGGTTCATCTGGAACAGGAACCGTCCTACGGCGGGCGGGATTATCTGGAAAAGCAGGACTTCATCATTGAAAAGCAGAAGAAGATACTCTCCGCACAGGGGGAAGCCTTAACGAAAAATACCATAGCCATAGCGGAGCAGGAAAAGAGGTTTGATAAAGCCGTAAAAGCTGTTTCAGAGAAAGAAAAAGAGTTGGAAAAACAGGAAGGATTGATTGAAGAAAAGGAGCAGGAACTTTCTGAAAAACAGTCTGCCCTTGCCACTGTCACCATGAAGATTGCGGACATAGAATCACTGGTGGAGGAAGTGGCGGACACGGCTTATGAGAAAGCCTGCGAGGTTGTGGCGGATACTGTCCGGGCGGAAACGCAGAAGGAGGATATCCGGGTGGTGGAGGATTACAAAAAGTGGCTGGCTTCGCCGGAACGGAAAGCCCCGCAGGAGAAAAGGGATTTTGCCGTGAAGTGCCTTGGCACAGTCCAGGAGCAGATAAAAAATGCGGCGCAGAAAGTGTTAAGGAAAGTCCAATCGGCACTCCAAAAACCAGAGGTGAGCCGTGCAAATAAAGAGCAGATTAAAGAGAAGGCAAGGGAATCTATTAAGGACAGGCTTGCAAGGGGGAAAATGGAAGCAGACCGGGCGAACCGGGAGCGCATGGAGCGCAGGAACGGGTTAAGAGCAACAACAAAAAAGGATATGGAGATTTGAAGCATTTGCTTTTCGTGTGGAGATGGCAGATGCTTTTTTATTTTCGGGAAGGAACGGTATGAATGTATTTGAAGCAGTAAAGGAAAATGTAACGGCAAGGCAGGCGGCAGAAATGTATGGTATCCGGGTGAACCGGAACGGCATGGCGTGTTGCCCTTTCCATGATGACCGGAATCCCAGCTTGAAGGTGGATAAGCGGTTCCATTGTTTCGGCTGTCAGGCGGACGGGGACGTGATTGACTTTGTGGCAAGGCTTTATGGGCTGCCCAGTCTGGAAGCAGCGAAAAAGCTGGCTGCGGATTTTGGAGTCCCTTATGAGAGCCGGGGGCGGGCTTCCCCGAAGCCAGCCAGACGGAGCGTGTCGGCGGAACTGCGGTTCTTGCAGGCGGAGCGGAAATGCTTCTGGGTGCTTAGTGATTATCTCCATCTGTTGGAGCGGTGGGAAACGGCATATGCGCCGAAATCGCCGGGGGACGGGTGGAACCCGCTGTTCGTGGAAGCCATGCAGAAACGGGAGTATGTGGGTTATCTTTTAGACACGCTGCTGACCGGGACAAAGGAGGAAAAAGCCGCAGTCATCACGGGGCATGGGAAGGAGGTGGAACGGATTGAGCGGAGGGTATCAAATTTTGCCGCCAGAGGTCAGGCAAGCCGTGGGAACAGCCGTAGACAGCATGGACGGTGAAAAGACGGTGGGGGAAGTCCGGCAGATGCTGGAAACCACCCAGAAGGGGCAGACCGCCAACACGCCGGGGAATTACAGGGCGGTGTTTTTGCATGACCCGCTGCTTCGAGGGGCGTTCAGCAGCAACCTCCTGACTGACCGGGTTGACATTGTGAAGCCCCTTGGCTGGTATCGGGACGGGAGCCGCCTGACGGACGTGGATATTCAATATCTGGTTCTATACTTGGAGGAACACTACGGGCTGACATCAGAGAAGCGGATTGAGGGGGCTATCAAGGTAGCCGCCAATGAATACCGGTATCACCCTGTCCGTGATT
>NZ_RAZG01000125.1 GCF_003612565.1 Roseburia sp. 1XD42-69 | reverse complement strand
GACAAAGGCGGCAAGGTAGCCGCCGCTTACGAGCAGTTCGGAAAGGAGGTGGCAGAGCTTGGCGAGAAGCAGAGAAAGCAAAATCGAGCTGACCGCATACGATGACCTCTTTGAAACGGACGAGAGCCGTGCAGAAGCGAACCTAAGCAAAATAAGGGAAATCCCGATTGCAGAGATTGACGAGTTCCCAGACCATCCGTTCAAAGTTTTAATGGACGAGGACATGGAGCAGCTTGTGGACAGCGTAAGGCGGAGCGGTGTGATGACCCCTGCCACAGTTCGGCAGAAAGAGGACGGGCGGTATGAGCTTATCAGCGGTCACAGGAGGAAAAAGGCTTGCGAGCTTGCAGGGCTTGAAATGCTCAAATGCGAGGTTAAGGAGCTGACCCGTGACGAAGCGCTTATTGTCATGGTTGAGAGTAATCTCCAACGAACGACCATATTGCCGAGTGAAAAAGCCTTTGCGTATAAGATGCGGCTTGAAGCTAAGGAGTATGGGGAACGCATTATAGGCTATGGGAATGATGCCAAAATTGCCAGCCAGCATATGCCGCAGGGCGAGGATAAGTTCTGCCCGATGACCTTAAACGGCGTGACCTACAAAGAAAAAGCGGACGCAGGCGGGATGCTGCTTGCCATCTGCAAGGAAAACCCGCTGTCACAGCCGATACAAATCGGCAGTTACCGTGGCTTCCAGATGGAGGTTTTCTATGATACCGTCAATGCCCACTACTGCTTAAATCTATGCGGAATGAGGAAATACAAAGTGGATTTAGGAACGGATGCCCTCGGCAATTTAACGAGAATTGAGAATGAGATTGCCAAACTTCCCGCAAGACTGGAAGCCGCCAAGACCAGAAAGGAGGAAACCACCGCACAGCTTGAAACCGCAAAAGAGGAAGTGAAGAAGCCGTTTGCCTTTGAAAATGAGCTGAAAGAAAAGACGGAACGGCTGAACGCACTCAATATCGAATTGAATCTGAATGAAAAAGACAAGACTGTTATTGACGATGAGCCAGAGCAGAACGACAAACAGCCAGAGAAAAAAAGTGCGGACAGGGAGCGTTAAATCCAGTTTGCACATTTGTACTGCTGATTTTGGGGTATTATAATAAGGACGATTAGAAAAAATCGGAGGTGAGGAAGAATGTCTGATGCGTTCAGATTTGAAACTTTTGTAGATGTTCATGACAATGTTTTTAATGAATATCTCGGCTCTGTCATCGCAAAACTGTCCAGAGAAAACGAGGAATATCGTGCCGTAAGAGCCGAGATTGAGGGCTTGTATGGGAAATATCCGAAAGTCTTAGGCGTGTTTGACACGGAAACATCGGCGGAACTGACCGAGGAAGAATGTGCAGCGTTGATTGAAGTAATGGAGCTTAGAAACAAACTTACGGACATGGAGATGCAGTCGGTCTACTTCCGTGGCTGCTATGACAGCGTGGGGTATCTGAAAAAGGCAGGGATTTTGTAACGGACTGACCGAGGGAAAGGCGGTGTCGGCGTGAAAGCTGATGCCGTTTTTTACATATATAAGAGATGGAAAAATTTGTGATAGCATGATATAATATTAACCAACAAAATATATATGGGAGGCTGTAAAATGAAATTTGATGATATGCTGTATGGCATGACGACACTTATAGAAACACATATTGGTTCTTATGTATCACAAGGTTCGGGTTTTTTTTATAATGCTCTTGGAGAAAAAGACCCATCTAAGGATTCTCAATGGGTAAAAGTTGAAGGAACATGGTTAGTTACAAATAGGCATGTCGCTTTGCCTAGAATAAACGATACAGAAATAATTCCAGATACCTTTACTTTTAACTTACGACAAATTGTAAATGATGAGATTCAATGGCTACCCATAACATTATCCAAAGATGAATATTTGAGAAGATTGAAAGTGCATAGCAATAGTATTGTGGATGTGGTGGTTATTGACGTAGGTGATTTGATTGTTGAACAAATTAAAGCAGGCATTTCCTTGATGAGCCATGCGGGATTGACAAGTGATAATCTCCCTCAAAACAGTAGGCTACCAATTAATGTAGGGGATGATATTCTTGTTGCTGGCTACCCACGTGGATTTTATGATATAGAAAATAAGTTTCCTATTGTGAAATCGGGAGTTGTATCAAGTAGATGGGGATGTAATTTTAATGGACAACCCGTTTTTTTAATAGATTCAAAATTGTTCCCTGGCTCATCGGGAAGTGTTGTATTAACTAAACCACAATATGTTGCTGTAATTGATGGGAATCTTATGTACAATAAGGAGGGTTCATATGTTTTTTTAGGGATTTATTCAGGTGAGCCTATTCGCCAAAATGCCCCTATTGAGTTAGAAGATATGACTATAATAAAAAAAGATTCATATAATGTTGGAAATGTTTGGTATTCTACTTTAGTACCAGACATTATTGCAAATGGACTTACTATCACTTGTTAATAACAAGTTTTACATAGCCGAGAGGTTTTCACAACGAAAATCCCTCGGCTTATTTTATTTTCAAGGAGGTGTGTGATTGAATTACCAAGAGTACAGACAGTCCCTTAACCAAAGGCTGACCGACAAGGTACAGCGGGAGCTTTCCTCTTTTCGGGAAGAAATGCAGGCAAAAATGCCGCAGGAAATTTACGATGCCGCATATCAGATTGCCATGAAAGAAGAAATTGCCGATTGCTTTTCCAATGCGGATTATTCCCCGCAGGCGGCAAAAGCCCTCATGAAATCCCCGAATCTTTTGCAGGATGTTTATGAGGAATTTCAACCGTTTAGGCTCGAAATGTACGGAACTGGATGCGAATGACAAGCTGCGTATCTTCCACGACTTCTACCGCACGGGCGAGGAAACGGCGTTCTCCTTTGACATGGCACAGACCATGCGGAAAGGTCACGACTTCAAGGACTATATCTGCCCCGACTCCTTTGAGTTTGAGAAAGATTATTTTAAGATGGGGAATCGGTACGGGCGTGTGATATTCCTCAGAGAGTACGCCGCCTATATCAAGGACAGCATGGTGGCGGAGCTTTGCGAATTAAACCGTAACATGATGCTCTCCGTGGACGTCGTATTATGGGCAGAACGTCATTTCAAAGAACATGATAATCGCCAACCGCCGCCATCTGCTGAACGGAAATTCCTTTATCCTCGGTGTGTCTGGTGCGGGCAAGTCGTTCACGGCAAAGGAGGAAATGACGAACATCATTCTGACTGACCCCAACGCCGATGTTTTGGTTATAGACCCAGAGCGGGAGTATTCCCCTCTTGTAAAGGCGATGCAGGGCGAGGTTGTCCACATCTCGGCGACGAGCGACAACCACATTAACGCAATGGACATGAACTCTGATTACGGCGACGGTGCGAACCCCGTCATCTTGAAATCAGAGTTTATTTTATCCTTGTGCGAGCAGCTCATCGGCGGTGCGAGTTTAGGGGCAAAGCAGAAGTCCATCATTGACCGCTGCACGGCAAGCGTCTACCGCTACTACCAGCAGGGCAACTATATGGGTACGCCGCCGACCTTGCAGGACTTCCGTGAGGAGCTGTTAAAGCAGGACGAGCCAGAAGCACAGGAAATCGCCCTTGCGATTGAGCTGTTTACGGACGGCAGCTTGAACACCTTTGCCAAGCATACCAACGTGGACACCCACAGCCGCCTTATCTGCTACGACATCCTCGATTTGGGCAAGCAGTTACAGCCTATCGGTATGCTTGTCGTCCTCGACAGCATCTTAAACCGCATCACCCAGAACAGGGCGAAAGGCAGGAACACCTTTATTTTCATTGACGAGATTTATCTGCTCTTTCAGCATGAATACTCGGCAAATTTCCTCTTTACCCTCTGGAAGCGTGTGCGTAAGTACGGGGCGTACTGCACGGGCATCACGCAGAACGTGGACGACCTCTTGCAGAGCCATACGGCGAGGACGATGCTTGCCAACTCTGAATTTATCATCATGCTGAACCAAGCGTCCACGGACAGAATTGAGCTTGCGAAGCTCCTTAACATCTCCGATTTGCAGATGAGCTATATCACGAATGTCGGTGCAGGGCAGGGGCTTTTGAAAGTGGGCAGCTCCCTCGTGCCGTTCGTCAACAAATTCCCACGCAATACAGAGCTGTATAAGCTGATGACGACGAAATTTGGGGAGTGTTAAAAGGAGGGATTTTATGTCGGAGATAAGGTTTCGCAACGCAGCCCACCGTGATTTTTTTCTGGAAAGCATGATGAAATGCAGGGTCAACGACTGTTACCACAGGGCATTTTTCTATGTGATGGGGATTGCGGAGGAAACAAGGAAAAATATCAATTCCATGTTTGACTTGTCTTGCATAGATTGCGTCTATCCGATTATTCATATTGTCGCTCCTTTTCTTAAAAAAGAAACGGAGCTGCTGACAGTCTTATTATACCGCCAACAGCCCCGTAAATCAATGATGTGGCTGGAAAAACTTACGCCCCGGCTTCCTCTTTCTGCCGCTTGTCGGCGTACTTGCGGAACACCTCATAAAGCTGCTGTTCCAGTTCCCGGCGTTTGGCCGCTTCCTGCTCCGGTGTAAATACCGGGGAGAGATTTTCCAGCGTGATTTCCTTTCCTTGAAAAGTCACGATTTCTGTTTCCTTTTTGTATCTGATATTCGTTATAAAATCACCTTTCCTTTCCATAGTTCGGTTGCCGCTTCAACTCTGCCAGCACTTCCGGCGGGATACGGTCAAATCAAGGCTTTTCCCCGCCTTAACTGTCCACAGCAGACCTCCTTTTCCGTTCACTTTCTGTTTTCTGCCGCCTGTGTACTCTGGCGGCGCAGTTCGGGCAGTATTTGCCCCGGTTGGATTTTGGCACATAGGGCTTTCCGCAGACCGAGCAGCGTTTCAAAGCACAGTCACGGTAAATCTCCGCTTCCAGCGTCCTATCCAGCGGCAAGACCGCCCAGCGGAACCACTTGCAGCAGACGGAGAATGTAATCATCTGCGGACAGGTGCAGGTGTCGCCATCGTCCAGCGCAAAGCAGTTTCCACCACCACAGTTGCAGCACTCCCGGCGGATCAGGCTGCTGGCCCGCTTCCTCTGCGCCGGGGTCATGCGGTAGGGGAAGCTGTCCGGCCCGTGTTCCAGCGGTGGCAAATGTTGATAGGGTCTTTCTTTCATGCACTCCCTCCGTTGTTCTTCTTGCTGCCGTTTTCCCCGAAAAGGCTTCCTGCCCCATTCCTGCGGCGTGTTCCGGCGTTGGTACGCTCACCCTCTCTGGTCACGGTGGACCTATGTCAATACTTTGGACACAAAAAGTTGAAAGTTCATGCTGATTTTTTTAATTCCTCATCCTCCTTTTGCTGGGGTGTCATATAGCCGATGGCATCCTTCTTTCAGCACATGGATATAGGTGATATCCGTACACCATTTCTGATTGATGGTTTCTGCTTCAAAATCACGTCCCAAGATATTTACCTTATCATCAGGGACAGCCCCATGGTTTGCATTGTGGTTATACTTTTTTACCACTACAGACCTCAGCCCTTGTTCTGCCATATGCCTCTGGACACGCTTTACGCTGCAGGGTGTCCCATTGTCATTGAGGGTACGGCATATTTTGACGGCGCCATACCTCCGTTTTGAATCAT
>NZ_RAZG01000124.1 GCF_003612565.1 Roseburia sp. 1XD42-69 | reverse complement strand
CAAGAACAGATATGGTCTGACCGACAGAGGGGCTGCAATAATAAAAATAATGGAGGACATTTGGAGATGAGTGTAAATGGAATAGGGTCAGCGGGATATCCGCTGACAGGATACACGGCAAGGAAGATGGAAAGAAGCGTGGAATCCGGAACGGTGGGATTTATGGAAACGGTGGAAGAAAAGGCGGCGCAGGGCAGAGCAGCCGACCAGGACGAGAAAGCCTTTGAGATGGTCGGTCGGGGTGCCCCGCAGGAAGTGAAGGATGCGTGGATGGATGCGGCGAAAGAAGTAAATGCGAATGGCATGGGAATCCGGGGCAACGGGATGATGAGCCACATATCGCAGATGATGGTGCATCGGCTTAATAAACAGCTTAAGGGTGAAACGGAGAATTTTGACATTCTTGGAAGCACGGTGGAATCTGCAATCCAGGCAGCGAAAGAGGCGCTGTACGATCTGGAGCATCCAAGGGTATATACGCCCAGGAGCATAGAGGTCCAGCAGGCCCGCATCAAAGAAGGGGAATTTTATAGGGCGTTTTTGGAGAGGTTGGAGCAGTTATAATAGATTTACAGAAGGGGGTGAAATAATGCAGGTCAGTTCGTCCAATGTTTCATTGCAGAACAGATATTTTCTAGGAACAGGAAGCATAGGCGGTATCCATCTGCCCGACTTTAATGATAGATATGTTTTCTCCAAAAAGAAAAGCGGCATCAGTGATGAGGAATACCGGAAGCAGATTCGGGAACAGGCATATGAGGATTTTGCAAAAGGGCAGTTCCAAAACAAATCCGAAGGATTTAACAGGCTAATGAAAAGCTACACATCGGAAGTATCCCCGGACAGAAAAGGGATTATCACTTCCGGGCTGAAAGCTGTCTCCGGGAACAGGCAGAATGTGCTTAAGCCCATAGACTTTGTGGCGACGCTGCTGGAAGGGAAAGTGAAATATCAGAAACTGCCATCAGGAAACAGCGATTACATAGAGTTTTACGATAAGAACGGGGAAATGGTGGCGACTTATTCCAATAATGGGTGGACGATGTATACCACCAATGCGGAGGCTTCCAGACAGACGGAAATGTGCATGATCTATAACGAGGCATGGGGAAATGCAAAGAGGGGCATTCCGCTGGCGGGTGAAGAAGCGGTTAATGCGGAGAATCCACAGAATAGCTTTGATGCAAAGGCATAGAAGGAAATGAAGCTACGGCTGGATATCTCCGATAAACCACAATCTGACAAGGCAGGGCAGGTATCCACGGTTTCCAACTGAACAGTAGGTTTTGAAATGGATATAACAGGAATAGCAAAAAGCCATCAAGCGGGAATCCAAAAGCCGGGAAGGGCACCATCCAAATTGTCTGATTCCCTCTGGAAGAAGGTAATAGGATGCGGCGCAGAACGTCTATATGGGAAATAAATTCCTTGCCCTGCGGAAAAGCGAAGTTGCCAAAGTCGCGCCGGACAGGGCTGCACTGATGGGGAAGAACGATATGAAGGAAATACGGAAGATTGATGAACAGTGGAAGGGATGACATTTATGGATATTTTGAGGACTGAGGGCCTGACCAGGCAGTATGGGGTGGGGCAGGCAATAGTGACGGCTTTAGACCATGTAGACCTGCAGGTGGAAAGGGGGCAGTTCGTTGCCATCATCGGGGCGTCCGGCTCTGGCAAGTCAACACTGCTCCATCTGCTGGGAGGCGTTGACCGCCCTGACGGCGGGAAGATATTTGTGGAAGATGTGGACATAGCGACATTTGGGGAGGAACGGCTGGCGCAGTACCGCAGGCGCAAGGTGGGGCTTATCTACCAGTTTTATAACCTTATCCCCACGCTCAGTGTGAAGAAGAACATCTGTCTGCCCATGCTCCTGGATAATAAGGAGCCGAGTAAGGAACGGTTTGATGACATTGTAAGGACATTAGGGCTGGGCGACAGGCTGGAACACCTGCCGGGGCAGCTTTCCGGGGGACAGCAGCAGAGGGCGGCAATCGGACGCGCCTTGATCTACCAGCCCGCGATCCTGCTGGCGGACGAGCCGACAGGGAACCTTGACCGGAAGAATACGGAGGAGATCATTTCCCTGCTGAAACTGTCCAACCGCCAGTATAAACAGACCATCCTGCTGGTCACCCACGATGAGAATGTGGCGCTGGAGGCAGACCGCATCATTAAGATAGAGGATGGGAAGATCATCTCGGATAAGGCGGTGCGGCCATGAACATCATACGGGAATACAGCTTAGACCAGGTGCGTAAAAACCGCCGCACCTCCATTTCCATTATGGTTGCGGTTCTGATTGCTTCCACGTTCTTATGTGCATTGCTTGTTTTTGCGCAGAGTTTCTGGAACCAGATGGTACAGCAGGAGATTTATATTGGCGGGGATTGGGATGCGGAGCTTATGGATGTCCCGGCAGACAGGCTTGGCATGGTGAGGGATAATGCGGGCGTAAAAGCCATGTTTGTGAAAGGGGACAACCAGACCGCATTCCTGCCGGAAGGGACGGCGCTCCCCCGCCTGCTGATACAGAATTGTGACATATGGACCATGAACGATGAGGACGGGGAGCTGCGGCTGACCATCATGGCCACCCTCGCGCAGAACGAATCGAAAAAGACCTCCATGCGGGTGAAGGCGGGGCAGATGGTCTCCTTCCAGAACGGGGTGGTCTACGGCACCGGGAACGTGCTTGGCTATGACAAGGTGGGACCGGAATATGTCATCAATGAGGAACAGGCGGAAACGGTCAGGAGGATATTCGACCTGTACCTTGCGGGCAACGGCTACGGGGACGTGGAGCCCGCCACGGAGGCGGACGTGAGCGGCAAGCTGGAAAACCTGCAAAGGCTCATGGGGCAGTTCTCCATGCCGGAGGACGGGGAATTTTCAGAAGAACAGATGGATAAATATGTATCAGGGGTGAGGGTTTACGAAGACCGCTTCGAGTGGCTCCTAAACTTAAGCCCCGATGCGGGAGGGGGACTGGATGATGCCGGTTCCCCCGTTTATTTCAAGAAGATAACGGTCACGCCGGATGACGAGCGGGCATGGTTCAGGAAACACCCGCAGTGGTCAAAGTCCAACAGGTACGCGGAACTGGAGGTATGGATATTCATTTAAAACGAAAGAGGGACAGGGCGGAAGGGCTGTGGCGCAGCCTTTCCGCCCTGTCACCGATTTGCGGTTACAGTTCTGAGGTCATTTCTTTTGCTTCTGTCGGCAGGCATTTCCCTAAAAACATGGCCTTGCAGTCGGAAAATCCCAACAGGTAGGCGAGCATCCCAAACCGGGAGCCGAGAGCGTTCTGCTCGCTGACGTAGCGGTCAATCAGCAGCCGGATTTCTTTTGATAAATCCATCCTGTCCAGTTCGCCGGAGTATATGTCCGACTTGCGGAGAATCGCCTGGTATTCCCCGTCACTGCTCACGATACCGTTCATGACGCTGTGCATGCGGGTATCCATCAATTGGTACAATGCAGAATCCTTTTCCAATCCAATCCCTCCTTCCGTGGTGTCGTAGCTTACCTCTGTTTTGGCGGGATTGCAAGTGGGAAAATAAAAAAGCCGGAAAACCGCTTGTAGCGTCCGACTTTTTGGCTAATTGTTTTTCTTTTCTATAAATTTATCATGCATCTGTTCAAGCAATGTAAAATCAACCGTGCTTTTCAGATATCCGATGGCAGGATTGTTTTCCTTTTTCTGTTTGTACAGAATTTTTGCATTCTGGACGATTTTGTTTTTGTTTTTACGGATAAAAAGCATTTCCTTATGTATGAGAGCCTTATAAAATAAATCTTGTTCATGCTCCACGTCATATAGGGTTAATTCCGATGCAGGAACAGGAATCATATTGCTCAGTTTCAAAGTTCCCTTTAATTCCAGTTCCCCGGATGAGGATTGGGATGTAATGCGGATGATGGGGACAATGCTTCCGCGGATTTTCTGTACTCCATTTTCCATTCGGTAATCAGAATTTTTAGGCGAGGAAAGGGGGATGTAATAGTTATACCCGTTAATGCTGTATACAATGCCCAGATACTTCCGTGTATGGTTCCGATCATTTTCCTTTGAGGAAAAAACATTTTTTTCAACGGTACTGATATATGAGATGTATTCCTCAGATATTTCATATAGTTTTAGTTCGCTCATTGGTATCTCCTGCAAAGAAAAGGGCGATCATAGCGATCACCCTTTGATTTTAAAGTTTCCCACTGTCTGGCAGGGAATCTCCTGATTAATAAAGTTTTCCACTATCTGGCAGGAACTCTCCTGAATATAAAGTTTTCCACTGTCTGGCAGGAACTCTCCTGACGATGGTTTCCCATCCCTGATATTATTATACGTTTTTGCGGGAAATATGTCAATAAAAATGAAAAATTCCGCTGAAATCATTTTATGCCGGATTCCGCATAAAAGCAAGGGGATTTTGTCGAATCCCGTTTGTCGAATGTCGAATTGGGTGGGGTAAATGGGGTAAAGAGGGGTAAAAGTCATCAAAGTATAACAGCGGCACAGGTGGCAATCTTGAATTGATGCCATAGGAATTTGGGTGCTCGCAGGCGAAAGTATTGAAGAATGGCTTAAAATCAAGGGTTTTAAGGTTTGGTGGGGTTCATCACGGTGGGTGGTGGACCCCTATTTTTGTGTTTTTTAACGCCGCTGATAGGATGGCGATAGGGGCAAAAATCGTACTATCAGGCAAAAGTATACTTTCACGCAAAAGTCAGGGATTTCCGTGATAGTATAAAGCGGAAAGGTAAAAGGGTGTAGGGTATTGTCGGTTTTGGCTGCAAGGCGTATTAGTTTGACGGAAAATGCTGTCGATAAACGGGGGATATGATACAAACACGGAAACTGCCCGGAGTATTCGTGTTTGTATATGAGTTTCCGTGATAATATGGGGTTTTGCGTGTTAGTATGCTGTAGATGTTAATGGAATATTGAAGATAGGTGTGGTGTAGATATAGTAATAAAAAGCATGGAGCCTTATGAAAAAGTATAGGTTTATAACTGCCTGTCTGCTAATTTTACTGGCATTTCTGTTGTTCAATATTTTTAATAGGAATGGGAATTCGACCATAGAGACATTCAATATGGATGCTGCAACAAAGGAAGAAATTACTGATGAACTGGTCATAGCATTATTTATTGAGGACATCACCAATGTGGTTACGAATTTCTATTCAGAATATTATTCGGGAGAAATTGCAGTTTACGATTATGAAATAGCGATTGTGGATATTGAGAAGAAAGAGCCGGGATTTATTTCCGTAAAATTCGGTGTCACCCCACAGGTAGGGGCGCATAATCCTTTAGGATATGACGAACTGGTTTATCGTGTTGATTCAAGCGGAAATAAAGAACTGGTTGGCTATGAACATCTAAAGAACTTTGAAGTGCCGGAGAAGTTTCAAAAGTATATGATAAAGCCTCTTGGGTGAGAATAATTTGTCTGAAAATGCTGTTGAAATATGGAGAATATTATCGAATCCTGTCAGGGTGTCTTAGTTTCCGGCAGATACGGACACGGAAAGCCGAAAAAGCCCGTAAACACGGCACTTTTGGTGTTAGTATATAAGTGTGGACAGAAAAAGTTGAACAACCTATACTATCAAGTGAAAGAGCAAAGGAGA
>NZ_RAZG01000123.1 GCF_003612565.1 Roseburia sp. 1XD42-69 | reverse complement strand
GAGGCATCCTGTATCTTATTTAATTTGAAGAAAAAGAAGGGATTTTGGTTCAGATAAACTAACGAATAACAGTAGGAAAGGAGGAATCACTTATGTCTTGCACAGAAGCATACAAGGAGCATATCGCCTGTATGCGTTCCAATCTCCGATACGGCAAGAACCAAAAACGGGAGGACGTAAAGAGCCACCATTACATTATCAGTTTTGACCCCCGTGACGCACCAGACAACGGCTTGACTGTAGACCGGGCGCAAGCGTTGGGCGAGCAGTTCTGTAAAGAGCATTTCCCCGGACATCAAGCGTTGGTATGCACCCACCCGGACGGGCATAACCACAGCGGCAACATTCATGTGCATATCGTAATCAATTCCCTACGGATTGCGGAAGTACCACTATTGCCGTACATGGAAAGACCAGCCGACACAAGCTGCCAGCGTCCAAAGCCCTACAAACGGAGATTGAGCAGCTTACCAAAGAGAAAAACGCCCTTTATAACGAGTACCGGGAGAAGAAAGCAAGTGTCCGGGAATTGCAGACCGTGAAAAGCAATCTTGACAAGATATTACGCCGTGAGCCGGAACGGGGAAAGGGGCGGGAAAATGAACGGTAAACGCCCCTGCATGGACTACCCACAGTACAGAGCCGCCCGCCGCCTTGTACGTTGACAGTTTCGGCTATAAGGAAGTGCCGGAGTTTTTACAGGAGCAGACACCGCAGCTTACCCCCGACACCCGCATGACCGGGGAGCAGATCAGAACGCCACGGGGGAGTTTTTCTGTAACGGATATGACCGCCGAACAAATGAGGGAAGCCGGGTACGGGCTTCACCACACGTCGGAGGACGGGAAATACCTCATTATGGGGAACGGGACACAGGCGTTTGCCGTTGCTGCAGAACAGCCGGAAAGCACACGCACCGCTGACGAGCTGGAAGCAAAGGCGAAAAGCGGCGAACAGATCTCCCTTGCCGAGTATGCCGCCGCACTGAAAGCCCAAAAGGAGCAGGGAAAGGAAATAAAGCCGGGGAAAAAGACCGAAAAGAAGCCCTCTATCCGGGCGCAGCTCAAAGCCGACAAGGAACGGGCAGCGCAGAGGAAACAGGCAAGAAGCAAGTCGCAGGACTTGGAAAGGAGCTGATTATGGGGAAATTGAATAAATTTGAGAATGTGGACGTGTTCGCTTCCCTTGAAGCCATTCTAAAGCAGAACACGGGATTTTATCAGAGTGATTTTGACATTGACAAAAAGATCATTGCGGAAAAGGCGGCAAGCCCCGACCCGGCAGACAAAACGCTCTTGTGGCTTTCCCGCCCGTCCGGGACGTACTGCTTTAGAGAGTGCGACGTTTTTATCAGTGACACCGCCCCGCACAATACATGGCGTTTCTACAAGGAGCAGAGCCGCGACCCTATCCTTGCCTACGCCGTGGAGCTGACCGGGGTACAGGACGGGAAGATCACAGGCAACCTCTATGAGCTGGACTATGAGAAACACTAATGGAAACTGTATCTTGCTGGACGACGGGGACTATTGCGTATGCCCGCAGCTTATTTCTTATTCCCTGCTCTGTAAATGGTTCCGCATTGCGGTACTGCCCGCAGACAAGGAGCTATACGCCGAGCTTTACCATACAGATGATATGCGCCGTTGTAGTGTGAGCGGTGCGCCCTTTGCGTCCAGCTCCAACCGGGCTATTTACTGCCCGGACTGCCGGAAGCGTATCACCCGCAGACAGACCGCCGAGCGCATGAGGAAACTGCGGGGGAATGTGACGCGATAGGGGCGAAATAAGCCTTGATTTATGCGGCTTTCCGGGCGAGGAAATCAAGCGGCAAGGGATTTATACCTTTATCCCCGAAAATGCCGTTCTATTGCGTAACATTCCAATATCTGCACCCATAAGAAAACCGGGGCGCGGTGGCTATGTGATAGCTGCCGCGTCCCGGTTTTTTTGCCCTACAAACTGAAATCATATACTTTCTTTAATTTTCACTTGAATTGAACATACTCTTATAATATTCGGATAATGAAACAAGGAATTTATCACCTGCTATTCCGTTTTTGAGCAATATTTCTTTCACTGAATCCATATGAATTATAAAATCGCTTAGTATCTGATTTGACGTATTCAATTCCTGCTTAACAGCCTTTATATCGGCTTCTTCGACCTCAATCCGATAGTGATCCATATTTTTTTCTATTCGTATCGCAGACGCAATCAGTTCTCTGAATATATTAACTAACGACTCTGAATCTGCCCCAGTTTGCTCAGCAAATGATTTTTGGAAATTATAAATTTTTTCTTCGCGTGCCGACTGGTAAATCGGCAACTGCCGTTCTTCTTTGACTTCCCCGACAAGAATAGCCAAAGACAATCGAAGCAAGATAATATAATCTAAAGACTGACCTAATTTATCTAACTCTTTTCTGATAATGTCAAGTTCCATAATTTTCTTCCTTTCGTGTTTTTCGTATCAACGTCTATTTAATATCGCTGGATATATTGTATTGCATTTATCCTACAATAACAATATCTATTTGATTTTATTCTCCGAAAGCAAACTTGTAGCCTATGCCTAAAGCGGTCTTTCCCTACATACGTTGATAGCGGCATAGCGTATGACAACTTTGCAGAAACCGCTGAAAGTATACATGATGTGTTCTATGTATGTTACTACGCAAGGCATGATGATTCTCCTTTTCTCCCACATAAGGTTTTGCATAATTTACAATCACATCAAAGGGGTAGTAGCACTTTAAGCTCCTACCCCTCTGATTAACACTATCAATATCATTGTAAAATTTGCGGTTGTGGCTATCCTTCTTTTGCCGGAGCAACTTTCGCATACCCTTCCCATGCAAACAATGCTTCTTTTGATTCATCTGCAACCATTTTTTCAATGTTGCAAAGATATAAGTAATGGTCGCCAGATTCTATTGTTTGTTCAAGAGATACTACAAAGGCGATTCGGACGTCCTCTGGGATTTGAATATCACTCCCCTCTACATTTTGTAACGTAATCGGAATTTCTTTCAGCTTGTCTTTTTGGCTGCCAGTAGAAGAACCATATGACATTACTACGTCACGCAAACTGATACCCGGAGCAACAAGAACCGCTTTACCCGTCCTGCGGATATTGTCGCCGGAATTAGCTGTTTTACCCAATGCAAATGCAAGCATAGGCGGATTGAAAGAGGAATACATAAAAAATGACACAGGAGCCATATTAAGGCTTCCATTCTCCTTTGTTGTACAGACCAGCATAAGCGGATCGGGAGAAGTAATTGCTGTTGCTTGACCAATGTTAATTTCTTTCATAGTAAACTATCCTTTCTGTAATCATAATATTTTCAGTTTAGCCCTTGTTGACTTTTGCTGATAAGATTATTATACTTAGTTTAGAAACACATTCAAGTACGCAGAATATTCTTACATAGTATGGTAGACCATACCACTTAAATACCTATGATAATTATGTTATTTATTCAAAGAAAGGACGGTTGCGTTATGGCTATTAGTTTGACATATGAAGAATGGATACAAAGGGTTAAATATGGTATCTATACAGAAGCCGGAAATTGCCCCGTGACATCTCTGCTTATCATGTTGCAAGGTAAATGGAAATTCCAAATTATTTACGAAATGTGCATTAAATCTCCTATACGCTTTGGTGAATTAAGAAAAAATATTGATGGCATTACAAATACAATGCTTACTTCTTCTTTACGCGAATTAGAAAAAGACGGCTTAATATCACGAATACAGTTTAACGAAATCCCCCCTCATGTGGAGTATTCTTTAACCGAAAAAGGAACTGCATTATTTCCGGTTTTTTACGCTATGACAAAATGGGGATTGACATATATTCCATAAAACAATATTACTATCAAACAAACCAAATAAGGAGAGTGACTAATATGCAAGAATTTATTACACCACCAAATCACAAAGGTTTTTCTGCAAAAAAGCTTTTTGACGAAAATGGCAAAATTAAATGGGGAGCAATCGCCTATATTGAAAAGGGCGGTGGTGGTCCAGAAGGAAATCATGTTCATAGCGATAATCACATTTTTATCGTAGTTGACGGTGAAGCAAAAGTTATTCTTGGCAATAAGGAAATAATTGTGCGAAAAAATGAATCATTTTTTGTAGATGGAATGACACCACATTCTATTTGGAATAATACAGATCAAACCACAATAGTAATTAAAATTTCCACTGAACGGGAACATCCTGTTCAATAACAGAATGTCAAACTAGCATAAGCGGGATTCCATAAAGCGTATTTTTTGATTTATGCGGCTTTCCGGGCAGTAGCAAAGATTTATACCTTTATCCCCGAAAAAGACGTTCTATTGCGTAACAATTCAATATCTGCCCCCATAAGAAACCGGGGTGCGGTGGCTATGTGATAGCTGCTGCGTCCCGGCTCTTTTTTTGTATTCCTATCTGCGCTCTGTTTCCTTTTCCCGTTGCGACTGCTTCTCTGCCTGTAAAATACTGTCTATGTTCCGCTTGATAACGTCGTACTCTGCAACCTGTTTTTTCAGCTTCCCATAGTCCGTGTAAAGGGCTTCTTTCTGTCCTTGTAGCTTTTCATACTCTGCTTGGAGGACGGGGACGCTGGGGAGCTTCCCGCTGATCTGCGCCGCCTTTAGTGCCTTTGCCGCCGCTTCATGGAGGATAATACCCCGTTCATGCGCTGCCCGGTAATTCTCCTTATTCCGGGCTTTTCGGTAGGCTTCATAGAGGGGCTTTGTCTTTTGGTAGGTAGTGACATTCTTAATCAAGACTGCCATATCCGCAAGCCGCTTTTCCATGTCCTTTAAGCTGTCCCCTGCCTGTTCGCTTGCCGCCGTGATTTCCTCTATCCGGGTGAGCAGATCGGCGTACTGTTCAATCTTGTTTTCGGTAAGGAAGTTCATAGTCTTTGCCGCCTGTTTCAGATTGTGGATTTTCGCCCACTGTTCATATCCCCGGCTCTGCTGCGCCTTGATACTGTTCTCTATATCAATGAGAAGATTAACGCCTTTGCGCTCTGTCTTTGGAGCTTTGGCGGCACGGGTGCGCTTGCCCGCTATTCGTTCCCTTATGGCTTCCTCTGTATAATCTGCGCCGAGGGTTTTTAGGCGGGTAAACCGTTCCTGCCCCGGTGCGCGGCATGAGATATATTTCCCCGGCTTGATCTCATAGCCCGCCGCCTGTAACCGCTGCAACAATTCCTCAAAGTCGGACACTTGGGGAATGAGCGCGTCAACGGCTGTCTTTAGCTTGCCTTTCCAGCTTGTACCCGTTTTCTCCGCTTGGTATTCTGCATAGCTCTTTCCCTTGCTGCCTTTGCCGGGAACGACAACGGAAAGCCCGTTATCCCGGCACAGCTTGTCACTCATGTTCCGTATGCCGTAATATGTCCGCTTGTTGGAAACATACTTGTGATGATCTACGAAGTTGACCGCACAGAAAATAATGTGGTTATGGATATGCCCCTTGTCAATGTGCGTCGTTAATACATACTCATGCTGCCCTTTGGTTACAGCGTCGGCAAGAAGTGCATGGGTACGCCGACAGCGGGAGCAGATAAGGCGGCAGATGCGGAAAGCTGCTTTGCCTTCCGGGGTTTTTAAGGAGCGTGTGTAGTATCCGTGTATGGAGAGACAGGCGGAGTGGCCGCAGGTACAGGTAAGCCTGTGGAACTGCAGGCTGTTAATAAGATTATTATAAAAATCTGGTGTTAAGGGATTGTTTTCTTTTACAAATACGGTTATCATAATCCTGCAGAC
>NZ_RAZG01000122.1 GCF_003612565.1 Roseburia sp. 1XD42-69 | reverse complement strand
TTAAGATGAGATATCCCCCGCAAAAGCGGGTAAGACCCCTTGAAGACGACAAGGTAGATAGGGCAGGGGTGTAAGTGTGGCAACACATGGAGCTGACTGTTACTAATCGGTCGAGGGCTTGACCAAGGAATACAGAATCAATCGGGTATCTGTATGAAGTTTTGATGGTATATATTACCTATACAAATGACGTAATATTAATACGTCATTTTGTTATATAATCCTCGATAGCTCAGTCGGTAGAGCACGCGGCTGTTAACCGCGCTGTCGTAGGTTCAAGTCCTACTCGGGGAGCTTAAAAAGCCCGCAAATATCAGTGTTTGCAGGCTTTCTTTTTATTCTAATGATTTTAATAAATTTCGATAGTGCCTCATTTCTTTTTCTTCAACCGTATCAATAACATACTGTAATTCTCTGATTGCCGAATTACGCTCTTTGGGCAAGTATGCCACAATAGGATAAAAATTAGACTTTGAGTTGGCAAACAAATGTGTCCGTATTTGTAAACTTTTAATAAATGTCTGTAATTCTTGAATACGTTCTTTTTCTCCGGATTGAATAAATTTACCATCTTTTTCCATGTCAAAAAGTTTCGTTCCGGGAAAGAGTGTAAGTGAGTCAACAGAGATAAAATAAGGGTTAAGCTGGCTAAAGATTTTTGCACTGTTTATTGCATTTCGATAGCCCGCCCCTTTTCCCGCCAATCCTGTCATGTACACAAAATAGTATTCTATTCCTGCTTCGTTTAATTTGCGGCACTGTTCCAAAATATCCTGTGAAGTATATCCTTTATTCGCCAACACCAGCGTATCATCATCACCGCTTTCAACGCCGATACTAAGTCCATTTACACCCATAGCCCGCAACTTCCTCAACTGCCATACTTCTTTATTTTTTATATCCCGTATACTGGCAAACATGGCTATGCTTTGACATTTAATCAGATAATCACGGACAGTCAAAATATACGGTTTCAATTTTTCATAGCTCAATGCAAATGGGTTAGCGCCTGTAATAAAAATTCTTCTCGCATGAGGTTGATATGATTTAATCTCGCTCAAATCTTCTTCAAACTCTGATAGCGGCGACATTGCAAAGGGTTCCTCTTTATACAAGTTGCAAAAGTGACATTTATGATAAGTACAGCCAGCAGTTAATTGAATAATGCAGGAATCAGCTTCATAATTTGGTCGCCATGTTCTTCCTGTAAAGTGCATACAATCACTCCTTATAAATGTCGGAGATTTTTGCGGTAATCCCGCAATTCATCTTCGCTCACGCTTTCTATGATTTTATTCAAAATGGATAAAACTTTCTTTTTGTCGTTAGGTAATGTTCCTTGAAGTGGTATCGGATTGGAAGCCCCCAATGCTCCAAACCAGACAGGGATTTCTAAGTGTTCAACTAAGGCTTTTAATTCCTCGTATTTTTCAATCTCTGCTTCTTCCTGCCAATTTCCTTTTTGTATTTCCTTGTAAAGCTCTGAATTGGGATAAATTGTCAACATACTCGCTCCTATGATTTCAGGGTGGAGCTGGTTACATATCCGGGCAGTTGCCTTTGCTCCCTGTTCGCCTTTTCCCATGCCAGAAATACCTGTAAGGTAAAAAAAGTTATAGCCGATACCTGCTTTATCAAGCCTTGAACATTGGGTGACAATATCCTTTGAAAGATATCCTTTGTGCATAAATTCCAATGCTTCATCATCACCTGTTTCAATTCCTATCGTTAAAAGGTCAAATCCGGCTGTCGCTAATGCTGACAGTTCTTCATCTGTTTTCAAGGAAATATCTGTTACCCTTGAAAAGCAGCCAATCGTTTTATTGCTCGAAAAGTATTTTTTTATGAGGTTTGCAATTTCCATTAACCGTGAAAATTTCAGTACAAATGGGTTTGCGCCTGTCAAAAATGTTCTTGAAACTCTGCTGTTTTTCCATAGCTTCATCTGTGCCTCTGCTTCTTTCAAATCAGCTTCTATGTCTGCAAGCGGTGACATTTTGAATTTGAATGGCAAATCAGCATACAACGTACAAAATTTGCAGCTATGATGTGTGCAGCCTGCGGTGACTTCCAAAAGCAGTGAGGACGCTTCATAAGGCGGTCGCCATATTGTTCCTGTGTAGTGCATAATTTTATCGCTCCTTTTTGTTTTAAGATTTTCTTTGTTTGTCATACACCTAAAATATCTCAATGCTTCGTGTACTTCAAGTACTGTCTTTTTTTAGTAGTAGTACTTTTTTAGATACTAAAGACATTTAAAGACCGTATCTTGATTTTTCCTCGTTTTTGAAATATACTTGAAGCGGAAAGGAGCGTTTCTGTGTCTGAAAACAAATTCACCGACAAATACGTAGTAGCCCGCTGTGTACCTATGAGTAAATTGCAATCAGTCATAGGCGGCAAATGGAAAATCTTAATTCTGTGGTATGTTGCCTTTTATAAAGTGCAGCGGTTTGGGGAGTTAATGCACCGTCTTGAGGGCATTACGCAATCTACACTTACAAAGCAGCTCCGGGAGTTAGAGAATGACGGTTTTCTACATAGGGAAATATACAAAGAAATTCCTCCAAAGGTTGAGTATTCCCTAACCGAATTTGGGGAAAGTTTTATCCCTGTTCTTCAAACGATGATGACTTGGAGCGAAAAGTATCTATGCCCGGATTATGTAAATCCATATAAAGAAATCATAAATGAATAAGAGGGATTCTGTAGTAGTCGGCACTGTGCGTAATGTGCATAACTTGCTGTCTTATGGAGTTGTGGGAAAGCTGCAGTTTAGCTTTTCCATGACGGAATAGCAAGTTATACATATTTTTATGCCAGTCCCTGTCTGTTGCTGTCTGCAATGCCTTAGTTTTACGTTGATAAGGAAGTATTCACAATAACTTATCATTAACGCTGACAAACAGAGTGCAAACATAAGCAGAGAACATATCACTTTCATTAGTGGTCGGTTCTCTGCTTTTCTGTTACGCAATAGAGCGCCGTTTTTGAGGGCTGATATATAAAACCCTTATTCCGCTATTTCAATTCTCACAAAGCCGCATATATCAAGAGCAAAATAACCTCTACTGCGTAACATCACTTATAATTTCATATATCTGAATTCTCATTTTATATTTGTCGATGAGACAATAAATTCACTCTGCTCGTTAGTTACTCATAAATATAATAACAACCAATAAACATGTAACAGCCATATAGGAAAGCCAAAGTATTGTATGATAGCATATAGCCTTTTTTGTATTTCATATCTAAATGGTTTCGTTATTCGTAGAATTTGTTAATAGTAATGAAGATGTTTTCATTTCAACTTTATTTCCCTGCTCTTCAATTACTTGATTAAGAGCCTTTTTAACAGTATTACCGCTATAACCATTTAAAATTAATTCTAATGCATTTTGTTTATTGATTTCAATGATTTGCTGTTTTTCTTTTTGCTTTGTAGATTTTATATTAATGCCTAATTTAGCATAATAGCTTGTTTCTTTGGATAAAATGTCTTTGTAGATACTTGTGTGCTTCAATAAGCCTAAGTGATAATATTCTATTAATGTATCAAACAAAACATCAACGTAAAAGTGCAAGTTTTCTATTATGATGCTAAGATATGGCATATACGAGCCGCTATGAACAATCATATTCCGATTTCGATATATTCTCATTATATGCCAACGTATTCTCTTTTTATGACGTTGCAAATATTCATAAATTGTTTGTGAATCGATGAATACTTTTTGTGAAAATAATTCCAATCTATAGATTAACAGTGGATAATCATTTAAAGAGTTTTTTATTTGCTCTAAATAATTAACATTTTCATTCAATGACAACAACATAGCAAATCTTTCAACCATGTCAAGTTCTTCATTATCTGATTCAATTTGCGAAATAATACTAAAAACATCAGTACCTGCACAATTGCGTATGTCACGTAATAATTGCTCAAGGCTATCATACATATAACATCTGTTTAAAACAGCACATAATACAGTACAAATAGTATTTATTTTATCTTCATTATCCCTTTTTGAATCAATTAATGTTTCAATTATTGTCCAAAGATTTAATAGTTGATTTGAAATATCCTTGCTTTCAATCGCACCATTATGTAATCTTATGGATTTATAAAATGAAATAGGTGGATCTATTTTATTCATCAATGTTATATCACTAAAAATAGCGTGTAAATCAGACAGATTTCCCTTTTTCTTCATTGCATTAATGGAAGAACGCATAACACTTCCACTATCAAAAATATTGTCTACTTTTTTAGAAATAATAGCTTTTGATGTCACAAATAACTTGCTATCATGCTGATATATTCTATGAAGCGACAAAATAGCCTGCATATACTGATTTGCTTGTTCATAAGCAGAAAACGCATCAATTGACTGTACAGTAAACATTACTACATAATCATTTTGTCTTTGCAAATTAAGCTGCATTTTCTGCTCCTTAGTAGGTCGCTGAACATTAAGACTTTCTAATTTCCCCAATACAGAAGAAGCCTTTTGATTAATACCAAAAGTTGCTTGATAGTCGTACTTTTGAAATGTGAAATGATTAAAAAAATCTACGATTGTATCTTGAGAGCATATAACAGGGTTGGTAGATGTAAAAAATGTTTCTATTATAGAAAAATATATATACTCTTTACTATACCCTGCATTTATTAGTTCTGTAGTCAACATTCGGGTTACATAATATATCATTTGGCTATTCTTATATGAAAAATTTTGAAAGAATATATTTTCAATAAGTATATCAAGCAAAAATTGTAAATAAATATCATTTGTCTCACATATATCTTTTATATAATTTGCAATTTCTGGATAATGCTTAATTTTTGTTTTAAGTTCGCTATCCTCTATATTGTAATACCTAGAGGTTTTGTCCTGTAGGAATAATAGTGTTCCATCATCAGAAATAGCTTGCTGTACAAATATATCTTCTTGCAAGGTTTGTTCAAATTCCTCAGATAACGGAATAAAATTCCCATCCATAAGTATTTTTTTATTAATATCACTAGCGGTTCGCATTACATCATAACATAAATAATGACTATTTAATGCAGGAACTTTATATGATTCATATGAGTAGTTAAAGGTTTCTTCTTCCAAAGCTTGAGCAAATAATAACATGCCCCTAAGATATTCGTTTCTTGTCCAATGCTCAATTCCCCGTTTTTTCATTTTTATTATTATCCTTTCCAACTAAAAATCATTTATGATATTCCCAATACTTTACTAAATAACAATATCTATCGTTCTATTTATACAATAGCATAATTTTCTCATTTTCTCAATGTTATGAAGTGAACTTTGCTTTCCATTGTCTACATTCCTTTACACAATAGAAACACATTGGGGAATAAATATTAAAAAACCCTTATCCCTCCATTTCAACGACCGCAAAGCCGCATAAATCAAGGACAAAATACCCCCTACTGCGTAACAATCCCCATAATAAATTGAGGGCGAAAGCAGTTTACTGATTTCATCCTCTTGACTATCCACAAGCAAAGGCGGGAAAAGTTGTCAAGGGCGCATAGCGCGAAGTTTACCCTTGACAGCTTTTCCCGTCTTTGCTACTCCTTATCGGTCGAAGCGGAATTTCAATATGGCTTCAACCAGTTTAGCCTTTAGCCTGTCCTGTGTATCGTCATTGATATGCCCCTTATACATAGACAGATATTTGATGTGTGCGGTGTAATACCGCAATACTGCGTCTACCGCTTCCGGCTCTCCGGCAACGGCTTTTTGAATCATAGGGGGGTACATTCCCCGATGCTTGCATCGTAACTTGCTTAACACAATACTAAAAAAGTGATA
>NZ_RAZG01000121.1 GCF_003612565.1 Roseburia sp. 1XD42-69 | reverse complement strand
CAGGGAACCCCGTGCCAATTAAAAGAAAAACACAATATGTTGTAGTTGCTTGAGTTAGGTTGTTAACATTGATTGGAGAAGAGTATAAAAAATATATTGAATATTTTTTCGCTCAAGACAGGATGGAAATGGCTTGCAAGATAATTCAAAATTTTGAATTAAAAAAGTGTATTGATAATTATACGATAACTGTAAGGAAAGAATTTGATAAATCTGGTATTCCGGCAGATATTATTGAACCTATATATATGGGAATTATTGGTTGGATAGATTTAAATGTAACAAAAATGGTTGAAAATAATGAAGCAATAATTATTTCATTTGAAAATTATCAGGTACAATTAAGAGCGCTTTATAGAGATTATAATCAAAAACATAGTCTTATGCCTCATTCAGTAAAACCGAGTAAGCTTGAAATTCAAAATGAATTACAACAGCAGAGAACATATATAACACAGTTGGAGATTATTGATTGTGATTACACAGAAAAGATTGAGGCGATAAATGATTTTATACGAGCATCAATAGATAGAACGATTTGGGCAGATAATGGAGATATAAGTTTTTTGAGTATGCAATCGTATGAGGAAAAACTAAAACGTTCATGGAACTTGGAACGGAAAATTATTATGATTGAAAATAAGAATGAATTACCAGAAGAACAGGGAAAACTGATTTATTATAAATGTCAGAGGAACCAAATTGAAATGTCATCAGTCAGTGTACCAGATTTTTTTCAAAATGGTTGTTATCATTTGCTGGCGGATGGGCTGGAAGTCGGTTGGCATCCACAGTATTTGGAGAAGATTAAAGAGGTGAAAGATTAGCATGAGTAAACTGACGAAAGAGTTTTATAATATTCAAAATCCGGCATTAGGGGCTTACTTGTTAGCACGTTTTTCACTAGGTTATTTGGAGGAAAATCAGAGTATGCCACCAATGCCATTGTTATTTGTTGTATTGCCCATGATTTATAAAAAGGATGTTGTTGATTTTATATCATCAACACAGAAAACATCAGGTTTGCATTTCTTTGTAGATAAATTTACTGAGAAACAAAACAGTAATAATGATTTGATTATTCAAATACAAGGTTTGAGCCAGCAATATAAAATGATGACATTAGAAGCGCTTCGTATATCTATAATCGGAGAGTTAATATCTATTCAAGATAAGGTATACATATTACCGTTAAGAGATAATATAAATGATTTTAAGCCAAAGACAAAGGATATAAGAAAAATGGGAAATGCTGCTGAAAAATTTGGTATATGGTGTTCAAAACTTTCATTAGTGGAAATTTCTCAAATTTTGAAAGTGAGGTTTTAAAAGTGTATTTTCAAATTGAAAAAATAATACTATGGTCTAAAAAGATACAATGTGCATTTAAAACAGTTGATTTTGAGATTGAAAAGGTAAATATAATAACAGGAGCTTCCAGAACAGGTAAATCTGCGATCATTCCTATTATTGATTATTGTTTAGGAGATGGGAATTGTCAAATACCGGTTAATACAATACGTGATGCATGTTCATGGTTTGGTGTATTGGTAAAATTGGAGAGTAAACGTATTTTACTAGCAAGAAGAGAACCCGGACAACAAAAGTCCACAGACGATATGATGTTGCTGGAGGGGCAGGAAATTGTAATTCCAGAAATACCAGCTAAAAATACAACACGTAAAAATGTTCGCAGACATTTAGACGAGATAGCAAGAGTTTCTTTCCTAGAGATAGAACAGGAAGAACTAAATGGGTTTACTGATAGACCTTCATTTAGAGATATGATGGCTTTTTGTTACCAATCTCAAAATATAGTTGCCAATGCTAATACTTTATTTTATAAAGCAGATACAATGGAACACAGAACAAAACTTATAAATATTTTCCCATATGTTTTGGGAGCGGTAACGCCTGAAATTTTAGCCAAAAGGCAAGAGTTAAGTGATTTAGAGAAAAAATTAAAGCGCAAAGAGCGTGAATTAGAAAAAATGCAAGAGGTATCTGATAGATGGCAGATTGAAATAGGTGCTTGGATTAATGCTGCAAAAGAATATGGTTTAATTGAAGCAGAACATTCGGTAGATTCTTTAAGCTTCAGGGATCAGCTGGCTTTATTAAAAGAAATTTCTCAAAAAAATAATACAGATGTTTATATATTAGGGGAGAATATTAAAAATTCATCAAAAGAAATAGTTGAGTTGCGGAAAAGAGAAAATGAAATATCATTAGAATTATCAAAGTATAAGAGCCGATATTTGGAAATGACGCAATTTGTTGAAAGTATAGATGATTATCGGAAAACACTTACAATACAGATTGATAGATTGAATATATCAAAATGGTTTGAAGAGCTGACAAAAAAGAATGAGATTTGTCCGTTTTGTGGAAGTAAACATAATGTTGATGAAAAAATGAAAGAGTTGGTTAGTAGCTTGGAGGCACTTGAATATGAAACTGAAGAAATTGCAGAAATTCCTGTAGCTTTTGAAAGAGAATATTCCCTTGTACAAGGAAAAATTTCAGAATTAACTGAAAATCTTAATTCTATTCAAAAGTCTATAAAAATACAAAATAATAAAAAAGATGAAACATACAACCAAAAATATACGCTGGAAAGTATGTCACGTTTTTTGGGGAAGGTTGAATATGCTGAGGAAGCATATAGAGCCATGGCATTTGATGGTGAACTGCAAGAGGAAATTGTACGATTGAAGGGAAGAATTTCTGATTTGCAGAAAGAAATTAATGAATCTATAATACAAAAGAAATTTAGAGCAGCTTTGAAAAATATTGAATTAAAGGTTATGAAATTATTACCTATGTTGGATACGGAAAGGCCAGAAGATAATGTTGAGATAGATTATAAAAATCTTACGATTACGGTTATAGGGAAAACTGGACGTAAAGATTATTTGTGGGAAATAGGGAGTGGTTCCAATTGGTTATCATACCACATTTCTGTATCATTGGCATTTCAAATGTTTTTTGCGGAACAGAGTTATTCTACAGTGCCACAATTTATTGTATATGATCAGCCTAGTCAAGTATATTTCCCCAAAAAATTGGCACAAAAGGAAAATGAAAAAGAGGAAGATCCTCAGCTTGAAGATGAGGATATATTAGCTGTTAGAAAAATATTTGAAGCAATGTCGAGCACTTTGGAAAAGACAAGTCCACATATACAAATTATAGTGTTAGAACATGCTTCGGAAGCTGCATGGAGTGAAATTAAAAATATAAATTTAGTAGAAGAGTGGAGGGGAGATAATAATAAATTAATACCCAGAGAATGGCTAGATGAAAATTAGCTTTCATATAAAAAGGTTGTTTTGAATAGATGATATTATGACATAATGTGTAAAAATGGAATAGATTTTGGTTATTAGTTTTTGTGAAATTAAGGATAAAAACGTGAGAAATAGGATTACATGAGTACTCTCGGAAACTCTTGAATAGTGGATTGAAAATTATACAAAAATGAACATTGGTTAGTATTTGCATGGAATATGTACAACAACCAATTTGCTTATAAGAATAGTTCTTAATTTTGGGCGCACTTCTCCCTTGTACTATAGGATGCTGTTTAAAATTATCTATTTAGTTAAATTGTATGGATGCCGTTTCGTCGGCGGAGCCTTTGCTTTGTTTTTTCATCCATGCATCCGCATGGATGTTTATGCCGGCAATTACCGCAAAGAAAGTATATCTTTTTCTTCGGTGGATGCCCATGGCATGCAGATGGTAATCGTTGAGGATGCGGTTGTTTACACGTTCGCAGGATGTGCGGTTTTTATAAATTTTTTTATATTCCCGTGTCCCTCTGGCAACCGGAGGATAAAGGCGCACGTCCCATTCCGGTTTTGTATAGACGCACCGCCCGTATGGGGATTTGGAGCATTTATCCCGGCACGGACAGTTATCCACTTTGCGGCAGGCCAGCGGGCAGCGCCATTTGCACCGGCTGCGGCCGGAGCAATAGCCCCAGTATACCATCCGGTAACCGGCCTGGCAGATGGGCGTTCCATCCTTATCGATTATAATTTCATCCGGAATGGATTTTGGCATGCTGCGGCTGGCATTCAGGTCGATAAAAGGCCGGATGCCCCATGTTTTACAAAGGTTATACGTAGGGTAGTTGTCATTGGCGGAATCAAAACACAGATTTTGGATGGGAATATTAGGGTTCAGGCCACGAAATTCCTTAAGCGTAACAATCCCGCTGACACTGTCGTGGCGTCTTGCATCCAGGAAACGGATATGTAAAGGAAGGTCGATTCCAAGCTGGCCGTCATGGTAAGACAGCATATACAACGTATATCCAAAATAATAAGTTCCAAGATCGCTGTCCCAGCCCCAATGGGCATCCGGATCAGAATAATGGCGCGGACAGTTGCAACGGGCCTGTCCATGGACCGGACAGCCGCACAAACTGGCAGGTTTGTCAATAGGGATTTGAAAATTTACTGAAAGAATAAAGAAAATATGTAAAAAATCCACTGAAAAGTGGAGGTAAAGAAAAAATGGAGTTCTTTGGAACAGCAGTATTTTCAAGGGCTGTGAATTTCCGAGAGTACTCTTTCTGTATTGGGAGGTGAAACCAATGACAGAGGGTAAATTGATCATTCGTAATGTGCACAAAAACATACAGGACTATATGATTTATTTTCTGACGCTTACGGTTTCGGTAAGTATGTTTTACGCTTTCAATTCCATTCAGACCCAGCCAGCATTAAATGATCTTGACGCAACAAAGCAATTACTTTCTGACCAGTTAGGGATATTGCTTTCTGCATTATCTGTTGTAGTGGCTGCCACCCTTGCGTTTCTTATCCTGTATGCAAATCAGTTCCTCTTAAAACGCAGGAAAAAGGAATTAGGGATTTATACATTGTTAGGAATGGAAAAAGGGAAAATATCAAGGATTTTTGCCGGGGAAACCTTATGCGTGGGCATTCTGTCCCTTGTGTTTGGGCTTATATTAGGGCTGCTTTTGTCACAGGGACTTTCCATATTTTCTTTATGCCTGTTTGCAATAGATATGAGTAAGTTTCAGATTGTTTTTTCCATAAGTGCGCTGAAAAAGACAATCGGCTGTTTTGTATTGATTTTTCTGATTGTTATGATTTTTAATGTGCGCACGGTTTCTTCGGTCAAGCTGATTGACCTGTTGACCGCCAGCAGGAAGAATGAAGTCATGGCACTAAGGAACAAAGCTGCCGGGATTTCTTTAGCCGCGCTTTCTATCCTTTGTATTGTTTCTTCTGGCGTGATTATTCAGCACTATGGTATACTTCCCAGCCGCGAAAATTCATGGTTTCAGATTGCAGTAGTTTTATTAGCAGCAGGGACAGCACTTTTCTTCTTTTCTGTATCGGCAGTATTGCTTACAGCGATACAGGCAAACAGGAAAATTTATCTAAAAGGGCTGAATACCTTTTTAAGCCGACAGATCGGAAGTAAAGTGCAGACGGATTTTATGACTATGAGCGTAGTATGCGCTTTGCTCACCATATCTATTTGTGGCATATCCGTGGGGATAAGTTCTGCTTTAACCATGAATGAAACGTCTAAGGCTTCGCTTCCTTATGATCTGAATGTTGTTGCGGATATTGATGTGGCGGGAGAAACGGACATTGCGGCATATCTGAAATCAAGGGACGTGGGATTAGGTATCTATGCAGACAGCATAGCGCAGATCAGCCTTTATGAAGCAGAAATAACCTATGGAGATTTATTTGAGGGGCAGGACTTAAACTTATGGCACATTGACAATTCCATTCCCGAAGTGGGTGTTTCGGTAGTTTCCATTTCAGATTTTAACCGTGCATTAGCGGCACAGGGTAAAGCCCCCATAAATCTTGCTGATAATGAATTTCTCTTAAACTGTAATTACAAAGGCACTTTGCAATATATTGATTCATTTTTGCAGTCCTGTACGGAAATTGACTTGAATCATAGGGGGGTACATTCCCCGATGCTTGCATCGTAACTTGCTTAACACAATACTAAAAAAGTGATA
>NZ_RAZG01000011.1 GCF_003612565.1 Roseburia sp. 1XD42-69 | reverse complement strand
GCTTTTTCAAAAAACAGTTCCAGTTCAAAAATGGTGACAGCCCTTGCGTCTATGGCCATCATATAGAAGTTTCCATTTCGTATTTCTAAAGAAAGGTTTTTGCTGGAATCTTCCTTTTCAAAATCAAATATTTCCCGCCCAAAAGCACAGGGATTTCCTATTTCCCCCAGCAAAAATCGCAGGATATCTATCATGTGGGAGCCGTTGTGGAGGGCGCCCTTTCCGTAATAGCCCACCCCTTTTAAAAACCTGCCGTAGGATGGGATTTCTTTTTTTAAGTTATGGAATTCTTTTAAGAAGCGCCTGCTGTAGTTTACCGTTAAGGGGATTTTCCCCTCATAAAGGCTTTGTATTTCCCCCGCCTCATTAAAAGTGGAAGCCAATGGCTTTTCTGCAACCACAAGCTTGGGAGAAAAACATGCAATTTCTTTTAACACCACTCCGTGGAAAGCATCCGGGACACAGCAGTAAACCACGTCCGCATCCCTTAAGGCGGATGCGGTATCCCGGAAGGCTTTCCCCCCCCAGCGGCCAGCTGCTTCCCGGGACTTATTTTCATCCCTGTCGAAAAATCCCAGCAGTTCAAAATCCGGGTGTAAGGTTATGGCGTGTGCATGGGTTAAGACTTTTTCGCTTTTTGGGGAGTCGAATCCTGCGGCAATATTTCCGGCTCCTATAATAACTGCTTTATACATCTTTATTTTCCCTGCTATCCCTTAACCTTCATCAAAATCTTCGCCTACTTTAAATTTTGGAATCCATTTCCCATCGGCATTTTTTTCAAACAGTTTGCGGTTTACATATCTGTCCACTACCTGCCAAAATTCTTCTTCTGTTAAAGAGAGATATTCGCAGGTTTTTTTAATATACTTTTCACCGCATTTGCCGTCATATTCCGTTACGTTCCAAATTGCCTGCTCCCTTGTAAGCCTGCCTTCCCGGATATCGTAGCATGCTTCATCTGTGGCAAAGCCAAAACCAAATTTTAAATACTTAATCATCTGATTGACTACCACTAAATCGGTATCTAATGCTGAATATCTGCGATACCGTCCTATATCGTGTAAATCCTCTGATGTCCGTCCCATTAAACCTCTGGCCACAGAAAAATCAGCATTGTATACCTGTGACCATTCTTTGGCATAATACTGTAAAAAGACAGCTTTTATCCCTTTTTCTTTCATGGATTCAATATTGGGCATACGATAGAAATATACATCGTCTATATCAATATTGTTTTCACCCCGGATTAGTGCTTCTGCGTCCCCGCCGCTTAAAGTATCAAGCTGCACTACACTGTATGCATTTCCGGTTGTTTCCTGAATTCCGGCAGTTCCCAGTGTCAAAGCAGCATTTTCTCCCTGGATGATTAAGGGTATATTGAACTTGTCTGCCATAATATAAGCAGAAGCCCAGAGACAATATTCAGAGGCTATCACCATGTTGCCCTTTTCCAGAAAACATTTTTTTGCAAGCTGTTTTGCAATATTAGGATTGTTATGTATGGATATAATATCAAAACCAAGACGGTTTAAATTGTCAATATTTGCTTTGCCCGTTTCTGTAATTTCATCAGGCGCACAATTTACCAGCAGGGGGTGCAAGCCTAACCGTTCTTTTGCATACACTGCCTGAAAAGTACTGTCCTTGCCTCCGCTGACTCCAATTACACAGTCGTAGGAAATCTGCCGTTTCCGGCGTTCCTGTTTTGCCCATTCTGCTATTTGCTGCAGTTCCTGTTCTCTTGCCGGCCAGTCAATGTTCTTTTTACTTTCTTCATATTTACATGCAAAACATACCCCGTCCTTATCAAATAAAATTCCCGGTCTTGTATCGGGCTGTAAGCACTTTTTACAATATTTCATATTCTTCCTCCTAGAATTTAAAATACTTTACGTTTATAAAACACATCTGGCCGCCAGTCGTCCATCTTTTTAAATATACCGCCCATTTCATTCCAAAGTTTCTCATGTTTCTGAATTGTCCATTCTTTCATATATTCCTCATATTTCCAGGTTCCCAACTCTTTTCCATATACTTCAAGTTCTTCTTTACACATGGGCAGAAGAGGATTTTTATAAAACATTGTCCGGTAAGGAATATATTCTCTGTCATAAAACAGGTAATGCATACTGTAGAACTGGTATAATTGTTCTATGTTACCTTTGGGCTTTAAGGTTTCCAGATTCATAATCAGGTCATCATATTCTTCTTTGGTTTTTGGATTCCATGTGAAATCGAAAGCAGATTGGGGATTTATTCCTGCATTAATAACCTCTATTCCGATGGCAGGATATTCATGTCCAATGGTCCCGCAGACAGTAAGGGCATAAGCGGCTCCTTCTTTCTTTAATTGAAGTGGAGAAACATGCAGCGGCAGCATCTGTATTTTGGGATAACGCTTTACATAACTTTCTAATATCATTAAGTCCCTTCGGCGCACATAGGGATGCATTTTTAAATACCAGTGGTAATTCGGAGTTTTTTCTGACAATTCCCCCAGATGACACAGCCATTCCATATAACTGTTGTCAAATATCTGCTCTCCGCACCAGTAAGAGTCTTCTTCAAATATATGGGGGCAGATTATGATTTTAATCTTATCATCTGAATGTAACACGTTTTCTTTCTTAAACTCTTCCGCAAAACTAAAAATGTATATGCCGCTGGGATCAACTTCATCCACACTGCCGTTAATGTGTTGATTGATATGTTCTTTGGCCCATTTCAGGCCGTATTCCTGTTCTTCAGGGGTTAATTCCTGCCACATGTCTTTATAATGCAGACATGCATCCGTATGACCATGAAAATCGAAACAAGCTTTTTCCATGATATATTCCACAGCATATACGGGAATTCCCTTTGTAATAGCGATGTCCCTGATATAGCCTTCCCAGCAGACAGCATCTGCCATCAGAACGGTTTTTATATCATGATCCTGTATATAGTGATACCAGAAAACAATGGTATCTACCGTTGCTTTCACAAAGACACGCATCCGTTCTGAACGCAAATTATAATCCGGTACGTTTTCCCGGAGGAAATCCCGGATAAATGTGGTTCCAAAACAAATCCCATAAATGGTTATATTCTTCCAGTCCTTCCAGGTATACAGACCATCCCAGACATTTTCAAAAATCGCATCGGATTCCTTCTGCAGCTCTTCGGTTAGAGAGCTGTCTACCAGTCCTACAACATTAAAAGCCTTATAGATATCCAGAACTACTTCCGATGCATTTTTTACGGAGGCACCATACCTGCAGTATCCGTAAATAGAAGCGTCGTATTTTTCTGCAAGATAATTGGAACAGTATGCATATTGTACAGAATTCTGGTCATGCCTGCTGTCAAAAGGAACAAGGATAATTCTGTCTGTTAATTCCTTTTTCTTATCTTTCCAGATATCTGACATGAAAGTAATATATCTGTCTGTTATCTTATCTCTGTGGTGGATACACATATCATCCCAAATAAAAAAATCCTTGTCCGGGATAAAACCTTCTTTTATCAGCTGATTAGAGATATCCATCATAAACCTGTATGCGGCCACTATAATAGGCTGGTTATTTGTCCTTCGCTTCTGGAACTCTTCCAGACTTATAATCTCTTTTCCACAAAGGCTGTTTCCATCGCCGTATCTTTTATTATCTATAAATGCGCCAATGGATATGGTATCTGCCAATTTATTGTGCAATTTTTCACCGTCCACGCCTGCTCCAAATACATATATTTCTTTGTCTGCGAACAGTTCTTTACATTCACTGCAGTTTAAAAATTTCATTTCGCAGTTACCTCCATTATTAATAGATTACCTTATTTTCACAGACTGGCTTAATCTGCGAAAATAAGGAAAAATGCAGGAATCAAGGTATTAGAAACCATGATTCCTGTTGGATTCTTCTTTGACATCAAAATGAGTCCATTTGACCATAACTATCAGCAAAAATATTTATCTGACGAATTTTTGAATTAAAAGATGGATGTACATATCTGTTTAATGTGGTATTGACATCCGCATGGCCAAGGATTTCGCTTAAACATTTTGGATCCATACCACTCTCAATACAATTCGTGGCAAAGGTGTGGCGGAGGGAATGAAAATGTTTCCCTTTGATAGATAAAGCGGAAAAATATTGGTTCAGTCTGTATTGATACGTCCTTGGTTCTGTAGGTTTATCGCCCAGCAAGTATTCAGTTTTGGGTTTATTTTCCATAAGCAGCTTAAGAAGCAAATCACACAGTGGAATTTCCCGTCTTGAGGATGCGGTTTTTGGTTCTGAAATCATTAACTGAGTTTTTCCAACTTTATCTTCCGACTTTATCCTTTGTACCGTTTGATTTACATAAATACATTTCCTGGAAAGGTCGATGGACTCCGTTTTTAATGCGCAGATTTCTCCAAGCCTTAAACCTGTGTACAGGCATACCAGCACACCCAGCTTGTAGGAATCCATACCGCAAAGTAAAAAAGACTTTAATTTTGCCTGTTCTTCGTTTGTTAAAACAGATATCTGCTGATAATTCTTTCTGGCAGCAGGAAGGCTTGCTTTTATCTCCGGAACAGAAACAGGACTTTTTCCGTAAGTAAGAATTTGAAACAGCACGATTTTAATACTGCTAAAAGTGCTGTGGGAAATAGCGTTTTCCCGATACTGTCCGTATGCAGTTTCTAAAAGATTGGTGCAGTCCGAAACTGTAATCTGCTCCATATCTTTTTCTCCGACTTGCGGCTGAATATATTTGCTGTATATATTCTGATATTTCACATAGGTAGAATATTTTCTTGTAAAGAGCACATATTGCAGCCATTGTTCTGAAACCGTGTTTAAATTGTTTGTTTTTTCTCTTATCATACACTTTCCTCCAGTATTAAATTATGATTTATAGTATACTATTTATAGCAGAAGCAGTTTTCTATTAAAATCCCTTGAAAGCCCATGGATAAGGAAGAAGGATAATAAACTTTACATATATGTAAAGAGATGATATAATACAGGCAGTTATATCTGTTGGTATTCATAATGAGGAAGGCAGGGGGAAATGGATGAAACAAACAATTGGCATTGGTTATCAGGATTTTTCCATGATTCGGGAAAAGAATTATTTTTATATAGACAAAACGGATTTTATCCGTGAGTGGTGGGAAAATGGAGCACAAGTGACCTTGATTACCCGACCCAGAAGGTTTGGAAAAACCCTGAACATGAGTATGACGGAACAGTTTTTTTCCTTAGATTATGCGGGGCGTTCTGATTTATTTGAGGGGCTTTCCATCTGGGAAAAAGAGGAATACCGAAATCTCCAGGGGACATATCCGGTCATCAGCCTTTCTTTTGCAGGAGTCAAAGAAAACACATACCAAAAAGCATATGAAAGAATCTGCCAGATGCTGTCGGAGTTGTATATCCGGTTTGGTAAGATAAAAGATAAAGAGAAATTGACTGACAGCGAATGCAGCTTTTTTGAGCGGGTAGAACGGGGGGATATCCGGGAAACAGAGGCGGCAATAGCCCTGCACCGTTTGGCCGGCTATCTTTTCCGCTATTATGGAAAAAAAGTAATCATCCTTTTAGATGAATATGATACCCCCATGCAGGAGGCGTATGTGTACGGTTTTTGGGAAGAACTGGTTTCCTTTACCAGAAACCTGTTTCATTCCACATTTAAGACAAATCCATATATAGAGAGGGGATTAATGACGGGCATTACCAGAGTAAGCAGGGAATCCATGTTTTCTGATTTAAACAATCTGAATGTTGTTACAACTACTTCTAGTGAATATGCTGCGTCTTTCGGATTCACAGAACAGGAAGTATTTGATGCTATGGACACTATGGGACTTTCAGAAGATAAAGAGAAAGTAAAATTCTGGTATGACGGTTTTATATTCGGGAACCAGCCGGATATCTACAACCCCTGGTCTGTTATCAATTATCTGGACAAAAGAATGTTTGATACCTACTGGGCCAACACCAGTTCCAACAGCCTTGCAGGAAAATTAATCCGAGAGGGAAGCAAAGATGTAAAAATTACTATGGAGAGCCTGCTGAGAGGAGAAGCCCTGTGTACGAAGATAGATGAGCAGATTGTATTTAACCAGCTTGACTACAACGAATATGCCATTTGGAGCCTTTTACTTGCCAGCGGTTACTTAAAAGTTGAAGAACGCAACATGGATGCGGACAGGGTAAAAAGTGAATATAAGTTAAAGCTTACCAACAATGAAGTGAAATATATGTTTGAGGACATGATAGAGGGATGGTTTAAAAATTATACCCCGTCCTATAACGACTTTATTAAATCCTTGCTTTCAGAGGATATAGACGCCATGAATGAATATATGAATCAGGTTGCTTTTGAGACGTTCAGCAATTTTGACACAGGGAAGAGGCCTTCCGCAAAGTCTCAGCCGGAGCGTTTTTATCATGGATTTGTCCTGGGGCTTATGGTGGATTTAGGAAACCGATATACAATTACCTCTAACCGTGAAAGCGGATTTGGGCGGTACGATGTGATGTTAGAGCCGCAAAGAGAAGAAGACAATGCGTATATTTTAGAGTTCAAGGTGCATAACCCCAGGAAAGAAAAAAGCCTTGAGGAAACGGTGGAAGCCGCTTTAAGGCAGATAGAAGACAAACAATATGATGCTGTTCTTAAAAGAAAAGGAATCCCATCAGAGAAAATAAAAAAATATGGATTTGCTTTTGAGGGAAAAACTGTATTGATTGGATAAATGTGTATCTGCAGTCTTGTTTTAAAATGACGGAATGTCTTAAGAAAAATAGCATTTTGTACGATAAATATAATGAAATCATTGTAAGTGGACTATTTTTTCAACACATCATTAAGAAAAATGGCTTGATAAAAGTCGGTATATGGATTATGATGTAAAAAGAGTAAGAGAACAATAACGTAAAATTTCGCAGATTAAGCCATTCTGCGAAAAATATATGAATTAGGGAAGAGATATGTCTAAGAATACGCAAAAATATACGGTCCGTGAAATGACACCGGAAGAACTGCGCAGAATGCAGCTCATTCAGTTGGAACTATTAAAAGAAGTTGACAGGATTTGTCTGAAATACAATATATCTTATTCCGTGGAGGGCGGGACCCTTCTTGGCACGGTGCGGCATAAGGGATTTATCCCATGGGATGATGATGTAGATATTGCCATGGTGCGGAGTGAATACCGCAGGTTCTGCAGGGCTTGTAAAAAAGAATTGAATACAGAGAAATACTTTTTTCAAAACAATGAAACCGACCCGGAGTACCGGTGGGGATACGCAAAGGTTTTAAAAAACGGGACTTCTTTTATCCGTTATGGACAGGAGCATATGAAAATGCGCCGGGGTGTATATGTGGAAATATTTCCTATGGATGGAATTCCTGAAAAGTACCTGGAAAAGAAGTTTTACAATTTCCTGCGGCTCTGCTGTAGAAAGGTTATGTATTCGGAGGCAGGAAAAGTGTGCGGTGGAAGCTGGCTTAAAAGGCTGTGGTTTTGGTGTCTGAACCGGATTCCGGTAGACAGGGCATTTGACATGCTTGATTTTCTTTCTAAAAAATATGATGAGAGGAAATCAAAATATGTGACCTGTCTGTCTTTCCCGGACTGCTGGGTGAAAGGAGAACCGGGATTTAAACGGGAGTTTTATATAAACACCAAGCGGATGCTGTTTGAGGGAGAAGAGATAAATGTTCCCCAGAAAGAAAATGAACTGCTGGTGACTTTGTACGGCAGGGATTACATGACCCCGCCCCCGGAGGAAGACAGGGAGACGCATATACCGGCGTCAAGTTTTGATTTTTAGGAGACAAAGTAAATGAATTTGAAAAACTGTAATGCAGAGAATTTTATAAAACAATTAAGTGGAAAAAAAATAATTTGTTTCGGTGCAGGCAGCACATTGATAGAAGCAGATTTTGAAGTAAAGAAAATAAATGATTTAGAGAATCATATCGCTTTCTTTGTAGATAACGATACAAAAAAGCATGGCATGAAATTTGAGTATTGCAATCATATCTATGACATTAAAAACGTAAATGTTTTAAAAAATGTAAATCAAGAAGAATATGTTCTGCTAATTACTTGCGCTTTTTACGTTGAAATATATAAACAGTTGAAAACCATTCCGGAAATTTCTGATTTGGATTGCTATATGTATAATGTGGTATGCAGTTATCCCGAACTAGATGTTAAAGGTTTTTTTGAAAAAGAAATCCAAAAAAAACCTTACAAAGAATGGAAGTCTGTCTTAAATCATTTAAACCTAAAAGATATCCATAAAGGAAAAAGATGTTTTATCATTGGAAATGGTCCCAGTTTGAAAGCAGAAGATTTAGATAAGCTAAAAGGTGAAATAACATTTGCCGCAAATCGTATATTTAAAATTTTTCCTCGAACTGACTGGCGTCCCACTTATTATATCTGCATAGATTACCTGATGTACGGGATAGACTACAAAGAAATAAACCACATTGATTCAAAACTCCGGTTCGTCCCGCTGGAAAGAGCCCTTGCGGCAGGGGAAATCTATGACGAAGTGACGTATTATAACAGGGTGGTTAACTGTGTTGACATCAAGGATGGAAAAATTGTAAGGGGCAAAGAATTTGCTTTTTCAGACAATATTGAGGACGTTGTGTACGGTGGTCAGACTGTACTATTTGATGCAATACAGATTGCCGCATATATGGGCTTTTCAGAAATTTACTTATTAGGTGTGGACTGCGGTTACAAACTTGAAGTTTTGGAAAATGGATCTATTGTAGAAAACAACATTGAAAAGAATCATTTTGACGACAGCTATGATGAAGGCCTTGAAGGTAAAATTGCTGTTGTAGGGACTTTATATGCAACCCGGCTTGCGTTTGAAAAAGCAAAAGAAAGCTGTGAAAAAAAAGGCATAATCATCAGAAATGCAACCAGAGGGGGGAAACTGGAAATCTTTCAGAGAGTTTCTCTGGAAGATGTAGTGGATTAAAGGAGAACTGTTCTAATGGAATGTAAGATATGTGGCTGTAAAGATTCTAAACAAATATACAATGGAACTATTCGTGATGGGATTTTTGGGAATTATACTCAAAAGCCGGTAGAAATGTGGCAATGTTGCAGTTGTGGAGCCATTTATCATGAAAATATTACAAAAAGCGCCTCATATTATGAGAGTGTTGAGTATCGTGAAAAGATGGGGGAAAAACCAGGAGATTATGAAGCTTTACATGACAGAGAAGTTTTAGAAAAGCTGAATTATACTGGAACAGATATTTTTAGGAATAAAATAGTTGCTGATATTGGATGTGCTGGGGGAAGTTTTTTGGATTTTGTGTCAGGCGCTGCAGATAAAGTAATCGGAATTGAACCGACAAGTGCTTATCATGGAATACTTCTGGAAAAAGGTTATCATGTATATGCTTATGCAAATGATGCACTGGAAGACTTTGAAAATACGGTTGATGTAGTTACTTCTTTTGATGTTATTGAGCATGTGGAAAATCCAGTAACATTTTTGAAAGAATGCCACCGCCTGCTTGTACCGGGGGGGAGGATTATTATTGGCACCCCTACCGAGCAGCCGGTTATGCGGATGGCATTGGGTGCAGAATATGACAGATTTTTGTTTTCTACCCAGCATCTGTGGATATTAAATAAGGAGAGCCTGGAATTGTCTGCAAGGCAGGCAGGGTTTAAAAATATCCATGTTTCATATAGACAACGGTATGGTTTGGGAAACCTTGTGGCATGGCTGAAGCATAAGAAACCGATGGGTAATGTCAGCTGGCCGTATATTTCTGAAAGTGTAAGCAAAAACTGGGCTTTAAATTGTGAAGAGCGGGAACTGGCAGATTATATTATTATATATGCAGAAAAATAAAGCAGAAAGGCAGCAGTAATGAATCCCTTTATAAACCAAAAAAACTTTTTCCTAATTGCAGGCCCATGTGCGCTGGAGTCGGAAGAAAATGCCATGTATCTAGCAGCTAAAATAAAAGAAATCACAAATACCTTAGGTATTAAGTATTGCTTTAAAGCTTCGTGGGACAAGGCAAACCGCACTTCGGCTATAAAGTATAGAGGCCCGGGTATAGAAGAGAGTATACGCATTTTTAAAAAAATCAAAGAGAAAATTGATGTGTGTATAGCAACAGACATCCATGAGGCCTGGCAGGCTGAAAAAGTAGCAGAAGTTGTAGACATTATACAGATTCCAGCTTTTTTATGCAGACAGACAGATTTAATTGAAGCAGCATCAAAAACCGGCAAGGTATTAAATATTAAAAAAGCACAATTTTTAAGTCCAGAGGAAATGGGAAATGTCATTAGCAAATGCGAATATTTTGGCAACAAAAATCTCATGTTATGTGAAAGGGGCACATGTTTCGGCTATAACAATCTTGTTGTAGATATGACCGGATTGGTAAGGATGAAAAAACTAGGATATCCGGTTGTATTTGATGCAACCCACAGCGTCCAGATATCCGGCGGCGGCGAAGGTTATGGAAACAGCGGGAAACGGGAATTTGTACCATATCTTGCAAGGGCTGCTATGGCTACAGGGGTTTTAGACGGCATTTTTATGGAAGTACACGATAATCCGGATCAGGCAAAATGTGATGGGAGCTGTATGCTCCATCTGGATAAATTAGAGCCGCTTTTAAACCAGTTGCTAGAAATAAGAGCTATACAAAACAAATATTCATATGGAGCAATATAAATGTACATATTAAAACCTGTTGCCCATGACACAATTTGGGGTGGACAAAAATTAAAGCAATTTACAGTGGATTCTTCTATGCAATTAGGGCATTTATATATGGTTAGTGGACGTAAAGATATGTCGAATATCATATTAAATGGCAGTAAGTATGGAATGACGCTGCAGGAGCTTTTTAATGAAAAAAAACATCTTTGGAATATGGAAAGATTTGAGGAATTCCCCCTCACAATAGCATTGGTAGACGCAAATGAAAATTTAAGCATACAGGTACATCCCGATGATGAAGCGGCTGAACAAATCGAACATAAACGGATTGGAAAAACAGAATCATGGGTATTTCTAGAGCCACCTTTGTCTGGCTGGATATATGCGGGTTGCAAATGTGCGTCGACAGAAATGATAAAGGCGGCTATTTCAAATAACGAAATGGAACAGATTACAGACCGCCTGGACATTACAAAAAATGATTACGTCTGTGTGGCGGCAGGGACATTGCATGCAATGACAGCCGGAAGCCTTGTGTATGAAATTGAATATGGCAGTGATTATACATACCGTTTTTATGATTATAACAGAACAGACAAAAATGGGAATGCCAGGGAATTGCATATTGAAAAAGCTATTCGGTCTATATATCCCGAAAAGCATCCGGCTGCCAAAAGTTTTACTGGTGGAAATTGGATAAGGGAGAAGTATTATGAACTATGCAGGTTAAAAGATATATGCGGTTATAAGAATAATTCTTCAACCGTAGAATGTATTTCATTGCTTAAAGGGAACGGGACATATGACAATTGTAGTATAAAAAGCGGAATGAGTATCCTTCTGCTTCCGGGAGAGATACTTACGGATATAACTATATGCGATGCCATAGCGGCCAGGCTGAGGGTAACGGATGAAAAAGAGAATTAAAATTTTTGTCATGGATGTCGACGGAACCATGACAAATGGCAAAATATATATGGGAAAAACCGGTGAAATATTTAAAGCTTTTGATATAAAAGACGGATATGGAATTCATGAAATACTGCCAGCACATAATGTTACAACCGTGATATTAACGGGTCGGTTTTCTGACATTGTAATAAACCGTGGGAAAGAATTGGCAGTTGACCATATCCTGCAAAATATTAAGGATAAAAAAAATGCTATAAAGGAATTAGCTAAAACTCTGGGATGCGATACTGATGAAATCGCTTATATCGGCGACGATATCATTGACCTTGACGCAATGGAACTTTGTGGAGCCAAAGGATGCCCTGCAGATGCTGTAACGGAAATAAAGGCTGCGGCCGATTATGTTTCCTGCAAAAAAGGCGGCGAGGGAGCTGTCAGGGACTTTATTGAATGGCTTTTAGCTGTGGGAATGATATAGTGGAAAGTATATGAAAGGATTTATAAAATGAATATCAATCTATGCCCTTCTATGATGTGTGCAGATTTCAGTAATTTGAAGCGTGAAATTTCTCTCTTGGAAGAAGCGGGTGCTGACATATTTCATCTGGATGTTATGGATGGACAATATGTGCCTAATTTTGGAATGGGGCTGCAGGACGTACGGTTTATCTGCCAAAATGCGTCTATTAAAACAGAATTACATTTAATGATTGAACATCCTATGAGACATATTGAGTTATTCGCCTCCTGTGGTGTGGATATTATCTACATTCATCCGGAATCCGAATACCATGCAATTACAACCCTCCAAAAAATTGGGGAGTTAGGGCTGCAGGCCGGAATTGTATTAAATCCGGGCACATCAGTAAGTTCCATATTAGAACTGTTAAATGTGGTAGACAGAGTTATGGTTATGGGTGTAAACCCTGGACAGGCCGGACAAATGTACCTCCCGTATGCAGAAAACAAAATTGAGCAACTGTTAGAATTAAGTCAGAAATACAAATTCTCTATTGGAATGGACGGTGCATGCAACAAGGATGTAATCAACCGTTTAAGTAAAAAGGGCGTTGAAAATTTTGTATTAGGGACAGCAGGGCTTTTTTATGGAAATATGAATTACAAGGAAAATATGCAACAGCTTTTAAATGCCATAGGAAGGAGAAAAAAGCATGAAGATAGTCGCATTTGCCACAATTAAAATGAATAGTGAACGGGTACCGCATAAAAACATCCAACAAATCGGCAGTAAGCCATTATGTTATCATATTCTCGATACGGCATTGAAAGTCAAAGAAATTAACCGTGTATGCGTTTATTGCAGTAATGAAGATATTGTGAAATATGTTCCTCCTGGCGCTGAGTTCCTAAAACGTGAAGCATGGCTGGATGGGAATGAAATCAGGGCAAAAGATACTTATACGGCTTTTGTAAACGATGTTGAGGCGGACATTTATATTGCAATGTGTACAACTTCCCCCTTTACCCAGGGGAAAACAATAGAAAATGCTTTACAGAAGGTTTTATATGAAGGATATGATTCTGCCTTTACGGCAAAGAGGATGCAGACATTTGCGTGGTATAAAGGCAATCCAATAAATTATGATATTAATTATGTACCGCGCACTCAGGATATGGAACCTGTTTATGTTGAAACAAGCGCATTTTTTATATTTACCAAAGAATTATGGATTAAACACGGACGCAGAATAGGCTTTCATCCGTATATTCAGGAAGTCGGGGAAATAGAATCAGTTGATATCGATACAATGGAAGATTTAGAATTTGCAAAAATATTGGCAGATAATGTTTTGCACATCTAGGAATGAAAAAATTTTATAAGGAGAACGACAAATGTATCTCGAATGGGAGCAGGCAACGGGTTGCCTCATAGATAGTGCCATACTGGAAAAACTGAAAAATTACCAAAACATTATTATCTTCGGCGCCGGTGACAGCGGAGACTGGACATTGGAATTTTTGCGGCAGCATGATATTTTCCCAAGGTGTTACTGTGATAATTCACAGCAGAAATGGGGAAAAGAAAAAAACGGACTGTTCATCCGAAAATTTACAGACGCTGTGCAGGAATATGAAGATGCGGCAATTTGCATAGCTTCTATGTGGAAAGAAGAAATATATCGGCAGATATGTGCGTATAACCCACTGCTTTCAGAACATATCTACGATATGCTGACATCTATGGCATGGGAAACAAACCAGCGGCTGTATGAATCAAATGAAATGGATTATATCCGAAAAAATATGGATGCTTATGAAAACCTGCACCAGGCTCTAGCAGACGAACAGTCAAAAATGGTATTGGAAGGCGTTTTAAATTACCGTCTGACAAGGAAACAAGAATGGCTTAAAAAAATCAGGAGCAAAGAAAACATATACATAGACAAAGTACTGCTGGCGAAAAAGCAGCTGAAGGAAATTGCCGGCAGCATAATCATCGATGGCGGGGCATTTGACGGTGATACGGTGGAAATGTTCTCAGAAATGCTGGGCAGCCGGAATAACCTTAATATCCATTGTTATGAGGCAGACACCGCAAATTATGAAATATTGGAAAATAAAATAACATCAGATACATACCTGCCCCATAATATCACACTGCATAAGGCCGCTTTATGGGATAAAAAAGGGATGATCCAATTTGGTGGGAATGGATTGTCAGGATGTGTCGGAAAGGGCTTGGGCAATTATATTCCTACAGAACGGATAGATGATTATCCCTATGAGAAAGTCGGGCTTATTAAACTTGACATAGAAGGCGCTGAAAGAAATGCGCTTCTAGGAGCTGTTGACACCATAAAGAAATATAAACCTGTACTGGCTGTTTGCGCTTACCATCTACAAGATGATTTATTGGTTTTATCTGATTTTATCCAGTCATTAGATAGTGATTATAAATTATTTTTAAGACATTATATGCTGTCTGCCGGTGACACGGTTTTGTACGGGATATCCCAATAAGGGAAACTGTCCTGTCTCAGCGGCAAAGAATAAAACAGGAAAATTCCTTAAGAATTGTAACATGAATTATTTTGATTGGAGGTGTTTTAGTGCAATTTAATATACAACATGTGGATGAATTTATAAATTTCATCCGTTCTTACGAAGGAAAAGGAAATATATATGTAGTCGGGGCAGGGGAATATGGGAAGCAAATAGGAAAACTGCTTACGGACAATAGAATAGAATGGAATGGCTTTGTAGATGGATATTTAAAAGAACTGTATGAAACGGAAACTGGTAAAATGATATATTCTTACTCTGCTTCTTTTACAGAAGAGGATTGTTTTATTATTTCGTCTAAAGTTTATGCAGATAAAATGGAACAGCAGTTAAAACGAGCGCATATTCAAGAGGGTAATATATTAAAGTTTAGCAACATTGTAGATATTATATGGGAGTGTCCTGCCGTTATTGATGATTGGAGAGGATATCTACAGAAAGTTCAGAAATTCCACAATTTGTATCAAGGACAAAAATGTTTTATCATTGGTAATGGACCGAGTCTTGCCATAGAAGATCTGGAAAAACTGAAAAATGAGGTTACATTTGCCTGTAATTCCATTTATGGGCTTTATAGCAGAACCGAATGGAGACCTACATTTTGGTGTGCGTGGGACGATGTGTTTTGTGAAAGTATACTAAAAGAAAGAAAAAATGTTAAATATCTACTGTCTAACTGTGATGCGGCTTTTACAAGTGCAAATAAGAACACCCGTCTTTTACGTTCTGACGTAGATTTTTCAAACTTGTTTTTTGTTAGAGCTAGATGGAAGTCTGATGAGAAATCTGGGCTGTCTTTGTTTAGTGATGATTGTAGTAGCTACTGTTATGCATCTGGCACAGTGACGTATTTAATGCTTCAGTTGGCAGTATATATGGGGTTTCATGAGATTTACTTATTGGGAATAGATATGTCGTATTCAGCTAAGTTTCTTGAGGATGGGACAGTTGATTATAGCAATAGTTATGCGGAAGGAATAAAGCAGAAGGAAGCAGAGTTAGAACAGGAAATAGATAAAATTTGTATTTATGCCAATGAAAAAATGCATGAAAAAGCTTACATGGCGGCGCACCAATATGCAGATTCTCATGGAATAAAAATATATAATGCAACTCGTGGGGGGGAATTGGAAGTTTTTGAAAGAGTTGAATTAGATGGAATGTTAAAAATTTGTGAATAAAATTTCAAAAAGATAGGAGAAAAAATGGAACTAAATGAAATATATCGGAACAAAGCGCATCTCTTTATACCAGCAGGTGCCCATACATATAGCAGAACGGACGAAGTGTTTCCCGAAAATGCCCCAAGAATAATGGAAAAAAGCAAAGGGGTATGTACATGGGATGTTGATGGAAAAAAATATATCGATTATGCAATGGCATGCCGTTCTGTCACAGTCGGATATAATTTTGACAGAATTTCTAATGCAGCCATAGAGCAGATTCACAATGGAAATACTGCATCCAAAGCATCTAAAATAGAAGTTGAGGCAGCGGAGCTGTTATGTGATTTAATCCCCTGGGCAGATATGGTGAAGTTTGCTAAAAATGGTTCCACAGTAACTTCTGCAGCAACTAAGCTAGCCAGGGCATATACGGGGAAAAAGTATATTGCTAGATGTAAAGATCATTCTTTTTTTTCATATGATGACTGGTTCATCGGAGACACAGTTATGAATTCCGGAATTCCACAAGAAATACAAAAACTGACATTACAGTTCAGTTTCAATAATATTGAATCTGTCAAGATGCTATTTGAACAACACAAAGGAGAAATAGCTGCCCTTATCATGGAACCCTGTGATTCAGAGGAACCGACGAATGGATTTCTTCAGGAAGTAAGAAAATTGTGTACGGAATATGGAGTAGTATATATTTTAGATGAGATGATTACGGGTTTTAGATGGGATATTCAGGGTGCGTGTAAGTATTATGATGTCGAACCAGATTTAGTGACATATGGTAAAGGTATGGCAAATGGTTTTTCTGTGGCTGCATTGGCAGGAAAAAGAGAGATTATGGATATGGGAGGTTTAACTTCGGGCAAAGAACGGGTATTCCTAATTTCTACAACTCATGGAGCAGAAATGAGTAGCCTGGGAGCTTTTGTTGAAACCGTACAGGTATATAAAGATTTAAATGTAACGGATCAGATTTGGCAAATGGGAAGAAAATTGGTAAATGGACTAAAAGATATTTCTAGGGAGTATTCATTGCAGGACTACTTTTATATCCAAGGTGCAGATTGTTCTCCTAATTTTGTAGTATGTGATCAAAATAAAAAACCATCCAACGAATATCGGACAGTATTTTGCCAGGAAATGATTAGAAAAGGGATTTTAATGCCTTATATTGCAATTGCATATGAGCACACAGAGAAAGTAATTGATGAAACTCTTGAAGCGGCAAGGCATGCAATAAAAACTTATTCCGACTCATTAAACGGAAACGTGAATCAATTTCTTATGGGAAATGTAATAAAGCCGGTTTTTAGAAGATTTAATTAAGTGAGGTAGAATAATGTATAAAGAACAAAAAATCTTGGCAATTATTACAGCCAGAGGAGGATCCAAGGGACTGCCAGGCAAAAATATTAAGAAATTGCATGGAAAACCTTTAATTGCCTGGACAATTGAGCATGTAAAAAACAGTAAGTTGATAGATTACCTATTTATCTCAACAGATAGTAAGGAAATTGCAGAAATATGTGAGATTTATGGGCAATGTGTAACGGAGTTGCGTCCGGCTTATTTGGCAACAGATAGCTCATCATCAATGGATGTAATAGTATACACACTAGAACGATTGAAAAGTTATGGACAAGAATATGAATATGTTATGCTATTGGAACCGACGTCTCCATTGCGAAAAAAAGGAGATTTAGATAATATGATTAAATTAGCAGTGGATAATTCTGACAAAGATGGTGTGATTTCAGTGGGAAAAGTCCATTTGGAACATCCTATGATTGTAAAGAAGATTTCGGAAGAAGGAAATATTGTGCCTTATATGATGGGACAAGCTGTTGCATATCAGAGGCAACAGCATGATGAAGCTTTATTTCCCTATGGAGTTGGCTATTTGATAAAAACAGTTGTTTTTAATGCTGAGCATACGATTTATACGTCTAATATGTTGCCTTACTATATTGAGAGGTGGCAGAGTTATGAAATTGATGATATATACGATTTTAAATGCATCGAAACAATATTACAGATGGAAAAGGGCAATTTGGAATTAAATGATGAGTATGTTAAAGACTAATGGGTATAAATTAAATAAGCGAAAGAAGGACAATGGTATGAAAAAATATTTAGTTATTGGTTTGGGTTCAATGGGCAAAAGAAGGATAAGATGCTTGCAAGCATTGGGAATAGACCAACAAAATATTTGGGGTATGGATGCCAGAAAGGATAGATGTCTCGAAGCAAAAGAAAAATATAATGTTGCTATTGCCAATATAGAAGAAAATATTGATTTTTCTGAAATTAGAGCAATAATCGTTTCATTACCACCTAATAAGCATTTTGAGGGAGTAGAAATAGCCATTAAACATAATAAGCCGGTTTTTGTCGAAGCAAGCGTTATTCTAAAAGAGGTTAATAGGATTAAAGAAAGAAATACAGAAAATATATTTATCGCTCCCTCTTGTACGTTTCTCTTTCATCCAGTAGTTAGAAAAATTAAAGAAATCATTGAATCTAAAACTTACGGAAAAATTTGCAATTTTTCTTATCATAGTGGGCAATATTTACCAGATTGGCATCCCTGGGAAAATGTAAGAGAGTTTTATGTAGGCAACAGAGAGACTGGTGGGGCCAGAGAAATTGTGCCCTATGAGTTGACTTGGATTACAAGTCTATTTGGATACCCAAAAGAAATTAAGGGGTATTTTAGAAAAACAATGGATTTGGATTGTGATATAGAAGATAGTTATGTGTGTTCCTTGGATTATGCAAATATGGTAGGGAGCTTGTTAGTTGATGTTGTAGGACGTAACGCATTGAGAAATTTAGTCATTAATTTTGAATATGCACAACTACAATGGCGATGCGATAGAAACCAGTTGGAAATATACGATTCTAAAAGTAATGATTGGAAGAGTATAGAAATAGGCAGGCTGATACATGAAAAAGGCTATAGTAAAAATATTAATGAAAACATGTATATAGATGAAATAAAGTCATTTTTAGATGGAATAGAGAATGCTCAAAGATATCCCAATACGATTGATAAAGATTTAGCAGTTTTAAGGCTTTTAGAGGAACTGGAAGATTCGGATGGAGGATTTGAACGGGATAAAAAATGATAAAAGTAGCCTTGTTTCAAATGAATATTAAATGGGAAAATAAGAATGCAAATTATTTGCATCTGGAAGAAAAATTGAAATCAATAAAAAAACGCAAAATAGATTTTTTGCTATTACCAGAAATGAGTTTTACTGGATTTTCAATGAATACAACATTAACCAAAGAAGGAACTAATGAAAGTATCAAGCGAATAGGGAAACTTGCAAAACAATATAATATGGCAATTGGATTTGGATGGGTAAAAGACTGTGGACTGAAGTCAGAAAATCATTATACAGTAATAAATAAAAAAGGAAACATTGTATCAGATTACACCAAAATTCATCCTTTTTCTTTTTACGGTGAAGATAAAAAAATTAGGCCTGGAAACGATATTATAAGTTTCAAATTGGAAGATATCGATTTTTCATCTTTTATTTGTTATGATCTTCGTTTTCCAGAAGTATTTCAAATAGCGTCTAAAACAGCCAGTGTTATTTTATTGCCTGCCAACTGGCCGGCAAATCGACGTGAACATTGGAAATGTTTGCTTCAGGCAAGGGCAATTGAAAATCAGGTATATATTTTAGCAATTAATTGTGTGGGACAGGTAGGTGACCAAAATTATTCGGGGGATAGTTGCATTATTGACCCTAATGGTCAGATTCTAGCAGGATTGGCTGATACAGAAGGAATAGTGGAATATGAATTAATAGACAACACGATGATGTTCAGAAAAAATTTTCCTGTTAAAAATGACAGGCGCGAGGATTTATATCATAAGTATGTGCTAAACAATACAAATGATTGATGTGATGGTGAAATAGAGTGAAAAAGAAAAAAGGCTTATTTGTAATATTAATTGGAGTAGAAAATGTTCGACTTAGACAGATTTATATCAGACCATGTAACTAAACGCCAGAGCAGCATGTTTCTTGAAGATTTACAGCAAAATCGAGAAAAACTGCAAAATAAAATTCAGGGAAAAACCGTTTTAGTCATCGGCGGTGCGGGGAGCATCGGCAGTTCCTTTATTAAAGCAGTTTTGCCCTATGAGCCCCAGACGCTGGTGGTTGTTGACCTAAACGAAAACGCATTGACAGAGCTTACCCGCGAACTGAGAAGTTCCAGCAGTATCCCTGTTCCCGTTGACTATGTGACATATCCCATGGACTACGCTTCCGGCGTTTTTTCAAAAATGTTCTGGGCAAGAGGGGGATTTGATATCGTTGCAAACTTTTCGGCACATAAACATGTGAGAAGCGAAAAAGACATCTATTCCATAGAAGCCCTTTTGTACAATAATGTAATAAATGCAAAAAAATTGCTGGATTTGCTCAGCGAATTTCCGCCGGAAGCGTATTTCTGCGTGTCCACTGATAAAGCGGCAAACCCTGTAAATATTATGGGGGCAAGTAAGCGGATTATGGAAGATTTGATTTTTTCCTACTCTGAAAAATTCCCTGTGAAAACCGCCAGATTTGCAAATGTGGCTTTTTCTAACGGTTCCCTTCCGGAAGGATTTTTAAAGAGGATAGAAAAGCAGCAGCCCTTAAGCGCTCCCTGTGATGTGAAAAGATATTTTGTTTCCCCGGAGGAAAGCGGACAGATTTGTTTACTGTCCTGCATATTGGGGGAGAGCAGAGAAATATTTTTCCCGAAATTGGAAGAGGGATGCATGATGTCTTTTGATAAAATTGCTGTGGAATTATTGAGACAGAAAGGCTTTGAGCCATTATGCTGCGCATCGGAAGAGGATGCCCTTTGCAAAATGGAATCCAGGCCCATAGAAAGCGCACAGTATCCCGTATATTTTTCCCAGTCGGATACATCAGGGGAAAAGCCCTATGAAGAATTTTATACAGAGGATGAAAAGGTAAATTTCCACAGGTTTCATTCTCTGGGTGTAGTGGAAGGGAAAATTTCCGGAAACATACGTGAAATTGAAACATGGATACAGGAACTGGAAGAATTGTTTGCAGGCAGTGGGACAAAAAAGGAAGAAGTTGTAACTCTTTTAAAAAATTATCTGCCTGAGTTTGAACATGTGGAAACAGGAAAAAACCTGGATGCAAAAATGTAAATTTACCTTTGGAGTTTGAAACATGGACAATTTTATACCTTTATCGGTTCCCAATTTTCAGGGAAATGAAAAAAAATATGTGGATGAAGCCCTTGAAATGGGCTGGGTTTCCACAGGGGGAGCATACATAGAAAAGCTGGAAAGACACTTGGCGGAATTTTTGCAGGTGGAAGATATTGCGGCATGTCAGAGCGGGACATCGGCGCTTCATCTTTCCCTGGTGGAAGCAGGGGTAAAACCGGGGGATATTGTGCTGGTGCCGCCCCTTACTTTTATAGCGGCTGTAAACCCTGTGAAATATCAATTTGCAGAGCCGGTGTTTCTTGACTGTGACGAGAGCCTTTGTCTAAACCCCTTAAAGCTTCAGGAGTTTTGTGAAAAAGAATGTGATTTTAATATGGGAGTCCTTACCTATAAGGGAAAATGCGTAAAAGCGGTGATAGTTGTCCATGTATTTGGAAATCTGGCGGATATGGCGGGTATTATGCCGCTTGCTTTAAAGTATAACTTCAAAGTGATCGAAGATGCAACGGAAGCGCTGGGTTCAAAATACACAGAAGGAATTTATAAAGGGAAATTTGCCGGAACCATAGGGGATTTTGGGACTTTTTCCTTTAACGGAAATAAAATTATCACCACTGGGGGCGGGGGCGCCGTCACTTCAAACATTCCCGGGAAAACGGACCATATGAGGTATCTTTCCACCCAGGCAAAGGACGATGCCAGGTTTTATATCCACAATGAGGTGGGATACAATTACAGAATGACAAATCTTCAGGCGGCGCTTGGAGTTGCCCAGCTGGAAGAACTGCCAGGGTTTATCAGGCGCAAACAGAAAAATTATGAGTTATACAAAAAATTGTTTGCTGGATATGAGTTGGGGAGGCTTATGGATTTCAGAAAAGGGACATTCTCCAATCGGTGGTTTTATTCTCTGGAGATTAACAGGGAAAAAATATCAGCTCCAATAGGGGAGATTATTATAGAATTGGAGAAAAGGGGCATCGGAACCAGGGCTGTCTGGGGATTGATCAACGAACAGAAACCATATCAAAGTGAGCCTGCATATCGGTTGGAAGCGGCGCCCTATTATGCAGAAAGAATTTTAAATCTTCCCTGCAGTACAGGCATTACAAGAGATGAAATTGTTTATGTTGCGAAGCAGGTGAAAGAAGTTTTGGGGGCGTGTGCAGGTGAGTAAAAAACAGATTCCGATGTTTATCGGAAACAGGGCCATGACAGTAGTGGATGCCATGGAAAAAATAGATAAAAACGCAAGAGGTATCCTGTTTATAGTAAATGAGGGCGGAGTTTTGCTTGGCAGTATTACAGACGGCGATATCCGCAGGTGGCTCATAAAGACTGGTGATTTAAATGGGTCTGTCTTGGAGGCAATGCATACAGATCCCAAATATGTTTTTGAAGAGGAAGTTTTCAAAGCGGATAAAATCATGAAATCTGAATTGATTTCGGTACTGCCTGTTTTAAAAAAGGATAAGTCTGTGGCCGATATTCTTTTTTCCACCGATAGCATGGAATGTAATGCCCCAGAAACAGATAAGAGTTTGTCGGGGATTCCTGTGGTAATTATGGCAGGAGGTATGGGAACCAGACTGTATCCCTATACGAAAATACTGCCCAAACCTTTAATTCCCATAGGCGAAATACCTATTGTGGAGCGTGTTCTAAACTGTTTTGTAAAATATGGGATAAAAGAATATTATATGACAGTGAACTATAAAAAAAGCATGATAAAGTCTTATTTTGAGGAGGTAAATCCGGAATACAATATCCGGTATGTGGAGGAAGACGAGCCTTTAGGTACAGGGGGAAGTATTAAACTTATTAAAACAAGGTTTGAAAAACCTTTGTTTGTTGTAAATTGTGATGCATTGGTCTTTGCTGACTATTTTGATATTTATCAGTATCATATAAAGGTGGGAAACGATATCACAATCGTGTCATCTTTAAAGAATATAACAATTCCATATGGTGTGCTCCATTCAAAAGAAGACGGCCAGCTTACGGAGATAGAAGAAAAACCAAAGCTGTCATATTTTATTAATACGGGAATGTATGTCATAAATCCTTCGGTGATAGATAAAATTCCGGGGAATACCGTATTTCACATGACGGACTTGGTGGATTCTGTTATGAGGGATAGAGGAAAAGTGGGTATGTATCCCATCAGCGAGGATTCCTTTCTGGATATGGGAGAATTTGGTGAAATGCACCGCATGGAAGAAAAATTAAACATTGTTTCGGATTAGAGTATGGAAGATATTATATTAGTTGGTTTTGGCGGCCATGGAAAAAGCGTGGCAGATTGTATTGAAAGAGAAAAGCTTTTTAGAATCGCAGGCTATACGGACAATAAGGAACAGTCATGTGGGTATCCTTATCTGGGAACAGACCAGGAGCTTTTTAACTACTTTGAAAAGGGAATAAAAAATGCGGCAGTCTGTGTGGGATATTTGGGCAAGGGCAGTATCCGGAAAAAAATATTTGAAAAACTAAAAGGAATCGGTTTTACACTGCCTGTAATAAAAGACCCCTCTGCGGTTGTTTCTTCATCCGCCAGGATTGGAGAAGGGACATTCATCGGGAAAGGGGCTGTTGTAAATGCCGGGGCCCAGGTTGGCAGGATGGTAATTATAAATTCTATGGCTTTAGTGGAGCATGAATGTGTTTTGGGGGATTTTTCCCATATAGCAGTCGCCGCTGTCCTCTGTGGGGAGGTTTCTGTAGGCAGGGCAGCTTTTGTGGGGGCAAATGCAACAGTAATTCAGGGTATGAAAATAAAACCGCATCAGATTGTTCCGGCAGGGGCGGTGGTACGGTAAAAGGATGGTGCATTTCATGGAGCATGTAATAATTATTGCAGAGGCGGGGGTAAACCATAACGGCGATTTGTCCCTGGCAAAAAAAATGGTGGATACAGCGAGACTTGCAGGGGCTGACTATGTAAAATTTCAGACATTTCAGCCGGAAAATTTTGTTTCCAGATATGCCGAAAAGGCGGAATACCAGAAAGAAACCACTGGGGCAGGGGAAACACAGTTGCAGATGTTAAAGAAGCTGTCGCTGACAAATGAAAATTTTCTGGAACTAAAAAAATATTGTGACAAAACAGGCATCGGTTTTATTTCCACTCCTTTTGATCTGGAAAGCATAGAATTTCTTGAAAATTTTAATATGGATTTTTGGAAAATACCTTCCGGGGAAGTGACAAATCTCCCCTATTTAGAAGCCATTGGAAAAACAGGAAGAAAGGTTATTATGTCTACGGGCATGTGTAATCTGGAAGAAATTTTAAATGCTGTCAGAATTTTAGAAAACTGCGGTGCAAAAGAGATTGTCCTGCTGCATTGCAATACCCAGTATCCCACCCCTTATGAGGATGTGAATCTTTCCGCAATGAAAAGTATTGCCAAGGCGTCACATAAAAAGACGGGATATTCAGACCATACCCCGGGTATTGAAATTTCTGTTGCTGCTGCGGCAATGGGGGCGGTGGTAATAGAAAAGCATTTTACATTGGACAAAAATATGCCGGGGCCTGACCATAAGGCAAGCCTAGAACCTGAAGAATTAAAAGCGCTGGTCTGTGCTGTGCGAAATGTGGAAAAAGCACTGGGAAATGGAAACAAAGAAGCATCACCGTTAGAGAAAGAAAATAAAGCTGCAGTGAGAAAAAGTATTGTGGCGAAAGAAGTTATCAGGGCAGGAGAAAAATTTTCAGCCAGTAATTTAACAACGAAAAGACCTGGAACCGGAATCAGTCCAATGCAATGGTATGATGTGATTGGAAAAACTGCAGGAAGAGATTTTAAGGAAGATGAATTGATTGAATTATAAAGAAAATATATCAAATGCTATTTAAAAGGACATAGAGGAGGAATTATTGGAATGGCCAGAAAAGTTTTACTTTGGGGAATGGGCAATGAATATGAAAATCTCTTAAATTCGATATTATTTGAAATACATAAAGGGAATATAATTGTGGAGGCTGTGGTTTGTAAAATAGATGATATTTTTACATCTAAAAGAGACGGTTTCCGGATTGTCACGAAAAAAGACGTTAAGGTGCTGGAGTTTGATTATGTCTTGGTCACGAGCCGCCATTATTATGAAGAAATCAAAAAAGATGCAATGGACGAAGGAATCTCCGAAAGCCGGATTATTGACGCATCCGTACTTTATTTGCCATTTTTTGATTTTAAGAGATATGTTAATTTAATAGAAAATCCTGTCACGATAATATCAGACGACTGTTGGAGCGGGTATGTATATAATCGTCTGAAGCTTCCATTTTCCACACCCTTTATAAATATTTATATTGAGAATGAAGAGTATATGAAATTAATTCAGAACATTGATTATTATTTGAAATCTGAATTAACCATGGTACGTGAGGGAAACCTTCAGGAAGGTATTTTTCCCATTGCTGCATTGGGTAAGGGAAGTAACCAGGTTAAGATGCAGCTTGTACATGATGCGACATTTGCGGAAGGAAAAGAAAACTGGGACAGAAGGAAAGAACGAATCAATTTAGAAAATATTTTTGTTAAGATGAGGTTTTCGATTTCTGACAAGAATAAAGAAATTTTGATAGAGGCATTTAAATCAGTTCCTTGGAAAAAAATATTATTTTATAACGGGGATGAAGATATTTATGGAAAATTTGAAACAGATCGCTTTATATGGAGGCAGCACAAAATGGATCGTGTTGAGTATTTTTGCTATTATGATTATTGCAGATTGGCCTACAAATATGATTTGGATATTCTAAAACTTTTAAATGGCGACAGTAATTACTCGAGATACGGGGGGGGGGGGGAGTAGGTGCATGAGCCGTGATTTTATGGAGAAAAAGATTATATTTGTACATGCGCATTTTGGGATGGAAACAATTGGAGTTCCTGTGGTAAAAGCCATAAATTAGGTAGATAAGGGTAAGCTTTATGAAGAAAATTGCCGTTATCACTTCCACAAGAGCTGAGTTTGGGCTGTTAATGCCAGTTTTAAAAGTTCTGCGGGAATACGAAAATACAAATCTAAGAACAGAGTTGGTTGTCACCGGAACACATTTGAGGAAAGAATTTGGCCACACCATAGATGAAATCATTAACTTTAAGTTTCGCATTGACCATGAGATAGAGATTCCATTAAAAACAGGGGAGGCAATTGATATTGCAATGAACCAGGCAGAGACCTTAAAGCAGTTTGCCCGTCTGTTTATGGAACAAAAATATTCTGCCATAGTGATTCTTGGTGACAGATATGAGATGTTAGCTATAGCTGTTGCGGCAGGAATTACCAATACCCCTATTTTTCACCTCTGCGGCGGAGATACAACGGAGGGGGCCATTGACGAGTGGATTCGCCACTCTATTACAAAAATGAGTTACCTTCACTTTGTTACAAATCGTGAGAGTTACAGGCGGGTCATTCAGTTAGGGGAAAATTCGGAACGTGTCTTTAATTTTGGCTCTACCAGTATGGATAATATTTTAAATAATGCCGCAATGCCTGAGGGGGAAGCTTTAAAGAGCCTTGGGCTTTCGCCATGTACATATGCCATTTGCACTTACCATCCTGTTACTTTAGATGATGGAAACACACAAAACCAGATGGAAGAATTTTTAAAAGCAATAAAATTGTTTCCGGAAATAGAGTTTATTGTCACAAAGGCGAATGCGGACCAAGGAGGGGCTTATATCAATAAAATCCTTGAAGAAACAGAAACTTCTATTTCCAATATGCATGTGTATGCTTCCCTTGGGATGGTGCGGTATCTGTCCCTTATGAAACATGCCCGGTTTGTTTTAGGCAATTCCTCCAGCGGGATTATTGAGACTCCGGGATTTCAAATTCCCACAGTAAATATTGGGGACAGGCAGAAAGGCAGGCTCCAGGCAGAGAGCATTATTAACTGTGAGACAGACGCCGGGAGCATATCCAGTGCCATAAAGAAAGCAATGACACAGGAATTTCGCTCATTGTGCCGGAATGTGGTAAGCCCTTATGGAGACGGACATGCGGGGGAGCGGATAGCTAAAAAAATAGTGGACACGGTAAAAGCAGGCAATATCGACCTAAAGAAAAAGTTTTATGATATGAATGCGCAAGAAATGTAAGAGTAAAATTTTGGGAGAATAACGCAATGAATATTTTAGTGATTGGACTTGGCTCCATGGGAAAAAGGCGTATCAGGCTGATACTGGAATTGTTTCCGGAAGCTGTGATATATGGCGTTGACGCAAGACAGGACCGGAGAGAAGAGGCAAGGAGTTTGTATGGGGTCTGTTGCGAAGAATCTATATGTCAAATGGAAAAGACATGTCATGTGGACGCTGCCTTTGTATGTACCGCTCCTTTATCCCACCGCCAAATCATAGCAGAGTGTTTGCACAACAAATGGAATGTCTTTACAGAACTAAATCTGGTATCTGACGGATATAAGGAAAACATGAGGGCGGCAGAGGAAAACGGGTGCAAATTATTCTTATCTTCCACCTTCTTGTACCGGGAAGAGATAAATTATATCCGCAGCTGCATAGATGAAAATACAAAATGGAATTATGTCTACCATGTGGGCCAATACCTCCCTGACTGGCATCACTGGGAAAATTTCAAAGACTTTTTTGTGGGGGATAAACGGACGAACGGATGCCGGGAAATCATGGCAATTGAACTTCCGTGGATGATAAAAACATTTGGGAAAGTGACAGATTATCATGTTGTCTCTGACAAAATATCTGGCCTTCCTATTGATTATAAAGATAATTATTTGATACAGCTTTTCCACGAGAGTGGAAATAAAGGCATATTGGTTGTGGATGTGGTTTCTCCGGCAGCGGTAAGGCGGCTGGAGGTTTACGGGGAACATAAATACCTGAGGTGGGACGGCACGCCGGATGGTCTGTATGAGTATGATGCTAACGCACAGGAACTGAAAAAGGCCGTATTATGCGAAAAGGAAGAACACAGGGAAGGTTATAGAGCCTTTATTACAGAAAATGCATACAAAAATGAAATCAAGGAATTTTTTGATATTGTTTTCCAGGGGAAAAAACCGCTGTACGGATTTGAGGAAGACATGGAAACTTTGAAATTAATTGATTCCCTGGAGGGAGAAAGATGACAGAACTGAATGTATGTTTTGTTGGAGTGGGCGCGATTGCAAAGCGCCATATACGAAATTTAAAAAAGGTTTGTGAAAAGCGAAACATTTACCTGAGAATAGATGCTTTAAGACACGGGGATTACGATACAAAAGAGACAGAGTGTCTTGGTATCTGCAATGTCTATAAGGACTGCAGTGAAATGAAAAAAGTTTATGATGTGTTTTTTATCACAAACCCCACGGCGCTGCATTTGGAAACGTTAGAAAAGCTGTCCGGATTTGGCCGCCATTTTTTTATAGAAAAACCAATTTGTTCTTTGGGGCAGTTAAAAAGGGCGTGTGCATTGGACTTAACGAAAAATGCCGTATATTACGTGGCATGTCCTTTAAGATATAATGCTGTGATTCAATATATAAATTGGAAAATCTCATAAAGAAACACTGGGACACAAATGCGGACGTGACAACTTCTGTTACGGATGCCAGGCGCAATCCCTATTTTAACCAGCTGAAACGCACAGAGCATGGGTTTAAAAAAGTGATTGAATCAGATTTTACAGCAAGGCAGCAGGCACCGGAAGTTTTTGATATGAATGCTTCCCTTTATGCATATAATCCTGAATATCTCTTGACGGGGAAAGGTGTTTTAGACGGATACTGTGAGTGTATTGAGATGAAGGATACGGGGATTTTGGACTTGGATCATGAAAATGACTTTGCACTGATGGAAGTGATAGCGGAATATTTGTTTGAAACAGATGATGGGTATGGGGAAGTGAAGAAGAATATATTAGAATGAATGGATATGGCAGCTCCTGCCTTCGCATGGATATGTAAAGGCGAAGGCAGGGGCTGTCATTTAATATTTAAAAACTGTGGATTAACAGCGGTAGCAGCCAGCCTTTGTTGACTTTTAAAGAAAAAGAGGTTATGATTATTTAAGTTAATAAAGTTTTAGAGTATATGGGGGGATTTATATCAGGATAGTGGTAATATCGGACATCCATGGCAATAGAGAAGCTTTTTTAAGGGTTATGGATTCCCTGAAAGATGACATGATTGAGGGGGCTGTGTTCCTGGGGGATTTGATTGATTATGGAATGCATTCCAACGAAGTGATAGAAATGATTCAGAGCCTGAAATATCCCATTCTTAGCAATCTGAGAGGAAACCATGAGCAGGCGATTATAACGGAAAGTTATGACAGATTTTCTTCCAAACGGGGCAGCGCTTGCGCAATGTATACCCATTCTGTGTTAAATGAAAACACCTGGAATTATATGAAAAATATACAAAATCCATCTGGAATGTCAGAGTTTATGTTAGAAGAAAAGAGATGTTTAGCTGTCCATGGAAGTTTAGAGGATAACTACTGGAAGTCCATATTCCCCGGGGAGGATTCCCCGGAATATGGAAAATACGACTATGTCTTTTCCGGGCATTCCCATCTCCCCCATTATTTTGAGGTGTTCTATCCGGCGGATAATCCCAAGATGCGGAATAAGAAAAAGACGGTTTTTATTAATCCGGGGTCTGTGGGACAGCCCAGGAATTTAAATCCTATGGCCCAGTATTGTATCTTAAATACGGGCACAGGGCAGGTGGATATGAGGAAGGTGCCCTATGATATCGGAAAAGAGCAGGCGTCTTACCATGGGCAGGTGGATGATTTTTACAGAGAGCGTTTAGAGTCAGGAGTGTAATGATATGAAAGATTTATATGTAATCAGCGGCGTGACAGGCATGACAGGGAATGAACTGGTCAGACAGTTAGTGGGAAAAGAGAATCATGTGATTGGGTTTGACAATTTCTTTGCCTCTTCCTTACATACGGTGGAAGATGTTTTGGACAAGCCGGATTTTGAATTTTTTGAGTATGATATCAACAATGCAGAACAGATGGACAGGCTTAAGGCGAAAGTAAAAGAGATGAAAACTGATTACAGCCGGTTGATTTATATTAACTGTGCGGCTGTAGTTCACACAGAGCATTTTTATTATGTAAACCGCACCTTTGAGACAAATGTTTTGGGAATGAAAGCATTTTTGGATCAGGCCATAGAAGCGGGGGCGGAGATTTATATCAACTGTTCCACCTCAGAAGTATATTCCATGAACTCCTGGAGCGCAGACGGGGGAGTGAGGGAGTCTGATTTTATCACTATGGCCAATGCGGAGCACAGCCAGCGAACCAGCTATGCCACAGGGAAACTTCTCACGGAGTTTTTTATGAAAGACGCTGTGATGGAACATAAAATAAAGGGGTGCTCTATCCGTTTTGCAAATGTTTACAGCAAAAACGAACTGTATCCCAAACATATTATCCCTCACATTCTCCATGAATTAAAAGAAAAGGGAAGTGTGGAGCTTTTGGAAAATTCAAAGGTGAACAAGAGAACCTTTTTGTACAATGAGGACAGCTGTTCGGCGGTAATTGCCTTAACCCAGGCGGAGGAGGCTTTGGATGGCTCCGTATATAATGTGGCCACAGAGGAAGAGATTTCTATTATAGATTTGGTAAAACTCTGCGGGAAGAAACTTGGGATAGACAATCCTCAGATTATCTTTAAAGGCTACAGAGAGTCAGACCCTGAGAGAAGGGTTTTAAATACGGAAAAAATCAGAGAGAGAACAGGATGGGCCCCGGCAGTGACCCTGGATGCGGGAATTGAGATGTGTGTAAAGGAGTTGGCAAAGTGAGAGTTTTAATTGTTACGGTGGCAGGATTATCCACCAGATTCAGCCAGTCTATAGGCCGCTCCTGCTTAAAATGCATTTACTATGAAAAGGATATCCGGGAGTCTTTGTTATACCGGATTTTAAAAGGCAATCCCCAGGCGGATAAATTTGTGATTGTGGGGGGATTTTTATTTGAGGAATTAAAGGAAACCATTGACAGTAAATTTGGTGAATTTCAGGATAAGATTTTGCTTGTAAAAAATGAAAAATTTGAAGAGTACGGGTCAGGGTACAGCCTTTATATGGGGCTTTTGGCCATAAAAAACATGGAATTTGATGAGGTGGTTTTTGCGGAAGGCGACCTGTGGGTGGACGGAGAGGACTATACCAGGGTATGGGACTGCAGGAGGGATGTGATAACCTGCAGCAGAGAGCCTGTGCTGGCGAGCAAATCCGTGGCCTTTTACTATGACAGGAATTATCATATCCATTACATATTTGATACCAGTCACTCCCTCCTTGAAATTGGACAACCTTTCCGGGGGATTTTTAATTCCGGACAGATTTGGAAATTTGTATCACGCAAAAGGGTTTTACATGTGATGGACAGTCTTACAGAAGAGGAGTGGAAAGAGACGAATCTTAAATTTGTCCAGGAGTATTTTGATGGAATTGACAAAGAAGGGTATGAGCTTATAGAGTTTAAAAAATGGATAAACTGCAATACTGTAGATGATTTTTTGAAAATCGAAAATGAGGAGAACAGAAATGACACATTTAGATGATAAATTAAACAGGCTTCGGGAGGAGTTAAAAGGCAGAAAAGCCAGGATTATGATTATTGGCCTGGGCAGTGTAGGCAATTATCTTCTGGATTATCTTATGTCTTCAAAGGATGAAGGAATGGAAATCTGTGTTGTGGGGCGCAATGAGGAGAAAATGCAGTCGGATGTAAATATTGTCCGTGTGGCATCCCTTATCCGAGGGCAGAATCGAAGCAGGGTAAAGGTCATCGGCGGGGTGGACTTAAACCATGTTCCCTCCATTGCAGATGCCATCAGAGATTTTCAGCCGGACATAATCGTGAACAGCAGCCGCGCCTATGCGGGGCTTAAATACGGGAGTATTTCCTGGGCCAATGTGCGGGCCTACGGAATATGGAGCCCTCTTTCCATTAAGTATACAAAAAATATTATGGAGGCTTACGAACAGGCGGAATCTTTCGCTGTTGTGATCAATACTTCTTATTCTGACGCAGTGATTCCCTGGTTGAAATCCGCAGGAAAAGCTTATCCTGATTTTGGCAGCGGAAATATCAACCATCTCATTCCCAGATTTAAATTTGCCATTTCTGAAAAATATGGAATAGAGGATTACTGGAACATTGATATCACTTTTGCAGTGTCCCATTTCCATGACGTTGTCATCAGCAAGGAAGGCCATACCGAAGGGGTGGATATGCTGATGGATGTGAGATACCAGGGGAAAAAACTGGATGTGGACAGAAAAGAAATTGTGGCGGGATGCGGCATTAAAATGCCTGTGGACGCAAAGCGGAATATGATGAACGCTTCCAGCAATTTTGAGATTATCCAGGGGATTTTATCTGCCGTAAGAGACGGGGAGAAAGTAAAGCTTCACTGCCCCGGAGTCTTTGGGGAAATCGGGGGATATCCGGTTATCATCGACGGAGCCAAAGAGCAGGTGTCCTCCTACATATGTGAAGACTATTTCGACTTTAAAATCATGGAACAAAAGAACAGGGAATCCATTTATCTGGACGGAATAGAGGATATTTCCGGGGGAACCCTGACGTATACTGATGAACTGTTAGAAAAGGTAAAGAAAGCCTTTGGGGTGGATTTGGTAAAAAAAGTTGCCTTTCAGGAAATAGATGAGGTGGCGGAGTTTATCGTGAAAAATATTATTGAGAAAAACATATAAGGAGCAAACGAATGAAAACAGTTTATACATGCTTTTGTACCAGTGTGATTCATGAAGGGCATTTGAACATTATAAATGAGGCAAAAAAATACGGAGAGGTAATTATCGGGGTGCTCAGTGATGAGTCCATGATCCGTTTTAATAAATTCCCTACAGTTACCCTGGAAGAGCGGGTGGAGATGGCAAAAAATATCGAGGGTGTTTCCAAGGTAATTATTCAAAAAGAGATTATGTATGATGCCGTGATACATGAATTAAAACCGGATTATGTCATTCATGGGGATAACTGGAAGGGAGGCTCTATGCGGGCAATCCGAAACAACGTGGCATCTCTTCTGGCGGAGTACGGAGGGCAGATTGTAGATGTTCCTTACACACGCAGTGAAAAAATCAGGCACATTGACATGTGTGAAAATGAGCAGCTAGCCATGCCGGAGTACCGCCGGGGAAGATTGAAACAATTTTTAAAATTATGCCCCATTGTAAAGGCAATGGAAGTTCACAGCGGCCTTACAGGTTTGATTGTGGAGAAGACTGTGGTGGAGCACGACGGTGAGTATGATCAGTTCCAGGCTATGTGGATTAGTTCCCTCTGCGATTCTACCGCAAAAGGGAAACCGGACATAGAGCTGGTGGATATTACATCCCGGTGCAGAACCATTGACGATGTGATGGAAGTTACCACCAAGCCCATTATTTTTGACGGAGATACCGGCGGAATGACAGAGCATTTTGTGTATCTGGTAAGGACGCTGGAGCGTATGGGAGTTTCCGCTGTGATTATTGAGGATAAAACCGGCCTTAAGAAAAATTCTCTCTTCGGCACAGAGGTGGAGCAGACCCAGGAAACCATAGAAAATTTCTGTGAGAAAATAAAAGCAGGAAAAAAGGTACAGCTCTCAGATGACTTTATGATAATTGCCAGAATCGAGAGTTTGATTTTAGAGCGGGGCATGGAAGATGCGCTGAAAAGGGCTAAGGCTTTCCGGGATGCCGGGGCGGATGGGATTATGATTCACAGCCGGAAAAAGGAGCCGGATGAGATTCTTGAATTTTGTGATAAATTCAGGGAAGAGGATAAAGAGACGCCGATTGTGGTGGTGCCCACATCTTATAATGTCATTACGGAGGAGGAGCTGGCGGAGCATGGGGTAAATATTGCCATATATGCAAACCAGCTTACCAGAAGCGCATTCCCTGCCATGCAGCAGACTGCCGTGGATATTTTAAAATACCACAGGGCAAAGGAAGTGGACGACAGGCTGATGCCCATAAAGGATATTATTTCTCTAATAGATGAATTATAATTTGAAAGGGATGGGGGCGTATTATGAAAGCAGAAAAATTGTTTGAAATCATTGGATCGGATTTTTATACAGGGGTTCCGGATTCCCAGTTACGGCCTCTCTGCGATTTTTTAATGGAGCGTTTTGGAATTGATGCAAAACATCATGTGATTGCTGCAAATGAGGGAAACTGTGCGGCTCTTGCAGCGGGATATCATTTGGCTACGGGGAAAAATCCTGTAGTCTATATGCAAAACAGCGGGGAGGGAAATATTATAAATCCTGCGGCTTCCCTTTTGCATGAAAAAGTGTATGGCATTCCCTGTCTCTTTATTGTGGGATGGCGGGGGGAGCCTGGAATCCATGATGAACCCCAGCACATTTACCAGGGGGAGGTTACGGTAAAGCTTTTGGAGGATATGGGTATCCCTTCCTTTGTCATTGGGAAAGAAACTACAGAGGAACAGGTGTTGGCGGCTATGGATGAGTTTCAGGAGGTGCTTTCCTCCGGTAAAGACGCTGCGTTTGTTGTCCGAAAAGGCGCATTGACCTATGAGGGTAAGGTTAAATATGAAAATGGGAATTCCATGAAAAGGGAAGAGATTATCCGGCATATTACAAAAGTATCCGGGGAGGATGCCATTGTATCCACAACGGGAAAGGCCAGCCGGGAGTTGTTTGAAATCCGGGAAGAAAATGGCCAGAGCCATAAGTATGATTTTCTCACCGTTGGCTCTATGGGGCACAGTTCTTCCATTGCCCTTGGGGTTGCCCTTCATAAGCCAAATACAAAAGTCTGGTGTATTGACGGGGACGGTGCAGCGCTGATGCATATGGGGGCAATGGCTGTGCTTGGGGCAAATGCGCCGAAAAATATGGTGCATGTTGTGATTAATAACGGCGCCCATGAAACTGTGGGAGGCATGCCTACCGTGGCCGGAAAAATAGATTTGGTGGGAATTGCAAAATCCTGCGGGTACCCCTATGGGGTCTGTGTGGATAATTTTGAAGATTTGGACAGAGAACTGTCAGAGGCAAAAAAAAGAAATGCCTTAAGTTTTATTGAGGTAAAATCCGCCATTGGAGCCAGGGCGGACTTAGGACGGCCCACCACGACTGCAATGGAAAATAAAAAGAAATTTATGGAGTATCTTAAGGAGCTGTGATGGCTGGCAGTAATTGAGGAGAATATTAGCGGATGATATTAAATAATCAAAATGACATGTACCTATATTTTCAAATGATAAATGAATTACAGCCAGATTCCGTACTGGATGCAGGAATGTTTTTAAAACGTGCTGGCAGTGTTTCCAGGCAGATGATGGGCTGTGGAATTTCAGAAGATGTCCGTCTGGATGGAATTGATTTTTTCCCGGAGCTTCAACTCCCGGTTTGGAAAACCATATATAATAAAATATATCAGGGGGAGAGACTTTCTGAGATACAAGTGGTGTCCAATTATGATTTGGGCATTTTGCTGGGGAGTGATTCATTAAAGGGCAGAGTATCATGTGAAGAGTTACTTTTATGGATGGGCAGCAGGGTATCCCGACTTTTGGTTGATTCTTATTTGAGTGAAAATGTGAAAAAATTGTCCGATGTAAATGTACAGGAAATAACAGTAGAAGGGGAAGTCTATTATTTTATAGACTATAGGAGCAGATAATGGATACCAGAATATATGTAATGACGCACAAAAGTATAGAAAAACTTCCTGATGATACGTATATCCCTTTTCATGTGGGAAAGAAAGGAAAAATGGATTTGGGGTATCCGGGAGACGATACAGGGGAAGAGATTTCTGAGAAAAATCCCTATTACTGTGAATTGACGGGTATGTATTGGGTCTGGAAAAATGTTACTTGTGATATTGTGGGAATCTGTCATTACAGACGCTTTTTTATAAAAGATGATGAATTGTTAAGCAAATCCTATATAGAAATGTTGATGAAAAATTACTCTGTTATTGTCCCTGACAGTGCCTGCGTGCCTAAGGGCAGCAAGGTTTACGAACATTATGCTTCGCGGCATTACGGAAAAGATTTGGATTTGTGCCGTGAAGTAATTCAGGAAAAGTATCCGGAATATTTGGATGCTTTTGATTTCTCCATGGATTCTATCTTAGTTTCTATGGGCAATATGTGGATTACCAGAAAGGATGTATACGACAGATATTGCCAATGGCTTTTTGATATTCTATTTGAGGTTGAGAAGAGACTGGATATGACAGGATATGATTCTTATCAGCAGAGAGTGTTTGGATTTCTTTCTGAAAGGCTGTTCCGTGTCTGGTTATTGATGCAGCAGGAAAACATTCGGGAAGAAAAAGTAGAATTAACAGAAATTGATGTATTGTGGAAGAAAAAACGGTTAAAAGAGTTGAAAAGGTCAGGAGAAGAAGCTGTCCGGCCTCCAAAAAGATTACTGTTTTTGTCCGGCCTGGATGAAACTTTAGACTTATTTACAGAGGAATTAAATCATGCATTTGTGCAGATGGGGTATGAAACACTAAAATTGGATGTGAGAAATTTGCATGATGACTGGGCAAGACTGGCACAGTTTATCAAAGAGCCGGTCATAGCTGCAATCACTTTTAACAGCCTTGGCCTTAACATGGAATTGGTGGAAGGACAAAATATATGGGAACAGTTAAATATACCATGTATTAACATATTAGTGGAACATCCCTGTTGTTATCACGGCGCTTTATTGAAGGCGCCTTTTAACGCTGTTGTTTTATGTGCAGACCAAAATCACATGAAGTATGTTGGGATGAATTATCCAAATATTTCTGTAACAGGATTTTTGCCAAATGCAGGCTGTATTCAGATAGCTCCATATAAAAATATGGAAGAACGCAAAATTGATGTACTTTTTGCAGGGGATTTATTTGTGCCTGAAAATAAAAAAACACAAATTAGTCTTTTTACACATCCTGTTATTAATGTAAAAAAAATGTCGAAGGAAATATTGCAGGATTTAATGGAAAATCCATCTTATACAACAGAAGTGATTGTGTTAAAATGGTTAGCCCGACATGATGTGCATTTGACAGGTGAAGATTTTTGCCTTCTCATGGCAGATATCCATGATATGGAAAAAGCAGCAGTGTCCTGCATTTGTGAACAGGTATTAAAGTGTTTAGCTGATTCCGGAGTGAAAATTACTTTATATGGAAAAGGATGGGAGAAATGTAATTGGATAAACCATCCTAATTTAACCTATGAAGGCTCATTGCCGGTAAAAAAAGTTTTGGAAAAAATGAATGATGCCAAAATTATTATAAATATTTTAAAATGGTTTAAAGATGGGACACAGAGCAGTGTATTTGATGGTATGCTTGCAGGAGCAGCGGTAGTTGCAGATACGTCAAAATATTTGGCTGAAAACTTTAGAGATATGGAAAAATTATCGGATGGATTAGGATATTCTACAGAAAATGCCGAAATAGTGTTTTTTGAACTGGATAAAATTCAGGAACTGGAAGAAAAGGTGAAATATTTGCTGGGACATTTAAAAGAGGCTCAGAGAATTGCAGACCGTGGTTACCAGCGGGCAAAGAAACAGCATACATGGAATGTGAGGGCACAGGAAATAGAAGAAGCGCTGTTTTAATCTTTCTATTTATGTAAATAGTATAAAATCTGACGATGTTAACATTTAAGGAGAGTATTTTATTAATGACAAGGGTAAATTGCAGGTTAAAAGTAAGGCAAGAGGATGAAGTGCTTTTTTATCAGGCAGAAAAAAATAATTTGGATGTTGAAGAATGTAAGGGGATTTTGTGTCTGCAGCCAATAAATTCAGATAAGGTAGAAGCAGGCTCTGTGGATGATTTGTGGAAGGAAATTTATGAAGAATGTTTTCTTGTTTCCAGATATAAAGATGTTCTTTTAAACTGGGATAGGTTTAACTTTTTGATAGAAAATATTTTGGAAAAAGCAGAAATTTGCAATAAAAAACTGGAAGCGGTGGCATTGATGGAACAAATGTTGCTTCGTTCGGAGGAATACTTGTGGATTGAGGAGGCGGGCTGTCCTGTATTGCTATATAAAAGTGATGATGTCTGTCATAATGTGCTAAATATTTTTGCAGAGCAGCTAGGGGCTGCATTTGAAAGGGCGGGCCAGGAAGTTGAATATTTTGATACGGAAACAGAGGAAATCAATGATCTTAACAAATTTAGGGGAAGGCATTTTCGGGCAGTAATTGGAATGCAAACATATCTTTTCGGGGTGAGAATGATGGACGGAAGTTATTTGCATGATTATATAATCGGACCTAAATTTAATTTTATATTTGATCATCCGGTTTGGATGAGGCATCATTTAACAAATGTACCTAAGAACTTTTATGTTATTACCCATGATATAAATTATGTACAATTTACACAACATTATTATCACCATAAAACTTATTTGCTACCACCGGCAGGGCAAATAGTAACATTAGAAGACTTAAGGGAAATATATGATATTTCTTTTATTGGAACCTATGGTGATTACTGGAATCAGGCATTGCTTATCCATGAAATGCCAAGGGAAATCCGTTTTATTGCAAATCATTTTTTGCTGGAATTGCGGAAAAATACAAATTATACAGCAGAAGAGGCATTGGCGGAGGTTTATCGCAAAAAGGGATATCAGCCAACGGATGAAGAATTTTTGGAGATGCTTTGGGAGCTTTATAGGCCGTATTTTTGTGCTGTATATTATTACAGGCATTGTGTTATTAAAAGTTTGCTGGATGCAGGGTTACGGGTGGACGTTTTTGGGGAAACGTGGCAAACGTCTCCTTTAAGTGTGTACCCGAATTTGGTATGCCATCCAAATGTTAGATATGAGGAAGCTGTACGGATTTGGCAGCAGTCGAAGATGTCTCTTAACATAATGTCTTGGCATAAAGGGGGATTTACTGAGCGGATGGCCAATATTATGCTTTGTAAAACAGTGTTGGTAACAGATGATACCTCGTATTTACATGGCAGATATGCATCGGATGAGGATTTAATTGTTTTTCGGTTGGATGAGTTAAAGACATTGCCTCAGAAGCTGAAAATGTATCTGGAAAATGAAGAGAAACGGCATGGAATAGCAGAGCGAGGATGGAGAAAGGCCTGCTGTAATGAAACATGGGAAGTAAGGGAAAGGATATTGGAGGAGGTTCTTTTATGAAAAAGATCAGTGTGATTATTCCCTGTTTTAATGTGGCGAAATGGCTGCCGCAGTGTTTTTTAAGTTTGGTCCAGCAGACTATTGGCATACACAATTTGGAATTAATATTTGTAAATGATGCTTCTACGGATGACGGTGCTACATGGGAACTTTTGAAGGAAATGGAGCAGGCTTATCCAGAAGATGTGTTGATTATTGATCTCCCTGAGAACAGGCATCAGGGCGGAGCCAGAAATGAGGGGCTTAAATATGCTACAGGAGAATATATATCTTTTGTGGATGCCGATGATTGGGTAGAGATTGATTTATATGAAAAGGTGTATGGAAAAGCAAAGGCAGGAGAGGCAGAAATTGTACAGTTTGGGCAGTACCTATATATGGATGAAATCGTAAGAAAAACAGATTCTTCTGTGCCAGATAAAATCATTCATATTACAAATCCGGAGGAAAGAAAAAAATGGCTGGTATTCGGAGAGCTTCACTGTGGATGTTGGAATAAGATATACAAGCGAGAGTTGATTGAGCAGGCAAACGTTCAGTTTGCAGAGCATGTAATATACGAGGAACCGCTCTTTGTTTATCCATTGTATTTTTATGTATCCCGTATGGTAATAATGCAAGAGCCATTATATTATCATAGACTGAATGCCAGCGGGACTATGTACAGTAAAATGCAGAAAGAAAAGACATTGATGGAGCATGCTCAGGTTCAGTTGGCGGTATGGAAATTTATGAAAAATACAGAATTTTTTCACACCTATTATGAAGAAATAAAATTGTACTTTTTACATAGTTATTTATACGAGACGTTGTTTTTTGTAAAATCACGAGGATTTTATATATCGTTAGAAATGTTTCTTAGGCTTGTGGATGTGGTAAAGTCAGAGATAGATGATTATGATGAGTCACCTTACGCCAAAGATATACCGGAAAAAATGATATTATATAAAGCCATTAGAAATGGCGATTTTACAGAAGATGATTTGCAGAACTATATGAATTCTGTTTTGAGATAGTAAAATGTAATTAAAAAGATAAGGAGATAACAGAATGGGTAGAATCAATATAGCCATTGCATTAAATAGAAAAGTATTGCGTCCGGCGTATGTAATGATACGTTCTCTTGTAAAAAATAATAATTCCCATCAATTATATGTTTATGTTTTGCATAGTGAATTAAATGAGAAAGATCGCCTTTTGTTACAGGATGCATTATTGAGAGATACAAAAGGAAATCAGATGAAATTTATTGAGATCAATATTACAACAATCTCTGAATTGCCTCATAAGTACTGGCCGTTGGAAATATATTTCCGGCTTATGCTTCCGGAATTGCTGGGAGGAGAAATCGACAGGATTTTATATTTAGATACGGACGTTATTGTAAATAAAGATATATCAGATTTTTATAATACCGATTTTGAAGACAATTTGTTAGTAGCAGCAAAAGATGCAGGGTTTGATGAGAGGGTAGCCATGGATACCCCGGAAGCACACGTTTGGAATGCTTTTTTCGGAAAATTTGTTGAGGATGGAATGATATATTTTTGTTCAGGGGTTTTATTGATGAATCTCTCTGGGCTAAAGCAAGAATTTCCTTTTCAAAAGTATATAGATACTTTTTGTCTTATTTCTGACAAGGTTGCGTTTCCAGATCAGGATTTACTGAATTATATGCATTATAAGCAGACAAAAATTGTGGATGAAAGAAAATTTGGGTTATTGGTGGATAAAGCGTATGAAATGGGAATGACGTATGAAGATGTATGTTCCAATGTTTCTATTCTTCATTTTGCAGGATATTCTAAACCATGGTTGGTGAATTTAATTCAGTATGATATTGGTAAAGTCTGGTGGGAATATGCCAAGGATTCCCCGTTTTACTGGGAACTATTGGAAACTGTGTTTTATGATAGTATGGAAAGCAGCATTGTGGAAGATAAGTTACAGGAGCTTATGACAGAAAATTCTGAGTTAAAAGAACTGCTGAATAGGTGTCAAACAATTATTCGAAAATTTTCGGCTAATGCATAAGATATCTATTTGCCTTAAAAGATAAATGATGGCTTTGAATGGAGGAGGAGAAATATAATGGACAGAATAAATGCAGCCATTGCACTGAACCGAAATGTATTGTATCCTGCATATGTTATGATACGCTCTTTGGTTAGAAATAACAATTCTTATCCAATATATTTATATGTGTTACATAGTGAACTTAACGCAGAAGACTTCAAATTTTTGCAGGATGCACTAATGCGGGGAGCCAGTGCGGAAAATTATATAGAGTTTATAAAGATTGATTCTTCCAAAGTTTCCGGTTTGCCGTGTACGCAGACTTGGAGTTTGGAAATGTATTATAGGCTTATGTTACCGGAATTGCTAGGGGATAAAATTGATAGAATTTTGTATTTAGATGTTGATATTATTGTAAATAAAGATATATACGATTTTTATAGTATGGATTTTGAGGGAAATCTATTAATAGCTAGCAAGGACATGGTTTCAGATTCAATTCTTGCGAGAGATGAAGCAGTTGAGGATAATGCTGAGCCAGAATATCGTATTTGGCATACTTTTTTTAACAATCTTTCAAAAAAGGGAATGACATATTTTTGTTCAGGAATTTTATTGATGAATCTTTTAAAGCTTAAGGAAGAGTATACATTTAAGAAGTATATGGAAATTTTTAATACTATTGTCCACAAGGTACAGTTTCCGGATCAGGACTTATTGAATTATGTACATTATAGGCAGGTAAAGCTTGTTGATGAATTGCAAATTGGTTTGTATGCGTCTACAGCTCATGAAATGGGAATGACTTATGAAGACGTGCGTATGAATGTTTCAATTTTACATTTTGCCGGACCGGCAAAGCCATGGACTATCAATTTGATTCGCTATGATATTCAGAAAGTTTGGTGGGATTATGCAAAAGATGCACCTTTCTATCGGGAACTTTTGGAGATGGTTTTTTATCATTCTATGGATAGCCGTCTTGCTGAGGAGAAGATTCAGTTACTTAAGACCGAAAATGAAGAGTTAAGAGGGTTACTGAATAAGTGTCAAGTTATTATTCAAAATCTCTCATCTGGTATTTAATAATATTGTATTTATTAGTTGTGAATAAAAAGTTGGAAAGGATTGACAATGAGAAGTATGAGTTTATTCATTATCAAAATTGCAACACAAGCAAGCCATCTTTTGATGTTTCATAGAAAAACGGAATATTGAGAATGTTAAGGTTATGTAGTTGTTGGCTTGATCCGATACCTTGATTCTTCGTCATAATGATTGCCAGTTCTATTGTGATTTCAAGGTTTGGCAGAAGGATATCGGATTCTCGGTAAAGTTACGCATTATAGTTTTCTATATTCTTCAGTATGTGGTATAATGCAATTAGAAATATTCGTGCTTGAGCGAAGCGAAAGGAATGGATATAAATATGAAAATACTATTTTTAGATGCACCTGCTTTTGCAAAACAGGATATGATAGATGCATTTGAGGAATGTGGAATTGAATGTGAACTTTTTATACATGAAAAATATAAGGAACGTATAGACAGGGATTACGAAGAGGCCTTTGATAAAAAAGTGGAAACGGGGAGATATGAATTTGTTTTTTCATTTAATTATTATCCTATTCTTTCGAGGTGCTGCCAGAAACATAATTTGAAATATGTTTCTTATGTTTATGATAGTCCGTTGGTGGCATTATATTCCTGCACAATACTGAATTCTTGCAATTACGTTTTTATATTTGACCAAGTCACTTATGCAGCTTTAAGGAAAGAAGGCATCACAACGGTGCATTATCTTCCTCTGGCAGCAAATGTAAAGCGTCTGCGTGCCTTATCCTGTCCCATAGATGTGAAGAGGCAGATAGGAGCAGATGTATCTTTTGTGGGTTCACTTTATAATGAAGAACATAATTTTTACGAACGTCTTTTGGGGATTACCGATTATACCAGGGGGTATCTTGAAGGATTGATGGCTGCGCAGCAAAAACTTTATGGCTGTTTTTTGATGGAAGAACTTTTAACACCAGATATCATTTCAGATATTCAGAAAGTGGTTCCCTATTCTCCTATGTCTGATGGGGCAGAAAGTTCTGCCTATGTGTATGCAAATTATTTTCTGGCCAGAAAAGTAACTTCCAATGAGAGAATCTCGCTTTTGCGGCTGATATCAGAAAACTACAATTTAACGTTATATACTCATCAGCCTTCAGAGCTATTGCCGAAAGTTCATTTTGCAGGAACAATAGACCCATATAACAGTCTGCCCTTGATTTTTAAAAACAGCAAAATAAATCTCAATATTACACTGAGAAGTATTCAGTCGGGAATTCCTCTCCGCTGCATGGATATTATGGGAGCAGGTGGATTTTTACTTACAAATTTTCAGGTAGATTTTTTAGATTATTTTGTTCCCGGTGAAGATTTTATATATTATGAAAGTGAAGAGGATTGTCTTTCAAAAATAGGTTATTATTTATCTCATGAAGAAGAACGAAGACAGATTACAACAAATGTCCTGGGGAAAATGGAAGAAAAGCATACATTTGTCCATCGGGTGAAAGAAATAATGGAAGTTTTATATAATTAAAAAGTACAGATCATGGGTAACAGTTGTAAAATTGCAAGATTTCTTTTAAGTGTTCCCCTTGTATCTGAAATATGCTACAATATGAAAGGACAGGATATTTCCAGAGAATCATTTTTATGTAAACACGGAGGAAAAGCAGAATGATATCAGGCAATCTTTTCAACAAAAAAAATACCTGCTTTTATATTGGAAAAGGGGTAATCCAGCTGGTGGATGCCTGTATTCCCATAAAGGCGGTATCAAATATAGATGTAAAAGAGGTAAAGGACACATCTTTAATACCTGCGTTGGTACTGATTGTATTTGGAGTGATTTTCTATCTGCCGGGAGGTATGTGGCAGGCTGTGGGAACGATAATTGTTGTGGTGGGAATCACAGCTTTGATACTTGGGGTGCTTTGGAATTTTTTCAGGCCACATCTTTTAAAAATTCAAACCTACTCTGGAAGAGTGTATCAGATTGCCGGAAAAGACATTGGATATGTGCGGAAATCTATGGAAGTTGTTCGGGAAAAGCTGGAAAACAGCAATGAGGAAGAGGGGGGGATATATTACCTGAATTTCACGGATATGGAAGTCTCACGTGTAGAAACTATGGATATGGTAAAGCTGGTGATGAATAACAGCCGCAGGGCAGAGATTAAGCCGGGGGAAAACACGGCGGAAAAGTGGAAATCCATGTTTTTTATCAGGGAGCGCCCCAGTGTATATGTGGAAAATATCACGGAGAAAACCATTTCTTTTTTCTACACAGATGATGAGTGGAAAATGCTGGAAGATTTTTTTGAACGCAGGTGCAGTGAGCTGGGCATGGCAAACCCTCAGTACAAGTCCTGTTTCAGCTTAAAAGAGTGTGCTGCGGAAAGAGATGCTGCAAAAATGCATGAGACCATAAAAAATATGACGAAAACCACATTTCAGATAGTCTTAGGGGAGGATGTGGATAAATCTATACAGAAACTGCTGCTTAAAGTAATGAAGATGAAAAGATAAGCGCAAAAGGAGAGCGTGACATGGGCTTTATATTTACACAGGATGATTTTTATCTGGAATTCGGAAAGGATGAAAAGTTGCCGGAGGATCTGCGGCAGTGGTATCTGGAGTTTTTGAAAGATAAGTATCAGGCATGGTATCAGCTGGGACTTAGGGGAAGGTGTGAGAACAGCGATCATGCCATGACTTTTTTATATATGGTTGCGGATGCTTTTTTTAAAGAACTTACCAGCCAGCCGGATCTTGAAGTGTCAAGGGAACAAACCAGGGCAGAACTTAGTGAGGACACCTGGCAGCGGCTGAAAAATTCCATTCCCTATGCCCTTGGGGCGGAATATATAGACAAGTCCTGGGCGGAGCATGCGTTCCGTAAGCTGCAGAAAATTTTTCAAAAAGAGATTCGTATTTATCAGGGAACGGTTTCCATGTATTTGGCGGAGAGGAGCCAGAATCTTCATGTGCCGGAGCGGATATTTTTCCATCTTGTGGAAAATAAGGAGGAGGAGTTCCCCTTTGCTTTTCTGGCAACCTATGCCACAAAGTGCGAAGACGGGAGTATACGCCATATGCCCCTTTCTTATGCCTTAACGGAGTACAAGGCGGAGCGGGAAAAATTATTAGCGCTTCTCTCCTGTTTAAACCGGGCGGCGGAGGTTTCAGAGTTTGTCGCTAAAAGTACTGAGAATGGAGAAATGTTTCATCCCCTGCGGCTTACGGCAGAGGAAGCATACCGGCTCTTAAAAGATATTCCGTCTATAGAGGAGACAGGAATTTTATGCAGGATTCCAAACTGGTGGAGAAAAAAGGCATCATCCCTAAATATGACGGTAAATATGGGAGAGGAGAGTCCTTCTTTTTTGGGTTTTGACACGATTATAAGCCTGAAACCATCCCTCACCGTAGACGGTGTCCCACTGACAGGGGAAGACATCCGCTATCTTTTATCCCAGACAGAGGGTCTGGCATTTTTGAAGGGAAAATGGGTGGAAGTGGATCATGACCGCTTAAACCGCCTTCTTTCGGAAATGGAAGAAAGCCAGGGGGAAATTACGCTTCTTGAGGCATTAAGGGGAGATGGGGTTTTAAAAGAGCAGAAAGAAAATCCGGATGTGGGACCTTTGATTTCCAACGGGAAATGGCTTGCGGATTTTTTGCAGAAGTTAAAGAAACCGGAATTAATCAAAAAAGCAAGAGTTCCGGCGGAAGTAAATGCAAAACTCAGACCTTATCAGCAAATCGGTTACACCTGGCTTTATACTATGTACCAACTGGGATTTGGAGCCTGCCTGGCAGATGACATGGGGCTGGGAAAGACACTGCAGGTTTTGACATTTTTAGAAAAAATACGGAAAGAAAAAGGAGGCAGTAAGAAAAGGATTCTTTTAATTGTCCCGGCATCGCTCCTTGGAAACTGGAAAAAAGAAGCGGAAAAATTTGTGCCTGGGATGGAGGTGAGGATTCTCCACGGGAAACCTACGGCAAAGCTGGGGCAGGAAGTGTTGGAAAATCAGTCATATCTTACGGTGACAACCTACGGCATGAGTGTGCGGATCCCGGAACTGCAGCAGACAGAGTGGGATTGCCTGATTTTGGACGAAGCCCAGGCGATAAAAAATCCTCTGACAAAACAGACCCGCACCATCAAAAAAATTCCCGCCAAAATGCGAATTGCTATGACGGGTACGCCCATAGAAAATGAACTGGCCAATCTCTGGTCACTGTTTGACTTTTTAAATAAGGGGCTTTTGGGAACAGCCCAGGAGTTTGCGCTTTATGCCAGGCAGTTGACGGAGCAACCGGAGGAATATGCACATTTAAAGGCGATGATTGCTCCTTTTATGCTGCGGAGGATTAAGACAGATAAAAAGATTATCTCCGATTTGCCGGAAAAGGTGGAAACAAATGCATACGTGGGACTCAGCAAAAAGCAGGTGGTTTTGTACCGGAAAGTAGTTGCGGAGACAGCAGAAAAGCTGAAAACGCTGGACGGAATGCAGCGCAGGGGGCTGGTTTTTGCCACACTCATGCATCTAAAGCAGATTTGCAACCATCCTTCCCAGTATCTGGGAAACGGGGATTTTTCGGAAAAGGAAAGTGGCAAGTTTATTATGCTTAGGGAAATCTGCGAAACCATCTATGATAAAAGGGAACGGGTGCTGGTATTTACACAGTTTAAAGAAATGACAGAACCCATATCCAAATTCCTTGCCGGGATATTCGGCAGGGAAGGGCTGGTGTTAAACGGAGAAACTTCAGTTCGTAAAAGAGGCCAGATGGTTGAGAAATTCAATGGAGAAGAATATGTGCCTTACATGGTTTTATCTGTAAAAGCCGGAGGGACAGGGTTAAACCTGACAAAAGCTAACCATGTCATCCATTTTGACCGATGGTGGAATCCGGCGGTGGAAAACCAGGCGACAGACCGGGCGTTTCGCATCGGCCAGAAGAAAAATGTATTTGTACACAAAATGATTTGTGAGAAAACCGTTGAGGAAAAAATCGACGCCATGATTTCTTCTAAAAAAGAACTGGCGGAAAATGTGATTGGTTCAGGCGGGGAAAAATGGCTTACAGAGATGGGCAACGAGGAACTGTTGTCTATAATGCGGTTGGAGGTATAAGGAAAATATGAGCCAGTATTGGGAAATCCAGACATATGAACAGCCCACGGAGGCAAAGTTAAAGAAAAATGCCAGTGAGAGTATGAAAAAGGATATAAAACGGGGGAAAGAAAACCAACCGGTGGTGATTTCGGGAAAAAAGATTGCAAAAACCTGGTGGGGGGAGGCATGGTGTGAAAATCTGGAGCGCTATGCAGATTACGAAAGCCGTCTGGACCGGGGGAAACGTTATGTCAGAACCGGGGCGGTGATTGACCTGGTTATAAAAAAAGGAAAAGTCCTGGCCAGGGTGCAGGGACGGCGGAAGGCGCCTTACAAGGTGGAAATCAGAATCAGCCCGATTTCGGAGGAGCGGTGCCAGAATATACTGGAAAAATGTGGCCATAAAATTGAAAATCTGGAAATGCTTATAAACGGAGGTTTCCCGGAAGATTTAAAGAGCCTGTTTGTAGAAAAGAACGGTTTGTTTCCCCTGCCAAAAGAAATTAGTTTCCAGTGCAGCTGTCCGGACTGGGCATTAATGTGCAAACATGTGGCGGCAGTGCTTTATGGGATAGGAGCCAGATTTGATGAAAATCCACTGCTGTTTTTTGAACTCCGGGGAATTGATGTAAGCCGGTTCGTGGATGTGGCATTGGAGAATAAAGTAGAAAAGATGCTTCAGAATGCAGAACGGAAGAGTGAACGAATTATGGAAACCGTAGATTATACAGCATTATTTGGGGTAGAATTATGAAAACCATTCTTTTTATACAGGGCATTTACGATACCATAGATTTGTTCATAGCGGCATTATCCCAGTCATTTAGGGAAATGGGGTGCACCTGCCATGTTTTAGATACTCGGGAAAAAGCTAAGTTTATGCCAAGCCTGAAAAGGATTTTGAGGGATGAACATGTGGATGCCCTGGTGACATTTAATAATATTGGCTATAATCTGTCATTTTCAGAGGGAACAAATATTTGGGATGAAAAGGGGATTCCTTATATTAATATTCTTATGGATCATCCCTTTCACTATGCAAATCCCTTGAGACATGCACCGGAAAATTCCGTGGTGTTTTGCACTGACAGAAATCATGTAGATTTTATAAAGCGTTTTTATCCCGGATTAAAAACGGTAGATTATATGCCCCATGCCGGGATGGAGGCAGATTTATCAGACCATGCCAGCCCGGGAAGCTGTTATCTTTGCACAAAAGAAGAAGGATTCCACCCCGCAATGGGGGAGCGTTCTATTGATGTGCTCTATGCAGGCGGTTTGTCCAAATACGTGGCGGAAGGGCTTGTGCCGGATTTAGGTGAGATAAAAGAATTTGATGCCTTTGCCCTGACCCAGGAAGTATTGTCAGATTTGATTAACCATCCCAATAAAACTACGGAGAGTGCCATTGAATCTTATTTTTCTTCCACCGGAAAAGATTATTCAGAGGAAGAATTGAATTACTGGATTACAGAGCTGCGTTTTATTGATTCCTATGCCACATCCTTCTACCGGGAGCAGTCGGTGCGGCTTTTAGTGGAAGCAGGAATACAGGTGGCTGTGTTTGGGGGAGGATGGGATCAGTGCGATTGGGCGGATAATCCCAATCTTTTGTACGGGGGAAAAGTTTTGGCCCCTCAGGTTTTAGAGCTGATGAACCACAGCAAAATTGTGCTTAATACAATGACATGGTATAAAAACGGCATACATGACAGAATTATAAACGGTATGCTGGCAAAGGCTGCCGTAGTTACGGATATGTCAGCGTACCTGGAAGAAGAATTGTCAAACGCAGGGTATCCTTTTTTAGAGCCCTTCTATCTTACAAGGATGGGGGAACTGCCGGAAAAGGTAGGGAATTTACTGGAAAATAAAATGTATCTGGAGGAATTGGCACAGCAGGGGTATGCATATGCAAAGAAAAATCATACCTGGGCGCAGAGGGGAAGATATCTTCTGGATAAGTACATATAAAAAAGAATCCTTATTTAAAAGGATTCTTTTTGCTTTAACAATAATGATCAAGCATCAGTCCTGCATAAAGAGAGGATGAATAGGGGGAAATAAAATTAAATCCCGGCCGCTTGTACGTCACAATCGTTTTATCAATATATTTAATTGGATTAATAGAAGCATTATCCGCTTTAATTAACAGTGAATTTTTAAATGCATTTAATACGGAAAACGTTTCTGCCGGCTTATCGGTTTCCAGTGCATCGGACAATAAATCCCGGTCAATGGAAATTGCCCCGGTTTCCCCAATAAGCAATCCCACGGACTCCAAATCGTTTACATAAGAGCGGGAAACATCTTTTAAATCGTGGAGCAGCTGATTTCCAAGCTGATTGGTGGAATACCGTTCACCAGTCTGGATAAACCCGTTGTAGGCATCCACAAGTTCCTGGATATTATCTGCCACAGCGTCAATGCTGGTCTTAAAACCTATTTTGGCAGGAGCATTATCCGGGCTTATGCCCTTTAAGGTCAACTCAAACATATTGTTAATGGTAAATGTATTTGCATAGGAAGAATGCTCTTTACCATTAATCAGGAAACTTGAATTAACTGCAGGCGTACTGACTTGGTTAAAACCTAAAATATCCATGGCTTGAATGGAGCCGGAAGAGGTGGTAGGGCTGATGTCAAAAAGATGGTCTTCCTCATCTCTTATTCCGGTCTGTTTGGAAGCAATCTTTAAGGCGCTTTGTCCGCTTTCATCCGAAATCACCTCTGCGGAAAGTTCAATCCTGGAATTGTTAATGAGCCGGGAAAGTTTATTTAATACGGATAAATTGTTGTCATCCTTTTTTACCGTATACTGAAATTCATAGGAATTAGCAGTGGTAAATAAATTGAAAGAATAGTCTCCGGGCGGAATGTCCAAAGCCTGGTCTTTCAAAAAATTTCCCAGGTTTGTCTGGGGAGCTGCAAGCTGACGCACTTCCAAATCAAAATTCTGCAAAGCGCTGTCATCGGAAGATCCGCCTACATAAGACGCAGTTACAATGCCGTCATCCGAGGAGACCGCAACTTTTTTCTGGAAAGAGTTCTCAAGCCCTTCCCCATCAGACAGTGATGCCACAACGTTTTTAATGTGCCGGGCATTTTCCTTGATGTCAATGAGAAATCTTGGAACATCCTCCGAACGTTTTATCTTATAGAGGGGGGAATCTTTGTTCACTTTAAGCATACGGGTATAGACGCTGCGCAGCTCGCTTTTCTTATGGGTATCATAACGCGAAACAGCAGTATGTCCATAGGTATTTAAGTAGTATTGATAGGCATTATCGATGGTAGCCATAGAAAACCCCTCCTTTCTTCCATGAAATTACGCCTAAGCGCGGGGTAAAATTATAAATCCATTTACATTATATGATTTTTCATTGAAAAGGTGACAAAATGCACGTATTTTTTCAATCCCTATACTTTTATATCGTATAAAATCATAAATTAATTTATAGTGTTTTGTAAAAAATCATAAAAATTTTTTTATTATTTTTGGCAAAAAATCCCTTGTGTAAAATCAAAGGGCGTGTTATAGTTATGTTAAAATAAGGTGTAAAATTATAGGGAGGAGGCAGATTATGAGGATTTCTTCTATATCAAATCAAAATATGTACCGCTCATACCAGCAGATGAGCAGCGGTAAGAAAATTAATACGGCAGCGGATGATGCGGCTGGATTAGCCATTGCCCAGAAGCTCTTAAGCCAGAGCAACAGCCTGAATAAGGCAACGGATAATGCAGCGACATTCCAGGATATGACAAAAATCGCAGATGGGGCTTTAGGCTCTATATCAGACAGTCTGCAGAGGATACGGGAGCTGGGGTTACAGGCTTCCAACGGTTTATATACAGACAGTGATAAAGCGGCTATCCAGTCAGAAATCGATCAGTTGAAGCAGCACATTTCAGACACGGCAAGCCAGACTCAGTTTAATACGAAAAATCTCCTGGATGGTTCACAGAATCCTTGGCATGCAGCCATCAATGCAGACGGAGGCGGCATGGAAGTCAATATGCCGGTGTCCACTTTGGAGAAGCTTGGAATTGCAGATTTTGATGTTACAAAGGATTTCAGCCTTGACACGATTGACAATGCAATTGAGATGGTAAGCACTTCCAGAGGCGAAATGGGCGCTCTTTCCAATCGTCTGGATTATGCTATGAACAATAACAGCTACACTGCCTTTAACACAACGGCATCCCAGAGCCGTATAGAGGATTTGGATTTTGGAAAAGCTGTTACAGAGCAGAAAAAGAAAGAGGTGCTTTTTCAGTACAGCATTATGATGCAGAGAAAAAAGATGGAAGATGAAAACGGCAGGATGAATCAGTTATTTACCAGATTATAAGAGATAGGGGGCAGAATTTCTGCCCCTTGCATTTTGTGCGGGGGTGGGAGATGGCCTGTGTGTGGCCGTACCTTCTGTAATGTCTGGATGAACCTTTCATTTGCCTGCTTTTAAGAAAAGAGTTGACTTGCGGAAAAGTTTGTGCTATAGTAGAACAGCTTGGAAGTAGGTCTTTTTTTTATGCCTAATTTTAGGGATAAGAAACACTCCCTTTTACAGAGGGAAAAATTGCACGAAATTATGGAGGTGGAAGTTGTGCGCACAAGGATAACATTGGCATGTACGGAATGCAAACAGCGTAATTACAACACGACAAAAGACAAAAAAGCTCATCCGGACAGAATGGAAACAAAGAAGTATTGCAGATTCTGCAGAACTCATACTTTGCACAAGGAAACAAAATAGTTTGTAAAGGAGTTTTATATGGCAGAAAACGCAAATGTTGAAAAAGCTCCCAAAACGAGCTGGATGGAAGGCTTAAAGGCTGAATTTAAGAAAATTATTTGGCCCACAAAAGAAGATCTTGGACGTCAGACCGTGGCCGTTGTAGCTGTTTCAGTGGTGGTTGGCCTGATGATTGCCATTATGGATGCACTCATCCAATATGGCGTTGATTTCCTGGTAAACTTACATTTTTAATGGAGGCGTTTTATGGAAAAAGCACACTGGTATGTTGTTCACACTTATTCCGGCTACGAGAATAAGGTAAAAGCGAACATTGACAAGACAATTGAAAACAGGCATTTGGAGGATCAGATATTAGAGGTCAGAGTTCCAATGCAGGATGTTTTTGAGATGAAAAACGGTGCGAAAAAGCAAGTTTCCAAAAAAATGTTTCCTGGCTATGTCCTTATCAATATGATTATGAATGATGACACATGGTATGTGGTCAGGAATACAAGAGGCGTTACCGGATTCGTAGGGCCCGGCTCAAAGCCTGTGCCCCTTACAGAGGAAGAGATGATGCCCCTGGGAATCAAAAAAGAAAACGTTGAGGTGGATTTTGCGGAAGGGGATACAGTGGTTGTCACCGGAGGGGTATGGAAAGATACCATCGGCGTGATTCAGACCATGAACCACGGAAAACAGATTGTCACCATCAATGTAGAATTGTTCGGCCGCGAAACGCCGGTAGAGATAAGTTTCGCAGAAGTGAAGAAAATGAACTAAGGAGGTTAATTCCAAATGGCAAAGAAAGTGGAAGGATATATCAAATTACAGATTCCTGCTGGAAAGGCAACACCTGCTCCCCCAGTGGGACCTGCATTAGGACAGCACGGTGTAAATATTGTTGAGTTTACAAAGCAGTTCAATGCAAGAACCGCAGATCAGGGTGATTTAATTATCCCCGTCGTGATTACGGTTTATGCGGACAGAAGTTTCAGTTTTGTAACCAAAACTCCCCCTGCTCCTGTTTTAATTAAAAAAGCTTGCAACATTAAGTCCGGTTCAGCAGTGCCGAACAAGACAAAAGTTGCTACTATTTCCAAGGCAAAATTACAGGAGATTGCGGAACTTAAAATGCCCGACTTAAACGCAGCTTCTTTAGAGGCGGCTATGAGCATGATTGCAGGTACTGCAAGATCTATGGGCGTTACTGTTGAGGAGTAGGCCGAGGCCGAAAGCAACCAGCGATTGGCGAACCGCAGGCGAAGACAGAGCGTGTTGCGGGGCCGTTCTGTGAGATTAGTGAAAGCAAGCCGCAGGCGCAGCTTGAACTTAGCGAAAAGAACTACCTTAGCAAATTGAAACATTATTTAGTGGAAGGGAGTTTCTCCCCCGATATTACCACAGGAGGTTTTTTAGAATGAAAAGAGGAAAGAGATATTTAGAGGCTGCAAAAGCCATTGACAGAGCAAATGCTTATGATCCGAAAGAGGCTGTGTCACTGGCAAAAAAGGCAGCAGTTGCGAAATTTGATGAGACAATCGAAGCTCATATCAGAACCGGTTGTGACGGACGTCACGCAGAGCAGCAGATTCGTGGAGCAGTTGTGCTCCCCCACGGAACAGGAAAGAGTGTCCGGGTCTTAGTTTTTGCAAAGGGAACTAAGTTAGACGAGGCACAGGCAGCAGGCGCAGATTTCGTCGGTGGAGAGGAATTGATTCCGAAAATTCAGAACGATGGCTGGCTTGACTTTGACGTGGTAGTTGCCACACCTGACATGATGGGTGTTGTGGGACGTTTGGGACGTGTACTTGGACCAAAAGGCTTAATGCCAAACCCCAAGGCAGGTACAGTTACCATGGACGTTGCGAAGGCAATCGCTGATATCAAAGCCGGTAAGATTGAGTACAGATTGGATAAGAGCAATATTATCCATGTGCCAATTGGAAAAGCATCCTTTACCGAGGAACAGTTAGCGGACAACTTCCAGACCCTTATGGATGCCGTAAACAAAGCGAAACCCAGCAGCTTAAAAGGACAGTATATTAAGAGCATCAGCCTTGCTCCCACCATGGGACCTGGTGTGAAAGTAAATGTTGTAAAAGTTACTCAGTAAGTTTTGTTATTGACATCCCAAATAAATTGTGTTATTGTAATAAAGCATATTGCCGAAGACAGCAGGCGCCGAAAGGCGTAATCTTATGAGCCTGCCGAGGAGATGATGGAATTTATTTTAAATGAAATTCTGCCCCTTTGTCTTTGGACAAGGGGGCTTTTATCTTGTGGATACGGCCTTATGTTATGCAGGGTATTTCCCTGTCCCACTAAAATAATAAAGGAGGTACAAAACGTGGCAAAAGTAGAAATGAAACAGCCTATCGTTCAGGAGATTTCTGAGAGCATTAAAGACGCTCAGTCCGTTGTTGTTGTGGACTACCGCGGCCTTACCGTTGCAGAAGATACCCAGCTGCGGAAAGAGCTCAGGGAAGCTGGTATTTCTTACAAGGTTTATAAAAATACCATGATGAACTTTGCATTTAAGGGAACTGATTTTGAGAGCCTGGCTCCTATTTTGGCAGGACCCAGCGCAATCGCAATCTCCAAAGAAGATGCGACAGCTCCCGCAAGAATTTTGGCTAAGTTTGCAAAGACGGCTCCCGCTTTGGAAATCAAAGCAGGTGTGATTGAAGGGACATTCTATGACGCAGATGGAATGAAAGCAATTGCAGCAGTTCCTTCCAGAGAAGAATTGCTCTCCAAGTTCCTTGGAAGCATCCAGTCACCCATTACCAATCTGGCGCGTGTGCTTAATCAGATTGCAGAAAAGGGCGGCGCAGGAGAGGCTGCACCCGCTGAGGCTGAAAGCAACTAGCGACTGGCAAGCCGCAGGCGAAGACAGAGCGTGTTGCGAAGCCGTTCTGTGAGATTAGTGAGAGCAAGCCGAAAGCGCAGCTTGAACTTAGCGAACAGAATATCCTTTAGTAAACAAAAATTAAACAAATTAATGGAGGTAAATAATAATGGCTAAATTAACAACAGCAGAATTTATTGACGCTATCAAAGAGTTAAGCGTATTGGAATTAAACGATTTAGTAAAAGCATGTGAAGAAGAGTTTGGTGTATCTGCAGCAGCAGGCGTTGTAGTTGCAGCAGCAGGCGGCGATGCAGGCGCAGCAGAGGAGAAGACTGAGTTTGACGTAGAGCTGACAGAAGTTGGACCTAACAAGGTTAAGGTTATCAAAGTGGTACGTGAAGCTACCGGCTTAGGCTTAAAAGAAGCAAAAGACTTAGTTGACAGCGCTCCGAAGGTATTAAAAGAGGCTGCTGACAAGGCAACTGCTGATGATATCAAGGCTAAACTTGAGGCTGAAGGCGCTAAAGTTACATTAAAATAATCCTGCTTTCTAATTTTTTAGAGCGGAAAAAGACCCCGGATTTTGGCAAATGAATCCGGGGCTTTTTCTGTACAGGAGTGCATATGGAAATGAGCCGTTTCACGGTATGTTCCCATAGCGGGCAGAGAAAGAGAGATTCGCTGTTCGATAACCGTATTGTTTACAGCAGAAAAGTAGTAAAAGTTTTTATTGACGAATAAAAGCAAGCTGTGCTATTATATAAGATGCACTATTGTGTTGACATAGGCTTACTGTATTTTTTTGTGCAAAACTGCAGAAAAAGTACTGAAAATTATAATGAGAGGTGAAACGTCAATGGAGAAAAACAGAATACGTCCGGTCCAGGCTGGAAGAGGTTTGCGTATGAGTTATTCACGGCAGAAAGAAGTTCTGGGAATGCCAAACCTGATTGAGGTACAAAAAGACTCATATCAGTGGTTTTTAGACGAAGGTCTAAAAGAAGTGTTTGCAGATATTTCCCCCATCGCCGATTACAGCGGCCATTTAAGTTTGGAATTTGTGGATTTTACATTGTGCAGGGATGATGTAAAGTATTCCATTCCGGAATGTAAAGAAAGAGATGCAACATATGCCGCACCTTTGAAAGTAAAAGTAAGACTTTACAACAAGGAGACAGATGAAATCAACGAACACGAAATCTTCATGGGCGATCTTCCTCTTATGACTGAGACAGGAACTTTCGTAATCAATGGCGCGGAGCGTGTTATTGTAAGCCAGTTGGTTCGTTCTCCTGGCATTTACTATGCCATTTCCCATGATAAAGTGGGAAAGAGGCTGTTTTCCTGTACGGTAATTCCCAACCGGGGGGCATGGCTGGAGTATGAGACAGATTCCAACGATGTATTTTATGTCCGTGTGGATAGGACAAGAAAAGTGCCGATTACTGTGCTGATTCGTGCCCTTGGAATCGGAAGTAATCAGGAGATTGTGGATTTGTTCGGCGAAGAGCCAAAGATTGTTGCCAGCTTTGGCAAAGACGTTGCCACAAATTATGAAGAAGGTTTATTAGAATTATATAAGAAAATCCGTCCAGGCGAGCCGTTGACTGTGGAAAGTGCGGAGAGCCTTATTTCTGCAATGTTTTTTGACCCCAGAAGATATGATTTGGCAAAGGTGGGGCGTTATAAATTTAACAAAAAGCTTGCCCTGAGAAACCGTATCACCGGCCATGTGCTGGCTGAGGACGTGGTGGATGTTTCCACAGGGGAAATTATCGGAGAAAAAGGGACGGAAGTTACCAGAGAACTGGCGGATAACATTCAGAATGCGGCGGTTCCCTACGTTTGGATTCAGGGTGAGACAAGAAATATTAAGGTTCTCTCTAATATGATGGTGGATATCACCAACTTTGTGGATGTGGTGCCAAAGGAAGTTGGCGTGACGGAGCTTGTATACTATCCTATTCTCGCCCAGATTTTAGAGGAAAACAGCGATATAGAAGATATCAAAGAGGCAATTCGGAAAAATATTTCCGATTTGATTCCCAAGCATATTACCAAGGATGATATTTTTGCATCCATTAACTATAACATGCATTTGGAATATGCCCTTGGACATGACGATGATATTGATCATTTGGGAAACCGACGTATCCGTGCTGTGGGAGAGCTTTTGCAGAACCAGTACAGAATTGGTCTCTCCAGGCTGGAGCGTGTGGTACGTGAGCGTATGACCACCCAGGATTTGGAGGGAATTTCACCTCAGAGCCTGATAAATATTAAACCGGTGACTGCTGCGGTAAAAGAATTTTTCGGTTCTTCCCAGCTGTCCCAGTTTATGGACCAGAACAATCCTCTGGGGGAGCTGACCCACAAGAGACGTCTTTCCGCACTGGGGCCTGGAGGACTTTCCAGGGACCGTGCAGGTTTTGAGGTCCGGGACGTACACTATTCCCATTATGGAAGAATGTGTCCTATTGAGACCCCTGAGGGACCCAATATCGGCCTGATTAACTCTCTGGCATGTTACGCCAGAATTAACGAGTATGGTTTTGTGGAAGCCCCATACCGTAAGATAGATAAAACTGACCCGAAAAATCCCAGGGTTACAGATGAAGTTGTATATATGACAGCGGACGAAGAGGATAATTACCATGTGGCCCAGGCAAATGAGGCATTGGACGAAGAAGGACATTTTGTGCGTAATTCTGTGTCCGGCCGTTATCTGGACGAGACACAGGAATACGAGAAAACCATGTTTGATTATATGGACGTATCCCCTAAAATGGTATTTTCCGTGGCTACTGCCCTGATTCCCTTTTTGCAGAACGACGATGCCAATCGTGCTCTTATGGGATCCAACATGCAGCGTCAGGCTGTGCCCCTTTTAACTACCGAGGCCCCTGTTGTGGGAACCGGTATGGAGACAAAGGCTGCCGTGGACTCCGGTGTCTGTGTGGTTGCAAAAAAATCCGGTACGGTGGAGAGCGCTGTTTCCAATGAGATTATTGTGAGAAATGACGACGGTACAAGGGAATCTTACCGTTTGACTAAGTTTTCCAGAAGTAACCAGTCTAACTGTTATAATCAGCGGCCCATTGTGTTTAAAGGGGACCGTGTGGAAGCAGGGGAAGTGATTGCCGACGGCCCTTCCACCTCAAACGGCGAGCTTGCCCTTGGAAAAAATCCGCTGATTGGCTTTATGACCTGGGAGGGTTACAACTATGAGGACGCTGTTCTCCTCAGCGAGAGACTGGTGCAGGATGACGTATATACATCCGTTCATATTGAGGAATATGAGGCGGAGGCAAGGGATACCAAGTTAGGGCCGGAGGAGATTACCAGGGATGTGCCCGGCGTGGGCGATGATGCCTTAAAAGATTTGGATGAAAGAGGAATTATCCGCATCGGTGCGGAAGTTCGGGCCGGAGATATTCTTGTGGGAAAAGTTACGCCAAAGGGAGAGACAGAGCTTACCGCTGAGGAGCGGCTCTTACGTGCAATCTTTGGGGAAAAAGCAAGGGAAGTAAGGGATACTTCTCTAAAGGTGCCCCACGGTGAGTATGGAATTATTGTGGATGCAAAAGTGTTTACCAGGGAAAACGGTGACGAGTTATCCCCCGGGGTAAACCAGGCGGTGCGCATTTATATTGCCCAGAAGAGAAAGATTTCCGTGGGAGATAAAATGGCAGGCCGTCACGGAAACAAGGGTGTGGTTTCCCGTGTGCTTCCCGTGGAAGATATGCCGTTTCTGCCAAACGGACGTCCTTTGGATATTGTATTAAATCCATTGGGTGTGCCTTCCCGTATGAATATCGGGCAGGTGCTGGAGATTCATTTGAGCCTTGCAGCAAAAGCCCTTGGGTTTAATATTGAGACACCTGTGTTTGACGGGGCGAAGGAAAATGATATTATGGATACCTTAGATCTTGCCAACGACTATGTAAATATGGAGTGGGAGGATTTTGAGGCAAAATATAAACAGGAACTTTTACCGGAGGTGCTCACGTACTTGTCTGAAAACAGGGAGCACCGCAGTGTGTGGAAGGGCGTTCCTCTTTCCAGGGACGGAAAAGTCCGCTTAAGAGACGGAAGGACAGGGGAGTATTTTGACAGTCCTGTAACCATTGGACATATGCATTACCTGAAACTCCACCACTTAGTAGACGATAAAATCCATGCCCGTTCCACTGGCCCTTATTCTCTGGTAACACAGCAGCCCTTGGGTGGAAAAGCCCAGTTCGGCGGACAGCGTTTCGGTGAGATGGAGGTTTGGGCCCTGGAGGCTTATGGCGCATCCTACACCCTCCAGGAGATTCTGACGGTGAAATCCGATGACGTTGTGGGCCGTGTAAAGACTTACGAGGCGATTATTAAGGGAGATAATATTCCGGAGCCGGGTATTCCGGAGTCCTTCAAAGTGCTTTTAAAAGAGCTTCAGTCCCTGGGGCTTGATGTGAAAGTCCTTGACGAGGAGCGGAATGAAGTTGAGCTGATTGAAACCAGCGAATACGGAAATACAGATTTAAATTCCATTATTGCAGGGGATAAGGATTTTGCCTTTGAGGACAGCGAGTCCTTTGGAAAAATGGGATTCACAAAGCAGGAGTTTAATGCGGACAGCGAAGAGCTGGTGGATATTGAAGAAGAGGACGATGAAGAGGAAGATTTCGATGAAGATGAGTTCATGGATGAAGTTCTCGACGAAAATTTGTAGATAGAAGGGAGTGTCAGCAATGCCAGAGACGATGAAGAAGGAGACATACCAGCCAATCGCTTTTGATGCCATTCAGATTGGCCTGGCGTCCCCGGAAAAAATCAGGGAATGGTCTAAAGGTGAGGTGAAAAAGCCTGAGACCATAAACTACAGAACGCTGAAACCGGAAAAAGACGGCCTGTTTTGCGAGAAGATTTTTGGGCCCAGCAAAGACTGGGAATGTCATTGTGGAAAATATAAGAAAATCCGTTATAAAGGTGTAGTCTGCGACAGGTGCGGGGTTGAGATCACAAAGGCAAGCGTCCGCAGGGAGCGCATGGGTCATATTGAACTTGCCGCTCCGGTATCCCATATCTGGTATTTTAAAGGGATTCCAAGCCGTATGGGCCTTATATTGGATTTATCTCCCAGAACACTGGAGAAGGTGCTGTATTTTGCATCCTATATTGTGTTGGAATCCGGAAATACCAATCTCACATACAAGCAGGTATTATCGGAGGCGGAGTACCAGGAAGCCAGGGAACAGTATGGAAATGCTTTCCGTGTCGGCATGGGGGCGGAGTCAATTTTAGAGCTTTTGCAGTCTATTGATTTGGAAAAAGACGCCGCAGAGTTAAAAGCGGAACTGCGGGATGCCACGGGGCAGAAACGTGCCAGAATCATTAAGAGGCTGGAAGTGGTAGAGGCATTCCGGGAGTCCGGAAATAGGCCGGAGTGGATGATTATGACAGTGGTTCCGGTAATTCCTCCGGATCTTCGTCCCATGGTGCAGTTGGACGGCGGCCGTTTTGCTACATCTGATTTAAATGATTTGTACAGAAGGATTATTAACAGAAATAACCGTCTGAGACGTCTTTTGGAGCTGGGTGCGCCGGATATTATTGTGCGGAATGAAAAGCGTATGCTCCAGGAGGCGGTGGACGCACTTATAGACAACGGGCGCAGGGGAAGACCAGTGACCGGGCCTGGAAACAGGGCTTTAAAATCCCTTTCCGATATGTTAAAGGGAAAATCCGGGCGTTTCCGTCAGAACCTTTTGGGAAAACGTGTGGATTATTCCGGGCGATCCGTTATCGTGGTTGGGCCGGAACTTAAAATTTACCAGTGCGGCCTGCCGAAAGAGATGGCAATCGAGCTGTTTAAGCCTTTTGTTATGAAGGAGCTTGTGGCAAACGGCACAGCCCACAATATCAAGAGCGCAAAAAAGAAAGTGGAGCGCTTACAGCCTGAGGTATGGGATGTGCTGGAAGAAGTGATCAAAGAGCATCCGGTTATGTTAAACCGTGCCCCCACACTGCACAGGCTTGGTATTCAGGCATTTGAGCCTATCTTGGTGGAAGGCAAGGCCATTAAGCTGCATCCCCTTGTGTGTACAGCTTACAATGCGGACTTTGACGGTGACCAGATGGCTGTGCATCTTCCCCTGTCGGTGGAAGCCCAGGCGGAGTGCCGCTTTATGCTGCTCTCACCAAACAACCTGTTAAAGCCTTCCGACGGCGGCCCTGTGGCAGTTCCCTCCCAGGATATGGTTTTGGGTATTTATTATCTGACCCAGGAGAGGCCGGGAGCTTTAGGAGAGGGAAAATATTTTAAGAGTGTAAACGAGGCGATTTTGGCCTATGAGAATAAATCTCTCACCCTCCATTCCAAAATTAAAGTGAGAATGGAAAAGAAGATGCCTGACGGCACAACAAAATACGGTATCACAGAGTCTACCTTAGGAAGATTTTTATTTAATGAAATCATTCCCCAGGATTTGGGATTTGTGGACAGAAGCGATCCGGAAAACGAATTTAAAATAGAAGTGGATTTCCATGTGGGAAAGAAGCAGCTTAAGAAAGTGCTGGAAAAGGTTATTAATGTCCACGGCGCCACAACCACAGCGGAAGTTTTGGACGATATTAAATCTATTGGTTACAAATATTCCACCAGGGCGGCTATGACCGTATCCATATCCGATATGACTGTGCCCCCTCAGAAACCTCAGATGATTGAGGATGCCCAGAATACGGTAGATAAAATTATGCGCCAGTATAAGAGGGGCTTGATTACGGACGAGGAGCGTTACAAAGAGGTTGTAGAGACCTGGAAAGAGACGGACGATGAGCTGACGGCAGCCCTCCTTGGAGGACTGGACACTTATAACAACATCTTTATGATGGCGGATTCCGGTGCCCGTGGTTCTGATAAGCAGATTAAACAGCTTGCAGGTATGCGCGGATTGATGGCGGACACCACAGGACGTACCATTGAGCTGCCCATTAAGTCCAATTTCCGTGAAGGTTTGGATGTTTTGGAGTACTTTATGTCTGCCCATGGAGCCCGGAAAGGACTTTCCGATACGGCCCTCCGTACCGCAGACTCCGGTTATCTTACCAGAAGGATGGTTGACGTTTCCCAGGAGCTGATTGTCCGTGAGTCAGACTGTACGGAAGGCACAGGGAAAGAAATCCCAGGTATGTGGGTGTCAGCATTTATGGATGGCAAGGAAGAAATCGAAAATCTCCAGGAGAGGATTACCGGGCGTTTTTCCTGCAATACCATCTGTGATGCCGAAGGCAATGTGATTGTAAAGGCAAACCATATGATTACCCCAAGGCGCGCCGCAGAGATTATGTCAAAAGGGGTAAACGAGAAGGGCAATCCTATTGACAGAGTGAAAATCCGTACCATTCTTACCTGTCGTTCCCACAACGGTATCTGTGCAAAGTGCTACGGTGCAAATATGGCGACAGGCCAGGCGGTGCAGGTAGGTGAGGCGGTAGGTATTATTGCAGCCCAGTCTATCGGTGAGCCGGGTACACAGCTTACCATGCGTACCTTCCATACCGGCGGTGTGGCAGGTGACGATATTACCCAGGGTCTTCCCCGTGTGGAGGAGATTTTTGAGGCAAGGAAACCGAAAGGACTTGCAATTATTACGGAGTTTGCCGGAAAAGCGGAAATCCGTGATACAAAGAAGAAACGGGAGATTGTTGTTACCAACAGTGAGACAGGGGAGGCAAAGACATATTTAATTCCCTATGGCTCACGAATTAAGATTATGGACGGCGCTGAGTTGGAGGCCGGAGATGAACTTACGGAAGGTTCTGTAAATCCCCACGATATCTTAAAGATAAAAGGTGTCCGTGCGGTGCAGGATTATATGCTGAAAGAGGTTCAGCGTGTATACCGTCTCCAGGGCGTGGAAATCAGTGATAAGCATATTGAGGTGATTGTGCGCCAGATGCTTAAGAAAGTCCGCATTGAAAATAACGGGGATTCGGAATTTTTACCGGGTACTCTGGTGGATATTCTTGAGTTTGAGGATACCAACGAAATGCTGGAAAAAGAAGGATTAGAGCCCGCAGAGGGCAAACAGGTGCTCCTTGGTATCACAAAGGCGTCCCTGGCAACCAATTCCTTCCTCTCCGCAGCGTCCTTCCAGGAAACAACCAAGGTGCTTACGGAAGCGGCCATTAAAGGGAAGGTTGACCCCTTAATCGGACTGAAAGAAAATGTTATTATCGGTAAACTGATTCCTGCAGGAACAGGTATGAGACGTTACCGTGATTTGACATTGGATTCCGATATTAATGAAGATGATTATCTGGATTTTATGGATGATTTTGAGGACTTTGAGGATTTCGATGAGGAAATGGACGAGGAGGCCGAAGGTGAAGCGGATGCTGATGCTTTAGCTGAAGACGAAACAGAGGCCGGAGCGGAATCTGAAGATGAAATGGTTGCCGAGGCGGAGATGGATTTAGAATTGGAAGAGGTTTTAGAGACAACAGAAGCATAAATGGTAACAGAATAGTAAAAATATTTAAATGAAAAAAGGATTTTCAATCCATGTCGGTGGTTGAAAATCCTTTTTTGTGGAGAAATTCAGGCTGTTTGATCTAAGCGGTCTTTTATTTGGCGCATTTCACTTTCAAGAACGCTGACACGAATAGCCAACATTTCTTTTTCACTGTCACGTTCAATGGCCAGATGCAGATTCCTGGATAAATCCAGATGCCCTTCCGCCACACGCTTAATATTGGTGCGGATTTCGTTTTCGAGGGTTAAATTGGTCTGAGTCAGTTTGTTGTCAATTTTTGAAGTTTGCTGTTTGATATCCTGCATGTCGGACTTCAAATCAGAGATTTCGCTTTTGACGCCCTGCATGTCGGATTTCAAATCAGAGATTTCGCTTTTGACGCCCTGCATGTCAGACTTCAAATCAGAGATTTCGCTTTTGACGCCCTGCATGTCGGATTTCAAATCAGAGATTTCACTTTTGACACCCTGCATGTCAGATTTTAAATCAGAGATTTCGCTTTTGACACCCTGCATGTCAGATTTTAAATCGGAAATATCGTTGTTCATATATTGCATGTTGGATAGGATGAGATCAAGTTTTTCGCTATCTGTCATGATAGATTCCCCTCCTTAATGGTGACACTTTTTTGCTTATTGTTTTTTATTAGTGTATTTTCTTATGCACATAAATTAATTTACAGCTATAATATAGCATATCCGGGAATAAAAGTCTATAGTAATTTAGAAAAATGGATGGAAAAAGTTTGCCAATTAAAGTCAGATTTCCATCAAATCCATTTTTAATTCCATCAGTAATTCATTTGTTTCAATAGGAGAAAGGTGTTTGTTAAATGCAAATATATAAACACTGTCCCTCTGATTTTTGGCGTAAAGGTCCGGGTATCCGGTGGCGCAAAAGAGGGTATGGACTTCCGTTGGCGTCAGATGCATGGCAAGGCACAGGGCAAGCAGCTTGTCCCGGGAAGGGGTGCGTTCCCCGGAGAATATCTGGTATGCGTATGTACGGGGCAGTCCGGAAGTTTTTATGCACTGGCTTTTTTTCAGATTTTTTTCGGACAGCAGTTTTTCCAGGGCAATGGGAAGCGGTTCCTGGGGGACGACTTCCGGGAAATTTGACAGGTAGGTTTCGATTTTATCTGTGGAGTTTAGGATTTCTAATAATTCCTGGGTGTTCTTTTTCATGGGGGCCTCTTTTCTGTTATCAGATTTCTAGCAGTATTTGCCATATTTTGGAAAAAATGATACACTCATTATAAATTGGAAAGTTAAATGGGTCAAGTTTTTGGAGAGGAATGTGGTACTGCCAAAACAGACGGTACGGAAAGAAGGGGAGAGATGGAGTATGAATATCTGGAGGTACGGTTTCAAACATTGGATGTGCTGGGAGACTCTGAGAAAGGATCTACTTATCTGTCAAAGGATATTGTTACAGGGGAGCTTGTGGTTTTAAAACATATATCAAAAGAGAGAGCTTCTGTGTATGAGCGTCTCTTGGATGTGGAGCACAGAAATCTGGTACATATTTTTTATGTTGCAGAAGGGAAAAAAGACGCTCTTGTTGTGATGGAGTATATCAGCGGGAAAACTTTGGAAGATTACATTGAGGAAAAAACAAATCTTACCGGAAAAGAAGCGTTGGGATTTTCAAAGCAGCTTGCAGAGGGGCTATGTACTGTACACGGGTTAAATCTGGTACACAGGGATTTAAACCCCGGTAATATTTTAATATCGTCGGATGGCGTGGTTAAGGTTATAGATTTTGACATTGGAAGAATTTATAAGGAAAAACAGGGGCGTGATACGGAATTTTTGGGGACGGCAGGCTATGCGGCTCCGGAGCAGTTTGGCTTTTCACAAAGTGACGCAAGAACGGATATTTATAGTTTTGGGGTGGTTTTAAATGTGATGCTGACTGGGAAACTTCCCTATGAGCAGTGTTTTAAGGAAGGAAAGCCGGGGAAAGTAATACAGAAATGTACCCGCATGGAGCCGGAATTAAGGTATCAGTCGGCGGAAGAACTTTTGAAGGAACTGCAGTCTATTCATATAGAGGAAAAGCCCTTAACAAAAGTGCTTTCTGTCATACCGGGATTTCGTACAGGAAAAACTTGGAAAAAAGCGGTGGCGATTTACTATTACTTTGCGGGATTTATTTTTAGCGTGGAAAGTGTAATGAAACATTCCCAGACTTTTCAGACAGCCGTATTAGAATTGGCGGCAATGGTTTTAGGGGTATGGGTATCTGTGTTTGCGGCATTCTTTTTTCTGGATTGGGTGGAGACTTTGCCCTTTGTCCGGAAAATTGGTTTAATAAAAAAAGTTATCATTGTAGTTTTTATCTGGTTTTTCTTGTTTTGTATGGGAATTGGAATAGAATCTTATGTGGAAGAGTGTATGATTCATACTCTGATACAGTAATTGGAAAAATTTGTAATTATGTATGCTGGCAGCATACCAAAAAGAATAAAGAATTGTATATACTAAGGCTTATCGGAGTGGATTCGGTAAGCCTTAGTTGTTTTGTGAATGGCGCAATAGAGTGCTTATCAGGTCAAGAATCATGGACTGTTCTTTTGGGGAAGCCTTCATCCAGAAGGTTTCAAGGAGTAAAAAATCAGTGTTGGGAGGGGCGTTTATGGAATCCTCAATAAGAAAGTCAATAGAGACGTGAAGGACATTTGCTATGTCAATTAACTTTTCCAGAGTGACAGTCCGTTCTCCCCGTTCTACAAAGCCAATATATGTGGTGGAAACACCCACAGCTTCTGCCAGTTGCTCCTGGGTGAGATTCCTTTTGGAACGCTCTGTGCGGATTCTTTTTCCTAGTGCTTTTCTGTCCATATGGAACCTGCCTTTCCCGTTGATGTTTTTATTTTAAACAATTTGAGGAAAATTATTAACTAACTAAAGGGTGTAATAATAATAACTTTTAGTTGTAAATAAACAAAGAATAAGTTATAATGATTTAAAGAATTTGGGAAGAATAAATAATTCAAGGAGGAGTTAGGGAATGTTAAAACGAATAATGAAAGAACTGGGAGTAATGGCTATTTGTGTTATAGTGTGTCTGTTTTTTCCCAAGATTGTAAAGGCAGGGGAAACTGTTACAGGAGGAGAGCGTTGGTCTTTGGCTGTAGATGTGGAATTGGAAAAAGAATATACAACTACTACGGCAGAAGGATGGGTGAAGCTTCATGTACCCGCGAATACAGTGTGTATTGGAGCTGGATTTGATAAGTATACTCAAATTGAAGGATATTATGAAATAAATGGTTCTATTAAAGTTTTAGATAAGGAATTGCAAGGACACGGTTATGGTTCTAATGAAAATCAGGTGAAATTGGGCCAACAGACATTTTTTTGGGATTTTCACATTGGGGGAAATAATGATTACTATTTTTTTATTAATTCAGAAAAAACAGATGTTTGCACATTTAGGTTTATATGTGAAACAAAAGATGTATCTGGAAATAAGAGGATGATTGAGTTAAATAAATATTATACAGATTCGTATTATATTTATAATGGAAGTGCCAATAAATTTGTAGCGCCCAATACGGGAAAATATAGAATAATTACAGATTGTATAAATGGAACAGCAAAATATCGGCTTACATATAAAGACGGGACAGATGTTCAGGAATTATTTGATGATAACAATTTAAACAGTAATCTATATTATTTGGAGCAGGGGATGACATATCATTTATATGTATCTGCGAATCCGGAATATGGAAGTACTTCAAAGGTAATTGCTTCTTTTCTTGTTTCTAATACCAGGGTTTCAAGTATTACCTTGAATGAGAACAATTTAACGTTAAATAAAGGCGGACAGGTATTGCTCACAGCATCAGTTTCACCGGATTTGGCAGTTGATAAAACTGTTACATATACCAGTTCTAATCCGTCTGTAGCCATTGTGTCGGAAGAAGGACTTGTCACTGCCTTAATGGGTGGAACTGCAATGATATCGGCAACAGCAAACGACGGCAGTGGAATACAGGCATTCTGTCAGGTTAGTGTTCTGCCTGCTTATGTAACGCGGCTGGAACTGGACAAGCAATCCAAAACGTGGGATATTGCAGAGTTGGAAGAAAATTCTTGGGACGATGAGTATGATGGCTGTAAGATAACTGCAACTGTTTTTCCAAAAGATGCGGATAATTGCAGCGTTACTTTCACAAGCAGTAACCCAGCAGTAATTTCCGTAGAGCCAGCAACCTGTAAGCTGACACCTTATAAGGCTGGAACGGCAATTATTACATGTCGGACAAATGACGGTAGTAATCTGACACAGTCCTGTACGGTGATATTGACAGAGTCCCATTTTGCGGGAGAGAAAAAGACCATAAATAAACTGAAATATAAAGTCACATCGGATTCCTATGGAGGGGGAACAGTAGCTGTTTATGGGGTGAGTAATAAAAACCAGTCTGTTTATAAAGTCCCCAATACAGTCAAGATTGACGGTTATTCCTATAAAGTTACAGAAATTGGAAAAAGAACTTTTGCAAATCTGAAAAAAATGAACAAAATTACTGTGGGAACAAATGTGAAAACAATTGGAAATGAAGCGTTTTATAATAGCAAAAAGTTAAAAACAATTACTATTCAGACTAAGAAACTGAACAAAGTTGGAAAGAATGCATTGAAAAATATACATGCAAAGGCAGTGATAAAAGTTCCTTCGTCTAAACTGTCAAAATATAAAAAACTGTTTAGAAACAAAGGACAGAAAAGTACTGTCAAAATCAAAAAAGGTTAGGAGGGAATTATGTTTTTATTAATATTATTAGTAGTGGTGACAATAGTGATTAATAGATTGTATCATAAAATTGTTCCTGTGATGTATTTTGGCTTTGTTGCGGTACTGACAGAATGGTTTATTTGTTTTGCAATTGCGGCTGTTATTATAGGTGCAATTATAGGATAGAACATCAAGTTTAAGATTTCTAAAAAACTGATGGAAAATGTTTGTCGTATTTTCTGTCAGTTTTTATTTTAGAAAATTCTAAGCAGGTAAAATCTTGGGAGAATGTTATGACTTATTATGAATTATTGGAAATTGCAGAGAATGCTTCGAGTGAAGTGATTAAGGCTGCCTATAAGGTTCAAGTTGCAAAATATCATCCAGATAATGCGGAATCAGGAGATTTGGAAAAAATGCAGGAAATTAATGTGGCATTTGAAATATTGTCAGATCCGGTACGTCGCAGAGAGTATGATAAGGGAATCAAGGATGGCGTTAGCAATAGAGAAGCAAAAAAAGAAGAACAGAAAATGCAAAAAAATGATGAAACACAAAATGTAAGAGAAATGCAGAATATGAATAAAGCAAATGGGGAACAAGAGAAATTGAAATGGTATCTATCCGTTCCCGCAATTTTATTTGGGTTGTTTTTGTGTACAATACCTGGCATTGTCTTATTTATCATGAGATGCAGTTTTTTGTGTAAAAACAAAGATATTGTAAACAGAAAAAAGAAAATTCGTAACACATGGATTACATTGTTTGCTACAATTGCTCTGTTTATTTTGGGTTCGATGCCTTCAGGTGCAGATAATAATACATCACAAATATCCTCTGCTGATACAAAATCGGAAAAATCAGAGTTGGCTACAGAAGCAGCAGAAACAGAAAATTTTATTGATGTGACGGAGCAAAAGGAAGAAACGGAAGATGAGGATACATCCCAACCATTAGAAAATATTGATGCAAATAAAGTTAAAGAAAACGTTGAATTGGATAAAAGTGCACAAAGGGAGAATGCAACTGAAACTATTCTTTCTCATAATGTAGAGGCAATAGAGAATTCATTGAAAAAATATGCCTACAACGAAAATCCGTACTATATGGAAGGCGTAAAATCCTTTGTCAGTGGAATCAATGAGTTTTATGATACGGCAAAATCGGGTCAGAAGGCGGAAATCCGAATGTTGGATGATGTTTTAAAGGAAGCAGGAGTTTCCAAACGTTTGCGTAAAAAAGTAGCGTCATCAGAGGGAAAAAACGTTTTGGCAGATTCCGATTTTCGACGGATGGAATTAAAAAAAGATAAAAAAATATTTTTTTCTAAAGGACAATATTATGAGGTATCATCTAAAGCAAAGGATGATTTAGAGGTTGAGGATATTACAACGATTGTCTACTATTTGGGGGATGTGAAAGACAATAAGCCGGATGGAGAGGGCGCATTTTTTTGCATCCGGGACACAGGAATGAGATTGCTGTATGCAGGTGGATTTAAAGAAGGGCGGATGAATGGAAAAGGAGTACTTTTTTCTGTGACTTCTCCGGCTTCAATAGTTTTTGAAATGGGGAGTTATGAAAATGGCGTAAAATCAGGCAAGTGTGTCATGTACAATTGTGCAGACATACATAACATTTTGGAACTATATGGGAATAGCTGGATTGAGTATGAGGAACAGTATTTTCAGTATTATAACAAAGATGAAAAAAATCAGGTAATTGAAAATTTATTCGAAAAAGATAAGGCTGCAGAGTTGATATATATAGCAAAATGTTATGAAGCAATAAATTTGGAAGATGCATTTTATGTTCGTACAAATTATGCAGTGATTGAGCCGATTATTTCTTATGAAGGAGAGTATAAAAAAGATAATTTTTCCGGGAAGGGAGCGCTTTATGGGGGATATGGCACATTGTGGTATCGGGGAGAATTTAAAAGTGGCCAATTTCATGGGAAAGGAACCCTTTACTATGCGCTTGCGGGAATTCCTGAATATGAAGGAGAGTTTAAAAGGGATAAAATGAATGGAAAGGGTACGCTTTATAACGAAGATGGCACGGTGAGAAAGAAAGGAAATTTTGATAATGAAGAAATAAATAGTGAATATGAAGAGTTAGAAGAGATGGGAATCTATTCTATGCTTTGTGAAAAATTTGAAGAAGCTGGAGTACAGAAAGTTTTTGAAAAAAACCAGTTGATTTTTGACGAAAGTACCAATGATGAATTGGTTTTTTTTGAAAATGAGGATGAAGAAAATGAGAACGATTACTGGGAAGAATACATTTTGCCAGGTAGTGACAGCGTCTATCTGGATCAGACTGATTTGCAGGAATTGTCTGCGGAAGAATGCCGCATTGCCAGAAATGAGATTTATGCCAGGCATGGAAGAATTTTTCAGGATGACGAGTTGCAGGAATACTTTGAGCAGTTTAGCTGGTATGAGGGAATGTATGGGGCAGATGAATTTGATGATTCTGTATTAAACGATTATGAGAAAGCCAATCTTGATTTAATTTCAAATTATGAATCTGAGATGGGATATAAGTAAAAAGGGATGGAGGCAAAGTATGTTTTGTACAAATTGCGGCAGTAAACTGGAAGAGGGCACACTCTTTTGTCCTACATGTGGAAAGCCCGTATCAAAAGAAGACAATAATAGTACATATCAAAAATGGGATGTAGAAGAAACAGAGGTAAAAGAGACAAATACACAAGAAATGGAAGAATCTCAGCCCGCTATATGGGTAGAAAAAGACTTTGATGATATCAGTAAGGATACGCAAAAGGCGAAAAAAAGCCTGTGGGTATGGAAAGTAACCGGAGCGCTGCTGCTTCTTGCCGTTTTAGTTCTGATGGTAAGAGGAACTGTCATGCATATAGATGATATGCTGTCGGGCAAAGACGGGTTAATGATGTGGCTTGAAGCCATGTCAGCCCTGGGACTTTTCGCATGTGGAATATTCTATACATTATTTGAAGTAATCATGCCTTTTGCATTAATGAAAAAGTCGGTGAAAGCTGATAGATATTTAAATTTAATACGGGTAAATGATGAGCAGGCGTTTATGCAGATTTTTAACCAGTTACATTCTTCTGCCATAAAAAGTGTCTACCAGGATGAGAACAGAAATATTTGTATCAAAGGCAGAAAGTCTGCATATGTAATTACAATTGATAATAAGATTCCGGTTTTGAATGCTAAGAAAAGTAATTACAAAACTGTTCTGGAACAGGAAACCATTGCAGGCAATCTTTTGAAGTTTCTTGAACCGGAAGCACCAATAAATGCATTTGAAAATGAGAGAATAAATTCCATGCTGTCTGTTTTCAAAAGCATTTTAGGGATTCTGGCCGTTATATTTGGCATTTTTCTTGTCTGGTATGGCTTGTGGTGGCAAGGCGTATTTGGCGGACAGAAATACGTCCGTTTTGTAAAAGAGGCTTGTCCGGAAGCATATCCGGATATTTCTTATGGGGATGCGTTTGATGACTTCTTTGGAGACTGTAAATGGGAATATTTCAAATCGGAAGAGAATCAGGATGTGGTGGAATTTAGCGGAAACTGTATGTATGAGGATGAAACCGCAGAAGTGAAAGCCCAGTTTTTGGTATCCTATGACGAGGGAAAAGGGGAACTTTATACCATGTCCCTGAATGACGAGATTCAGCCGGAACTGGTACAGGCTATACTTCTGACAAAGATATTTAATGATTATGGTTCTGGTGCGGATACCAATACATTAGAACTGGAAGAAGATTTACCGGATGGTATTAACGAACAGGAACCAGAAGGAGCAGGCAGGGGAACGCCTGACAAGGAAACAGAGAAAGAAACGTCGCAGAAAGAAAAAAACGACAGCCAGATACACCGTTATGAACTGCTCCTGAATGATATGACATGGACGCAGGCTTACAACGACTGTATCAGCAGAGGGGGTTATCTGGTACAGATTAATTCCTTTGAAGAATACCAGCATATTATCCAGCAGATTAATGGGGCGGCAATGCAGGATGTTCATTTTTATCTGGGAGGCAGACGGAGTAGGGCTGGGAGAGACTACTACTGGATAAACAGCCAGAATGAATTTGAAGGCGACAGCCTGAATCCGGGGAAAGATTCCTGGGCAGCGGGCCTTTGGATGAAAAATGAGCCCAGTTACAGTTCTGATGGTGATACGGAACAGTACATGAGTCTGGTTTATTATCAGAATGCGTGGGTGATGAATGATGTGCCAGAGGATATTTCCATATATTACCCCGGGAAAACAGGATATATTTGTGAATATGATGAAACGGAAACGAAGAAAACGACTGGAGGAGAAAGTGGAATAGTCCTTACGCCACAAACCGACGGAAAGTCGGCTGCAGGCACATCATCATTAGATTTTCCCATTTTGTTTCAGGGATACCTGGAGTATTCCCCCTGTCCGGTGATGATACAGGAAGAAAGCGGGGATATGCTGCGAAGTGGAAGTTACAGTGAAATGCTTGCAAGCTGTGTGGATGACGGGACAACGATGTATGCGTCCCCCAGTTTATGCAAGAATGAAATAACGCTTCCTACAAGATGGGATGCGCCAAATGATATGTGGTATGAAGGATTGCTCAGTTATGACCAGTTTTTATTTGTCATGGACTGGATGGCGAAGGAACACGATACCAACGGAGTTTCTCAGCTTAGTACATCTGCAAACTGGGAGGATGTATCAAATCTTTCGGGACGGTGGAATGATGGAAAGAGGGACATCAGCATCAGTGTTTATTCGGATTGGGAATATGGCCAGGCATATCAGGAAATTGCAAATTGGACATGCGGGGATGACAAAGGGACGATTTATCTTTTGGGAAAATCGGATAAGGAGATTTTTGTAATTTGTGAAGCTGAAAATGGAGCCTGGATGGTGCTTCGCTATAACGGCGCCTTAGTTGTTGACAGTGTGAACGGATTTGATGTGGAACAGGGGACAAGATTAAATTGTTTGGAACATTTTGTTTCATAGTAAAAAGTTAAGATTGAAAAACAAAAGCCTGGGCCTTTCAGCCCAGGTATTTGTTTTCGTAACTAAAGAAAAGGCCATGCAAAAATCAATGATTCTTATCCAATCAGACACTTTTTCCCCGCAAAAGCAAACCCATATTTTCTGATATTTTCCCGTGGGATGCTCTTTGATGTTAATTCCGTCTCATATTTCTTATCCTCTATCTGAGCAAGGGCGTTTGCAACGGTCTCTTCCAGATTCTTTTCCTTTTTGGGATTGAAAACTTTAAATTCAATAATGTATGCCTTGTCTTTCTTTTTGTTCACCGGGCTGAGCATTACATCATATCGTCCAAAGCCGCTTTCCCTGTTGGATGTAATGGCAAAGCGTTCTTCAAGGCCGACCATAAGTCCTAAAACAAAGCCGTGATAAAAACGTTCCGGGGCATCTTCACAGGATGCATTTTTTGCAGTGTCAAAAGAGGAAAAGCTTTTCAGGGCAATTCTATTCATAAACGCATTCATAGCATCCACATCATCCGTTAGAAGCGCCTGAATAAATCCGTTGTATGCCTCGGCGGTATTTTTAAACCAGCCCCGGATCATTTTGGTAAACATACTTTCAACTTCAAGGTTTGTAAGTTTTAGAGTATAAATTTTATTTAACAGCCGACCTTTCCGTTCCAGATGTTCCACTTTGGGATATCCGGTGGCAAGGGGCAGGCTCCAGATGGCAGTTTCGTCCCAGTAGCCGGAAAGCCAAGCCTCCTGCATGGGGGTGTCGTATTCATCAAGTAAAATAATTACATTTTTGCCGTAAAATCTGCTTAAAAAATTTGTCAATGTATGGATGGCGTCTGCAGCTATGGAACTTTTCATCCCCGGAACAATGCCATTAAAATAGTTTTTTTCGTTTTCACTGAGAAGTTCACCTTCTATTAAAAAGCGGTTTTGCCCGTAAATATCAGAAAATATCTTAGTAATAGAATAGGTCATATCTTTATAATTGGTGGCTTTTACTTTTGCAAAACTTATAAATATTACAGGATATGTGCCCTGTAACTGCCGATAGCTTTCTTTTTCCCATATGGCACAGCCCTGGAACAAATCTGCTCTGCCGGCATACTTATTTGAGAAGAAACATTCTGTCATGCTCAAGTTTAAAGTTTTCCCAAAACGCCTGGGACGGGTAATTAATGTTGCATCATCGTTGCTTTCCCACCATTCTTTTATGAAATTTGTTTTGTCCGCATAAAAGGCTTTTCGTGTGCGGATTTTTTCAAAGCTTTGCAGGCCGATTGCAACATTTCCAAACATAGCGGTTTCCTCCCCTGGCATTCGTGTTTTTCTTATTTTAATAGTATAACTATTTTTTGCAGCTTATGCAAGGTGGGGGAAATTGTATCCTAATATAATTGAGACGCATAAAATTTATGAAAAAAGCGGCTTGACAAAGCCGTTTTTTGTATTTATACTATTTAAGTGTGCGTAAAAGGCACATGCAAAGTATAAAATAGATCCCAGGAGGTGAAACTAATGCCAACATTTAACCAATTAGTCAGAAAAGGACGTCAGACATCTGTTAAGAAGTCTACAGCACCTGCGCTTCAGAAAGGATACAATTCCCTGAAGAAGAAATCTATCGACACTGCGGCACCTCAGAAGAGAGGCGTGTGTACAGCAGTTAAGACAGCTACTCCGAAAAAGCCGAACTCAGCGCTTCGTAAAATTGCCAGAGTACGTCTGTCTAACGGAATCGAAGTGACAAGCTATATCCCAGGAGAGGGACATAACTTACAGGAGCACAGCGTTGTTCTTATCCGTGGCGGAAGGGTAAAAGACCTGCCAGGTACAAGATACCACGTAATCAGGGGTACTCTTGATACAGCCGGAGTTGCTAACAGAAAACAGGCTCGTTCCAAATATGGCGCAAAGAGACCAAAAGAAGCTAAAAAATAGGAACTAGCAGCCAATAGTATCACAGACAAATCTAAAGGTTAGTGTTGGGATTATATTTCACTTTGAAGAAATAAATACTGCACGAACACATTAGAGAGACATGTGAGTACCGTTGAATTAATCGAAACATCGAAATAAGATGATTAAGGAGGGAAGTAACGTGCCACGTAAAGGACATACTCAGAAAAGAGACGTTTTAGCAGATCCATTGTACAATAACAAAGTGGTGACTAAACTTATCAATAATATTATGTTAGATGGTAAGAAAGGTGTTGCCCAGAAAATTGTTTACGGCGCATTTGCTAAAGTAGAAGAGAAAACAGAAAAGCCAGCTCTTGAGGTATTTGAGGAGTGCATGAACAACGTTATGCCTGCTTTGGAAGTAAAAGCAAGACGTATCGGCGGTGCAACCTATCAGGTTCCAATCGAAGTAAGACCGGACAGACGTCAGGCTTTAGCGCTTCGTTGGCTTGTCACCTATTCCCGTAAGAGGGGCGAAAAGACCATGAAGGATAGGTTGGCAAATGAGATTATGGATGCCGCAAACAATACAGGCGCTTCTGTAAAGAAAAAAGAAGATATGCACAAAATGGCAGAGGCAAACAAGGCATTTGCCCACTACAGATTCTAGGATTTCTAGTGCTTGTGCAATTTGACGAAATGAAGAGTACCCGCAGGGGAATATGCAATGCTTTGTGGGCAATGTTAAGGAGTATCCACAGAGCACATGTATGTCGCACTGCGTGGGCAGAAAATAAGGAGGCACCCACGGGGCACACATATGCCACACTGTGTGGGCAAATAAATAAGGAGGAAAACCCTTGGCTGGAAGAGAATATCCATTAGAGAGAACCAGGAACATTGGTATTATGGCTCATATCGATGCGGGTAAAACTACATTGACAGAGCGTATTCTTTACTATACTGGTGTAAACTATAAAATTGGTGATACTCATGAAGGAACTGCTACTATGGACTGGATGGAGCAGGAGCAGGAAAGAGGTATTACCATTACTTCAGCCGCTACAACATGTCACTGGACTTTGGAGGAGAACTGCAAACCAAAGGAAGGCGCATTGGAGCACCGTATCAATATTATTGATACGCCAGGACACGTTGACTTTACTGTTGAAGTAGAGCGTTCACTTCGTGTATTAGACGGCGCAGTAGGTGTTTTCTGCGCAAAGGGCGGAGTTGAGCCTCAGTCAGAAAATGTATGGCGTCAGGCTGACACTTACAACGTACCCAGAATGGCATTTATTAACAAAATGGACATTTTGGGAGCTAACTTCTACGGAGCTGTGGACCAGATTCGTACCAGGTTAGGAAAAAATGCAGTTATTTTACAGCTTCCTATCGGCAAAGAAGATGATTTCAAAGGAATTATCGATTTGTTTGAGATGAAAGCATATATTTATAATGATGATAAGGGCGAAGATATCACCATCACGGATATTCCCGATGATATGAAAGATGATGCGGAACTCTATCACACAGAGTTGATTGAGAAATGCTGTGAATTAGACGATGATTTGATGATGCAGTATTTGGAGGGGGAAGAGCCTTCCGTTGCAGATATGAAAGTGGCACTTAGAAAAGGAACCTGTGAGTGTACAGCAGTTCCCGTTTGCTGCGGTTCTGCATACAGAAATAAAGGTGTTCAGAAGTTGTTGGATGCCGTTTTGGAATATATGCCGGCTCCTACTGATATTGCAGATATCAAAGGAACTGACTTAGACGGAAATGAAGTAGAGAGACATTCCTCGGATGAGGAGCCTTTCTCCGCACTGGCATTTAAAATTATGGCAGATCCTTTCGTGGGAAAACTTGCATTCTTCCGTGTGTATTCCGGAACTATGAAATCCGGCTCTTATGTGTTAAATGCAACAAAGGATAAGAAAGAGCGTGTAGGCCGTATCCTTCAGATGCATGCCAATAAGAGACAGGAATTGGACGTAGTGTATTCCGGTGATATTGCAGCCGCAGTTGGATTTAAATTTACCACCACAGGTGATACCATCTGTGACGAGCAGCATCCGGTAATCTTAGAGTCTATGGAATTCCCGGAACCGGTTATCGAGCTGGCAATCGAGCCTAAGACCAAGGCCGGCCAGGGCAAGATGGGTGAGGCCCTCGCAAAACTTGCAGAGGAAGATCCTACTTTCCGTGCTCATACAAATCCGGAGACAGGCCAGACTATTATCGCTGGTATGGGTGAGCTGCATCTGGAGATTATCGTTGACCGTCTGCTTCGTGAGTACAAAGTAGAGGCAAACGTGGGAGCACCTCAGGTTGCCTACAAAGAGACATTTACCAAACCTGTTGACCAGGAATACAAATACGCAAAACAGTCTGGTGGACGTGGACAGTACGGACATTGTAAAGTACGCTTTGAGCCCATGGATGCCAACGGCGAAGAACTGTTCAAATTTGACAGTGAAGTTGTGGGCGGTGCCATTCCTAAGGAATATATTCCTGCTGTGGGAGAAGGTATCGAGGAGGCAACAAAAGCCGGACTTTTAGGCGGATTCCCGGTGGTAGGCGTTCATGCTACTGTTTATGACGGTTCCTACCATGAAGTCGATTCTTCTGAGATGGCTTTCCATATTGCCGGCTCCATGGCTTTTAAAGAGGCTATGAAGAAAGCCACACCGGTATTATTAGAGCCGATTATGAAAGTGGAAGTCACTATGCCGGAAGAGTATATGGGAGATGTTATCGGTGATATCAATTCCCGTCGTGGACGTATCGAAGGTATGGATGACTTAGGCGGCGGAAAGATTGTCCGGGGATATGTACCCCTTGCAGAAATGTTTGGGTATTCCACAGACCTGCGTTCTAAAACACAGGGCCGAGGCAATTATTCCATGTTCTTTGAGAAGTATGAACCGGTACCAAAGAACGTACAGGAAAAAGTCCTTGCAAGCAAGGAGAAATAGTACAGGCTTTCTTTAGAATTTTTTGGTTATAAAAGAAAAATAGCTTGAAAAACCTGGCAATCTCCGATATAATCAGAGGTAGCCGGGTAACTTTTAGATATTGAATGAAAAAACAATTAAGACAGCCCCAAAGGGCATAAAATTAAGGAGGACGTTTAGAAATGGCAAAGGCTAAATTTGAAAGAACAAAACCACATTGTAATATCGGAACCATCGGTCACGTTGACCATGGTAAAACAACTTTAACAGCAGCTATCACAAAAGTTTTATCTGAGAGAGTTGCAGGTAACACAGCAACAGATTTCGAGAACATCGATAAAGCTCCCGAAGAGAGAGAAAGAGGTATCACTATCTCTACTGCTCACGTTGAATACGAGACAGACAACAGACATTACGCACACGTTGACTGCCCAGGTCATGCTGACTACGTTAAGAACATGATTACCGGTGCTGCTCAGATGGACGGCGCTATCCTTGTAGTTGCAGCTACTGACGGTGTTATGGCTCAGACAAAAGAGCACATCTTATTATCACGTCAGGTAGGCGTACCTTATATTGTTGTTTTCTTAAACAAATGCGATATGGTAGACGACGAAGAGTTAATCGAGTTAGTTGAGATGGAAGTAACCGAGCAGTTAGAGGAGTATGGATTTGAAGGCTGCCCGATTATCAAAGGTTCCGCTTTAAAAGCTCTGGAAGATCCTCAGGGCGAGTGGGGCGATAAGATTATGGAATTAATGAGCACTGTTGACGAGTATATTCCTGATCCTCAGCGTGATACAGATAAGCCTTTCCTTATGCCTGTAGAGGACGTATTTACCATTACAGGACGTGGAACCGTTGCTACTGGTAGAGTAGAGCGTGGTACACTGCACCTGAACGAGGAACTTGAGATTCTCGGCGTAAAAGAGGAAGTTCAGAAGACTGTTGTTACCGGTATTGAGATGTTCCGTAAGCAGTTGGATGAGGCACAGGCTGGTGATAACATTGGTGCATTGCTTCGTGGTATCAACCGTGACCAGATCGTTCGTGGACAGGTTCTTGCAAAACCCGGAACAGTTACCTGTCATCAGAAATTTACCGCTCAGGTATACGTTCTGACAAAGGACGAGGGTGGACGTCATACACCTTTCTTTAACAATTATCGTCCACAGTTCTATTTCAGAACAACTGACGTTACTGGTGTCTGCGAATTACCGGGAGGAACAGAGATGTGTATGCCTGGTGACAATGTAGAGATGACTATTGAACTGATTCATCCGGTAGCTATGGAGCAGGGTCTTACATTCGCTATTCGTGAGGGTGGACGTACAGTAGGTTCTGGTCGTGTGGCTACGATTATTGAGTAATTGAAAATTCATTGAATTTATGGGACTTTCCGAGGTTTCTCGGAAAGTCCTTTTTCGATGTTTGGTGGGATTGGTAAGTCGTGATAACAGAATGATAACAAAAGTTCGCTAATTGAGCAGTTCCTTATTTCTTTCTATATATTCTTTCCATATAGCTTCTCGGTCTTTCTGATGTGTGTTCTCATATTTTTCGGTATACTCGTCATGGAGCGCTTTTAGCTGATCCATAAGTGGCGTGTCAGCAGGCAGTTTCCCTCTGCGGATACGGGCATATAGCCTGTTATATGATTTTGTGAATTCCGTATGAATCGGATGGCTGAATAATTTTTCCTTATAGGATTTTCGGCTGGCGTACTCATTACAGGTAGTGGAAGTGTCTCTGTATATTCTTGTACAGTATTCTTGGTTGGAAGTATACTTCACACGAAAATATCCATTACATAGTCTGCATTTTTTGATAACGAGTTCATCTTCAAGAAACAGCCGGATGCCTATACATAAGAACTGTTTGAATGACGTAATGGGGTATTTCCCGATTGCATTATCTGTAATAAGATTGGAGGCATGATTTAGATATTCTGTCCAATTTTGCGTATTGCAACTGTCTTTTTGGGCACGGATGTCAGATAGAAAATTGTTTTTCAGTTCCATAGTGGATAATGCATCCGATTGAAAATCCTGCTTACTGGCATACAGGCAATAAGAATGGTATATTTCAGCTATTGTACTGCTAGGCAGTTGTACATCTTGTTTTGACGGCGCTATGATAACCGCATCTAAATAATCTCTTGCTTGTGTACATAAAGTCTCAAGACTGCCAACTTCTTTGGATAATAGTTTGGCGGCTTGAAGTAGCTCCGTATCGGCTGGTTTTCCGGCTTGCTGATAGCAAGTGCGCATTACCATATGAAATAAAGGATACAGATAAGACAGTGCCGGGTGTTTTTCAAAGCAGGACTGTAATATTGGCATGATTTGCTCGGTAGAAGCTTCGATATCTTTTAGTGTGTGTTCGCAGCAATATACATTGAAGGCTTCTTCGTCAAAGGTGCAGTTAATGCCAAGTAACGGCAAAACAGACTTCAATTTCTGAAATGTCACAACAGCGGATTCTTTTTCCGGCATATCATAATCGAGAATTTCCATGATGCCGGTGTGGATAGCCGCTTTTTTTATAAAGCTGGCAGTCCCGCTTTTGTGAGTATTCTCATCATCATAAATGGTAGAAAGAGTTTCTTCGTGAGTATGGCGGTTAATACTGTAGGTTGCAACATTAAAGTGAAAATCATTTTTGATGATGTTCGGCGAATATAAATTCATACTTAAAATTCCTTTCTATCAGATGAACGGTGTAAAATAGCCTCTTTTAAATGCATTTCTTTTCTTATAGATACAATATTATCACAAGATAAATATAAATTCAATAAAATTATCTTGACAAATATTCGGCGTTGATTTATCATATGAAGTAAGTCAAGATAAATATAAAACATAAAATTAAAACTTGACAATATACAGCGTTAGTGCAGGAGGAGGGAGGTAGATGAATAACAATTATATGGTAACGGCACAGGATGTTGTTGAAATGCTCGGAGTTTCTAAGGGACACGCATATAAGATTATCAGACAGTTGAACAAAGAACTGGAAGATAGCGGCTATATTGTCGTGTCAGGCAAGATTCCCAGAGCATATTGGGACAAGAAGTTTTACGGGTATCAAAGTGGAGTGACAACAGCGTAACAGGAAGTCGGCATATCATTCAGATAGATAGGATATGCGGATAAAATGAAATGCGAATTTAAAGGCAGTTCTGCGGGATTGATTATATGACAAACCACAGACTGCCCCGAGAAGAAAGGAGATTTTATGTCAGTCTATAAAGATGAGCAGAGGGGAACATGGTATTGTATGTTTCGTTACAACGATTGGACGGGCAGACAGAAACAAAAATGCAAAAGAGGTTTTAAAACAAAAAGAGAAGCAAAAGAGTATGAAGAACAGTTTATGCACACAACAGAAGCAGATATGAATATGAAGGTTGGGGCTTTTGTTGAGACTTATTTCAGGGATAAGCAGGGTGAATTGAAGGAACGGTCAATCAAAAATAAGAGATATATGATTGAACGGCATATTCTTCCGTATTTTGAACAAAAGTCTATGAATGAAATTACACCGGCAGACATTATCCAGTGGCAGAACAAAATGCGGGAGGCAGGATATTCGCAGACATACCTGCGGATGCTTCAGAATCAGATGACAGCATTATTTACTCACGCTTCCAACATCTACAATCTGACAAACAATCCCTGCAAGAAAGTAAAGAAAATGGGGAAGTCAGATGCGGATAAAATGGATTTCTGGACTTATGAGGAGTATCAGCAGTTCATTAATACGATTGAGGTGGGAAGCAGATATTATGTGCTGTTTGAGATTCTATTTTGGACGGGGATGCGCATCGGAGAATTACTTGCGTTGTTTAAAAGTGACGTTAATTTTCAGGAGAACAAAATATCCATTTCAAAAACCTATTACCGGGCTGAAGGAAAAGATGTCATCACAACGCCTAAGACGGAACAGTCGGTCAGAACAATAGACATACCGGAATTTTTAACACAGGAGATAAAGGAATATTGTAATAAACTATATGAGTTTCCTGATAGCGAAAGATTGTTTCCAATCGTAGGAGAAGCTGTGCAGCATAAGATGGTACGGCATATTCAAAGGGCTGGGGTAAAAAAGATTAGGGTACACGACTTAAGACATTCAGCATGTGCGTATCTTGCGCATCAGGGAGTGGCGCCTATGGTTATTAAGGAACGCATGGGACATAAGGATATTAAGATTACCTTGAATACATATGGGCATTTATATCCTAACGAACAGAAAAAAGTTGCGGATATGCTGAACCGAAAGCGGAATGAAGCATCAAGTGAAAATGCCCCTGCTGGTAACAGGGACATTTCAGGTACAGATTGAATTGGTGGAACAATTTAATCCGTGACATAAAAAGGACAAGCCCTTCTATGAAAATCTTGCAAATTTATTATAGCAGAGGCTTGTCCTGATGAAAAGAAGTTTTAGAGATAAACATGAAATCAGGAGGGCATTTATTATGCAGAAATTTAAAAGCAACACAAGAATAATTATCGGCGTGGATCATGGATATGGAAACATGAAAACCGCACACAGAGTATTTCGGGCAGGCGTGGAATGTATGGAGGACGAACCGATTGTCAGTAAAAATTTCGTGAAATATAAGGACAAATTTTATGTGATTGGGGAGTCGCACTTGGTATATCAGGGCAATAAAACGGATTCTGAGGATTTTTATATTCTGACACTTGCGGCATTGGCAGAGGAATTGAAGTTCAGAGGGCTGCATGAAGCAAATGTGACATTGGCGGCTGGACTTCCACTTGCATGGATGAAAAGTCAGGGCGCAGACTTTAAGCGCTATCTGATGAAAGAACAGGAACTGCATTTTGAGTTCCGAAAAGAGAGATATCATGTGCATTTGTGCGGCGTAGAAATATTTCCACAGGGATTTGCGGCTGTTGTCAATTTAGGTGCGATGTTGGGAATGAATATGCTGGCGGATATTGGGAACGGAACCATGAACGTGATGCAGATTATTGACAACAAACCGTTGAAAAAAAGTCTTGTAACGGATAAATTCGGCGCAGGTATCTGTATGAAAGAGATACAGAAAGAATTGTCAAAGGAAAGCGGTGAGGATATTCCCGAAATGTTGATTGAACCGCTTCTGCGGAAAGGTTTGCAGGGAAGAACAGATAATATCGCTAAGAAAGTAGAGTATATTGCAAAAAAGTATACGGAAAATATCAGAAAGCGTTTGACAGACTATGGATATAAGGAAGAACTGGTACACCTGTATGTGATTGGCGGAGGCGGCTGTCTGCTTCAGAATTATTCGGATTTAGGAGAGAAGGCAGGAGTGACTTTTATTACGGATATTTGTGCCAATGCAAAGGGATATGAAATTTTGGCAGAGAAGAAATTGCGCAGATAGATTGCATTGTTTCTATATCCGATAAGATATAGATTGATTTGTGGGAAAGGAATAAATTTTATGAGAGGAACATATCGCTGTACCAATGTAAAATTCTGCATGGAAGATGAGAACCAGCGCAGGGCATGGGAATATCTGCATGGGTTGAACCGTAGGGATGGTTCTTATGGAAAAGTGCTTGCAGATGCGCTTATTGCAGTGATAGGCAGTCAAAGTAATTTGCAAAATGCGATGAGGAAACGGTTTTCAGGTAAACAGTGTGAAGACTCAGGAGACGAGATTAAGGAGTTTGCAAATAAAGTTGCGGAGGTGGTGTTAGAAGGTATAACCGATTATTTTGCCGACAAAGCTGTTTTTCAAGGTACAAAACAAAGACTTGATGAAACGCAAGTATCCAAACCGGAGCCGGAAGAGGAGATTGCAGAAGATATGTTGGATTTTGCTTTTTCAATGGGAGAGTAGCTTGCAAAAGAATAGAGTGTAAATGGTACCGAGTTGGCACCCGATTAATGGGGTAAAGTGATTTTGGGTGCCAATTAGGAACCGTATTAGGAGCAGGATGGCAGAAGCTTTTCTGTTTACAAAAAATGAAGCGCGGGCGCAGAGATAGAAAATATGCAATAATGACCCTTGGAAAATTTGCTAAAAAGTAGAATATCAAGCACTGGATTCGGATATCCAAATAGCGATTTTGCAACGTTTACACATTTGCAAATTGGATATCCAATCCGCTTGCTGCTTGTAGGGGAAAAATCCCCTAACCCCTTATGAAATACATAAAGAACGGAATGCAGAGCAAGAAAACAATGGTATCAATTTTTAGTCAATCTATGGAACGATGGAGGTTGAAAATGGAAAAACGAAATCGAAAGAATCAGCTTATTTTACGCCTGAGTGATGATGAGAAGTATATTTTAGATGCCAAATGTAAAAATGCAGAGTACAGGAACAAAAACGATTATCTCCGGCATTTGATATTGTATGGATATACTTACTTTGTAGATTACTCGGAACTGCACGACTACAATGTCAATCTAAGCAGAATCAGCAAAAGCCTGAACCAGATAGCGACAAGGATAATTTCTACAGGTAATATTTATCGGGAAGATATGGAAGAAGTAAAGGAGCTGATGAAACAGGTATGGCGTACACACGAATCCATGCTGTCAAAGCAACCGTACAGAAAGCATTAAAATATATCTGCAATCCAGAGAAAACTGATGGACAGATTTTGATAGATTCCTTTGCCTGTGGGATAGAGACAGCGCATTATGATTTCATGGATGCATTGTCAAAATCTTCCGGTGTTGGAAATAAGCAGGCATTCCACCTGATCCAATCCTTTGCGCCGGGGGAAGTGGATTTCGATATGGCTCATCAGGTGGGAATGGAGCTTGCGGATAAGTTGTTAGAAAATAAATACAGTTACGTTATTGCAACGCATATCGACAAGGAGCATTGTCATAACCATATCATTTTCTGTGCGGTTGATAATGTGGAACATAAAAAATACAATGACTGTAAGCGTACATACAGGCAGATACGGAATTTGTCAGACGAACTATGCAGGGAACATGGATTGTCGGTCATTATTCTATCAGGACAAAAAGGAAAGACACATTATGAGTGGCAGATGGCAGAGGCGGGAACTTCGTGGAAAGCGCAGATGAAATCTGATATGGACAATGCCATTCGTGATGCGCACAGCTATGAAGATTTTATCAGCCAGATGCAGACAAAAGGATATGAGGTAAAAGGGGAAACTTTTGGAGATAATGCGCTGAAATATTTATCTTTTTCTGCTTCGGGGCAGACACGTTTTACACGTGTCAGTGAAAAGAATTTCGGTGTGGGATACACGAAAGAATCAATCAGAGAAAGGATCGAAAAACGTATAAGGGCACAGGAAAAATTCCCTGTAAAAAAGAAATTTCCCTTTCCAAAGCGACCGGATGCAAAGCGGACTTTGATTGATACAGACAAGGAGAAGTTTCAAGAGAATGGTGCGTTAAAGCATTGGGCGGATATACAGAATTTAAAGATTGCTGCGGCGAGTTATGCAGAGGGTGGTTCCGTAGAGGAACTAAAACAGAAAATATTAGAGAGAAGTGCTGTGGCAAAAGAGGCACGAAGTGCGATTGTGGATTTGGAGCATGAGATGAAAGCTAAAGCGGAAATCCTAAAATACGCAAAACAGTATATGGCAAACAGGAAATACCAGAGAGGATATGAGAAAGCGAAGGATCAGGATGCTTATTTCCGAAGCCATGAAACACAGATTATTCTATTTGGTGGCGCTGAAAATATGTTGAAGAGGTACGGAGTAAAGATGGCATCTTTAGATGTGGAAAAGATGCAGGTGGAATATGATGCAATGACAGCGCAAAAGGCAAAACTGAAGAAAACATATCAGACAGCAGAAAAGGAGGCGATGGAAGCGGATAAGCAGTTGAAGAACATAAGGCAGTATTTAGGGATTGAGAAAGACAAACAGGAAGCGACAAAGCAGCACAAAAAGCAAGATATGAGTTTATAGGAGAGAGGAAAAGTTTATGAATTTGACTTATGAAAAATGTGGAGACTATCTGATACCGAACTTAATTCCTGATCCGGAGCCGGCGGGAGAGGTGAGAAAGTTTGAATTGATGCGGAAATCTTATGTAGAGAATCATAGGAGAGGTATTTATTCGGGGTTATTGTTATCGGGTAAATTGAAAGAGCATCTGCTGATGATACAAGAACAGGCGGAGGAAAGGTTCGATTTGCTGATAGAGCAGATGGCAAAACAGGAGGGAGTAACGGAGCAGTTAAAAGCGCAGAATCAGATGCTTTGGGTGCGGAGAATGAATAATATTCGGGCGAGGGCAGAGGAGATTGTGAGGGAAGAAATTATATACTGTCTGTAAAATTTCGGAGCAGAGAAATCTGCTCCATGTTTGTATATATTTTTGTTGATATCCGGCGTTTTTGCGCTTATAATATTAATGGAATATTTTGCTTTTTGGGGGAGCGAAAGTATGGAATACATTACAATTAAAGAAGCTGCAGAAAAATGGAATCTTTCAGTAAGGCGAGTACAGACTATATGTAATGAGGGTATGATACAAGGCACTATAAAATTTGGTCATGCTTGGGCTATTCCGAAAGACGCCGAGAAACCAGCGGATAAGAGGATTAAGACTAAAAAATATATGAAGCGATAATTATAAAATATACAGTTTGAATTAGAATATGAAAGGTGCAATTACTATGTTGCCAGAAGAAAGAGCACGCATAAAAATAGACAATCAGCTTGTCAATGCTGGGTGGGATGTTGTTTCCAGACATGAATATATCCCAAATAGTGCATCAGCGGTTAAGGAAGCATTAATGCAGGGAAATACAGAAAGTGACTATCTGCTTTTTGTGGAAGATAAAGCGATAGCTGTTGTAGAAGCAAAGAAGGAATCTGATCCATTAGGAAAAGAAGTAGAGAAACAAGCCGAAAGATATGCAGTTCATCTGCAGTCATGGTATGGCTTGTGGTTTGAAGGCCTAATCCCACTTGTGTATATGGCAAATGGAAACAAGATTTGCTATAAAAATATGCTCATTTCGGACAGTGAATATGAAGAACTGACTGAAATGCATTCTCCTAAGAAAATGTTGCAGATTATAAACAAGGTATCTGAGTATGGCGCTTTGCCAAGGCTTGAGAAAAGAGGACTTCGTGACTGTCAATATGATGCTGAAATAGAATTTGAAAAATCAATTAAGGCTGGCAATAAAAAGAATTTGGCGATACTGGCTACAGGCGCCGGCAAGACATATTTGGCGTGTTTGGCATCCTATCGCCTGTTGAATTATACATCGGTAAAGAGGATTTTGTTTCTTGTCGATAGAAACAACCTTGCAAGACAAACTGAGTCGGAGTTTAGCCTGTTTGACAAGACGGAAAATCGTCAGACTATGAGTTCGTTATATCAGATAAGGCGTTTAAAAAAGGAAAAGGATATCAAAGGAGATATTATTATCTCAACAATCCAGAAGCTTTTTTCAGTCTTGACAGGACAAGCGCTGGAAGAAAGTAATGAGGATGTTGAAGATGAGAACATAAAGAAAGAGGAAGAACAGGAATCAGCAGAAAGCATTCAGCTTGGTAATGATTTGAAGCTTCCAGCAGATTATTTCCAATTAATTATTGTGGATGAATGTCACAGATCTATTTATGGAAAGTGGAAAGCAGTGCTTGATTACTTTTCAGATGCGAAAATACTTGGTCTTACTGCTACACCCACGCCAGAAGCATACAGCTTCTTTAATAATAACATTATCAAAATGTATACATATGATGATTCTGTTGTTGATGGCGTAAACGTACCAGCAAGAACCTATAGAATAATGACAGATGTTACTGAGCATGGGGGAATAATTGAGGCTGGAACAGAAATTATAGAAACGCCACGTCGCAGGGATGAGCCTGTCACATATACAGCGACACAGCCAATAGAATATACGCCTATACAGTTGGACAGGTCAGTTATTAATCGGGATCAGATAAGAAAGGTATTGATGGCTTATAAAAATGCTATCTATACAGAATTATATCCGGAACGGGAACAAAAATGGGAATACATACCCAAGACATTGATTTTTGCCAAGGATGATAACCATGCTACAGAAATTGTCGATATGACAAAAGAAGTTTTTCAGAACGAGTTTGAAAATGGGAAAGTTCCGGAGAATTTTGTGCAAAAAATTACTTATTCATCAGTAGATTCCAATGGACTTATTCGAGATTTAAGAACAGAGAAAGATTTTCGTATCGCTGTAACAGTCACATTAGTTGCTACGGGAACAGATGTGAAGCCATTGGAAGTTGTATTTTTTATGAAAGACGTAAACTCCGATGTGCTCTATACACAGATGAAGGGACGAGGGTGTCGCATAATCAGCGACGATAAGTTGAAAGAAGTGACACCCAATGCCGATACGAAAGAATGTTATTACATTGTAGATGCTGTCGGAGTGACAGAACATGAGAAAAATATACCCCATCCAATAGCGACTTCTGGAGGCGGAAAGAGGACATTGAGTTTGGAACAGCTTCTTGAACATTTGGCACATAATGAAGTCAGTGATGAGAACTTAATGCTTCTTAGAGATTATTGTGCAACAATTAACAGGCGTTATGAAAATGATGTATTATTTGGAAGACATCTTGATTATTTTATAACAACCTATGGTTTTGCACCAAGGACAGTGGCGAATGATATCAATAACGCATTTTCAGAAGGAATTATGGTAGAGTATATTAGTCCTTCACGAGATAATTCTATGAGAATGAGGCTTATCTATAGATTGATTAGTAATATTCCAGCAAGAAAGAAACTGCTTGAAATGCAGCGGGGATATTATGCAATAGCAAGTGATAAAGATAAAGTAATCTATGCCGGCTTTTCAAAAGAATCTGCCAAGACTTATATTGAAAATTTTGAGAAATATTTGAATGAGAATCGTGATAGCATCGAGGCACTTAGGATTCTTTATAATTCGGAGGACATCATAATTACGCATACTATGCTTGTAGAACTAAGAGATAGGCTTCTTGCAGAAAACAAACAGTATGGTATCTATCAGATATGGAAAAATTATAAGTTTCTTGATTCGGAAGGTAAGGTTGAAGAACTTGATATTAAAACAAATATAAATGCACTAACACATTTAATTCAGATAGTGCGTTATGCGTATAAGAGAAATCAGAAACTTACAAGCCTCTTTACAGGATATGGGCAGAGATTTAATCTGTATTGTGGACAGAATCAACGTATTTTAACAATTGAGCAGGAGCAGATTATGAGACAGATTGCAGGATATGTGATAGATGGCGGGGCAATTTCTGTGGCAGAATTGAATGAGGCAGATACGGATTTATGGCGAAAAGCTGTAACAATTTTCGGTGTATCAACGCTAAAAGAGGAAATGTCAGCTTTATCAAAAATTATATTAAAGGTGGCTTAAAATGGCAAATCAAAAAAATGAAGCAGCTTTATTGAAAAAGGTATGGGATATAGCGAATGTTTTGGCAGCGGCAGGTGTCGGATTTACAGACTATATCACACAGCTTACATATATTCTTTTTCTAAAAATGGATGAGGAGAAAGAAGAACTTGGGCTTAACAGTACTGTTCCCGAGGGATATAAGTGGAAGGATTTAGCTGGTCTTAATGGAACGGATCTTGTTGAAAAATATGAAGAAATATTGAGGGAGCTTTCAAAGGATGAAGGATTAATCGGAACTATTTTTACAAGGGCAACGAATAAGATTGACCGTCCGGTTATGCTTGCTAAAGTCATAGAAATGGTAAGTGAAGAGAACTGGTATATGATGGAAGGAGATTTTAAAGGTGCCGTCTATGAATCAATTCTTGAAAAAAACGGACAGGACAAGAAAAGCGGAGCAGGTCAGTATTTTACGCCGAGAGCATTGATTCAGGCTATTGTTGAGGTAGTCAATCCTAAAATTACAGAAACAGTTGCAGATCCCGCCTGTGGTACTGGAGGTTTTCTGCTTGCGGCTTATGAACACATGAAGAGTCAAAGCAAGGATATAGAAAAGCAGCAGTTTTTGAAGAACAATGCGCTCTTTGGAGCGGATAATACATCTTTAGTTGTAACGCTTGCTTCTATGAATTTATATCTGCACGATATTGGCATCAATAAGAGTCCTATTGCATATCAGGATTCTTTGATAGATACATCTGACAGAATGTTTGATGTAATACTGGCAAATCCGCCTTTTGGAACCAGACCGCAGGGCAGCGTGGAGGTTGCAGTCAATAGACCTGAGTTTGTAAAGACATCTGATAATCAGGTCAATTTTTTACAGCATATTATGTCTATTGTAAAGAAAGACGGGCGTGTTGGAGTGGTGCTTCCAGATAGCGTTCTTACGGATATGGGAGCTACGGAGAAAGTAAGGGAAAAGCTTCTGAAAAATTTTAACCTTCATACCATTCTCAGACTTCCCACTGGTATATTTTATGCGAATGGTGTAAAAACAAATGTGCTTTTCTTTGAGAAGGGGAAAGCAACTAAGGAAATTTGGGTTTATGATTATAGAACGGGTATTAAACATACGTTAGCAGCAAAACCCATGACGAGAGCGCATCTTCAGGAATTTGTGGATTGCTATTGTGTTGGTCATGAACATGACAGGGTTGCTACTTATAGTATTGATAATCCGAATGGACGGTGGCGGTGTTTTTCCGAGGAAGAAGTTAAAGGTGCAGATAATCTTGATTTTAAGTGGATTGATTTGGAAGAGAAGGATGAGAGAACGATTCCAGAAGTGCTTACTGATATGCAGATAGAAGCGGATGGAATTGCCGAGTCGGTTGCTTTGCTTAAGCAGATATTAGGAGGGGTAGCTTTTTGATAGATACGAATGTGATTAGAGATAAAGTATTATCCTTAGCAGTAAACGGAAAACTTGTAAAACAAGATTTTACAGAGGAATCAGCAGATATTTTGATTTCAAGAATTAATGAAGATTTACATGGTCAGATTCATGCGGAGACTTGGAAGAAAGATGAAATTCCATTTGAAATTCCGACTAATTGGAGTTGGTGTAGATTGTCGGATATTGGATATACAAATATAGGATTAACATATCACCCACAGGATATTGTTAAAGATGGAATAATTGTAATTCGTTCCAGTAATATCATAAATGGCGAAATAGACTATACAGATTTAGTTAAAGTAAATTGTCCAATTCGCAAAAATCAATATTTAAATAGAAATGATATCGTCATTTGCGTTAGGAACGGAAGCAAAGCGCTTGTTGGAAAATGTGCTATATTCAAAGAAACATCAAGAAAGGTGGCTTTTGGAGCATTTATGGCAATATTCAGAACACCGTGCTATAGGTATGTTTATCATTATCTAAATACTCAATTATTTAGAAGATATTTTAATAGTGATGATACAAAGCAAATTAATCAAATTACACAGAAAATATTAAAAAATGCTTTGATTCCATTACCACCTCAAAATGAACAAAATCGCATTGTAGATAAAATTGAGGAAATATTTAGTGTATTAGATACTATTGATGAATATCAATCTCAATATTTATTTAATGTAGAGACATTAAGAAATAAATTATTTGACGCAGCTATTCAGGGCAAGTTATCGGAACAGCGCCTAGAAGATGGAACAGCAGAGGAGTTATATACAAAGTTGCAAGCAGAAAAGACTGTGTTAATGCAAGAAGGTAAAGCCAAGAAAGAAAAAGTCTTACCTGAAATAGCGGAGACTGAGATACCATTTGACATTCCACCAAATTGGAAATGGGTACGTTTGGGAGACATTTCTGTGAAAATATCATCTGGTAATACTCCAGCAGGTGGAAATAAATCAAATGTCTATGTGGAGAAAGGATATAGCTTTTTTAGAGAACAAAATATCTATAATGATGGAATTCATGAAGAAGGGTTGGTTTATATAACAGAGGAATTGCTTAAAACAAGAGAAAACAGTACTGTTATGCCAATGGATATTCTTCTTAACATTACGGGTGGCTCTATTGGTAGATGTGCTTTGGTTCCAGATGATTTTACAAAGGGGAGTATTAACCAACATATCCTAATTGTTAGAATGATTGATCCAAGATTGAGATTTTATGTTCATACCTGCATTTGCAGTCCATATATTCAGAAGTATATAAAAGGAAATACAGTAGGCGATAAAGATGGATTTAGTGCTGGCAGATGTAAAAATATGCTGATACCCTTGCCACCGTTAGAAGAACAACAAAGAATTGTATCAAAATTGAATAAAATATTAGCATTTGCTGCAATGTGACTGAATTTAATTTAAACAGTTTAGATGTTTGAATGAATTATTAGTTTTAGAACAGTACGAAGGGATTTATACATAATGAAAAAATATTTTTTGAAAGACAAATCACTTAATAATATTGATGATGATTTATTTAGATATCAGGATTTTGCAAACAATTTGCGAAAGCTTATAGAACATAATGAAGTTCCTTTTAATATAGCTGTTATCGGGAAATGGGGATTGGGGAAATCTTCCATAGTTAATATGGCACTTGCGCCTTTGAGAAAAAAGGATAGGAATAAAGAATTTCTTATATGTGATATTAATGCATGGAAATATGAGAAAGATGAAATAGGAAAAGCATTTTTAAAAGAATTATGGGAAGGTATCAGTGAACGAAAAGTATTAAGCTTTAATTTTTTCCATAAAGATTACAGTGATACAGTAAAAGAAATGTTGAAGGATGCAAATAGCACTTCAAGAAAAAATGCAGGAATTCTTAAGTTTTTGAAATTTGTTGTTATAGCAATTGTACTTTCAATAATTGCATTTATAATCTATTGCTATTTTAGTAATGGCTTTTATGGAGTTGCCTTTCAAGGAACACAGTTTTGGGTATCAACATTTTTGAGGTATTGTAAAAATATGGGAAGCATATTGATTATACCGTTAGTTGTTTGGCTTGGTAAGTTATTTATGGATAAGCTTAATGAACCTGCTTATAAAAATTATGAAATAAGTTTTCCGCTACAGACACAAGCGGACTATGAAATGTATTTAAAAAACTTACTGCAGGAATATTATAAAATAAATCCAGAAAAAAGGATAATTGTTGTAATAGATGATTTGGATAGGCTTAGTGCAGAAAAAATCGTAGAGGCATTAGATGCATTAAAATTATTTATGGAATATGATAGGTTTATATTTATTGTACCTTTTGATGATGAAATACTTAAAAATGCTTTAAAGACAAAAAGAATAAATGGAATTAGTACATTTGGCAATGAGTATGACGGCGAAATGGTTTTAGATAAAATTTTTCAATATAAAATGTATTTGCCACAGTTGATTAAATATGATATGAGGAATTATGCTTTTGAAATTTGCAAAAATGATTGCAGTGATTTCATTAGAGAGTATTGTAATGATAATTATGAACTCTTTGAAGAAATAGTCGGGAAAATACTAATACATAGTGGTGTTTCAACTCCAAGACAAGTGAAAAAAATAATTAACGCATTTGTTGAAAATGTAATGATTGCCAGAGATCGGGAACAGGCGGAAAAAGTAGCGGAAGGATTTGCTGCTGAAAAAATAGGTTTACAGACGATTGCCAAAATATCAGTTTTGCAGTCAGATTATAATGAATTTTATGATTTACTTTTTAAAGATGCAAATGTTATTAATGAGATACTTGAAGTTCACCGAAGTAATGGCGAGAAAGAATCATCGGAATTATTAAAAAATTATTTTGATGATAAGAATGTGCTTAAGAAAAAGTATGAGCCGTTGGTTAATTATTTGATATTTACTGAGAATTTAGGGCATAACAATATTACCCCGTATTTGTATATGTCACAGACCAAAGAAGGGGTATTGGTCGGAGATCAGAAACAGCAAGACTTTATGGCTGCAATTGAAAGCTGTAATTTTGTTTCCGTAAAGCAGTTGATAGGTGAAACACCAATTTTGATTTCTTTATTTATTGAACAATTAAGATATAATGAGTCACCGATGATGGGGAATATTGTATTATCTGCAATTGACTGTTATGATGCTATATCTGAAGATGATAGGGAGAAACTGGCATTTTCCATTTCGGAAAGAATTCCAGAGCTTTCAAGTTCGTTATGTGATTTTAGATATGATTTAATAAATGAAAAAAATTTGGTAGCGGTATGTCACAAGGTAAATGATGATGGATATAACGGTTTGGTTGAATGCGCATTAAACAGGAATCAGCAGGATGGAAATTATAAAAATAGGGTTATCTTAATCAATAAAATTTCTCGAATTAAATATGAACTGTCAGAAGAGGTATTAAACAAATTTGAAATTTATACCAAAGAATGGATGATATCAGATGAGTCAGGAGTGCAAGATGTCATAGATTATGCGGCAGGTGAGGAAATCAATTATTTTGCTAACGTATATGGGAAAGAGTACGTGAAAAAAATTGCAAAGCATATCACAGATAATGATGATTTTGATGATACAATGATTAAGCAGTTTGGAAATGTTCTCAGTGCTTTTTTAGAGAATAACTCTATTATGGAAATTGCAGATGTACTTGAACCATGTTATGAGTATCCAATACTGCATAAGATGTTGGATGCATCAATTAGTGAAATGGAATATAAGGAAATTCAGAATGCAAAAGATATTGCAATCAAGATAGCTTCAGTGGGGGTAAAAAATCTTAAAGGAATTTATGGGTACAGAATTCTATCAAAATTATCATATACAGTTAATGCTGAGGAAGGAAAGAATATGGATGTATTTTTTTCGGATACTGTAGGAGAGATAGAATTTTCAGATATGATTGAAACATTTTCAAATAATAATACTTTAGATATGCTGCCGCAAACAATTGGTAGATTAAATGAGTACGCTTTTGAAGAAGAGGGATATGCATCTGACGTTAGAAGACTTTTAAAACGATATACGAAAGAGCAGACGGATACATTCTGGAATAACTTAGATAATTTGTGCCGATACTCGTCTGGCAGGGAGTATAAAATAATAAGTGATTTAATAGTAGATTTATCAAAGGATGATCATTATGATAAAGAAGCAATAAATGTTATTGAAAAAGATATTATATCTGGAGCGGCAAACTATTATAACCAAGATAATTATTTACTGTTTGCTATTCAAGTAGTAAGCGCATATAAAGATAAGATTTCGCAAAGTGTTCTTGATAAGTATAGTACTGTACTTTTGAAAGTTATTGCTACTGATACGGATAACGCACTTAATGCTTATAGAGTAGTAAATAAGTTAAATAGTAAAGAGTTTTGGTGTAAAAATATAGGCACTGTATTAGGGTATGTTACAAAAGGAACATATGCTGTTATTTATGATATCATAACTGGGCGAATAGAGTTGTTTAATAAGGAAAATGATAATTTAACTCAATTGGTTGATTTTTTGGTTGATTACATAGACTTATCAACTAATCCAGATGATGTGATTAATATATTAAATGCACAGTTTTCAAAAATAGGAAAAGTTGCGCAATTGGTTCATAAGTTGATGAACATTGAATATGATGAAGATAATGCAAGCACTAAACTGACAAAGTTTATTGATAATTGTGAAGTGAGTGTTATTATAAAGATTATTTCTGATGAATGGGGAAAAGACGATATACACAAAGAAAAGCTTGTAAAAATCTTGTCAAAGTCAGAGAAATATTCTGTTCAAGCGTTGCTTTATCGTATTAATGAAAATAAGGAAAGTATAAGCAAAAATGATTTAATTTCCTTATTGGAATTTTGTGAAAGTGATGTAACAGAAAACAATATTGAATCACTTGTAAATATTATGAGATATTTGTTAGAAAATTATTTTGAAAAAGATATATGTACTCAAATTCTTGTGCAAATTAGTAATTTGACGCATATAGTAATTGCTAAACAACGAGAAAATTTATGTATGATACTTACTGAAATTTTTCAAAAATCGTCTAGTGAAGAAAATAAAAGAAAGTGTGCTGTTATTATTAAGGACAAAGGATTTGGCAGGAAGATGAAAGGCAAATTAGATGAAAGCGAGTTGAAGGAATATAGGTCATATTTATCGTAGAATATTTATACGTCAATGCGATGTTTTCATGATTTCAGTAAATAACCTGTAACTTGTTGCGAGGTATTTGACTATTGCCATAGAAAGTGGCATAAGAAAAAGATAAAGGAAGTGCAATTAAAAATATTGGAGTAGAAAGCAGATGACGATATGAAAACAATAGATGAATACATAAAAACAGATGATAAGGCAATATGTGAGAATATAGACGATTTAGAGTATAAGACAAGAGATAAGGTTGCACAGAATATGCTGAGTTATTTTCGTAACCTTGTGGAACATATTGCAGTCAGGGTGTATGCGGAGCAACACGAAAATGCTTTTGTAGATTATGATACAATACCGAAGGCTGTTGAATTTTTAAAGACAAGCAATGAATTTTATTTTCTTAGGAAGTTCCATCAACTGTTGCAGGAATCGCGTTCTCATTATACGCCGGATAATGATGGGGCAGAACGGTTGCTTTTAAAATATTATGAATACTTACTACAGATTAAAGATTTTGTTTATAGAAGATATCAGATACAGATTCTTTCCAATATAGACAAGTTTCCGATTGATTTGGATGATACACTGCAACAGTATTATGAAAAAATTGTGGAGAAATTGGATAAAGTTCATTATCAGAGAGCTCATGAGACATATAGTGAACGATTTTATGTGCAAAAATCAAAACCATTTTTTGTGAATCATCATGTTTATTACGAAAATACCTTAATTCCAACAAATGATGAGTCAAGTAAATTTAATAAGCTGGTGGTATTCTCAGCCTTTAAGATTCCGGCTAATTATGCGATAAAGGTAGATTTGGATGATGATATCATCGAAATATCTGGAAAATTTATGCCGATTAAGATTGTAACTGCATGGAGCGTATCTATAAGACCATGTGAGTTGAAAAATTTTGCAAAAATATTTGGATATAATATTGAGGTGCGTAGCGATCTTTCGGAATATATTGGATTAATGAATTATATATCAAGAACAGGGCTTAATTTAGTTGAAATTCTGGAATTTTCAGATAGAAGGTATCAGGCATTTAAAGAAAGAATTACGGAAAAGGCACAAAAAATTGTTCTATGTGATATTTTTGATAGAGCCAGAGATTGGATAAGAACAAATAGGTTAGGAAGTAATAGTGTCCGCTATTTGTTATACGGTCTTAATAACAAAATAATAAAAGCGCAGTTGTCGAAGGAAGAAAATTATAGAATGAAGGGACTTTATTTAGATATTAAAGTTCTCCCATTTGAGGAAATGCCATTCAATTCAAGCCTTTGCAACCATAACCCATCAATATATGATTTGTTTTCATGCATAAAATCAGAAGGAAGAGAACACGAATTACTAGCTCGCCGTATCAATATTAATGCAGATACATATGCGAAGTTATATACAAAAACAGATGAACTGGCAAAATTTGAGAATATTGATGAATTGGTAAAGATTTATAATGATAGTCTATACAGAAAGCATCAAAATAGAAGACTGGAAATTATGGGTAAAAATCTTTTTGTGAAAGGCTATGAGGATGATACAAAAGAAATAATTCAAAACCTGATTTCTTTAACAGAAGAAGGAGTGGTTGATTATAATGCCTCTGTGGAAGATTGGCTTATAGAGAATCCGAATGTGATAGATAGTGACGAAAAGAGGGCTATCCTGCTTAGAATGTTTGAGAACTCAAGCCTTGCAATGATTTATGGGGCAGCAGGAACGGGCAAATCAACTTTGATAAAACATATTTCACAGTTTTGGAATGACGGTTCTAAGGTCTATATAGCAAATACCCATCCTGCAGTAGAGAACCTGCGAAGAAGGGTTAAAGACAATAGCGGTGAATATTTAACCATTAAGAAGTTTATTTATTCATATCCGGCTGACAAAACCGTGGATATATTATTTATAGACGAATGTAGTATGGTTAGCAATCGCGATATGATAGAAGTTCTTAGAAAAAAGAATTTTAAATTGCTAGTTTTGGTGGGGGATATTTATCAGATAGAATCAATTCAGTTCGGAAATTGGTTTAATTTGGCAAGATATTTTGTTCCTGTAAAAGCACAATATGAGTTAACAGAACTCTATAGGACAGAAAACAAGCAATTACAAGAACTGTGGAGTAGGGTGCGCAATTATCAAGATAATATTACTGAATGGATGGGACATTGTGGATATACGACAAAGTTAGATGAGTCAATATTTGAGCGGACATCAGAAAGTGAAATTGTTCTGTGCCTTAATTATGATGGTTTATATGGAATCAATAATATTAACAGATTTTTGCAAAGTGATAATCCGAACAAAGCATTTGTGTTAGGAGTTTGGACATATAAAATAGGTGATCCGATTTTATTTAGTGATTCCTCAAAATATGATCCTATACTATATAATAATCTTGGAGGAAAAATAGTAAATATTGAGGAAGAGGAGAACAGGGTGCTCTTTTCCATTGAGATTGACAAGGTGTTAAATAGCATCCATGTTTCAGGAACAGAACTTGAACTTATGCCAAAATTAAATCCGGGTAAGTCAGTTGTAAGACTTGCAGTAAAAAAGAAAAATGCCGGAGATGATGATAACGATGATGAAGATGCAGAAACTAATGTACCATTCCAAATTGCTTATGCGGTATCCATTCATAAAGCGCAAGGGTTAGAGTACAATTCAGTCAAAATTGTTATTACGAAAGAAGTAGATGAAATGATTACACATAATATTTTCTATACGGCAATTACGCGAGCAAGGGAAAATTTGAAGGTGTATTGGACACCAGAGTCGCAGAAAAAAATTTTGGATAGTTTTATAAATGATGAAACATCATACGATGCAAAGATTTTTTCGGCACGGACAGGATTAAAAATTATTAAGAGGCGGGTAGTTTAATCTATAATGAGGATAGGAACATGGAACAATATGCGCAAAATATAATGTGTACAGATGAAGAAAAAGTAATCACATACTGTAAAAACATTATTAAGGCAGTTGAAAAAACACGTGATGTTGCCGCGCAATCTAAATTAAAATCACGTAAGATAAAGGATGCGCTGCAAACGAAGGACAAGCAGACAATGTGGAATGTGTTGCAGGAATACATACATAAACATCCAGAATTGTTTACAATGGCTAATGGCGTGCAGCTTAGACGGGTAGATGAAGATTTTTATAGAAATGTATCAGAAAAAGATGTGGCAAGGCAATTGGAAATTGTGATAGGGCTTATATATCTGAATGAAGCAAAGCATTGTGTGGCAAAAGAGACAATAAAGGCGTGTTTTAAGAAGTTATTAAAGCAATCAGGTGTATTTAGTGAGCATGAAATTGAAGTATTGCTTTTATAGAAGAGATGTATTTGTTATGATTGAGTTTTTATTCGAGTTCAATCGAGTATAAACTCGAAAAACATTAGAAGGGGGATTAGTATGGACAAAACAGATGCAAAAACAGCAATGGAAGAATTGACAATGCTGTTGATTTACTTATCTCATTTTACGGAAAGAGACAGGATGGCAGACCCAAATAGTAAATATGCATGGAAGGGTTATGATTTTGAGGTTCTGAACCGGCTTGATGAAAAAGATTACATAAGGCAGGGTTCCCATCGGTCAAAATCCATGTATATTACAAAAGAAGGCGAGGAGAAGGCAAAAAAGCTTATGGAGAAGTATGGTGTAGAAGATTGGTAAGATGTAATGCTTAAGAATGCAAAGATATCACTATTAAAAACTATATAAAGGAAGTAGATGTATGATAAAATCTTCAATAAATCCGGTTCTTACATTAGATTATATGATTCATGAGGATGAAAATAAAATTTTTGATCGAAAATCCGCACAATTGAAACCGTCAGATATTGCTGATGAGATATCTGCATATGCAAATGCAGATGGAGGGACAATAGTATTTGGTATCAGTGATAAAACGCGCCGATTGGAAGGAATCAATGCTGTAGGGGCGGAAAAAATTAATAATTTTATTAATGCTCCTATGGATTGCTGTAATCCTACACCGGAATATCAAGAGGAATTTCTTGATATAGAAAATGCGGAAGGACAACCGGACAGACTATTGTTGCTGCATATATATCCAAGTGTCGATAGAGTAATCAGCACCGCTAACGGTTCTGTATTTTTGCGTATCGGTGACAGAAAACGGGAGTTAAAGGGCGATGATTTGCGAAAGTTAGAGTATAGCAAAGGAGCCAGACATTATGAAGATGAATTGAATCATGATGTAAAGATTTCTGATTTGGATGAGGAATTAATAAAGCAATATAAAGAAATTCTTGGAAGTCCGGATATTTTGGCAGAGCAATTACTATCTTCAAGAGGTTTTTATAAAGAGCAAAATGGAAAAAAGTATTTGACAAATGCGGCTGTATTATTATTTGCGAAAAATGTATATCAATTTTATCCAAATTGCAGGATCCGTTTTATACGTTATGACGGAACATCGGCGGGTGTTGGTACGCAGATGAATATGATTAAAGATACCAACATTGAATATCCGATATTGAAAATTGTAGAAGAAGCAAAAAGGTTTATTGCCGCACAATTAAGAGAGTTTACTTCGTTAGATTCAGAAACGGGTAATTTTAAAACTGTAGAAGAGTATCCGCCGTTTGCATGGGCAGAAGGCATTGTAAATGCTGTTGCCCATCGTGAATATGCTATGGAAGGAAAATACATTAAAGTTACTATGTATGATGACAGACTGGAAATTGAGAGTCCCGGCAAATTGCCTAATATTGTGACTGTTGACAATATTAGGACTACAAATTTTTCGAGAAATCCTCGCATGGCTCGTGTATTAGCAGATTTTGGCATTGTGAAAGAACTAAATGAGGGAGTAAAACGTATATACTCAGATATGGAAAACTATTTTCTTGAAGCACCGGAGTATTCAGAGCCTAGCGGACAGACGGTAAAATTGGTTTTAAGGAACAATATTATTGCAAGAACGGCAAGACAAACTGAGACTGCTGAAAAGAAAATGGCGGAATATTGGAACAAGCTGGATGCAGTTGAAAAGGACATTGTTACAATTATGGGAAGCAGAAGCTGTATTACCGCTACGGAATTATCTGTGATGGTAAGTAAAACGAGAAGGACTATTAATAAAAAGCTTAGTAATTTATTGGAAATCGGGGTAGTAAAAATGAATGGTAATAAACATGATCCGGCATTGACATATTCGCTGAACATATAGTCCGCAGTAAATTCGCAGTTGTTCGCAGTTAGATAAGGCAAAATCTTTAATTATATGATTTTTTGGTTTTTTTCGTGGATGCAGCTTAGGAAAAAGATTTCGCAGTAAATTCGCAGTAGTTCGCAGTTGGTCTGGCAAGTGGCAAAAGGGTGCAATGCTGCGAGACACAATTCGCTCCGTGATAACACCATGATAACAAAAAATCCAAAAACCTCAGATACAGGGTGCATATCAAAGAAAAAACCGCCGAAAAAGCCCTGAAAATCACACAAAATCACCCTGATTTCCACCACAGAAAACCGTGAGGGTGGTAGAACAGTAGGTTCTGGTAGGGTTGCTACAATCATTGAGTAATCTTGTAATTAGAGCCAAATAATAAAAATAAGCACCGCAATCCTTTGAAAAATCAAGGGGTTGCGGTTTCTTAATGCCTAAAAATAATAGCGAACAAAAGGAAAAGCCACTTGCCGAAATTTCATTGAAAATGGCTTGTGGCTCTAAAATGGCTCTATTTTTATTCGCTGTCACTCTGATTCTTCTTAAATTGCCGCTCCAAATGTTCATTTCGGAGTTTCATTCTTGTAGCACTGTCTATATTTTCATACACTTTCTTTGTCACTGGCAAGGTGGAGTAATCAGCAATTTTCTGTTTTTTCCATATATCAAACATATCCTTTGGCGTAAAGTAGGCTTCAAAACTTTCCCGGCTCTCATTCAATGAAGCAAGGAATTGACACATATCTGCATTATATAAATGTCCTTTTTCGTTCCCATAGAATTTAATGTTTGCATACCAACGGTTATCTTCGGTTTCTATGTCATTGAAAAATTTATCGTTGATTTCCAGTTCATAGCGCAATTCTTTTAATTCGTTCAATTCTAAAAGAAAACTGATAATATCGCCCATAGACGATAAAGAAAATTCATTGTCTGAAATGCCAAAAAGCCAATCCAAAGAAACGTGGTATTGTTTTGCTATGGCATAAAGTACCTCGTTGGACGGAGATACCGTTCCGTTTTCATAACTGGATAGGGTGGATTGCTTTATGCCTAGCTTTTTGCAAAATTCACTTTGGTTCAAACCTAGATTTTTACGGAGTTGTTTTATCCGTTCTGCTATCTGAATTGTATTATCCATGCCGTTACCTCTTTTCTTTTTTGCTTTCTTATAGTATAGCACTTCCAATAAATATTGACAACAATAATAAATATAAAAAATGCAAATAAAAATTATTGACATAAATGATAGAGGGTGCTAGAATATCATTAACGCTAATAAATAGTGGAATAAATGATAAGGAGAGATTGCATGAACGGACAGAACTACTTATTGACTGCCGGAGAAGTTGCGGAAACATTGGGTGTTTCCAAAGGACACGCTTACAAACTGATAAGAGAATTAAATGAAGAATTACAGAGCAAAGGCTATCTTGTTGTTGCCGGGAAAGTGCCAAAGGCATTTTGGGAAACAAAGTTTTACGGTTACAATCAGCCGAACCAAACCGCATGAAAGGGGGATAAGGAATGTCTGCTTCAAGAGATGAAAAGACCGGGAAATGGACTGCTCAATGCTATTACGAAAACTGGAAAGGGGAGAAGAAGCACAAAAAGAAACGTGGTTTTGCCACGAAAAAAGAAGCGTTGGAGTGGGAAAGAGAATTTCTGAAAAGTACATCTGCCAATATGGATATGATGTTAGGCGCATTTGTTGATGTGTATTTCCGGGATAAGGCAGGAGAACTAAAGGAGCGCACGATAAAAAACAAGCGGTATATGATAGAAGCCCATGTATTACCTTATTTCGAGAATAAGCAAATGAACGAAATAAGCCCCTCTGATATTATCCAGTGGCAGAACGCTATTAGAGCAAAAGGGTATTCGCAGACTTATTTGCGTATGGTGCAAAATCAGATTACAGCATTGTTTACTCATGCAAGTAACATTTACAATCTCCACAATAACCCATGTAAAAAGGTTAAGAAAATGGGGAAGTCTGACGCTGACAAGCTGAACTTTTGGACGAAAGACGAATACGATTGTTTCATCAGCGGCATTGACCGGGAAAGCAAATATTATGTGATATTTGAAATTCTTTTTTGGACGGGGTGCAGAGAGGGGGAAATGTTGGCTTTAACAAAAGAAGATGTTGATTTTGAGAACAACCAAATCAGCATTACTAAGACTTATTACAGAACGGAACGCAGGGATATTATTACAACGCCGAAAACGGAACAGTCGGTTAGAGTGATTGACATTCCGCAATTTTTAACAAAAGAGATTGAAATGTATGTGAACCGTTGTTATGGTCTGCCGGATAATGAAAGACTGTTCCCGATTGTGGCAGAAGCGGTACAGCACAAGCTAAAACGTGAGTGTGTGAAATCGGGAGTAAAGCCGATTAGGGTACATGATTTACGCCATAGCCATGTAGCATATCTTATCAATCAAGGCGTACAACCTTTGATTATAAAAGAACGGTTAGGGCATAGGGATATTAAAATCACACTGAATACTTACGGGCATTTATATCCTAATCAGCAAAAGAAAGTGGCAGATATGTTAAATGCCGCAAGAAATGAAAATGCCCCTGCCGATTGACAAGGACATTTCACTACAAAGGCAGAGCCTGTTGTATTTATATCTCGCAAATATAGTATAACAAAGGCTCTGCCGAAACTCAATCGAATTATTTCAGTGGAGGACGCAAATGGAAGAAAAAAGAGAGAAAAATTATCGTTTAATCAACATGGAAGATGTAGAAGCAAGAGAAGTAAATTGGTTGTGGTATCCTTACATTCCCTATGGAAAGCTGACGATTGTGCAGGGCGATCCGGGGGAGGGAAAGACCACTTTTATTTTGCACCTTGCGGCACTTCTCACAAAAGGCGAAGCACTTCCCTGTGAGGAAACAGCAGAGGGTAGAGAGCCAGTCAATGTAATTTATCAGAACGCTGAGGACAGTTTGGAAGATACCATAAAGCCCCGATTGTTAGAAGCAGGAGCAGACTGTAACCGGGTGTTGGTAATTGATGAAAGTATTGATTGTTTGAGTATGACAGATGAAAGGCTAGTCCGGGCAATCAAGGAAACCGGGGCAAAAATGGTTGTGTTAGACCCGATACAAGCCTATTTGGGCGCAGATGTGGATATGCACCGGGCAAACGAAATCAGACCAGTGCTGAAGCAGTTGGGAAATATTGCGGAAGAATACGGGTGTGCGATTGTCCTTATCGGTCACATGAATAAGGCAAGCGGAAGTAAATCTACTTACCGGGGATTGGGTTCAATAGATTTTCAAGCTACTGCTCGGAGCGTGTTGGTAGTCGGCAGAATAAAGGACGATAAGACTTTGCGTGTGATAGCGCATGATAAGAGCAGTCTTGCGCCGGAGGGAACTTCAATAGCGTTTCGCATGGATAAGGACAACGGTTTTACTTGGGAGGGTGTTTATGATATTACGGTTGAGGAATTACTTTCCGGCGAAAGCAGAGGGCAGAAAACAAAGGACGCAAAATCATTTCTTGCGGAGATTTTGGCAGAGGGGCAGTTGTCCTGTAATGAGATTACAGAAGCGGCAAGGGAGAGGGGTATTAAGAAGAAAACGCTGTGGAACGCCAAAAAGGAAATGAACATTGATAGCGTGAAAGTAGGCAATCAATGGTACTGGACTTTGTAACAAAGGAAGATAGCAAGATTACCTTTTCTAAAGATAGGGTAATCTTGCCACCTTGATTAGAAGCGTGGCGGCAATAAGGCGGCGAAAAGCCGCACCGTCCGTAAGGACGGAAAGCCCCCGGCAGGGCGCAAAGGCACTTTTGATAAAGCGGAGCGTGTCGAAAGTGCTTTTGCGTTACTTTCGCAGAAAGTAACAAAGGCTATGCGCCGTTTCCGGCGCTCATTACCCGATAGGGAGAAAGGGAAATTGATTGAAGCGGACTATCAGCGTTATGACAGGGAAAGGCTCTGTCAACCACAATAGCAGAAAATTTCACGCAAAGAACACTGACCCGGAGCGGAGCTGTCTGAATGTGGAATACTGCAACGAAAATATCAAAGATGTTTACCACGAATTATTTGATGAAGCACTTGACCGGTACAATGAGAAGCAGACTAGAAGTGACCGCCGGATTGATGATTATTATGAGAAAATCTGTTCCGGCAAGCAGGAGAAGCCATTCCATGAAATTATTTTACAGATAGGCAACAAGGACGATATGGGGGCAAAGACAGAGGACGGACAGCTTGCGGCAAAAATACTTGATGAATATATGCAGGATTTTCAGCGGCGCAATCCCACATTGAGAGTGTTTTCGGCACATCTCCATATGGACGAAGCAACACCACATCTGCATATAGATTTCATACCTTATACGATTGGAAGCAAAAGAGGGCTTGAAACAAGAGTATCATTGAAAAAGGCACTGGCAGAACTCGGCTTCAAAGGCGGCACAAGGAGCGAAACGGAACGTAACCAGTGGGTAGCGGCAGAGAAAGAACAGCTTGCGGAGATTATGCTAAAGCATGATATTGAGTGGGAGAAAAAGGGAACACATGAGAAGCATTTGTCTGTACTCGACTTTGAGAAGCAGGAGCGGCAGAAAGAGGTTGCAGAACTGGAACAGACAATCTCCGGCAGTAAAGAGCAATTATCCTCTATTCTTCATCAGCAGATAGCGGCAGGACAGGAAACGGAGCAGATACGGAAAGAGGGAGAAGCGATCCGGCAGGAAGTATCGGAACTTTCCGCAACAAATCTTCTTTTGAAAGAGCAGACGGAAACACTGACGGAAGATAAGGAAAAGCTGCTGTCTGAAAATGAGAAATTGGAAAAACAGCAGAAAAAGTTACAGCAGGAACTTAACAAGATGGTACAGTCAAAGGAAGTCATGGAGCGCAATATACACGCCTATGATGAAGATGAAAAATGGCAGTTGTCAGAGCCGGGGGCATTGATGAGCGCAAAGGCATACCGGGACAAAAAGGCTTTACCGCTTGTGGAGAAATTAAAAGAGGTGGTAAAAAATCTGACTATCAAATGCGTACAGCTTACAGAGCAAAGCAAGAAATTTGCCGCCAAAGTGGACGAGCAACAAATACAGATTAGTCGCTTGACAGATAAGGTCATGGAGCAGAGCGACACCATAGACCGATTGCAGGAAAAAGCGTCTGATTTGAGGCGTTTGGAGTGTCATTTAGGTAGAGAACAGGTACAGTTGATATTGGAACGGTCAAAGGCATTAGAACAGATAGAAAAGGCAAATAAACGCCCGAAACGTGTGTTTGAAATGAGCCGATAGGAAAGTGAGGATTGATAGGATTATGACGGATATGGAAAAGAAAGTAATGATACGGCTGTGTGCTAAAATCGTAGCAGAAACAGACCTTTATGAAACGGACAAGGAAGTGCAAAATCTGATAGACTGGGTATGCCTTTCGGAGCAGATAAAGGAAAACAATAATACAATCCGCAATCTGACCGGGGAATATAAGAAGATAGAGCCGGACTGCCGGGAGGGAGTGCGGGCGCAGTTGGAGCGCATGAAAGAACTTTGCAAAGAGCGCAATAATCTGTATGAGAAGCAAACCGATTTGAAAGGGCAGAAGTGGAAAATAGAGAAATCGTTAGAACGATAATAAATGTGGGGCGCGGTGGTTGCTGCGCCCTATATTTTTGTGGTAAATGAGGAACGGAAGTGATATAATGAAATGGACAAATCGGAATTTTGGGAGGTGGATTTTATGTGGTTTTGGTGGTTTATGTTAATATGTGATTTATTAACTCCAATTGTTATGGTTGTAGGTGGAAGAATGATGTGGAAACATTGTCCAAAACATATAAATGGTATGTTAGGATACAGAACAACTCGTTCGATGAAAAATATGGATACATGGAAATTTGCTCACGACTATTGTGGAAAACTTTGGTGGAAAATAGGATGGTTAATGATGATACCATCTGCTTTGATACATATTCCGTTATATCATAGTGATGAAAGTACGATTGGGGTTGCAGGGGGAATTCTTGTAACAATTCAATGTATTATTTTGATTGTATCAATTTATCCGACAGAGAAAGCTTTGCAAAAGCATTTCAATGATAACGGAACACGTAGATAACTTCCGGTTTGTTGATTAGAGTGGTGGAGGATAACGAATTGATATTTTCCTTGTTAATGTTATTTATACATGGTGCTAGCACCATGTAATAAGGATGGATAAGGAGAAAATCGGTATTTTGCTGCTGGCTCTATTTTGGCTCTAAAATTTTTCAGAACAGTAAAAATATAGTGTCAAATCAGATAATATGATGAATAATAAGTAGCAAAAACAAGGAAAAACATTCAGATTTCATTTCCGAGAGCTCGTGAGGGTGGTAGGACTGTTGGGTCTGGTCGTGTGGCTACGATTATTGAGTAATTGGTAAAAAGCTAGATTTTATGGGGCTTTCCGAGAAATCGGGAAGCCCTTTTTGAAACTTTGCAACAGTGAAAATATGTAAAGCGGTGCCAAAACGGTGCCATAAAAAAGAACTCCGATGAAAGTGGTGCCAAGTTTCATCGGAGTTTGTCTTTTTACCAACCTTTTATTTGCTTTACCTGTTCTGCCCGTTCTTTGTCTTTGTGATACTGTAACTTGAACTGTATCGTTTCCACTACTTCCTTTCTTGCTTCATCATCTAACTGATAAAATGAAGTCAACAGGTTATCCACATCGGGCATACTGTTTTTCCCAAACAGGTACATAAGCGGATATAGGGAATTTTTCAGATATACTTTTACCCTGTTTCCGTCAAGAGCGCCATTCAGTCCATCGGGGAGCGTGGGATATATTTCTTCTTCGGTAATAGCGCCGGAGAATGGACTGGCGGCGCATATCTCATTCACATCAATTTCTAATTCGTTTGCCAATCGCAAGGCAAAGTCAAATCGGATATTGGAATCCTTTTGAATAATAGAATATAGTGTTGTAGCACTAATTCCAGTAGCCTTTGCAATCTGACGGACATTTGTGTTCTTACTGTCAAGTATTTCTTTCAGTTTCTTTCCATCGCCCATAGTGACCTCCTATTTTCTTATGTTGAATAATTACGAAAAGCATAAATCCTATTTATCATCATACCACATATACGAAAAACATAAAAGAGTAAAATAAGAAAAATGTAAATACGAAGTTCGTAAAAGTATTTTTACGAAGTGTTGACATTGTTTGGATAAGGTGCTAATATAAATATACGAAATTCGTACAACAAAGAAATACAAATAGTGTAATGAATTTCTAAAAGGGGAAAGGAGGACAAACGTGTGGCAAACTACCGTTATATGTTGAGTGCGGAAGATATAGCCAAAGAGTTAAATTGTTCAAAATCTCATGCCTACAAGATTGTAAAAGAACTGAACAAGGAACTTGCAGGACAGGGGTATATTACAATGGCAGGACGTATTCCGAGGGCATTTTGGGCAAAGAAAATGTACGGTTATGAGTTATCAATAAGCTAAGGAAAGCAATTTGGTAATATGTCAAGAGGAAAATGAAAAAGATTTTCATGGAAAAGGGTAACCTTAATAGACCT
>NZ_RAZG01000120.1 GCF_003612565.1 Roseburia sp. 1XD42-69 | reverse complement strand
TGTTCATTGAGCGTCTGCCGGTGCTGCACCAGCATTTCCATCCTCTCAGAAAGGGGGGGAGCACCTGCGGCTCGCTGTTTCCCTGTGCGGGAAACCCATATACTGGAAATTCTGCACTGCCTTTCATTCCCGAAAAGCAGCCGTTTCGTTCCCTTCCCCCGAAAAACGGAAAATTTCTGCCGATATAAGAAGTGAATGCCAATATGGATTGAGGTGATGGAGGGCATGAACGGTATAGAGACGGCAAGGATCCTGCGGGAGGCTGGTGCAAAAGCGGCAGGGGTTTATCCTGTCGGTGATGATGAAAAATGAAAAGGAGAGAGGGAGATGATTAGTATGGCAGTTTCAGGAATAACGGATTACGCAAACACATGTGCGGCAAATTACGCCGATGTCACGAAAGGCGCAAAAGATACAGCTCCCCCGCAGCAGACCACGGAGGAATACATAAACGGTCTGGAAAAAAAATATGGGATAAAGATTTCCCTTGTGGATTTTACAAATGAGAGACAGTCGGATGCCTATGTATATGGGAGCCAGGGGGGAAACAATTTGGCAATCGCTCCCAATATTGCCGAAAAAATGGCAAAAGACCCCGCATTTGCGGCGAAATATGAGCAGGTGATTGCGGATGTCCCGAAATCCACGGAGGAAATGAAATCCCGGATTGCTGGCCTTGGGGGAGAAAATCTGGCCTGCGGTGTTTCTATTGATAAAAACGGGAAAGTTTCCTATTGGAGCGTAAGCAGGTATCACAGGGATACACGGCAGGGAACGGATTATAAAAAGATATTGCAGGAGCAGTTAGAGGAAAAGCGGGCAAAGAAGAAAGAGGAGGAAGCCTTAAAGGAGAAAAAACTGGCAAAGGCGGAATCCGTGGAAAAACTGATGGAACAGATAAAGGAGGGAGCAAGCCAGCCTGTGAAATCGCAGGAAGAAGGCAAGGGCGCACAGTTTGATTTGGCTATATAGAAGGAGGGATTTTATCATGCGTATAGGAAATAACAGCCAGGGAATCTGGCAGCTTCTATCAAGGATGAACGGAGACAAAGCAAACATGAATATGCCTTTCACCGGGGCAAAGCGTTCTAATGCGGGCGGCAGGAACACTTTGGAGGATTTTCTTACCGGCCACCGTAAAAATTCTTATGGAGTGGAAGGGATGTGCGTTACCAACAATCCCAATGCGAGGAAGATTATCAAAGTATCTGATGAGATGAAGCAGCGTGTTTTTAACAGCGTAAAGGAAGCATTTTATAAATACAACGGGATGTCGGGGGATAATGAGGCTGAATGGGAAGAAATGGCCCGTGCAAAAAACAATTATTATAAAACATTAAAGAAAGAAGACAGGGCAGCGGCGGCATGGACTTTGGGGCAGTTGGAAATAAGCATCGGAAGAAAGGCGGCCAGTGCAGTGAAAGAAAAAGTGCCCGGCTGGACCCATGGCAAACCGATTCCGTCTGATGTGCTGGATGAAATTTTTGCAGACGAGAGCATTACATCAATGGTGTTCGGGAAATCCGGCATGGCGGAAGGGCTGGATTTGAAAATATAATCTTTATACCTTATTCGGCAGAGGCGGAAAGCTATGCGCCTCTGCCGGGGGGGGGGGGGACGGCCCGGACTTATTACGGGGGCAAGTGCGGTTCTAAGGAACTGTTAATAAAGGACAGAGAGACCAAAGGTGAGATAAACAGTAAAAAATTTTGAGATAGGAGGACAAAATTATGGAAATTTCAGGAATTGGAAGCGACTACAATAACGTGTACCATGGTACATACGCAACGCAGAAAAATGAGGCGCCAAAGAAAGCGGAAACGAATGAAACTGCACCATCACAGGGGGGAAAAGCAAAGGATACTGGGGAAAAGGCGGCATCAGCTTATTATTCTTATTTGCAGAAAAATTATGACTGTATGTCCAAGGGCAATGTGACGGTATCCAGCGAGTACCTGAAGAAGTGTTCGGGAGATTCCAAAAAGGCGAAGGAACTGGAAGATTTCCTGAAAAAGATTCCGGAGCTGGAAAAGCAGGGGTATGAACAGCTTTCCGCCCGGAACAAGGCTTTAGGGGGGACAGTGACCTATTACCAGCAGACATGGATGGTAGGTAAAGATGGCAGCATACAGAGTACGGTATATTCTGTAACCGAAACAGGGATGACTAATGCGGAAAGAATGAAGAAGAGCATGGATGAGCGTCTGGAGAAGCAGAAGGAAAAGAAAGCGGAAGAAGAAAAAGTTAAGGAGCGGAAAGAGGAAAAAGCGGAGCAGGCTGAAAAGCTGGATGGAGGCACAGAGAAGATTTCTGCGCCGGAAGCGCCGGGGCAGGAGATTACGGTCAGGTATGTGGAAGCAGAATCCGAGATGGAGGCAAAGGCGATGATGCAGAAAGAAAAGCTGGAAGATGCGTATTATCCTAAGTTTGACAGGAATATCTAGTATAGAACCTGATGTGGAGAAAGGAATATTTCGGGGAAGGCCGCAGGGTTTTGAGGGAAAAAATGTCTGCGGCAAAAAGAATGGAGCGAACTACAGGTCTTTAAGGCGCGGACGTGAAAGAGCAGGTCTGCCATGCGTTCATGGATGCAGTCAGCGGGAAGAACAGCGGGCGGCTGAAACAGGAAAAAGGCAGCCTGAATCAGTTCTGGCTGGGTTTGGGGATTTCCCCCTCACAAGGGATACCCTGAACGGGACCTGGGATTATTATGCGCTGTTTCTGATAAGTGATATTAAATAAGATAAAATTTTTCTTGCATAATTTACCAGAAAGAGGTATTCTAATTTTATCAAAAGGCATTCGTCTTTTTATGATCTTCATATAAGAGATTCTTATATGTAATGTGCAGCGATGCTGCATCCGGCGCTTTCGCCAAATAGTTCACACACTCCGCTATGGCGGAAAATCGTATTCATTTACCAGTCAATTTACAGGAGGATATTGCTTATGGATTATGCAGAAAACGGGAAAACTACAGAGACACGGAAATTTCGCAGGCTGGAGGAACTAAACCTTTTGGACGATTTTTTGTTCCAGGAAATGGTTGCAAGCCCGGAGGTGGGGGAGGAATTCTGCCGGATCCTTCTGCGGGTGATCCTTGGAAAGGAAGTCCGCAAAGTGAGGGTCATTCCCCAGCGGGCGGTGCAGGGAGCTGGCACAAAACGGCACGGCATCCGCCTGGATGCCTACATAGAAGACGTATCCAGGGAGGAGGTCATGGGTGAGTTGGACATGCTGGATGCAGAGGTAGTGCAGGGGCAGGATATCTATGACTTTGAGCCAAACAAGGTACGAGAAAGAGAGCGGCTTCCCAGGAAAATGAGGTATTACCACGGATTGATCGACACGAAATTGTTAAAGGCCAGCGTGAGCTATGAAAAACTCCCAAATGTGTTTATCATTATGATCCTGCCCTATGACCCCTTTGGAAAAAACCGGATGGTATACACCGTAAAAAGCCAGTGTGTGGAGGATAACACGGTATCTTATGAGGATGGGGCGGTGAAACTGTTTTTGTATACAAAAGGAAAGGCAGGAAATCCTAGCCAAAACTTAATTGATATGTTAAAATATATTGAGAGATCAACTGTGGAAAACATCATCAACCAGGACATCAAGCGCATAGATGAACTGGTGAGGCATATCAAGAAAAGTGAGGAGGTTGACACGAACTATATGAAATCGTGGGAATGGGAAAAATATATCGAAGAGGCTGCTACGGCCAGAGGATTGGCCAGAGGTTTGGAAAAAGGATTAGAGCAGGGATTAGAGCAGGGATTAGAGCAGGGATTAGAAAAAGGGTTGGAGCAGGGATTGGAGCAAGCAATGGTTAAGGTTATTTTAAATATGCATGAAAATGGCTATACTTCCCAGCAGATTGCGATAGTCACGGAAAAGACACCAGAGGAAGTCCGGGCAGTCATTGAAAAAAGAACTGCCGTATTGGCATAATAAGCTGCGAAAGAGAATTGCGGTATAGTAAGATTGTGTAAGGCATGTTAACGGCTGTAGAACTTTGTCCGTTATATAAAAGGTAAAAAGGATTTTGAGGATTGAAGTTTATAGTATCGCAGAAAGCCACGGAGGGCATACAGACCATTCTTGTGGAAAAAGAGGACACGAATTATAATAATAACAGTTCTAGACAGCATATGAAGTATGATGATAAGGTAGACCGTTATTTCAGCACATACGACCTGAGTATTTTAATGCATAATGAGGAGAGTTATCTGGAAGGGAAGATTGATTCCTCTGGCGATGTGGATTACTATTCTTTTCATTATGGAATGAGGGATGGTTATGATGTCTCTGGCATTGTTACGGAGGCTGCATTCCAACTTGAAATGCTGTTGCCGGAGTATGACTGCGACTTGACCATATATGACAATAAAGGCAATCAGGTAGGGATAGCAAAAAATATGGGCAATGGCATAAAAGAAGTGACCCTGCCAAACTGGGGATTGGACAATTACGACTATATTATTAAAGTGGAAGGCGGTAAGGGAGAAGGGCTGGAAATCTGTCCCTATCGGATTAGTGTGAAAGAAACCCGGACAATGCTCATGTACGGTAAAGAAGCAAGCAACCGAAAACAAGAGATAGGCCGCCAGCACCACACTATTCCGAACCAAAGAAGCTAAAGACCAAAAGACAAGCATTGTGGAAATGTGCATAACAGGCTATGGAATCATGGATAACTCTATTCACAGCACATGGAAAAGCTAAAGTGCAGCTTTCCTACGTCCTGCAAACAGAGTTACCCACAATTCCATAAGATAGCCAGTTATACACATTACCAGCAATGCCGACTAATACGAAATCCCATTCGCAAATCTATCCAATTTTGTTTTATAAGTGCAAAAAATCTATTTCATTATGGGGAATGAAGTGCTATAATAAAGTCAACGACAAATCGGAATTGTAGGAATGATGAAAATGATGATTGAAATACACGATGATTTAAACGCTGATGAATATAACAAATTAAGGGTAGAAGTAGGTTGGGAAATAAAAAATCCACTAATTGTCGAAAAAGCTATAAGAAATAGTACAATTATAAAAAAAGCAACATATGATAATAAAATAGTTGGCATGGCCAGAGCCATTGGAGATGGTATGTCATATCTTTTAGTTGACGTAGTAGTTAGTTCAAAATATCAAAAACAAGGAATAGGAAAAAAGCTTGTAAATTCAATAATAGATGATATAAAAAATGAAACTATGACTGGAGAATATAGTACTATTAATTTAATATCAATTAGAGGTATGGAGAAATTTTATAAGAGTTGTGGATTTGAGGTAGTGCCATTTGGATACAATGGTAAAGGAATGAGAATGAAGATTGAAAAATAGACATACGAATTTAGGTTTGTAGAATTGTAGCCAGTTCAAAATTGAATAACAGCCGTATATACAGAGCGGCACATTGAAACAGGAAATTAAGAAAAGGTTTCCTGTTTTTTTGCACCCATTTTTGGCATTTTGAAAAATCACCGTCATTTTTGCTTTGCGTGGTGTTGTAGGTAGTAGGGGGAGAAAAATCACCGCATAGCTGGCAGAATCCACGCCGCACAAACAGGAATACCCCCGGAGGAACTGGAAGCCGCCCTTGCCGCCGCCAGTGCCGGACTGCATGAAGTGACCGGGAAACTAAAAGCCGTGGAAAGCACTTTGCGGGAGAAAAAGGACTTGCAGAAACAGCTATTAGCCTACATCAAGACCAAGCCGGCCCGTAACGGATTGCGGGCGCAGAAAACGGAGAAAGCCCGGAGAGCCTACCGGGAGCAGCACGAAAGCGAATTTATCATTTCCGAATCAGCCGCCCGGTATTTCAAGGCACAGGGAATCTCCAAGCTGCCAGCGTCCAAAGTCCTATAAGCGGAGATTGAGCAGCTTATGAGGGAGAAGAACAGCCTTTACAACGAGTACCGGGAAAAGAGGGAGAAAACAAAGGAATTGCAGACCGTCAAGGGCAATATCGAGCAAAGTCTTGCCAGTTCGTTGATGCTGGAATACCCCCCAATACGGAAAAGCAGGGAGTGTAATATAAAGTGTGTAAGTTACCGGTAACAAAAACTTACGCACTTTATTTTTATGATAAAGTGC
>NZ_RAZG01000119.1 GCF_003612565.1 Roseburia sp. 1XD42-69 | reverse complement strand
AAATACTCTTACATATCTAATTCTTATCAGGAAAGTCTAAAGTTCATAGACACAAGATTTTTTACAGCCTCTGTGGACGAAGAAACGAATCCCCGAACCGTATTGCAGTGCAGTCCGGGGATTCTTCTTTTCTTTTATAGTGACAAAGTACCCACTAGGCTATTTGTTGTCCTTATGGTCTTTACTGTCCAGTAATTTTTCATACCCTGTTTGACGCCTGTTATCAATATTTTTTTCTGTACAGAAAAATAGCCTTCAGCAAATCTTTGTACTACGGCTAATACATCTTATTTTCATAATCCTGTAACTCATGAAAAATGTTGTCCACAAATACTATATTATCCGTGATGCGATATAGCATAAAATATCTGTGATTTAAGAAGTTAATGCGGCGGTATCCTAACTGATGTAGCTTTGGGTTATCACACAGTTTCAAATTTCCTGCCACATGCTTTAGGCTTTCGATTGTTGCATCATAATCATTCAGTACATTTTCCGCTGCCTGCATATTCTCTTTCTCAACAATAAGGTATTCAATAAAACGCTCTAAGTCCTCTTCTGCATCCTTTGTGACTACGATTCTATAATCCATATTTTGCCCTCATATCATGAGAAACTTCTGAAGCATCTTTATACATCCCCTGTGCCGCATGCTCACGTGATTTTTCCAGTTTAGCTGATAATTCAGGTTCTGTTAATGTTTTATATGGATTTGCAGTTGCCCTTTTTATTTCAAACGGAAAGCCATTGACTGCCAAAGCCTGTGTTAAAAACATGCGGATTGCGGTTGTGGTGTCTGTTCCTAAATCTTTAAATAAAGCATCTGATTTTGCTTTTAAATCATCGTCTACTCTCACTTGAATTGTACTTGCCATTTACACACCTCCGTTGCTGGTTCTATTTCTATCATAAAGAATAGCAAACAAACAATGCTGAGTCAATACGTTTGTGATGACTTAGCATTGCTGTTTATGTATTTTTATTAACATATTGAATGGAAAGACCATGGTGCAAGACTGATATCTCACAATCAACTTGTTTTGTGGATGGTGTAATTTTTTTCTGCCTGCGGCAAAAAAGGAGCGGGTGCATATGCAGGAAATCTAATTGCCCGGCCAGTCTGGGCATAACGATAAAAGGAGGGCTATCTTATGGCTACAAAATTACAGAACTACATACAGCTGGCAGGGCAGACTGCGGCACAGGTTACGAAAAATCCCCAGAACTGGGTTGGTTTCTTAAATACGGTATCTAATGTGTACCGCTATACATTTCCCGACCAGTTGATGATTCACTCCCAGCGTCCAAAAGCTACGGCATGTGCCGAGTTTGACTTATGGACCGGGCGGATGAATCGTCATATCCGCTGCGACTCTAAGGGGATTGGCCTCATTGCCATCAACCGTAACGGCTACCCTAAGATACGTTATGTCTTTGATATCAGGGATACGGAATTAAAGAGAAATTCGGCCAGCCTTTTCCAATGGCGGTACAAACAAGAATACCGTGGCATTGTTACAAAGGCTCTGGAAGAACAGTTCGGCGTGTCCGGGGAGAAAGGCCTTGTGTATCAGCTTGAGATGATTGCCGTAAATATGGCAAACGGATACTGGGAGAACTTTCATAAAGACATTATGTATGAGTGTGAAGGGAGCTTCCTTGTAGAACTGGAAGAGCCGGGAGTCAGTGTGGAATTCCGGCTGACTGCTGCGGCAAGCATTTCCTATGTACTCCTTGCCAGATGCGGCTTTCAGCCAGAGAAATATCTAAAAAGCCAGGATTTCCGGGACATCACAGACTTTAATACACAAAGAATCATCAGGGTTCTCGGTGCAGCCGTAAGCGAATACAGTGAGCTTGTTCTCAGGACGGTTGCAGTGGTCATCTATAGATACGAATACCTGAAACGGACGGCTAAGGGTACCTCCCGGTCTGCACATCCACATGGCAATGGCAGCCACAGGCAGCCGACAGAGCTTTCTATCCAGCAGGTTTACAATAAGTACAAGCCTATTGTCAAGAAACTTATCCTGTCTGATGGGGCGTACTTAAATGCCTGCCAGAACTCTGACAAGCAGGAGGCCGCTTTGGAATGTAATGAAGCGGTTAATCGTGCGGCTCTTACTGTCAAAGATGCAGAGTTTATGAAACTTTTCTATGATGTGTCGGAATTTCGCATTCACCTAAAGCATGAATTGTTTGATGAAACGTATCCGGCATTATCAGCAGTACAAGAGCCAGATGAAGTTGTGGCAGAACCAGAAAACAGCGTACAGGATAATCTGAAAACCGGGTCAGTGGATGTGATTACGGAAAGTGATAGTGAGGCATCAGAAACAGATTGTCAAAACACTTCTGAACCAATTCATATGGAGAAAGAGGAAGTTCAGAATGAGGCCGACATACAGGAAGTATCTGTTCCTGTACCCTGTAATTTCACAATCACAGATGAACGTCTGGGCGAGGGAGAACCCAAGACTAAGTTCCGTATGAATATGGAAGCCATCACTATATTAAAGCAAATCGAATTCGAAAACCGCGTCGCTACGCCTGATGAACAGCAGATTTTATCTAAATATGTCGGCTGGGGCGGCATCCCGGATGCATTTGAGCCGGACAAGGCAGGCTGGGAAAAGGAATATCAGGAGCTGAAAGCGGTGCTGACCCCGGAAGAATACACTTCTGCCAAAGCCTCTGTCCTGAATGCGCATTACACCAGCCCGGTTGTTATTAAGGCAATGTATCAGGCTGTCGGCAGCATGGGCTTTACGTCTGGAAATATTCTGGAGCCTGCCTGCGGCGTCGGAAACTTCTTCGGTTTATTGTCAGAAGAAATGTCTGAATCCAAGCTGTACGGCGTGGAGCTGGATGGCATCAGCGGACGCATTGCTAAGCTGCTGTATCCCAATGCACGGATTGATATTACTGGCTATGAAAAGGCAGATTTCCCGGATGATTTCTTTGACCTTGCCATTGGCAACGTGCCGTTCGGGCAGTAGCAGGTCAACGACCCGGAATACAATAAGCTGGGCTTCTCTATTCACAATTACTTCCTGGCTAAATCCCTGGATAAAGTGCGTCCCGGCGGCATCCTGGCATTTATCACCACACGTTACACAATGGATTCCAAGGATACAGACGTAAGGGAGTATCTGGCTACAAAAGCGGACCTGCTTGGGGCTGTCCGTCTGCCTGACAACGCCTTTAAAGCGAACGCTAATACAGAAGTGGTGTCTGACATCCTGTTCTTACAGAAATGCGATACCCCAGCAGACGAAATCCCAGATTGGGTACATACGGAAGAGAATACAGACGGATTCATTATCAATAATTATTTCCTCAATCATCCCGAAATGGTTCTGGGAATGCCTTCATCAGAAAGCACGCAGTATGGCAGGCAGGATTATACAGTTGTTCCTGTTCCAGACGTTGGCCTTGCCACACAGTTCCAAAAGGCAATGGAATTTATTCGTGGGACCTACCAGAAAGCCGTGCCAGCAGAACCGGATAAAAGCACTCCGGCAGACACGCTCCCGGCTGACGACAGCGTGAAGAACTATTCTTTCACTCTGGTAGACGGTGAAGTGTACTACCGTGAGAATTCTATGATGAAGAAAGCCGAGCTGAACGCAACAGCCGAGAAACGTGTCAAAGGCATGATAAAACTGCGTGACTGCGTACAAAAGTTAATTGCCCTGCAGATGGATGAATATATACCGGATAGTGCCATTAAGGCAGGTCAGGCAGAGTTAAACCAGTTATACGATGCATTTACTCATAAATACGGCCTGATTAACAGCCGTGCGAACCGTCTGGCGTTTGAGCGGGATTCAAGCTATTATCTGCTCTGCTCCTTGGAAATCTTGGGTGAAGACGGCAGGCTGGAACGCAAAGCGGATATGTTCACGAAACGCACTATCAAACAGCATAAGACAATCACAAGCGTAGACACGGCATCGGAAGCTCTGGTTGTATCCATTGGAGAACGTGCCAAAGTGGATTTGCTGTTTATGTCACAGCTGACCGGAAAAAGTGAATCCGAGCTGATTCGGGAATTACAGGGCGTAATCTATAAAGACCCAACGAATAATATTTGGCAGACAGCAGACGAATATCTGTCTGGCAATGTCCGTAAAAAGCTGCGGCAGGCACAAAAAGCGGCAATAAATGACACAGCCTACCAAGTCAATGTTAAAGCCTTAAAAGCTGCACAGCCAAAAGACCTTGACGCATCTGAGATTGAAGTACGTCTGGGTGCGACATGGATTGATAAATCTTATATCCAGCAATTCATGCATGAAACTTTAAACACGCCTGCTTACCTGCGTAACAGAATCACAGTAAATTATTCAGCGTTTACGGCGGAATGGTGCATTGCCAATAAGAATGCCGCCCCATATAACGATGTCGCAGCATACACGACATATGGTACTGACCGTGCAAATGCATATCGTATTCTCGAAGATTCATTAAACCTGCGGGATGTGCGGATTTATGACACCATCGAAGATGCAGACGGCAAAGAAAAGCGTGTCCTGAACGCCAAACAGACAACCCTTGCCCAGCAGAAACAGCAGGCTTTAAAAGATGCATTCAAAGACTGGATATTCAAGGAGCCGGAACGCCGTCAGACGCTTGTCCATCACTATAACGAAACCATGAACAATACCCGCCCTCGCGAATATGACGGCTCCCATATCGTATTCTCAGGCATCAACCCGGAAATAAAACTCCAGCCCCATCAGGTCAATGCGATTGCACATGTGCTGTATGGCGGGAATACCCTGCTTGCGCATGAAGTGGGGGCTGGGAAAACATTCGAGATGATTGCCGCCGCTATGGAATCGAAGCGTCTGGGCCTATGCCATAAGTCAATATTCGTCGTCCCGAATCATCTTACAGAGCAGACTGCGGCTGAATTCTTAAGGCTGTACCCAGCTGCGAATATTCTGGTCACAACTAAAAAGGATTTTGAAACCCGTAACCGTAAGAAATTCTGCGCCCGTATAGCCACCAGCGACATTGATGCAGTCATCATCGGGCACAGCCAGTTTGAGCGTATCCCGGTAAGCATGGAACGCCAGGAACGCTTGATACGGGAACAGATTGACGAAATTACAGACGGCATCCGGGAAGTGAAAGCCAGCCATGGAGAACGCTTTACCGTTAAGCAGCTGGAGCGTACCAAGAAAAGCCTGGAAGTGCGGCTTGAAAAGTTACAGGCAAATGGACGCAAGGATGATGTGGTCACGTTTGAAGAACTCGGCGTTGACATGATGTTCGTGGATGAATCGGACCTGTACAAAAATTTGTTCTTATATACCAAAATGCGCAACGTGGCTGGCTTATCGACGGCAGATGCACAGAAATCAAGCGATATGTTTGCAAAATGCCGCTATCTGGACGATGTGATATGTTGTGAACTGTAGATGTAAACATTTCCGGCAAATGCAGTATTTTAGCGGAAATGCGCATCTGCAAAAATACAACATATACGGCTGGCTCATTTGTGGTGAATGGAAACTTGCAGATGTTGTGTTAAAGAAAGTGGGTGATAACTCTTTTATTCGTATCTGTAAACAGTTTAGCACAAAGAAAGGCGGTTGTATATGGAGATTACTTATCATTGGGAAGGGGATTACTTAACTTAAAGATAGTATATACATACAGCCTGCTGATACATTGCTTGCAGATACCCCGCAAAAACCAAACCATACAGAAAAGGAGTTTTTGCAGATGAAATCACTATTTGAACAGTTAGGCGGCACATACCACGAAGAAAATGGGTATCTTATTCCAGATTTAAGATTACCCACTGAAGAAGAACAGCCCATAAGTGCATGGGGACAACGGCATCTGGACTATCTGAAGCAGTACCGCAAAGTTACATACACCAATCTTCTCACAAGCGGCAGGCTGAACACCTACCTTGCTGACATTGACAGCCAGGCGCAGGAATGCTTTGAAAGGCTTATAGAAGACATAAAACAGGCACAGGGCATAACGGAATGCTTAAAGGAAGAAAACGCCTTAGAATGGACAGGAAGAATGAATAACATAAGGGCTTGTGCGAGGGAGATTGTGGATAGGGAAATCATATACGCATAAAGCATTAAAAATGGAGGGCAGGGATTAACACCTTGCTCTCTATTTTTCTTTAAAAGCATCAGAAATTGTTATTCGTTAGTTTATCTGAACCAAAATCCCTTCTTTTTCTTCAAATTAAATAAGATACAGGATGCCTC
>NZ_RAZG01000118.1 GCF_003612565.1 Roseburia sp. 1XD42-69 | reverse complement strand
TGGCAACTTATAGGATACCATAAAACCATATGGAAGGGTTATTTTTTTATTGATAACTTACAACTCACAAGAACTATATAGATGAGGAGAAATAAAAATGGCAACAAAAGAAACGGTTAAATCGATTGAACCTAATATTGCTGATTTGGCAAATGGTTGGTTGAAAGCATATAAATTGGATTATAAGTTAGAACAGGAATCCCTAAATACAGAAATTGATGCTGCACTAAATGATTATTTTTCTAAAAATGGTGGCGTAGGTGGAAATAGACCTGATTGCAAATTGTTGCTTCAAGATAAAGCATTAAGTTTTTATCCTGTGCTTATAGAATACAAGGGATATAAAGATAAGCTTGTCAAATTGGATTCTAACGGTCAAGTGGATAATAAGACAGCAAAAAACGAACCGAATTTTAAGAATATTAATGCGTATGCTGTAAATGGCGCCGTCCATTATGCTAATGCATTATTACACCACACAAGTTACACTGATATTATTGCTATTGGAATGACTGGTTACAAAGATGAGAATGGTAATCTTCAGTATTCTATCGGTGTTTATTATGTTTCCAAGACCAATTTTGGTATTGGCCAAAAGATCGATGATTATTCTGATTTTTCTTTCCTTAGAAAAGAGAACTTTGATAGCTTTGTTGAGAAAGTAAAGAGGTTGCAATTATCGTAAGAAGAAATTGATAGGTTAAAAGAGCAGAGAGAGAAGGAAATAGATGCCAGTTTGGTAAAGCTGAATAATGATATATATCAAAATGAAAAAGGTTTGGGTGAGAATGACCGAGTGTATCTTGTGGCAGCTTCTATTATTGCTACCATTGGAATTCCTGGAAAAGTAGCACCTCTTGAAAAGTCGGAGCTCAAATCTTCATCAGAAGAGGGTAACACAGATGGAGATATTCTTGTTAGGAAGATCAAGGCTTTCTTAAATGAAAAGAAGTTGCCTAAAGAGAAAAAAGAACTTATTGTAAGGACATTACAAAACACTTTGACTACTGATAATATCAACAGAGTTGAAAATGGAGAGAGCCAGTTAAAACGTGTGTTCACAAAGATTGTTGATGATTTAGGTATTTACTATAAAATCGGATTAACCACTGATTTTACAGGTAAGTTGTTCAATGAAATGTATGGATGGCTGGGATTCTCACAAGATAAGTTAAATGATGTTGTTCTTACGCCTTCTTATGCTGCCAAATTATTAGTAAAACTTGCAAGAGTCAATAAAGACTCTTATGTTTGGCACTTTGCCACTGGCTCTGCTGGACTTCTTGTAGCTGCTATGAATGAAATGCTCAATGATGCTAAGGAACAAATCAAGTCTCCCGATGAATATCAAAAAAAGGCGGCTGAAATTAAAGCGACACAGTTACTTGGCATAGAATTGCTTTCTAGTGTGTATATGCTTGCTATTTTGAATATGATTCTTATGGGCGATGGCAGTTCAAATATTTTGAACAAGGATTCCTTAACAGACTTTACAGGTAACTATGGTTTTGGGAAGACTAATGATAAATTTCCTGCGGATGCTTTTGTCTTAAATCCGCCGTATTCCGCATCCGGAAATGGAATGAATTTTGTTGAAAAAGCTCTGTCGATGATGCATAAAGGATATGCAGCTATCATTATCCAGAATTCAGCGGGTTCTGGAAAGGCAATTGAATACAACAAAAGGATACTGAAACATAGTACATTACTTGCGAGCATAAAAATGCCCATAGATTTGTTTATTGGTAAATCAAGTGTACAGACAAGCATTTATGTGTTCAGAGTCGGTGAAACTCATCAAAAAGATGATGTTGTTAAGTTTATAGACTTTTCTAATGACGATTATACCCGTTCCAATCGTAAAAAGGCAAGTAATAATTTAAAGGATACTGATCATGCAAAAGAGCGTTATCAAGAGGTCGTTGATTTAGTGCGCTTTGGCAAAGGTAAGCTATGCTTGTTTACGGAAAGAGAATACTATGAGGGAACGATTGATCCGGAAAACGGTGCAGATTGGAATCAGACTGCACCCATTGATACAAAGCCTACTCTGGAAGATTTCAAAAAAACCGTAAGTGATTACCTTGCATGGGAGGTTTCAAATTTACTGAAAAATCAGAATCGTGAGAATGAACGCTTGGGAAAATAAACGCCTCACTCGATGAAAAACTTCGCGGTGTCGAGTGGGGCGAATATAGAATTGGCGATTTGTTTGAAAAGATTAAAACAAACAAATTGCCATATAAAGCGGATGATCTTCCTAAGTGTGCAACAGATAAATATACTTTGCCTTGCTTAACATCAAGTTTCAATAATCAGGGGTTAAATTATTATGTGCCGCGAAATGGGGCAACTATTTTGAAGAATGTAATATCTATTCCATCCAATAGTGATGTTTATCGAGCATATTTTCAATCACGAGAATTTACGGTTTTGTCCGATGCCTATGCTATTCGCTGGAAGTCGGATGAATTAATGCCATCGCAGAATCAGTATATGTTTATGGTAATGTGTATTAACAAGGTTACTGATTTGTCGATATATTCGTATAAGAACAAATTGGGCGGATGGAATGTTGTAAAGAATAAATACATTCAATTGCCCAAAAGTGATGGCAAAATAGATTTTGCTTTTATGGAAAATTTTATTGCAGAACTTGAAGCACAGCATGTTGCGCAACTAGAAACATATTTTTCTGTCACAGGTCTGAAAGATACGCATCTTACCATTGAAGAGAAACAGTCATTGCAAGAATTTGATAAGCTAGAGTGGGGAAAATTCAATCTTGAGGCATTATATGGGAAATCAACTCGTGGAAAGCGTTTGAAAAGCGCTGATAGAATTCCGGGCAGTTTACCATTTGTGACTGCAGGCGAAGCAGATGAAGGCGTTTCTGATTTTATTGGTAATGATGTTCATATTTTTTCAAAGAACACAACTACGATTGATATGTTTGGCTCTGCTAAATATAGAAATTATGAATATGGCGGAGATGACCATGTTGCAATTGTGCATACAGAAAAATTGCCGATGAAGGCAGCCATATTTGTTACAACAGCAATTCATAAATCATCGCATAACGGTCAATTTGATTACGGTAGAAATTTTTATGCCAAAGATGCTGATAACCTTAATATCGTTTTGCCGGTAAGAAACGGACAGCCTGACTATGGTAAAATGGAAACGATTATTTCAGCAATTCATAAATTAGTTATGGCAGAAGTCGTTTTGTATGCGGATAGAAAGAGCAAGGCAACAATAGAGGTTGTATCAAGAAATAATTAAATTATAAAAATGGAGACATTGGAGAAAATGAGTGATATATTTGTAGCGAATAATGAAAGATGTCAAATAGCAGAGTTGGATGAAATCGCAATGATTTTAATGGGAATTTCAGATAATATGTTTTCTGGTCCAAGTGTTTCAGTTAGTAGTAGAGGTACATATTTTTTACAGGGAGAATCAATTACCGCATCTGAGAATACTATTAAGAGTATAGATTTTTGCTGTCAAAGAGGATATTTTGCAGATGCATTTACGTTAGCAAGAAAATATAGAGATGATATAATCCAATATGTTTTTGTGGCTCAGATTGTAGAAAATATGCAAAGGTTGGATGATGAAGAATTTAAAAAATTGTACGGTTCAGACTTAACGGTCGAAAATTTGGTTCAAGCTATAGAATCAGAAATGAAGATTTTGGCGGCAGGTACACGCAAATCAGCAGCAGATTTAGCCGTTGAATTGTGGGTTTATGATGTTTTGGAAGATGAAAAATATTTCAAGGAACGGAAACAGTATTTTGATACGTCAAAATATGTCGCACAGTTTGTTAAGGATGAAGATATAAAACAGTTGATGGAAATATATCTTAAAGATATATGGAAAGAGACAGATAGAACCCTAAATAATTATGTACATGGCAATGGGCGAAAATATATTTTGGATAATTACCCTTCATATGGAGATTATCAAAAAAGAAAGGAAAAACTAATTGAAACTGTACACAATATAACCTCAATTTTTATTAGCATTCTTTCTATTGCATTGCCGAATAAAATACAGTCATCTGACTACAGAGATGACATAGAATTTGACATTACGCCGAGAGAAGGTTGCCAATATTGGGTAATGCCAATGATTGTCGAATTTATGGATATGCATTTTCCTAAGATACATCCCGATTTATTGCAATTTTTAGAGGATAACAATAAATATGGAATGAAAATGTTGATGAAAGATTATGAGGAATAAGGATAAAGATTTTAAGAAGATGCGAATTGATGTGATCAGCATAGTGATGTGTATAATAGTGTCTTAGAACAATTAGAAAAAGCGATTTCTTTAAAAGAAGATGGATTAATTCCGGAATCAGATGCTGTGATGAATATGTTGTCATTGGAGGTTGAAAAAATAATGGCACAATTTGATGAGCCTAAAGAGAAAATTGAAAATCTGAATTTTGATAAAAGTACATTGTCAAGGCGAGGTCGGCTTCTCGCTGAAAATGATATGGTTATGTTAAGGAATATATCAGATGAGGATTATGAAGATTATATGAAAGTATCCTACGAATGCGCTATTATGAAAAGTGCTTTTAAGGAAGATACTTTTAAAAAGGATTTATGGGAATCATTTTTATCTGATACAGCTGCGAACTTTTCCATTTATGACAAAGTATCTGGAGAATATGTGGGTTACTGTGGAATAAAAAATATAAATGTAGAGAATTGGGAATTGGTAATAGAACTTTTGAAGAAATATAGGCATCGGGGATATGGATATCATGCTCTTGTAGTAATGTTAAATGCTTTAACGGAATTGACAGGAAAACCTGCATATAGAAGCAGGGTTGACTCTGACAATTATGCTTCACAGAATCTTATGAAAAAACTTGGAGCGAAACCTAACGGAATTAGCGAAATGTTTATTCATGGAGAATATTTACGCAAGTTTCAAGAAGAAAACAAAGATTTAATTGATGATAAACGAAGGAAATTGGCAAAGGAGTTTCATGTTGCTCCGATTGATTTGATTGGGCATGTGTTGGAGTTTCGTATTGACTGGAATCCAACGGATTTATAGAATGAAATGGGCAGAAAGGCAGTAAATTATGAAATACTCGATAAGATTGGCGGTAAAAGATGATTACGATAAAATTGTGCGGCTTTACGAAAAGGCATTTGAGCATAGAGAAGGTTTAGTTGCGAAATATTACACAGGCTTTAATGAGTATTTATCTTTTTTTGTTAATAGGAATAATGCATTTATACTGGAAGAAGATGGTACGATTTGCGGTGCTGTATTAGTGTATGAAACACCTGACATGTTTTGTGGTCGTTCATTATACATTGAGTTTTTAGCTGTTTTGCCCGATTATCAAAATAAAGGCGTAGGCAGGGCATTGATTGAGCATGTCTGTAATGAGGCGCACAGAAGGGGGATTACAGAAGTTTCTATCCGTACTGCCTGTTATAAAGATGCATATCTGATATATCGCCATATGGGTTTTCGGGATTCTCAAAGCGATTGTCGGTTTTTAACGATGAATTTGAAAAAGATAGATACAGATGTGGACTAAGTATGGTTGCATTTTCTCTTCGTATTGAATGAAGACCAATGAGTTTATAGAATGAGGAGAAGGCTTTTGAGTGACAAAAGAAATGACTTTATTGCAGGTAATGATCTTGCATTATATGGAGAAAAAATCATTGTAAATCTGCTGAATCAATCAAATGTGGAATGCTATTTGTCTACATATAAAAGGGCGTCTGCTTTTTCAAAAGTATATGAGATGATGCCTGATTTCTGGGAGCATCCGTGTGGGTGTATTAAAGATTATGCTGACGGAAAACGGGACAGCAAAGCAAGGTACTTGATAACTGAAAAAGTATCATTGCGGGGAGTAGGTTTCATTGAATTAGACTATAGTAATGTGGAAATGCCGGAAGTAGATATTGCAATACTTGATGAGTATCAGGGAAAAGGCTATGCCTTTGAAGCATCCAAGATACTGTGTGTAAATGTATTTGAAAATGAATCAGTAGAGTGTATTGTTTGGAACGCTTTCCGTTCAAATAAAGCAAGCTGTAGGATAGCTGAGAAGTTGGGCGGTAAGGTAGTAGAAGGAAAAAATTTGGTAGTGGAAGCTATGCGGGCAGCAGGATTAAAAGTGAATCCAGCAGAATATGCGGAAGCTCCTGCGACAGTGACATATGAGATTAGAAAAATGATATTTATTAACAGATTTTGCAATAGGAATTGTATGTGAGAAAAATTTTTATTAATGACAGGATGGGAGATGTATTGAATGAAAACGTTTGCTGAATTAAGCATGGATTTTTTATTTGATAGTAAGCGCCTAGTTTCAGGGTGGATTTAAAACCATCACAAAATTTGCCATAATTATAGATGATAGATGCCA
>NZ_RAZG01000117.1 GCF_003612565.1 Roseburia sp. 1XD42-69 | reverse complement strand
AGTACAAAACCTAAGTTGGCTTTTTAGAGAGCTTTATTTTATTTTTATATTTCTTCGTGAAACAGCCCTAGCAATTATAAAGTTCCGATTGATTTAGCCGGGATTTCGGGGTATAATGGCATTGAGGTCATATACCTTTTGGGAATGGCTTTTGCGTTTCCACCATACAAAAAGGAGGTTTATGGCTGATGGATACGGAAATAAAGAATGCGGTCAGCATGGCAGACCAGGACGCACAGTATGATGATAAGGCAAAACGCCTGTTGGGAAATAAGATTATTCTGGCGCATATCCTGGTAAAGACGGTTGATGAGTTCCGGGGAATGAACCCGAAAGATGTGGTGTCTTATATTGAGGGAGAGCCATTTATCAGCGTGGTTCCAGTAGAGCCGGGGCTGACCAATATTGAAAAAGAAGAAAACGGGCAGCGCATTGTCGGGATGAATACGGAAAATGCGGAGATAAACGAGGGGCTTGTAAGGTTTGACATTATCTTTTATGTGCGCATGAAAGACGGTATTTCACAGGTTATCGTAAACGTGGAAGCACAGAAAGATGAACCGTCAGGCTACCATATCTTAAACAGGGCAGTTTTCTATGTGAGCCGCCTTGTTTCCTCGCAGAAGGAACGGGATTTTGTCAAGACAAACTATAACGACATCAGGCGTGTATTTTCGATTTGGGTGTGTATGGGCATGGACGAAAGCAGTATGGCTTATGTGCATCTTGCGAAAGACGATCTGCTCGGTTCCTATCCGTGGAAAGGCGGGCTTGACCTGCTGAATATTGTCCTGATAGGTATATCAAATGAACTTCCGGAGCATGATAAAAAGTATGAGCTACACCGTTTGCTGAGTACGTTGCTTTCGGCGGAATTGACCGTTGATGAGAAATTAGGGATTATTAAAACTGAGTACAGTATTCCGGTAGATGAAAAATTGAGAAAGGATATGAGCGCTATGTGTAATCTTTCACAGGGGATCAGAGAAAATGCAACAGATAATGCTATAACTGGCGTGATTATGAATATGCACAGAGATGGTTATTCATCAGAACAAATAGCAAGGATTGTTGAAAAGACCATAGAGGAAGTGGAGGCTGTCATTAGAAAAAGAGAGCCAGTATTAGCATAATTACAGCAACTTAATAACACAAGTAGTAAAGCAGTGAATTTGTTTTTGCGTTATATAAAACAATTCGCTGCTTTTTTGTTTTCGGGAAGAAAGACAGTCATAACAGATTGTCTTTTTTTCATGCAAAGAAAGGAAATCAAATATGGCAGATGCAAAAACAGAAAAGCAGAAAGTAAAAGAGATCACGGACAAACTGGAGGAAGGCTTAAAAGAGCTTTTCGGGAGCGAGAAATACAAAAGCTATCTCTCCACTATGTCAAAATTCCATAATTACAGTGTCAACAACACGCTTCTGATAGCCTTACAGCGCCCTGACGCCAGTCTGGTCGCAGGCTACCAGGCATGGCAGAAGAATTTCAACCGCCATGTAAACAAGGGGGAGAGGGGAATCCGTATCCTTGCCTCTGCCCCTTATAAGATCAAAGAGGAACGGGATAAGTTAGACCCTGTGACCGGGGAGGTCATGCTGGATAGGGACGGTATGCCGCAGACGGAGGAAGTCGAGGTTAAAATCCCTGCTTTCCGCACTGTGTCCGTCTTTGATGTAAAGCAGACATCGGGGGAGCTAATCCCGGAGCTGGAGGCAAAAGAGCTTCTGTCCACAGTGGAGGGGTATGAGGACTTTATCAAGGCGGTCACTTATGTTGCCCCGGTTCCGGTCAGCTTTGAGGATATTCCCGGCGATTCCAAAGGGTTCTTCAGCCCGGCAGAAAAGCGGATTGCGGTGCAGGAGGGCATGAGCGAGAGCCAGACCTTAAAGACGATGGTGCATGAAACCGCCCATTCCATGCTGCATGATAAAGATGTAAACAAGGATATCCTTGCGCCCGCAAAAGACAGGAACACCAAAGAGGTGGAAGCCTTATACTCAGCATTCCAAAATGTTAATCATTTTAAAGAATGCTGAGAAATAAGGCACTTTACTACTAAAAGATGAGCATTATTCGTTAGCGCAATCCACAAATCCTTGCCATTTCATCTTCACTGCCCTCCCACATTGCCGCTTCATCAGGTATGGGTGTTGGAACAGATTCCATTGCTCCCCGAAGCTGTTCAACAGACTGCTTTGCATAGTAGTTTTTGGTTGTATCAGTCCTGGCATGTCCTAACACTGTAGAGACAAGTTCAATGGCGATCCCATCCTGGTAAAGATTTGTGGCCCTGGTCCGCCGGAACATGTGGCAATGGACTGAATCTGGAATGCTGATCCCTGCCTCGCTTACCAGGGCTGCATATTTTTTTATAATCCTCTGGACATTTCCAACGGACATCCTGTCTGCCACACCTTTTATCGTTGTGGAAAATAAGTAGGCTTCTTTAGAAGAATTGCTGTGATATACACGCATATACTCCTTAAGGTGTCCAGCCGCCTTAGCTGTCAATTGTATGGTTCTCTCTTTGTTGCCTTTGCCTGTTATGAAAATATTGGGATATTTTGATTCCATTGCAACATCACATAAGCGGATGTTGAGCAGCTCACTGACTCTTACAGCTGTATCGTAGAGGAGAATCAAAATAGCACGGTCCCGTACACCAAACTTCGTATCCGGCGGTGCGGACAGTATTGCGGCAAGTGCATCCTCGGACAGAACAGGCTTTTCCTTTTTTATGGTTTTGCAGGGTGATATCTGGCTGACTGCCAGAGCAACCGACTGGATGGATATGTCCATATCCGAGGCATAGTTCAGATAGGTGCGGATAGCCGCGACTCTTACATTTACAGTTGATGGCTGGCTGCCATTTGCAAGCAGATACTCTCTAAAGTTATAAATACATTCTTTGGTACAGTCGGAAAACTGAAAGGTGCTTATGGACTTACCTAATTCACCTACAAGATAGTTTTTAAATATTGTAAGGGAATCCCTATAGGATTCTGCTGTAGCCTGACTGCGTCCGGCCTGCTTTACCAAATAGACATTTAGAAAGTTCCATGTCTGGGAAAAGAACAGCTGGCCAGACCGTATCTTTTCTGGTTTATTCTTCATAGGGAACCACCTCCGGAATAACCTTTCCCGACACTGTATCTTTCTCCCGGATAGTATCAAATGCCTTTTCTACAAGATGATAGTAATAATACGTTTCATCAGGGCTTTTATGTCCAAGGTATCTGCTTAAATATGGGAGCATAGTGTTTGTATCAATTCCCTGGTGCATCCACTCATTAAACCTCTCCACTACAAAAGCGTGGCGTAAACAGTGGGGCGTCGGGTGTTTAGCAAGTGTCCCGGCAGCTGGAAGCATAGCCCAATGACGGTTAAAACTTGACTCTACTCCGGAACACGAAACAGGCTTATGCGGGTCTTTTCCTGGAAAAGCCCAGTCAATTCCGGGGAAAAGCTTTTCCTGGCATTCTTTATAGCTTTTAAGTACTGGAAGGCTGTCCTGCGGAAGGTATACAAGGCGGTCTTTGCTGCCTTTTGAGCCAAGGATAGTAAGGATCCCTTTTTCCAGGTCTATATGTTCCCACTTTAGCAGCCGCCCTTCTGACAGACGCAGCCCACAGCAAAAATACAGGAGAAAAAGAATCTTGCACTCCCTGTCGAGCCTTAGCTGCTCTGAATTATGGGATGTGCGGATATCCATTTTCCGCAGCAGCTCCTTAACCTCATCTTTTGACGGGATGTAAAGGGCCGGACGGTAAGCCTTGCAGAAAAAATTAGGGATGTATGCTTCCTGGCCGAGGGAAAGGATATATTCACCCAGCACTTTCACGACCGACATACGGCGGTTGTGATAGGCATCTCCTTCGCAAGGTCTGGCTTCGGACCATTTGGCTGCCATTTCATAAGTAACTGTTGTCAGTTCCGGATAATTCTGTACGCAAAAAGTATCAAAGCGTTTTAACAGCTTTTTTTCGGCATGATAGGCATATCCATCAGCCCGTTTTTGTTGTATAAGCCCTTCGATATGATGTGCCAGGCCGCTCTCAAAAATGTATGTCATGATAAGACACCTCCAAATTCCAGAGGGCAGAGCCTCATTTTATCTTCGTCACGTTCAAGATATACCTCAGCAGTTTCCTGACGTGCATGCCCAAGGGCATTAGAAATATCATCAAGCCTGTTGCCTGCCCGGAGCATTCTTGTGGCAAATGTCTTCCGTGTCATATGGAAGCCCTGGCCGGCAGACAGTTCAAAACCATATTCGGCAAGTATTCTTTTTAAAGCCCCGCGGCATGCCGTTGTAACTTTAAGCGGGATATATGGCGCCTGATGGCGGATAAATATATATCCGTTACCTGCGGCAGCCGATTCCGGACGCCCATCCATGATGTATTTATATACTGAATTACCTACGTCTGTCGGTACTGGAAGCGTGATTGCTTTTCTTGTTTTCTGCTGGATGAAGGAGACCGTTTTATTTTTCCAGTCGAAATCATTTACCTGGAGCTTTAGGATGTCTGCGCCCCTGATACCCATCCGGAGTCCGAGCATAACCATGGCTGTGTCCCTGAGTTCTATGGGGGTGGAGGCTTTCTCACGGTATTCATATATTTTCTTAACCATATCATCGCTCAGGACATCAACGATGCTGCGATGGGGAGCGCAGCCTGCGGATACCGCAAAAACAAGTGTCGGCAAAACCAGATCCTGGCCGGCCATGTACCGCAGAAGCTGGCGGAGTTTAGACCCATATGCATTTTTACTCTCCGGGGTCGAGTGGACATCCTGGTTATGGAATGCTTTCACCACATCCGGCGTTATGGACATTGGATGATCTATCCCGTTGTCTTCAAGATATTTGAAAAAACTGCATCCGGCAGATCTGCACATGGTAAGTGTATTATTGGCCATCCCATCCCGCCTGCGGCTCTCTATAAAACCATCAAGAATGGTTTTGCTCCATGACGGGAGTTGGTCGGACGCACGCTTTTGGCCTGCAGTTATGTTAGATTCCATTGTGCCCTGGAGATACTTCCCAAACATTCTGATCGTGTGTGAACGGCGGGCCGATATGGAATTGCCGGCTTTGGCCTGATCCGGACAATCCGGAAGCATATCTGTCCATAGGGTTACAGTTTCTGGTGAATGTTCCAGACGGTTAAGTTCCAAAAACATAAAATATCAGGTGAAATCATTGCGGTAAACAGCTTTTGATGACTCCATGTATTTCCAATCATTCAGAGCGTCAAGATATTCTTCCGCTTTATGTTCAAGGGGTACACTGGGATGAAATGCGACGCCTGTTTTTGGAAGCCTCATACCCGGCAGTATTTCAGCGTTCCCACCAAAAAGAACCAGCTGATAGCACTCCGGCACATCACCCCGGCGGTGAAGGTATTTCATAAGCGCCGTCATAGCGCATACGGCGTTTTGGCGTCTGCCGGAAGAACTGCAGGATTTGCAGTAAGTATTCCAGTATTCGATAAGAGTATCTATGGTTACTGCTTCCGGCTCTGTAATTCCAAGGGACGTCGCAAGCCGGAAAAACTCTTTTATGGCAACGGAATACGTATGGTAATAGCCGGGGTTTTGGCTGGCCGCATAGTATTCTTCCAGCTCATATGTCAGACGGAAAAAGGATTCCGACATTCCGCTCCTGCAGAAAAAGCTGTCTTCCGAACGGCAGAAAGGACTTTTGATATCCCCAAAAAGCAGGTAATGCTCAAGGCGGAACAGGGCATTTCTATATTGGGAACACGCCTCGCAGGAAATTTCCAGTTTCTTAATCTCAAGCCAGTCCAGTGCGGCATCCATAGAAAAAGGAATGTCATTATCCATCAGGTACTTGAAAAATGTAGTGTAACAGGTTCTATGCATGTCTATATTTTTACATGCACTGTCAGGCTGCTTCATCATATTGAGAACTGATGAAACAGCATCTAAATAGTTTATTTGCATATCAAATGCGCTCCTTTCCGGATTCCCATCTGAGGGGAAAACCTAAGAATAGCGTATCTGATAATGCTCATCTTTTGTACAAGAAAGTGAGGATTTATGGGAAATAGTTTAAAAGATCAACATTATAAAAACATGGATATAACGCTTCAAATGGATACATCAACATTTGAAGCCGAGAGCATTGCCTACACCGTGTGCCAGCATTTCGGCATAGATACTTCGGATTATTCCTTTGGGTATATAGCCGGGTGGTCAACAGGGCGTGACATGAGGGAACTGAAATCTTCCCTTGACACGATCCGCAGGACGGCATCAGAATTGATCACGGGGATTGAGGGGCAGCTCCGGGAATTGCAGCGTGACCGGGAACTGATGCAGGAGCAGGAAAAAGAGAGCCTTTTGCTGATACAGAACAGCGATCTGTCCGAGTACAGCCTTGTGAATGTCCGGGGTATTGTCTGAACCTCTGCGGAATGAGGAAATACAAAGTAGATTTAGGAGCGGATGCCCTCGGCAATCTGACCAGAATCGAGAATGAGATTGCCAAGCTCCCCGCACGACTGGAAGCCGCCAAGACGAGCCTGCAAATAAAAAGTCAATAGAAAATTGATGATTTCAGGTAAAAAGTTTTATGTAGGATTTTGAG
>NZ_RAZG01000116.1 GCF_003612565.1 Roseburia sp. 1XD42-69 | reverse complement strand
TGGCAACTTATAGGATACCATAAAACCATATGGAAGGGTTATTTTTTTATTGATAACTTACAACTCACAAGAAATCATAATTTTTTAAAGTATTTATTGTAACATCTGCCGCACTTTCGCATACAGTAACGATATGTCCATCCTTTTCCAAGCTATTCTTAACTAAGTCAAGAATGGCTTTCTCATCATCAATTACTAACAATCGTGCCAACTCAAAGCACCTCCTTTATCAATCTGCTAATTCCGCAATATAGTACTTCTCATTGATGTTTACCGCAATATCTGTTGTTTCATCAATATTATAAACATATCCATATCGCAATTTATTTCCCTCAACCGTTGTAATGTTTTGAGAAACCTGCCCGATTTCTTCCTCTAACTCTGAATATGAGATTGTCTTTTCAGTAATGATATATGTCTTATTGTCAAAACTTATCTCGTTATAATCAGCAACATTCAGTTCGTATTTGGGCAGAGTGTCATTCAACATATTATTCTTATCCGCCGTGTCTGATATTCTGTTATTGCAACCCATAAAAAAGATGGTTAAAGTTATCAGACATACGCATAGCAATCGGAATTTTTTAATCATTTTCTTTCCCTCCATCCCATAGTCTAATCCACATAATGCTAACAGCGAATAGCACAAGTATGGCTACGATATTTATTATAATTCCAACATAGAAGGTACTGCAACTCTGCAAATAAGCATCCTTGTTCGTAGTCGCAAGAAGCCAGAAATCCATAAACCGAACGCTCCATGCCCACGGAATATACTGCCAGCATACATCTCCTAAACCTGTGAGCATAATCGCAGATAGTAAGCTGCCCGCAATTCCAAGCCCCATAGAAGCACTTTTACCAAATATAAAAGCACACAAAAAATGTATTTGGTATATATGTGTAGAAGATAAAAGCAGAAGCCCTATAACCTGCACATATCCGCTTATAGAAGTAAACGGAAACATAAGGGCAAAACTGCCGACTGCAAGTGTATAAAATAGCAAAGAATTTATCAGCAGAAAACATAGTTCCCCTATATAAATGTGCGTTCTTGAAGGAACAGTACTAAGTATAAATTGATAATGACCTGCCTGACTTTCCCGTTGGGCAATAATTCCCACAATAATTCCAACTAGAAAAGGATATATTATGCCCAGCATTTCAAAGAAAGCACTTATTTAAGTGTTCTGTTCCAACTCGAAATATGAAAATAGCCTGCAAATGCCAAAGCAAGTATAAGAGGCACGATTATATAAATAACATTCAACATAGAACGCTTTGCTTTTAGATAATCTGCTCTGACACATCTTAATACTGTTCCCATTGTCTTACCTCCTGCCGTGAAAATCCTTTTGCACCAAGCCTTATTAAAGCTGAAAATAGTATTACAGAAAGCAGCAATGCTAAAATAACCATAACCAATGATACTGGCAAATTTCCTGCTTCTTCAGAAACAGGCACTCCATTTGGCAAAATACCGATTGTTGGAACCATTAAGCGTGGCATCCAACTATACGGACAAAAAATCCAGTATTTTGTGTTTGCAAATATTACGCCCAAGGCTGAGCCTATTCCTGCGTTTATTACAACCGTCGCAAATGCACCAATCTTTTTCGACAGCCACAAACATATTGGAATTTCCCACATAGAAGCTACGATAATACAAAAAATACCTGCCGCAGCTTGAAATAGCGATATACTAATTGGGATTTCATAAATAAAGTAAACCGCTATACCGCCAAGCATATTCAACCCTAAAAAAATGAAATTCGCTATAATATCCAAAATCAATATGACGATTGCTTTTGCAATCCACGCATTTTTAAGTTTTATAGGCAGCGGGATAAGACTTCTGTATTTCAGCTTTCCGCCATCCCGTTGTTCACACATCGTGCAAAGCAAAGTGAGAAATCCAGGGAAAAGCAAAACATACCACCAGTTAAATGCGTTTTGCTGATACCACATTGGCGCAAACACATTCATAAGCAGGGTAATAACAGGGGCGAGAATAACGAGTTTTATTGCAAAAGTCCGTTTGTGCTTTATCCATTCGGAAGATACATATTCTTTCATCACATTACCTCCCTGCTTTCTTCAACGACCTTAAGAAACAATTCCTCAAGGTTTTCGCTATGCTGCATTTTACCTTCATATCCAAGCCTGCCGTTTGCAATGATACCTATGTCATCTGCAATAAGCTGCACTTCTGAAAGAATGTGGCTTGACAATATAACCGTTATTCCTCTTTGTGGAAATAGACGGATTAAGTTTCGTAGCTCTCCGATTCCAATCGGGTCTAATCCATTTGTCGGCTCATCGAGAATTAGTAAAGACGGATTGTTTAGCAATGCAACCGCAATGCCTAACCGCTGTTTCATTCCCATTGAAAATTGTCCTGCCTTTTTCTTTCCTGTGTTTTGTAAATCCACAAGCTCCAACACTTCATTGATACGCTGCTCTGGCAACCCCAACAAAATAGTCCTTACTTTTAAATTTTCATACGCCGTCAAGTTTTCATATAACGGGGGATTTTCTATCAAAGCTCCGATATGCATTAAATCCTGTCTGCTCCATGAGTGATTGGCAAATTCAATCGTACCCTTGGTAGGATGAAGCATACCTGTTACCATCTTTAAGATTGTAGATTTTCCTGCTCCATTCGGACCTAATAATCCGTATACGCTATTTTCCCGTACATGAATTGACACATCTGTTACAGCGGAATGTTTTCCAAAGCTCTTGCAAAGATTTGTTGTTTTCAATATGAAATCCATAATGTTTCATTTCCTTTCTTGATTTTGATACATAAAGGGTACTGCACATTTTTGAAGATTTCATAAAGATAAGGAGCCTTTTTAAAATCCTGATTAACGCCCGCCATATCAGTATAGGGTAAACAAGAAAAGCTAATTTTGCTTTAATGTTTATTGGCATGAGCCATACCCGATTGATGTTCAATACGCCCTCAATCCGATTTTCCTTACAGAGCCTTTGTACCCGCCTTGCCGATATTCCCCAAAGCTCCGCTGCTTCCTGTGCCGTCACATACTCAAACATTTCTGTCCTCCTCAAATTGTACTGTATCTACCATAGCCGTTTAAACGAACTGTATCAATTCATAAAACATGAATTTTTATCTTCCGACAAGAAAAGCGACAGAGCCTTACTCCGCCGCCAATTTATTATGCAAAAATAATTTCCTCGTTCACAATTTCCCTCGCACACGCCCTTATGTTATTTAAATGTTGTACCCATTCTAAGGCGTTTTCTTCCTTTAGGCGTTCCGTTATGCCCTGTGCCTGTTTCATGCCCTCTATGAGCCTTTCAAAGCGTTCCTGCGCCTGCTTGTCGATGTCGGCAAGGTAAGCGTTGAGCCTGCCACTTGTGAGAAGATTGGTGTATATAACCTTGCGGTACTGCTTCAGATAGTGCAGATGCCGCTGTCCCCATATGCCTATCGGCTGTTCTTCTTCGGTGGGTAAAGCTATACATGGAATTAGATAATCTCCTTGCCGCTCGTATTTGCCGCCCAGTTCCTCAAAAATCGTCTTTGCCATTGTTTGTTACCTCCACATTCATTTTTATTTTGAATGTCCGCAAAATCCGTCCTACATCCGCCCCACAGCACGGGCAGATACCCTTATCCCCATCCGCAGACGGCACTGCTGCTTTTATTTTCCCCGCACTCAGTCCCTTCCTCTGGCAGAATGATTTTACTGTGTTCTCTGAAATGCCAAGTTCCTGCGCAATCTTCATATATCCATAGCCAGCGGCCCTCATCTGCCGTATACCTACGGCGTACAGCCGGGTCACGGTCGTACTTCTCGTAGCGGCGGTTCTCCTGCCTTTCATGCTCCTCACAGAACCTCCCGTCCGTCAGCTTCGGGCATCCGGGGAAGGAACACGGCCTCTTCGGTTTCCTTGGCATCTGCCTCACCTCCTTCTGGCATAAAGAAAGCCCCCGCAGGATTCCAATTGCTCCCGCAAAGGCCCTCTTGACATTTTTTCATGCTATAAGCATACCACGTCCAAAGCCAAATGTCATGCCCGCAAAGTGGACACTTTTATTTCCCGTACAGCATGACGGACAGTTTCGACAGCGCCCGGTTCTTCCTGCGGTATGCCGAATTCCTCTCAATCTGGAACCGTTCGCAGACGGCACTGACTGCCGACCCGTCCGCTCCCATGTAGAAACATTCCAGCACATACCGCTCATCCTCCGTCAGCTCCGCCCATGCAGGCCCAAACCATGCCATGAACTCCACGGCTTCCCGGTACCGCTCCCGCAGGACGCTTATCTCATCCATCCCTTCCGCCATCCTGTCCTCCGCCGCATGCCCGCTTCCTCCGAGGCACTATTCTTCCACGCCTCATAGGACTCTTCTGTAACACTCATTGTGAATTCTTCGTTCCCTGACTTGATCCTGATGATTTTTTCAGACATAAAAGCGTTCCTTTCTTTACGCCTTCGTAAAGCCAGAAACGCTTCTATTTTTGATATGAAATTGATTTAAAATGGAAAAATGGCCGGAGTAAGCTAAGGCTCATTGTCTCTAGCTTCACTCCGGCCATTCGTGACTCGATGTCCCCTGGTCCCACTCGCTCGGTAGTAAGTCTTATTTAGCTGTCTCCGTGACCTGTAGTAGCCATTCCAATTTGACTATCCTCCCGCATTCAGGGCATTTGACCTTTAAGACTACGCGCCCTCCTGCGGTGGCAATTAAATCGCAGATCCGTCCTTTGCAAGCGGGACATTTGACCATACACATACCGTATACCTCCCACAGCCTGTTTTGGATGACAATGCCATGCTATGCATCCTGCATAAAATGTCCCATCGGTGGAAATTTCCATAAATTTCCATTGCCTGTTACCAGTATGGCCCGGAAAGCGCTGCCTTAATCATTTATGCATAAAAAAACAGCAGAATCACCTCCGCCGTTTTTTCCTCCCGTATATACCCGCTTCAATCCCGTCCGGCCCGCAATACAGCCTTACCAATTTTCCGCAGTGCTGGCATTTAATCTCCAGAACCGTCCACTCTGTTTCAGTTCCCTCATCATCCAAAATGCGCCGCCTGCATTTGGGGTTGGGGCATTTGATCACTTCCATCTGCCGCCTCCTCCTTTGCTCAACTCCGGCCAATAGCCGGACTTATTTTCTGGTTTCCACCACCGCCTCCCCGCACCGATATGTAGAAAGGGAACCAGACAGGCATATGGTTCTATCTCTGCTTGGTTCCCTTTTATCGTTTGTGTATTATTGGTTTTCTTCCTGCTCCCCGATTCCCCAATCTGCCGGAAACCGGGGAAGCCTGCTCTCTGTGTTTTATTGGAGATATATAATGGATAGCCTTTTTCACTTTGTTTGATATGCTTTTTCTTTCAATTCATTGAAATCCACTATAATGGTCTTTTTTGTTGTAAAAGACTCTGTATCCCTCTCATCAAGAATACTGATACATATATTATTTCCATCAGAGATAGCATTACGAATGCTTTCATCTTGTGATAGATCTAAATTGGTTTCATATAGAGTATCAGAATAAACATCTAAAAGATAAAGCTCTCTGCCATTTCTTACAAAAAATCCATAATAATTATCCTGCGTATTTTTACCGTTATAAGCCATACGCAAACTAGGCAAATTAAGAAAGGTTTTTATCTGGTTATTTTCTATTTCCCCTATCGCACCATAATCTGAAAAATTCCTTATGTATATGTAACTGTCAAAACAATAAAATTCTACTATCCCATTATTGGAAACAAAATTTCTCAATTCAGAATCAAAGTACAGCTTACCAAGTAAATCATATTTTTTATCATCATAAATTTCTATATAAACATCATTTTCTGCTCCCATATTATTTACCAGCACATAAATATTTTCGTTGCTACAGGCAAATGTCGTTATCTGCTCACCTGTATTATCTGTAAACTGTTTTTCAATGCAGATATCCATATCCCCGGTATTCTCATTATATTTTCTGATATAAGTTGCTGTAGCCACATCATCTTTCATGGTGCTTAACATATAAATGTCTGTGTTCATTACAGAAACTGCGTCCATTGGATAAGAATTAAATTCGCTAAATATCATTTCAGATGTGTCAGAATCAGCGTTTACCATCAAAAGTTTATGTTCGTTTGTATTTAAGGTTACAGGCAGAATAACAGAATTATCAATCACTGTAGGTTTTCCACTTGAAATATAAAACTCTTCCACACTTACGATATCTGATTGCCTTTTTGAGGAAAGAACATATCGTCCAATTACCAATGCACCGTCATCATCAATATAGTTATAAACAACCGCATCATCCAACAAAGCAATCGGCGTATGATTATCGATATCTCCTATTTCATTTTCCTGACTGGAACACCCAACAAGCAAAGCCAGCATACAAACCACCCATAAAACCAATATAATCAATCTTTTCATAATATCTTGCCTTCCTGTTATGCTTTGGCTTTCTTTCCAAAAACAGCTAAAAGAAAACTTTGCCATTCATGAAGCCTCTCCCCAATCTGCCGGAAACCGGGGAGAAACCCTGTCCGGCGCGACTTTGGCGACCTCGCTTTTCCGCAGGGCGAGGAACTTATTTCCCATATAGACATTCTGCGCCGCATCCTCTCTGGCATATTCCGTTATCTTCTCCCGGAGGGC
>NZ_RAZG01000115.1 GCF_003612565.1 Roseburia sp. 1XD42-69 | reverse complement strand
TCTAAACAAAGTGTCCCATTAAACCATTTTACATTTGCATTTGCATCATATTCTTTGATTATTGTGTTTGTAGAAATCCCCCCATCCTCAGGCATTTCATCTATCCACAGCCTCATCACACGATATTCATCTAATTTTTGATATTTAATCAAATTCGTCTTTCCTCCCTGGGCTGCCGCTGCTCCCGCCTATACCAAAGAAACCATCAACACCGCTTCTCTAATATAACCATATCCAATCCCCCGACGCTTTTTTCTGTATAAGATTTTTTCAAATCACTATCTGTTTTTCTATCCCTCATTATCCAAGATACAATATTGCGTGATTTTTCCATGACACTCCTTATATCTTTATCAAAATAAAAATCTGTTTCTAAACCAATACCCACTATTTTTATGCAGCCGGAATCCTTATTATCTATTTCAGCAATAGCTTCATAAATCATTTCATAGAAACTGGAATTTTTGGTTGTTACACTGTTGCAATCTAACATCTCATGCCCTGCTGTATTTATCCACAAATTGTACAGATAATGTTCACCGCATTTTTCAATATATACCCCTAAATCCTTTATTGAAGGCTTTTTCAACTGAATAGCAATAATACGGTTACTGTCCACTTCTTTTTCTATTTGATCTAATTCTATTTTCTGTTCACCTTCCCACATCCAATTTGCCAGGCTGATTACAGACTCTATACAAACTCCATAATTACATAAAAGTGTCTTTACATTTTCATTCTCCACCATTTTATTACATAATATATTTATATCTAATACTACGGTCAAAACCTCCTCCTTTATCTTTGCTCTTTTCCAATAAATTGCGTTGGCATTATGTACACACATTTTAAATACAAATTTTGGTCAAGACCACACAATATATTATCATTTACTTTTATTGCAGTTTCCTGTTCGCTCAGCGTTTCTCCAATCTGAATGATTCCTTTTTCGGCGTCATATTTTATAGATAACTTTTCAAAATATTTCTGTGTCTGGGGTACTATTTTTGTCCAGTCATATACCTCGTTGGGATTGCATTTTGACAAATCAAATTTCTGCAATAAATACTCACCTTTTTGAAATTTCGGAAGAAAAATTTTACTATTTGATGCCTGTACCAGTGGGAGAAATCCCTGTATCCCAATTAATTTCCCTGTTTGCAGTTCAAACACCATTTCCAAAGTATCTATGGCCAGGGAAAAAATAGAGACACTAATTTCTTTGTTTGTATAATATAAACTATGTGTTGTGAAATCATATATCATTTCCCGCATATTTCCCCTACTGATGTCATACCTGGATGACGTTTAAATACATCAGAATGATAATCCAAGAATATTCACCCACCCATTAAATACTGGATTTTCTCTAATATTGTTGATATTTCTTTCAGCAATAATAAATATATCTTTAAACAAATTCACCAAAATTTCTTTCACAATTGCACTTTCTGTAACATATTTCCTGACCCGTTTTTCATCATAAAATATAAAATTTGCATGATTTTCATATAACATTTCACATATTGCATGGATTAATGTTATTTCGGTAAAATTGCTTTTATCCAGTCTCATATCAAACATAAACTCACCTGACCCAAGCCCTCTGGAATAGAAATCTCTTGGGGTGGTTGTGAATATTCTATTACCCCATATTTATTCAAGTATTCCGCAACCTCTTGATTATTTAACCACTGACCTTGAGGCGTTTTTCTCGGAGATGCCGCTTTCGATTCCATTGAGATTTATAGATACCTGATATTTTTAATCTTCGTATTCTTCCATATTGTATGACAAGATATTTACACCAAATTCAAAAAATTTGTAAATGATATGTTCTAAATACCACCTCATATCTGTATGGCATTTATCCAAAAGCTTCCGGTTGATTATGATACTTAACAAAATTTGTTCTGTATTAAAAGCTAGTAATGAAATCCCTTCTGTGCCCTTGTAAAACAAATCAACTCCTACTTGCTCATTTTGAGCAAGCTTTTTTGAAACAATTTCATAAAAATTTTCCACTGACATTTTTTCCCTCTGCCAATCATATTTATCATCATCTCCAATAGGTAAAAATTCTATTTCTCCTTTGGAATTGTATATTTCCCACCCTATTTCTTGAAACAAATTTATAATATCTATTATGTTATCCGAATAATTGCTACAATTTATAGTTATGAATGCTTCCATATTAACCTCCCTAACTAATTAATTAGTTCTGTAAAATAAATTCCTTTATCCAAAAGCCATTGTTTTATTGATTCTGGAATGGGCGTATTTGAAAACAACTCATATGTTGCCCCATTTTGAGTTGCTATACGCAATCTATGCCCCATATCCGATTTAAATTTATTTAATGCCGCCGGATTTTTTTGAAGAAGTTCCCAATAATTTCCTGATTTTGCCTCCCACCATCGGTTGCCTATTTCACCATCAATACCGCTTCTCTTATATAACCATATCCAATCCCTCAGCTACTTTATCTGCATAAGTTTTTTCACATCATTTTTCATTTCTTTTTCTCTTATTATCCAGGACACTACGTTACGTGATTTTTCAATTACACTCATTATATCTTTTTCAAAATAAAAATCCGTTTCTAAACTAATACTAACTATTTTTATGCAACCGTACATCTTATTATCTATTTCAGCAACGGCTTCATAAACCATTTCATAGAAGCTTGAATTTTGGATTGTTATACTGTCACAATCTAATTTCTCATACCCTGCTGTATCTAACCAAAAATTGTACAGATGATGTTCACCTTTCCACATCCAACTTTTCAGACTGATTACAGATTCCGTACAAACTCCGTAATTGCATAAAAAACTTATAATTGACTATAAATGTAACACACTTGTTCCATAACTTTCTGGAAATCATTAATACCTACTTCATATTTTCCCACTGGAAAAACAAATTTTACACCGTCATCTTTAAAAGTATTGGAGTTATCCCAAGATATTTCTACATTATCCCCTTTTTTTCTAAAGAAAATTTCCGCCAAATAAGAACCTGCCCTTGCCGAAAACCAGGAATGACGAAACATCCAGTCTTGCAAAATTTCAAATTGATCCATATCTACCACTTCTGGTTCCATTTTGTAAACACTTTTCCAAATTTCTACCGCTGAATCACCGGGTAATACTAATGGACACTCGTCTTCGCTAATTATACTTTTTAGATTCTTTTGAATCCACTCTATGATATCTTTAAAGTTACGCCATCTATATGGATAACAGACACCCTCCATCTCAAACTGTAAGATATCTTGCCCATTAACATATAAAGACATTTGATAAGCATAATCATCTTTCTCAATTTGAATCCCAAAAATTTCTTTATTTCCTAATAAATTCATATTTATAAACCTCCTCTACAAAAGAAACCAATAAGACTATATACCTTATAGCCAATATACTTTCGCTTTTCATTTTTATCTTTTGAGCTTATCTTCTAGTACAGCAAAAATTAAATTTTGGATAATTTAGCGCAGAATATTTTCTAAAAGTGCGGCTTCCCAAACGAAAGCATAACGGTGGCTACGTCGAGTCTTGGGGAATAGTGCTATCAGGAAAATAGGCAAGCCAAACTGCCAATTACTTATATTCGCTGTACTAGTGCCAATTATTATGAATCAATTTATTATATACTTTCTTGTCGATAACCTTTTCTTTCATCATTTGCTTATATACATCTACAGGAACTTCAGTAGATGTATTCTTAACCTGATAAGCATGCCAATTTCCCGATGTCCCATCTGGCTGAAACTTAATTATTTTACCATTATATATATTGTATAATTGCTTATTTTTAGATGAAGAGTATGCTGAATCTAACAATTTTTGCCCGGTTTCTTGATCCGGAATTGGATTTTCACTTCCCCAACCAGCTTGAGGATCATGTTTAATGCTTGGGTCATAAATACGTCTTGTATCCTTAATATTCTCAATATAAACCCCTTCCTCTTCACCCCCTACCGCATCACCTCCATCCGGCGGCTTACTCAACAACGCCTTTCCCGCCTGGGCCAGCATCTCTGCCGCCGCTTCTATCCCGATAATCTGCGGAATGAAACTGACTAAAGTATCCACTGCACCGGCAGACGCCGCTGCCCCCGCTGGCGGACATACGGCTATACCAAATACTGTGGCCCCCGCCGACGCCCTGCGGAATGCACTCTCCGACATATGAAGCCTTCTTATCTACTCCACCATAGTATACTCTTCCTTAAAATGTGGGCGTCTTTAAATACCAACAGGGCCAATATCATCATAGCTTTTCCCCCTTTACTTTGTCCCGTCAAAGAATGAGGTATCTTTTTGTCAAATCATATACCTCATCTGGATTCATGAGGATAAATCAAAATTCTACAATAAATAATCATTTGTTTGAAATAAAGTACGACAAACATTTCTTTTCAATACCTGTATCAATGGGAAAAATGGAAACATTAATTTCTAGGTTTGCATAATACAAACTATGCATTGTGAAATCATATATTATTTCTCTCATATTTAGTTTACATTTATATTTTTATTAATGTTTCACAAACTTTGGTGTCCTTTTTTATATTTAATTTCCACTTTTCTTTTTGTTCTTTGCCTCCTATGTTGATTCCAAAATAGTATGATGGATCTAAAAATATTACCTGTCCATTGACTAACTTCAGTTCAATGGCATCACAAATTAATTCAATCTTTTGCTCTAGATTATAAAATGTAATCTCACCTATATCATTTCCAATCGCCATTGTATCATTTAGAATAACTTCACTGACGGATGATTTGGCTCGTATCATATCTTCATCTACTTCATAATCAAAATTAATTGCATTTACTATACTTATTCTTAACCTTGAAAATTGTTCTATGGATTCAAATCTTAAATACTTATCATCTAATTCTAGATATACAAATCTTAAATCATGGTGAAACTGTGCAATTCCATCTTCAATATCAACAAAACCTGTCAAATAAATGTCATCAATGTTCTTATCTTTCACTATTCTTATCAATTTCTCTAACATTTTTTCTCCTAATTTTCCCAAACTACTTTTCCAACTTTATTATGAATTTCCATATCAACTGCATAATTTATATCCATTAGAAATAAGATATTGTTTTAATTCTGGCAAATTTTCATAATCAATTGGCCAGCCAAACCCTTGCATCTCTTCCAATTCTGTTTTATTCTCACTGATAAATATGTCTATTTCACACTCTTCAATATCTAAAATCTGATTGTACTGGAGAATACATTCAAAAGAATGTGTCAGAACCTCTGAAATATATATCTTCCTTATGTTTATTAAGATCATTCAATGGTTGAATCGTTTGAATAATTAGTTCTTTCTCTATAACATTTGCACAGTAGTAAACGATATAATAATCATGCATATTTTCCCTCCTGATGCCATACCTGGATGACGTTTAAATACATCAAAATGATAATCCAAGAATATTCACCCACCCATTAAATACTGGATTTTCTCTAATATTGTTGATATTTCTTTCAGCAATAATAAATATATCTTTAAACAAATTCACCAAAATATCTTTCACAATTGCACTTTCTGTAACATATTTCCTGACCCGTTTTTCATCATATCCTATTTGTAACGATACAGTCATTACACCTTCATCATTTGCAAAAGATAAATAATATTCCCTCCCCGGCTCAAAAAATTCTATCTCAAAATCTTTGTTTCTTTGTAAGCCATCCATTATTTGTTCAAAATTATCTAATAAGCAAGGTAAATCAAATTTACAATCCATGCCAAAATCACTATCATTTTCATCATAAAATAAAAAATTTGCATGATTTTCATATAACATTTCACATATTGCATGGATTAATGTTATTTCGTCTAAAATTTTAATATCTTCAATACAGTATGATTTTTCGGTAAAATTGCTTTTATCCAGTCTCATATCAAACATAAACTCACCTTCTTTTATTTTAAAATAGGTATTGCACTACGAATCTTTCCAGTTGCTTTATTTATAATAACTCTGCAACTTGTTGCAGGTTTTATACTCCCGTCAGGAAAAATCACCTGACCCAAGCCCTCTGGAATAGAAATCTCTTGGGGTGGTTGTGAATATTCTATTACCCCATATTTATTCAAGTAATCCGCAACCTCTTGATTATTCAACCACTGACCTTGTGAAACATTTGTGCCTTTATTGTCTGCCAATTTTTATCTATACTGACTACTAAATCTTCATAAACAATTTGCTTGAACGAACATCTGAATATATCAAAAATAGAATTTCTATTCCATAGTCCTTTCTTTTGGACAAAAAATCTTTCAGTATAATCCAATACTGTGAATCACTTCCAATGCACAAGTTTTTATTGTCTGAGGTATTTTTATTAAATCATGTATCATTCCACGCATCCTCAATTTACTCCTTATTGACATTTGAAAACAAACAGCCAAATCGAATTGCAAAATTCTATTTGCAACCATCTAATATAATTGAACTGATATTAGCAACCATCAATTCCTCATTTTGTTCCAACAATTTAATTAGAATTTTAAGTACTATTTTAAAAGACATAATACTTGAACCTATATGACCGTAGCGACCTCCTAAAATTTCAAGTGTACCGCTTGGAAAAGCATTTTGTGCTTGCAACTCATCGAATACCTGTGTAA
>NZ_RAZG01000114.1 GCF_003612565.1 Roseburia sp. 1XD42-69 | reverse complement strand
TCTCCTTTGCTCTTTCACTTGATAGTATAGGTTGTTCAACTTTTTCTGTCCACACTTATATACTAACACCACGGTGTCCAGAAGCGGGGTCACAGCACACTTCCCCAGCCGGGGTATTCCTTTTCAGACGGTCATTTAGTTTTCAAGAGGATTGTCCATCGATGAACTATCTCAAGTGTATACTTTTTTGATTGCCTGTGCCGTATATCCAAGAGGTAGGAAATCAGCCCGGAAAACTCGCTATTTCCACGCTCTCGGAATTGTGGTATAATGGGAAAATACAGAACAGTAAATTGAAAGTTGACGCCGATGAAAATAAATGAAAAGAGAGAACATCTATGCTCAATGCAGGAAGCAGGATAGTAAATAATTGGATATATCCTATTGACAACGGCTATGTACTGATTGATACAGGGTATGAAAGAGGATTTGCACATTTCAAAAAGCAACTGGCAAAGATGCAAATAGCCCCTCAACAGATACGATATATTTTTCTGACACACGCTCACGATGACCATGCAGGCTATTTGAATGAAATACTCTCGGAATGCTCTGACATTCAAATCGTTATGAGTGACAAGGCGTTAGAAAGATTATATAAAGGGCAAAACTCTTTTCATGGCGGTTGCACAACCAAGATTGCCTTGCTCTTTTGTTTCTTAATGAAATTTGTTGGCAAGGGCAAGCATTTGTTTCCTCCAATAACGCAAGAATATTCATGTAGATGTATTCAAGTGACCGAACAAAACCGTAAGCAAGTGGAACTTTTATTGCAAGGAAAAATCATTGATACTCCCGGTCACACCGCCGATTCCATATCTCTTTTAACTAATGACGGTTCTCTATTCTGCGGCGACGCTGCTATGAACGGATTGCCAAGTTTACACAGAATAACTATTTGGGCGGAGGATAAAACGGATTTCCTAAAATCTTGGGAAACAATCATCGCACTTAGACCAAATCTAATATATCCGGGACATGGCAAGCCGTTTGGATATGACGACCTTAAAATAAATCTAAAGCGGGCAAAAAATATGGAATTATTACCGATTCACTAACTCCCGATTGTGATTTGATGATTTTTAAGGGAAGCATTAGCTGTTATATTTTATTATTAAAATCTCCGCTAACCCTTGAAAACACTAAGTTTATCGCAGGTGAACTTTCTCTTAAAGTTTCCCTTGTGTTATATCTTCCCACAGGACATTATGTACCCTAATAAGGGAAAAAATGAGGGAAACAAAATCACATAAAACATTATAACACAAAATGAACAGGTATGGTGAACTGATTGAAATGCTTTCTATATTTTTAAAGAAAGAGGACAGATAAAAATGAATATTATTTATGCAACATACAAACCAATGCTAACAGTATTGACATATATACTTATGCTGGCTACTTTTTGAGGATAGACTGCGGAAAAGCGGAAGAAGGATTGAAAACAACACCATGCTCTGAATGTGCTTTAAATGCTTTAGCAATAGATAAACCACTTGAATATGCAAGGTTATATCTTGATGGCTGTATGCAGATATGGGTAGATGCGGAAGATTCATTAGAACTATGATAATACGTTTCCTTGATAACGCAAGGTTAGTTAATCAAAAAGTTCTTCTTTATCTGAAATATTTGATTATAGGAATGATAGACGAACTCTTGACAGCCGTTATTTTTTGTGGTATAAATTAAAATTGAACACAAAAGCTATGATAAGAAATAGTAAGCATCTCGGATTTTCAGAGAGAAGGCGGTCGGTGCGAGCCTTTATTGAAAAGATGCCCAACCCATCTTTGAGCTGTAAGCTGAAATAACAGTAAGCCTTGCCGGGTTCTCCCGTTACAGAGATATGGCATCAGATTTTCTCTTGTGCCAGAGAGTGCGGATTGTTCCGAATTTAGGTGGTACCACGGACTTGTTTATAGTTCGCCCTAAGCTGATGTAATGTCGGCTTAGGGCTTTTTGTGTTCAAAAACAAAATACGGAGGTATCCTTTATGAAACTGGCGAAACTTGTTGGAGATCGTTTTCGGGAAAGACCATCAGACTGTAACATTGACAGTCATGCTCTGATGGTGCGCGGCGGCTATATGAAGTATGTAGCAAACGGTATTTTTTCATCTTATATGCCGCTGAAAAGAATTACACGGAAGATAGAGCAGGTTATCCGTGAAGAAATGGATGCTATTGACGGGCAGGAAGTTCAGTTTCCTGTCGTTATGCCGGCTTCTATCTGGCAGGAATCTGGTAGATACGAGAGCATTGGTAAAGAAATGGCTCGCTTCCATGACCGCAGTGGAAGTCCTCTTGTGCTTGGTATGACCCATGAAGAAGCAGCCGTTCATCTTGTGCGTGATTACGGACAGAGCTATATGAAATATCCTTTTATGATATATCAGATACAGACTAAGTTCCGCGATGAAGCAAGACCGAGAGCGGGACTGATTCGTGTTCGTGAATTTACAATGAAAGATGCCTACTCTTTCCATACCAGTCAGGCAGATTTAGAAGATTATTACGACAAGTGCCATAAGGCTTATGAGCGCATCTATGCAAAAGTAGGACTGCCGGAGGTTATTTCGGTCGCTTCCGATTCCGGTATGATGGGCGGTAATATTTCCCATGAATTTATGCTACTCACTCCTATTGGGGAAGATTCTATCGCTATCTGTACAGAATGTGATTACCGCGCGAATATGGAGGCGGCAGAGTGTATTATCCATAGCGAAAGAAGTGATGCCTCACAGGAACTTGTTTTGGTACACACTCCGAGCATTTATACCATTGAGGATGTTTGTGAGTTCCTGCATTGTGATGAAAAGACTTCCTGCAAGGCGGTTGTTTATCAGCGTAATTTGGATGACCATTATATTGTACTGTTTATCCGTGGAGATCTTGAGGTGAATGAAACCAAACTCACAAATTATTTGGGTTGTGACATCCATCCGGCAATTATCACCGAAGAAAGCGGACTTAACGCCGGATATATCGGACCTGTTAATCTAAGCGGCAATTTCACTGTTCTGTATGACCGTTCCCTTAAGGGAATGAACAATCTTTCCTGTGGTGCAAATGTTTACGAGTATCACTATACCGGACTGGATATGAAACGTGATATAGAGGGTGCAGAGTACCATGATTTTGCTAAAATACAGGAAGGCGGTATTTGTCCGCATTGTGGTAAACCTGCGATTACAGTATCCCGCGGCATTGAGGTGGGCAATATTTTCCAGCTCGGAACCAAGTACACCAAATCCATGAATATGACCTATATTGACACTAATGAAGAAGCGCAGTATCCGGTTATGGGATGTTATGGTATCGGTGTTGGCAGACTTGCCGCTTCCATCTGTGAGGCTCATCATGATGATTACGGTCCCATATGGCCTTTGACGGTTGCACCGTGGCAGGTACACCTTTGTGCTCTTCGTGCTGATGATGCTGAGGTTCAGGATTATGCCGACAAGTTGTATGAAGAACTGAAAAATAAAGGTGTGGAAGTCATTTATGATGACCGCAGGGTTAGTGCTGGTGTAATGTTCTCGGATGCTGACCTCATTGGTGTACCATTCAGAGTAATTGTCAGTCCCCGAAATATAAAGCAAAAAGTCATTGAAATTGTTTCGAGAGATAAGAGTTTATCTATAAATGTTTCTATGACTTCGGCAGTAGAAGAAATAATGAAAATTTTGTCAGCGGCAAAATAATTCTATTTATTTAGAAAGTAATTTCAAACGCCAACGTTTGTGACGCCACACATGATACAGTGACAAATTAGTTGGGATTGCAGGACAGAATAAGGCTTACATCTAAAGTAAAAGTATTTGAATAATTGTATATGCAAAAGGACATTTTCAAAAACGAAAGTGTCCTTTTGTGCATTACAAGATTTTGTCCATGTCCGTTGCTTTATATTTGTTAAATTTAGTACATATGATTCTTGCCTATTTTTATATCCATAAACTGTACCTGCTTTTCGACAGCCTCCACATTCTGCGCTAACTGTTCTATTGTGCCAGTACGGTTTTCCGGCTTGATTTCCGGCTGTATCAGTTCCTTTGGGTATTCCTGCCTTGTATGGATATCCATATAGGATTTCAGCCGGTAGTAATAGCCTTCATTCCTGTTATCTTCAAACACAGGGGAAACTTCACCTTTTGAGGTCTGCCACCGCATAAGGCGTGGGAACCAGCATAACCCGTCTTTTATGATCTCCTTAAATGAATTCAGCAGTTCTCCAAGTGCGGTCAGCAAGCCACGAAAACTGTTTCCTGCCTCTATATCCGCCCCTCGTTCCACATGGTTCGCAAATTCCTCAATCAGCGGCGCAAAAGGAAGATATGACTGTATAAACTGTTTTATCTGCCGGAGTGCTTTTAGGAAGATATTGGAACTTTCAATCTCCCCGTCCAATTCGTCCAATTTCTTCTGCGAGGTGGACTTTTTATGGTTCAGGACGAGAATGTCAGCCTCCAATCCTATTTTATCCGTTGATAGCTTTTCAATCTTTTCTTCCTCTTTTGCAACTTTGTATTCCGCAACCGTCAGGTCATGGTTTTTTCCCTTTTTCTTTTCCCGTACTTCCTGCTGGAATATGGCTTTCATGTAGTAGTTGGCATCCGCCCGCATTTTATCCTGCAAAACTTCCGACAGGACTTGGGGCGTGAATACGGATCGTTTTGACACTTTTGTTGACAATCCACGCTTAAATCCCCTCCCTACCGGAACACCTACAACGTGCATGTGCGGGCTTGCCTCATCAAAGTGGATCACCGCATTGGCAATCTTAAAATCCGGCAGATATTCCTGCAGTTTTAAAAGGAGCTGCTTATAGACCTGCTTCATAAATATCCTGTCATCGCTATTCTGTTCCCAAAATTTCTTATCGCCGCATTGTATGATGACTTCCACTGCCATGTCCTGTTCCGTTTTGGATACATGTTCAAACTGAACCACTACCGGCTAAAGCCGGTAGGTTCGGTGGGCTGCTAAAGCAGCCTAAAGGGAGCGCATTTCAACTCTTGTTTTTACTACTACCTTTCTCCAATTTCAAAGTTGTCAGAGTTACTTCGCTCCTGTAGATCCTGGTTCTTGATATACTCTTTGATTATTTCATCTGTCACGTTTCCGCTGCTGGCCACAAAATATCCCCTTGCCCATAGATGCTGGCCCCAAAACTGTTTATTCAGTTCTTTGTATTCCATTTGCAGTTTTCTTGATGTATTTCCCTTTATATACTGTACCAGCTTACTCGCAGACAGATGCGGCGGCACCGACACCAACAAATGTATATGGTCACTCCCAACATGCCCTGCCAAAATCTCTACTTCATTGCTTTGGCAGATGATACGGATGAGTTCCCTCGTCCGCAGAGCAATCTGTCCTGTTATCACAGGTTTCCTGTACTTTGTTATCCACACCAGATGGTATTTGATATCATATGTGCAATGGGCCGATTTCCTATAATTTTCCATATTCATCACCTCAAGTTTAGTATTTCTGTTTTTCTTCATCCTAAACTTGGGGGATGGGGTTGACCTAAAGGTTTCGCCTTAAGGCGAGGGTTTTAACCCCATTATACAGACAATAATCGTCAATCCGTCTTTCCGGTCTTGTCTGCTTTGTATTGTATTCTTGCAGGGCGGCGTCAAACTCTTTGCGGTAAACATTTTTCACATCCTGCATGAGGTTCGTTGTCCCATAAAGAAGTGTGATGTTATCCCTGCTGTAATCCTGCGAACGGTACTTCCTCAGATTGTGTTTTGCAACCCCTGCAAGTTTTGCCTTGCTGTTGATTGCGCTTTTCTTGTTGCTGATGTGGTTGCTGAAAGAGATTTCTCCCATGTCCTTCCTCCTTGATTCCATATTGGAGCAGTGCGGTTATCATCTTGGCTCCGCCATAGATGATAACCCCCTAGCAGTATTGGCAAGCCAATACTGCGGGGGCTCTCCGAGGGTATCCAGTGAAATGTATCTCCTGCATACTGGAAACAATTTTCCGGCTGTTTTATACTTTTTTATCAGCGGTCTTATTATTTCTGCCCGTCTTTGTTATCCTTATCTGTCCCTGATATACTGATTATGCTGGTTTTCATTTCTGCTGTTTCCGGCGGTCAACTGACTTTGTTCAAAGTGATTGCACTTTTTAAGTTCATTTTTGATGGAACATATATCACACAGTTTTTCAGTGAACTTACTTTTTGAGTTCATTTTTCAAAAGTGAATGTATTTTTTAAGTTCTCTTTTCAAAAATGATTGCATTTTTTAAGTTCACTGCACCATGTGCCTGCCCTTTATACAGCCGATTTTCTTGTGACTGCTTTGACGTTGTCCCCGATCCTCAGATCCCTTCCCTCATTGGCATCCATAAACATTTCCAGAGTATCCTTTTTGATAAGTACCTTTCTCCCCACCTTCAATACGGGAAGTTTATTCTGCTTCACCAGTTCCCTCCATGTGTTCCGACCGATGCCCGTACATTCTGCTACCTCCTCAATCGAAAGGGCGATTTTCATTTCTGTCATTCATTCTCCTCCTCTTAAATTGCAATATGCAATTTTTATAGTATGCTTACCAATGTTAACAACTTAGTAGTGGTATGACATTACAACAGGATTAAGCCATTGAACCAACAATAATAGATGATAGGAATGATAAAAATACACTAAAAAAGGGCGGACTTCCCCCTTGGTGCTATCAGCTGTTTTTTCATATAGTGGTTATATTGTAGAATGTAAAGAAGTTGGCATCACCACCTTTCTTA
>NZ_RAZG01000113.1 GCF_003612565.1 Roseburia sp. 1XD42-69 | reverse complement strand
AAAAGTGGCATATCCCCAATAAATTCAAGGGATTCTGCCACTTTGTTTTTCTGTAACTGTCGAAGATGGGATTATACTTCACAAATGTTCCAAATTCCACAATTTTCTACATGAACCGAAAACCTTGTGCCATCTGTAAGGTAAACATTCACTATGTTGTTTCGGTCATCAACCACTATATCTTGTATCGGCAGATTATCCGTATCATTTAGTATATCAAATAATCTGTCCTTAATTTCGTTCTTCTCCATGCTTATCCATCATGTACCTAACACTTCTATGAATGTTATTTCTGTTAATTATATTTCTGTTACCCATTATATAAAATAATGAGAGAAAAGTAACGGAGAATCTTCTATGGAATATGGTAATTTGCATATGCGTATAAACGAAATATTACAGGAAAAAGGTATCAGCAAGAACAAGATTTGCAAAGACCTTGATATTCCCCGAACCAACTTCAATAAATATTGTCGTGATGGTGTCAGCCGCTTTGATACTGGATTGATTTGCAAGTTGTGTTGGTATCTCAATATAGGAGTCGGAGATTTGATTGAATACAATCCCCCGAAAGAAAAACCTTAAAATTTTATCGGCAGAAAAAAATTGATATAGATAGGAGCGGCTTTTGCATGTAGAGGGCTGCATTCACCGTAAACGGTAGATAGCGAGTACCTATACGAAACTGGAGCAAACCTGTATGATAGAAACAGATTTGCTCCAGTCTTTATTCCACTTTATTCTTACCATGCTTCCGGCAGTTCTCCGGCAGGCTTGGTGACCAGGGGAGCAGGTCATCCAGAAAGCTGCGGTCGGGAACATCCAGATGTTTCGGGATCTCGGTAAGCAGATACTCAAAGTAATCATACGGTTTCAGATTGTTTGCTTTTGCGGTTTCTGCGTAACCGCCAAATAATAATGCGGTCAGATATAAAATTACCCCAGCTCTTTGCGAGTTGGAGTAATTCACTATAATTCACATGCGATTTTTGATAGATTGGAGTTTTTCACTCCAAGGTGCAAGCTCTGCGAGCTGATCATCGGTCATCTCCTTCGTTGGCCGGTGCTCCAGCAGAAATTTCAGATATCCGTAGATGTTCAGGTCATGCGCCTTTGCCATTTCAACCATTGTATAGACTACAGCACTGGCATTGGCTCCATCAACAGAATCACTGAACAGCCAGTTCTTCCGACCGACGGCAAACGGACGGATTGCGTTCTCGCTGAGATTGTTTGTGAAGCTGCAGCGACCATCCTCCAGATAAGTCTGTGCTGTTTCCCGCCGGTTAAGGACATAATTCACCGCTTTTTCCATGCGGGTATTCCGGACTGGCTTTTGCTGCTCAAGCCACGACCAGAAAGCCTCCAGAACAGGTTTTTCCTTCTCGAGACGCAGCTGCTTACGCTTTTCATAATCACCGGGATATTTTTTGCTAATGGAATCCTCTATGGCAAACAGTCGGTTACAGTACTGGACTCCCTGTACTGCCGGCTGGCTGTAATCATACTGTTTCCCTTTGGGAACGGCATCGATAAAGTACCGGCGGATGTGTGCCCAGCAGGAACACCGCTTGATATCCGGCAGGCTGTTGTAACCCTGATAACCATCCGTTTCCAGATATCCGTGATAGCCTTCCAAAAACTCCTTTGCATGGCTGCCGCTCCTGGTTGGAGAATAGCCATATAAGATAATGGCTGGAAGACCGTCTTCGCCGCTGCGGAACAGCCACATGAAGGATTGCGTCTGTGCCCGGCGATCTTCTTCCTTTAATACCTGGACTCTGGTCTCATCTGCCATTGCGAAGCTGCGCTTCAGCAGTTCCCGGTGGAAATAATCATACATTGGCTGAAAGTAATTCCGGGAGCAGTGGATAATCCAGTTGGCAAGCGTCGTCCTGCTAATCTGGGCGCCATACTGCTTCCAGTCTTTCTCCTGACGGTAAAGGGGAAGTCCGTTGGCGTACTTCTGATACATTGTCCATGCAACGGTAGATGCACTCGCCGGGCCTTTTCCTACCAGAGCCTGCGGAACCTGAGACTTTACGATCACAGGTTTTTCTGTGTCTCCCAATCCTTCCTTACAGGACGGACATCCATAACTCTGGCTGTAGTATTCGATTATTTTGCATGTGGCTGGAATGAATTCCAGCTCACGGCGGACATACTCTTCGCCGATCAGAACCATCTGCGTACCGCAGACCGGGCAGGCCTGATCTTCTTCCGGAAGAGGGATGACTGCTTTTTCAACCTTCAAGTCTTTAAAAAGATCCTTATGGGTTGCTTTCTTCTTGCGGGCATGCTCCCGGACCACGGTCTCTTCTTCCAACAGGGAAGGATCTTGTTCCACTTCCGCTTCATCAAAAAGGTGCTGTTGTCCTGGAATGTCATCGCTCCTTCTTTCGCTGGAGGAACCAAAAAGCTTTTTGGTAAGATAGTCCACCTGTTCCTGAAGGGCTTTTTCGTGGCTGGTTTTTTCGTCAATAACAAGACGGAGAGAGCTGATCAGTTCCGTCTGCTCAGAGATCATTGTTTTCAGTTGTGTTATGGTGTCCTTCCGCTCTCGCAGCTGGATATCTTTTGCACTGGAAGCCATCGTTCTCTCCTTAGATTTGATACCTTTATTATAGCAGAAATACAGCCATTCCGAAAGGAAAACAAGGGTTGAAAAACGCTGAATTTATAAGGAAATCAGCTATTTTTCTGTGCAGGATTTTTACCGGGATCCAGATGCTTTTTTACTCTGCTTTGAGTGCTTTTGGCTGGTCGATGTCAATTCCTGACATCAGCCAGTCGAACTCCCGCCAGGAAAGATTCCGAACTTCCGACTGCTTCCTTGGCCATTGATACCCGCCCCGGACAGACAACCGTTTATAGATCAGGACAAAACCATCCGGTTCACGGAACAGAGCTTTGATCCTGTCCCGTCTTCTTCCACAGAACAGGAAGAGCGCACTGGATGTCGGATCCATCTTAAGCTGGCCTTCGATCATGGCACAGAGACCATCGATCGATTTGCGCATATCTGTATAGCCGCAGACAATGTAGATTTTTTCGAGGCCGGAGATATCACCTAACATGAGGCCTCCCGAATCAGGCGGAGTGTCCTAGTGAGCAGGGCAGGATCGGCATCATTGCTGATGCGGATTGTCACATCATTCATGGACACTTCAATCGTATGTGAATTGTCAGGATTCGTTTGGTGCATCTGCGATGCTGTATGCTGTTCCGGAAGGTGATCCGAAACAATGTCAATGGGAACCACGTCCTGCTTTAAACGCAGGATCTCACAATGACCATAATTCGGTGCTGGAATCTGATCCGCTGCTGTTTTCCTGCAGCGGCTGACCCAGTTATAAAAAGTGCTTACAGCGATACCGTTTTCACGGCACCAGTCAGCATCTGTCATGCCGCTTTGGCGGCATTTATTGATAAGCCTGATCTGTTCCGCCATCGGAACACGGGCTTTGCGAGTAGTTGCCATAACCTATCCTCCGTAATTGTAGTGAAATAGTTTAACTATATTTCATTTACAATTATAGAGGGATTCAGGAGATTAGAAAATCCGCAGGAATATTTGGCGCTTACCATATTTTGCCGCCCTAGTCGAGGTACGCACTATCTACCGTTTACTGTAAGAGTACCAGAGAACGCAAAAAAGCCGCTTACTCTTAAAATAATAAATAAGAATAAGCGGCTCTGTGATGTGCCTTAGACATATTCAATTTTCATTCTCCTTACAGGTGCGTTTACGACCTTAAATATCAGTTCGTCAACGCAGTCCGTATATCTGCCTTGTTGTATGAGTTGGTTTTTCAGTTCCACAAGGCTATGTAATAAAATGCTCCATTCTTGTCTGTCCACATACAAATGATTTTTCTTCTCTTTTATAAAATGCTACCATCCTTTTTTGCTTTCCGAATTTGTACACTCTGTCACTCTTGAATATTCTATTAGGCAATATTTATCCTTCACCAAACTCTACTTTTACCTTGATTACACTATATGTTTTTGAGAAAAACATTACTGCCGACTTATAAACAGAATACTACATAGCAAAACTCTCTCTGAACTCATCCCTTTATTATATTTCCCCCTCTTATAAAGTTTTCTTTTTATATACTCAAATTTCCAAATGAAATCCTCTGATTTTATCGAATTCAAATTCAATCTCTTTCTTAGATGCCAAATTAACATCGTCAATATAAATTTGCAAATATTGATAAAACATTGTTACATCTGGCCAAAAATATTTAAGCTGATAAATACATATTTTAGTATTCACAAAATATTTCTTCTCTTTCTTTATAATTGAATTGTTTAAATTAGCTCTTCTCAAATCGGCACAACACAAATTCGTATTGCTAAAAGTCACACTTAATAAATTACTATCAGACAAATCACAAGCTTCCAAATTTGCATTAGAAAAATCACAATAGCTAAAATCACTATTTTTCAAATTGGATTCAGCTAAATCAACATTTTTAAATAATAATCTCCTAAAGCATTTATTTGAAAAATCACATCTTCTCATATATAAATAATTAAACACCTTGTTTCTAAGAAAAAATGAAAAATGTTCTTGATTATATTTATCTATGACATCTATTAAATCTTTCTGTCTTTTCTTATTTAAGATTCTAATCAGACAATTAAAAGAATTGCAAAAATAGTTGCAAACTTCATCAAAGTTTTCAAATTTAGCATAACTTCTAAACAATATGTCTTTATTAATAATAAATTTAGCTGTATCTTTCAAGCCTCCATATTGGAAACTTTCATAATTCATTTCAATTAATCCATCCAAAAAATAAAGCATTTCTTTAGTGACAATGCTTTTATTAAATATACATTGAAGCATTTGGCTCTTTTTCGCTTCATCCGTTTCCTGTACTACTCTGACTAACTGATTATAAATTCTATAAGCTATATAAAATTCAAAAATTGATTTGTGAGCAAACTCAATTTCTCTTAACTTATTTTTTCTAAAGTATGTAATAATTCCATACCAATTTTGAAGATACTCTACTTCTTCTTGCGGAATCGAACTTTCAATAATTTGATTAATCTCTTCATGATGTATAGACATTTTATTTTTTTTGAACATAACTTCTGAAATATTTAAAATAAAAGTAAACATTACTTCATGCCTAGTCAACAATGCAGGGTGACTAACATCATACATTCTTTTATACCAAATTCCATTTAACCCAAATAATGCATCGTAAAATTCATATTTTGTTCTATAATCTGAAATTCTAATGCAGTTCGAAGCAACCATATATAATATTATCGGTATACCTATAAATTCCTCTCCATATAAATCATTTTCATCATGATAGCTACAAACATCTTCTATCACTTGTACTGGCAAATCCTTATTATATTTATTTAACCATTCTTTTCTTTTGTTCATATTAAATGTAAGCAATTTTATAAAAAAAGTATTTTGCAAACTAACAGTATCAATATAATTTTCTCTAGAAGTTATTATAACCCTGCAATTCAATAATTGTATTTCATGACAAAACAATTCAAGCATTTTTTGTTTATCAATGTCTTTTAAAACAAACTCATCAAACGCATCCAAAATTATCACTGAATTTCTGATTATGTTTTTATTTATATCTAAATACGATATTATATTTTCTAATAAATTGTTATATCTATATTCCATAGATGAAAATTTTACAAAAAAAACATTATTCACATTGAGATTAATCGCTTTGTGCATAATATCATAAGCAAGTTTTTCCAATAATGAACTTTTTCCCATTCCTCCCATTCCTAAAATCACTAACAAGTTATAGTCTTTGTCTATCTTTAATTTTGGTACACCTTTACTATACAAAAATATTTTTAAATTTCCTTTTAAGAATTCTCCTATTACTTCTCTCAAATCGTCTTGCTCATATTCCAATAAACCAGATCTATACTCAGGCCATACAAATACATCCTTTAGTCTTTTTGCATTCTCCTTTTCTTCAAATATAAGCGGGTCTTCAAATAACTTAGAAAAACTTTCGATTGTTTTTCTTCCATCTATATTCGCAGAACTACTTTCTATTTCATGAACAGTCGTATTATTTAATTCTATATGGTCATATACTCTTTGAAAGTAATCAAGTACAGTTTCAATATTCTCATTAATTTTCAACAACATATTCTCATTTAATTCATATTCTAGTACATGTTTTGTATCACCCTGTATTAATGCGATAAAAAGATTTTTCTTAAATCTAAAGCATATTTCAAAAAATCGCCTAATAAAATCTGCGCCTAAACTTTTTTCATGTAAGCTAACTTCACAAAATTCAGCATCATATAATACAAGCAGGTCTTTCACTTGACTCTCACTCGACTTATTATGAATTGTATAAGAATTAGTTTCCAATAATTGATATATCAAATCACTTGCATTATATTTTATAAAATTATAAAAATTTCCACTTGTGATTAATCTATTATCTTCATTTACATCAATTAAATCATGCAACTCATTTATAGTTTTACTTTTTTCTTTTTCAATAACATACCTCTCTTTCCTATTTTTTGCATAATCTAATCCTGCCCTATTTACTACACTTTTTATGTATGAATCCACAAATGGTTGCAATAATCCGAAAATTTCTGTAAGCAATATACTCATTTATCCGTCCTCTTTTCTCTCACAAATGTCATCGCTTTTTGTTAGCTTCATTATATAAGAAACTAACGATAACGCTTTAAAGTACAAATCCACGAAAAAGAATCTCACCATATCTAAACTACCACACCACTTTACAACTATTATAAATAGTGCTCCTTTTGTCGGACAAGATATTTCAATGTTCTCATAAGGGCA
>NZ_RAZG01000112.1 GCF_003612565.1 Roseburia sp. 1XD42-69 | reverse complement strand
TGAGCTACAGGAAGAGTCAGAAAAACACTGGGATTTTCTGGCTTCTTAGTGGTACAAACTTTTAACTCACAAGAAATATTAAAAAGCGGGACATTTTCGGGTAATGGATTTAATGATCAGGAAAATTGGGGAGCTGTAAGTAGTTCTTTTCACTTAAATGTGTCAACACCTACAGCAAGCGGAAACACTTTATCTATTAAAGTGAATACATCTGTTTTAGATTAATGATAAGAAGAATTTGTTGGATATATTGAGGAACAGTGATAATTCTCATCAACCTCCTTTGTTATATTTGAGCGACATCGTCAATTGCATTAAAATATAATGTAGGGGGTATTTACCTGAAACAATAAAAGAATAATACATATCATTTTCAAGTCTTTGCAAAAATATTTTTGAATGTCCGTTTAGATATGGAGGTACTTAAAGTGACGAAATCTCGACTTAGATTTATAATCTTTCCGGTGATTGTTTTACTGCTGATTCTTTTTCGGCAGTTTTTGCACTATGTTTTGATTGTTAAAGGTAGCATAAAAGCAGCAGATATACTGTTGGGATTTTATGAGGGTGTTGGATTTGATATTATTCTGGGTGTGATTTTATTCATAATTGACTATTACATCACAGAGGAAAACAGAGAAACGAAAAAGATAAGTAAGCAGATTTTTCATGTATTTTTGGTATGTGCTGTTCTATTTTTGGCATTATGTTTTTGTCCATATGAAATACTAAATGATTTATTGGAAAAAAAGATTCTTTATCCGATATTTTCAATGTTGAAAGTATCTGGTTTCTTTGATGGGGTTAAAAATTCAGATATGAAAATCTGGGAAGGCACATTCTATATGCATTTTATAATACAGGAAATGGTGTTTTTTGAGTGGATGATAATTTATGGTGTGTTCCAGGGATGTAAATTATTGAAAAATTTAATAAGAAACAGAATTGGTAATGTCATATAATCTTTTCTATTTCGAGGTCCGTTTTTGCACCCTTCATTTCCGATTTGTTGTGCATTTTTTCTGTATTGTCAAAATTCTTTTCTTAAGCATACCACAATTAAAATTTGAAATTATATAAGTTGTCTAAAGACAGAGCAAAAAACGCTGAATAGAGACATCCTCCCCTGCTTCTCCAAAACGGAGAGCAATTCGCCGGAATAGAGCGTGACGCCAGGGGACAAGGGAATCATTCCTTTTAGAAGCGGGGAAGAGGGAACTTATCCGGTGATGGCGGTGGTGGAAAAACTGCCAGATTCCCTGGATTTTCCCGGCAGGTGGTATGCCAGCAGCTTGTACCTTCCAATGGAGGAGTGGCAGAATAAGGAAAAGCGGAAAGATTATTATATGTATGTGTGATGTGGAGGAGAAATATCATGAGATGTGGGAGGAAGCTTTAGAGACAGGGACAAAGGACAGTCTGCTTGCCTACAAATCTCCCAAAGCAGCAAGAGAGGCAAAGGCCTATGAGCCTACCGGAGGGGTAAAGTTAGTAGTACAACAATCACAAAAAAATAATGTGGATGTTTTTCTCATGGTCAACACGGATTCCATGACGATTTTACGGTTCGGGCAGCGGTGCAGGTTCACGCCCTGTCTGCATCGGTAACAGCTATATTTGTATATTGTCGGTGTGCCGTCTGCACGGGTGCGACCGCCACACCGATGTTGACATCCGCTCATGACATGGTCACAATCATCGCAGACCACAAGACCGCCGAAAATATAATCATACTTTTTCCCGTCCTTGATGTTGATTTTAAGAAGTCGCTGAACATCCTCAAAGAGTTCACGGTCGGTGATTGCCGGACAGTATTTTTTATTATCCCGAAACACTCCGATGTATTTTGTATTTATAAGTATATTCTTGAGACTGGCAGCAGACCGTACAAGTCCGAACTCTGATTCCATATGCCGGAGCGTCTCACTCAAATTCCCGTTCCTGCGGTAGAATTTAAAGATTGTAACGGCGGTCGAGGAGGCGTTGAAAAACGTCTCTCTTGAGTTTTTATCCGGACAACTTCCGCAATGACCTCCGGTTTTGTGTATGCGCCGGAGGCGATGACATCCGCAGCACGTTGAGCCATTTCGACATTATCATTCAATACAAATCTTAAAATCACATTAGTGTCTATCAGTTGCATATTTTTCCGCAATAGCACGTTCAAAAGCCCCCTCCTCCTGCTCTATCAATGCCGGATTTGCATATTCGTGAGCAATTTCGAGCATGGACTGTATAGTCTCTTTTTTCATAGCTGCGGGTTCGGATGGCGGTTCATAGGTGTCTGAATCTATGAACCGTACAAACGCATAGACGGTCTCAATTTTGTCATTCGGCATAGTTTCCAACAATCCGATTGTTTTCTCCAAAGTTGACATGGACATTCCTCCTTTTAGATTTTATTATACTGAATCTTAATAATTATATGCTTTAGGGCAGAGCATCTATTTTTCCTTTACGTCATAAGAGGCTACTTTATACATGGTCACAGTACCGTCAGCATTATCTCCCTCATACTGAACAACCTCAACTTTATGCGTTCCGGTGGAAAGGGAATCTCCGGACAGGTCAAGAGAGCCTTGAGAATCTCCGAGTTGTTCTTTCGTGGAGAGCATACCGTCAATATATATGTGAGACAAAGAACCTCCGTTTATTCCCGCTGTTTCATAGCCTATCTGCATGAGCGTGGTGTCAGCGTCCGCATATACAACAATGACATTTCCGTTTTCGGTTGTTCCGCTTGAGTTCACAAGCAGGAATGTTCCCTCTCCGGTATCAGAATAGGCATCCCCGACAAAATCCTTTTGTGATTCACCGTCATCGGCAGCAGGAACATCCGCATCCGTAGAATCGTTCTGATTCGTGGCGGTGTCATTTTGGGGTTCGTTACCTGAATTATTGCCACCGCAAGCGGTAAGGCATCCGAGGGAAAGGGCGCAGACCATAAAAGCACAAACTATTTTTTTTCATGTGATTAAATCCTCCATTTCTATGTGCGAATCTTGTCACCTTGTAAATTTTCTTTTGAAAGGAGGTGAGCAGGGTGAAAATTCTATTGTGGGAAAAAAGAACCGAAAAACGGTTCACCTTGATGGAGTTAGCGAAGAAATCCGGAATCGGAAAATCGACGCTCAACAACATCGAAAACGGCAAGGTGTCGCCGACATTGTTTCAGCTTGAAATGATAGCCATTGCAATGGGAGTTAAAATCACCGACCTGTTTGAATCCGAATACAAATAATTGTATCACACGCCGGACAAGATGTCGGCAGCAGGTTAGAATATTTCCATAATCATGGAAATTTGTGGTACAATGCGTATCGGAAGGGAGATGGTGTTCCCTTGAATTACAAAGAGGCTATCGTCGAGTTAGTCGGAAAGATACATAACGAAAACGTCCTCAAGAGGATATACAAATTCATTTTGTATCTGTACACCATGAGCGAGACTGGCAGTTGAAAAGAATGTCAGTCTTTTTCGTTTTTAGCTTGCAAATACAAATCAATGAGGCGGTCAAGAGCCTCAATGTCCTCCGTACTGGCATTGACGAGGGCTTTTATTGCGTTTTTTCGGATGTCGCTCTCACCCGCCATAATGCGGTCAATCTTTTCGATGAAATCATCGTCAGAATCCACGAACATTTCTCCCTCACCAGTGGTCAAAAATATGTAATCAACGCCGAACTCACGGCAAATTGCCTTTATATTTGCGTCAGTGAGGGCATTTCTGCCCGTTTCGATTGCACTCATAGTGTTTTTCTTTAAACCGATGCGTTCGCCAAATTTTTCCAATGTGAGACCGAGATTTTTTCGGACTTCTTTTACACGTTCACCTTGCGTCACGTTTTTTCATCTCCCTCCTTTTGGGATAGCATACCACACAAAAAAGTAGGAATCAATAAAAAAGTTCATTAAATAGACAAAAACACATTAAGAAAGTCTGCTAAATAGATTGCAATGTCTATACGATGAACAATAGAGCAGGAAACACCAAAGATACCGACAAAGCCTGTGATGTCTGCTGAAGCCGCCGCTAAATCAGCTTATGCCGATTATCGGGACAAAGCCGACAAGTGGAAAGAAAGATATGGTGAAAATGCACAAAAGAGGGAAGAAAGTGTATACAGTCGGTTACAAAATTATCAAAGAGAAAGCACAAACAGGCAAACGAAGCAGTCTTCAAAAAATATGGGCAGAGGGGAAAGATAATATCCTCTCTGTCACTTTTGCATTTCTCTTCTTGCCGTTCTCTTCTTAAAAATAGTTCTTGACATATAAATAAAATTATGGTAAATTCTTAAAAAAGTTTAGGAGAACATGGAAATGCAGAACTTACATTTTACAATGAATCATATGTATATATATTACAGACGTACTTAAAAGTAATTGTGTTTCGATTAGATGCACAGTTACGCAGGTAGGTCTGATATGTCTGTGCATATAAATCGGTAGGTGTAAGTTGTAATTATGATAGAATGCTTGTAATAGCCGATGGTTTTATAAATGCACTGGACATATTGTATGTTTGGTGCTTTTTTGTTTGGAAAGGAGTTTGTTATAATATTATCAAATGGAACAGAGGTTATTATTAAGCCTTATCGTGAAAAAGATACGAAAGAAATTGTCAGGCTGATTCATAGAAATTTCATGGGAGTCAATGTGAAAGATTATGGGGAGAAGGCTATGGCGGCACTCTCTGCCATGCATGATGTGAATTGGTTCAAAGGTGTGACAGAATACGCACATGTGTATGTGTTTGGAATGAAAATAAAATTTTATTGGAAAACGGATATGAATATAAAAATGGAATAAAAGAGCTGGATGATGAGCAGCATTACCGGTTGGAGAAATTCAGAAAGATTCGTTAGGAGGAATGGTGATAATGACAATTAGGAGAATGAATATCGAAGATTTTGAAAAAATATATGATTTGTGGATACATACGGAAGGCATGGGATTGAATACAACAGATGATTCAAAGGATGGAATCGTCAAATATTTATTGCGAAATCCTAATACATGCTTTGTTGCAGAAGATAACGGAAAACTCATAGGTGTTATTATCAGTGGACATGACGGGCGCAGAGGTTTTATCTATCACACTACGGTCAAGAAAGAATATAGGGGACAGGGAATTGGGAAAAAGCTAGTCGATTCAGCAATGAAGGCTTTGGAAGCAGAGGGCATACACAAAGTGGCATTGGTGGCATTTGAGAAAAATGTATCAGGCAATGCTTTTTGGGAAAAGGTCGGATTTACTGTAAGGGATGACTTGGTTTATAGAAATAAAAATATACATCAACTGAAAAGGGTTGATTTAATTTAATACAGAGGCTGTATATGGAAATAGCATTAGTAAGGGCAAATATCAGGATTACGATACAAATCCAGGAAACGAGAGCGTGGAAAAATTAGAAGCACGCTTGAAACAGGACTTTACATTTTACTATTTTATTTATATCGGACAGCAAAAAGCAGGAGCGATCCGTATTGTTGATCAAAAGGAAAACGGAAAAAACAAAAGAATTTCCCCAATATTTATATTGCCGGAATTTCAAGGGAAAGGCATTGCACAGAAAGCAATCCGGCTGTGTGAAGAAATGCATGGAAACGAAAATTGGGAACTGGACACAATTTTGCAGGAGTCTAAAAACTGTTATTTGTATGAAAAAATGGGGTATCGCCAGACGGGAAAAACGAAGGTCATTAACGAAAGACTCACATTAACATTTTATGAAAAAAAGGAGGCAGACATAACATGAATGTAATCATACTTGGTTCCGGCATACAAAAAGTCGAACATAATTTATACAGCCATTGCACTTCCGATCACACAATGGGAATGCGTGTGGTTGAGCAATTGAAAATGGACTGGCTTGCCAATTCACTGGGAAAGAAACCCGATAATCCGATAGAAGTTGCTTCTTTACCTGCCATTCTCGCAGATATTAAAAAACAAGGCACAAAGTATGGCTCATCCATTGAATACTATGAGGCAAGCGTTCTTAGTATATACAAAAGAAATATATGATGATTACAGAGATTTGGAGAGGGAATTGAACCTAATACATTTTGCGTATGATAGATTAAAAATACGGTTATAAAGAATCTTCTGCTTTATTGTAATCTATCCGTAAAAAGTAACCTGCATAAGTGTATATATCAATGCTGTTATGGTGGATATTGTATGTTGCATTAATCATATTCATTTTATTTGTCCTCTTTTTGTAGATTTTTTTAAAGCATTTCAATCAGTGTACCAATTGTCGTATATTTTGTGTTATAATGTTTTATGTAATTTTGTTTCCCTCATTTTTTCCCTTATCAGGGTTCGTAATGCCCTGTGGGAAGATATAACACAAGGGAAACTTTAAGGGAAAGCTCACGTAGAGATGGCAAAAGCACATGGACTGAATATTTATGGATATCTTAAATTTCTGCTGGAACACCGGCCAAGAGAAGACATGACCGATGAACAGCTGGCAGAACTGACGCCGTGGAGTGAAAAACTTCAATTTATCAAAAATCGCATGTGAATTACTCCAACTCACAGAGGGCTGGGGTAATTTTGTATCTGACCGCGGTATTATTTGGCGGTTACTTATTGATTACAAAAAAGAACCGATAACCGCATTTTTACTTCTGCGTATTATCGGCTCTGCGTCTGTGCGTCCGGCTCTTTGATAACTGAAATATTAAATTGCGTTACATTGATTAGTGTTTCCTGATTACACTTTGGACAAAAAAGGGGAAAATTTTCAAGCACAGTATCTTCTCGAATCTTTAATCATGTTTTATTATGACAAATCGGACAAAATGCCCATTGGAGTTTCATTTTTTCAACTGCCTATCCAACAAATTATAGTAATAACTAGTGTCTGCTGATTAACAAAAATACAGCCTAAAACTATTGATTTTACTGCATTCTTCCGGCATGTATGGT
>NZ_RAZG01000111.1 GCF_003612565.1 Roseburia sp. 1XD42-69 | reverse complement strand
AATTTGCATATCCTAATTCTTACCAAAAAGGAGCCATTTATTTCCAAAAACACAAACTTATTTACACTACCATTCCAAAATATGCAACTACCCATATAATAGCATTACTGATTTTTAAAGTATTCTCTCCCATGACATAAACCTCCATTAAAACTGTCTGACTTAAATCATATCACAATCACACTCATATTTCCATTAAATTTCTTCTTCTCTCCGCTTAGTCCTATTATGTTGCCTGTTCTGCTGTCGGCTCTCGTTCTGAAGCTCCCTCTCAAGGTTCTTTTTGTTGTAGCCGATTACCTCGGCATAGGCTAATTCTGTGGCGGTCTTGGTCTGCTCCCTGCTGATACTGTCATACTCGGATTGCAAAGACTGTATTTCCGCTTTCCACTGTTTCGGCGTTATCTTCTCGCCATTCTGTAAAAGGCTCTGCATACGCTCCTTTAATGTAAACGGTAGATAGTGCGTACCTCGACTATGAGGGCAAAGTGTGTGACAATAGACTATATTTCTATCATGAGTATTAAAAGTTAAGCCTTAATTTTTGATACTGTTATACGGAGGTAAGTCTATGAATTCAGCAACAACAGCAGTGGCTGTACAATACCGTTTAAAAGAGTGGGCAGAGCAGATCAGGGAATGCCAGAACCGGCCCGCTGGCATGAGTGTCGTTGATTGGTGTGCAAGCCACGGCATTACGAAAGCGAACTACTATTACAGGCTGCGCCGCGTAAGGCAGGCATGTCTGGAAAACCTTCCGCCGGAAGCCCCGGCGCAGCAGATCGCCCCGGTAAACACCTGCCTCCTACAGCAGGAAACACAAAGCGGCAGTGGCATACAGCAGGGGCTTTCCGTTTCTGTAAACGGTTTTTCCATCCGCATAACGGAATCCACACCCATGCCGCTGCTTGCGGCAGTCCTTAAGGTGGTGCGGGATGTTCAATGACGCCACCTGCTTTAAAACCGTCTACATTGTCTGCGGCTACACCGACCTGCGCGCCGGTATGGACCGGCTGGCGGCACTCGTGGAAACCCAGACCGGGAACCGGCCATATATAAAGGATACACTTTATCTTTTCTGCGGGAGACGCACAGACCGCATCAAGGGGCTTGTATGGGAAGGGGACGGATGGCTCCTGCTATACAAGCGGCTCTCAGAAAGCCGGTTCCAGTGGCCGCGCACCCCGGAGGAAGTGCGTGAATTAACGCCGCAGCAGTTCCGGTGGCTGATGGAAGGGCTGACAATCACCCCGAAGAAATCGGTCAGGCCGGTGGAACCGCCGGAATACATGGGATGACTTTGTGCAAAACGGAGAACTTTTCAGACGGTCTTCCTGCTGGAAAAAATGTCCCGCCTTATCCCTGCCAAACCACGCTGCATCCCATAAAGGAGCCCAGAATGAACGCAGACATGCTTTTCCTTCCTGGAAAGGGTTATGGAAACAGCATCATACAAAGGCAGTATCCGCTGTTTCAACCATAGGCATTATGACGGACATCCGGCAGCACCGGGTTCGCAAAAATTCTGTATCCATGGTATAATAAGGCTATCAGGATACCGGGAGAAAACAGCATGGCCTTAAAATATACGGAAGAACAACTGAACAGCCTTGACAGGGAAACGCTTATCCGGCTGTTCCTGTCGCAGCAGGAGCAGCTTGAAAATATCGACCATACGCTCCAGCTTGTTCTGGAGCAGATGGCGGATCTAAAACGGCATCGGTTTGGCCGGTCAACAGAGAAACATGAAATCGAAGACCAGATCTCCTTTATGGAAGTGGATGGGAAGGTCGTATTCTTTAACGAATCCGAGGCTGTCGCTGCAGAGGAAAACGCACTGGAAGATCCGGAAGACGTTTCCCGCACAAAACCGAAAAAAAAGCAGGGAAAACGGGAAGAAGACCTGGAGGGGCTTCCGGTAGTTGTGGTGGAACATTCCATGACGAATGGGGAGCTGGAAGATAAATTTGGAAAAGACGGCTGGAAACAGCTCCCGGATGAGGTATACCGCAGGTACAGCTTTACCCCGGCAAAGATTGAGGTGGAAGAACACCATGTAAAAGTGTACGCCGGGAAGGAAACGGAAGAGGTCGTCAAGGCACCGCATCCGCAGACTTTATTAAGGGGAAGCCTTGTGTCCCCGTCTCTTGAGGCGGCAGTGATGAACGCAAAGTATGTCAATGCCGTCCCTCTTTACCGCCAGGAGCAGGAATTTGAGCGTTATGGTCTGCATATCTCCCGGCAGAACATGGCAAACTGGACAATCCAATGTGCAGACAGATACCTCGCTGTTCTCTATGATTACCTGCATGAAAAACTGTACAGTTATCATGTACTGCAGGCAGACGAAACACCTGTGCTGGTGAACAAAGACGGCCGTCCTGCCGGATCAAAAAGCTACATGTGGGTATACCGCACCGGACGGATGTACACAGAACGCCAGATTGTTCTGTATGAATATCAGAAGACCCGTAACGCCAGCCATCCCAGAGAGTTTTTGAAAGACTTCAACGGCGTATGCGTCACGGACGGCTGCCAGGTCTACCACACCATTGAAGGCGAGCGGGAAGACCTGCGGATTGCGGGATGCTGGTCCCATGCCAGGCGGAGGTTTGACGAGGCAGTGAAGGCTTTGCCTAAGCAGAAGCAGAAGGACAGCCGCGCATACCTTGCGCTTACCATGATACAGGCGATCTACCGGGAGGAAAAACAGTTAAAGGATCTCCCGGCAGGGGAACGGAAAAACCGCCGCCAGCTGAGCGTAAAGCCCCTGGTGGAGGCTTATTTCACATGGGTCCGTGAAAACCTCCCGAAAGTGCCGCAGAAAAGCAAGACGTGGGAAGGTTTCAATTATTCCCTGAATCAGGAGAAATACCTGAAAGTATTCCTGGACGATGGCGAAGTGCCGATGGACAATAATGCTGCGGAGCAGTCCATCCGTGGGTTCTGCATTGGCAAGAAAAACTGGGTGATGATCGATACCATTGCCGGTGCAAAGTCCAGCGCCATCATCTACAGCATTGCGGAAACCGCAAAAGCAAACAATCTGAAACCGTATGATTACTTTGAGTATCTGCTTACCGAGATCCCGAAGCATCTGGATGATACCGACCGCAGTTTTCTGGATGACCTGCTCCCCTGGTCACCAAGCCTGCCGGCGAATTGCCACAAGCCTCATAAAAGTAAAGTGAAATAAAGACTGGAGCAAATCTGTTTCTATCATACAGGTTTGCTCTTGTTTTGTATAGGTACTCACTATCTACCGTTTACATCTTTGCTACTTCGTTGTTGTTTTCAATCATTTCTAATACCTCATTCTTTCTGTGCTTGTTAGTTGTTTCTGAAATAAAAAAGGCAGCTGATTGTCTGTTAAGATAATCGCTACCTAAAGGTAAACAATATTTATTTTCTTATTTCCACCCCGTTAAATGATTTTACAATTTTAATGCTCACAAACAGGGCAGAAATTATCTTATTTTTTGCGAATAATATAAATGCCATATAGTCCTAATAACAAATACGTTGATAAACAGCAGACCAATCCTATTGTTGGATATTGATTACTTTTAGAAAAGCAAAAAGGTATACCGCACAAATCCACTATAAAATGTAAAATAATCGGTATCCATAAATTTCGGGTTTTGACATAAACCGCCCCAAAGTAAATTCCTAATGCAGTCGCCCAAACAGCCTTGCATATAATTGTCAAAATCGGTTGTCCAAGTGCGCCAAAAATATGTCCAAACCCAAATAGTGCAGATGATATAATAACTGCAAATAATGCAGCATTATTTCGTATGCCAAACCATTTTTCAATGATATTCTGCAACAATCCTCTCAGATAAATTTCTTCCATTATTGCAACACCTATGTAATACACAACACCCTCTACAATAACTCTATATATTGTTGGTGTATTATTGAATGGTGAAAGTCCTATGTAAAAAGCAGCTGCCACTATAAGCGTAGCAACAAGGGAAGGAATACCATATTTCTTCAAGCCATTCGGAATATTTTGAAATTGTAATCCAAAATTCCACTCTTTTATAATAGTTTTCCTACATACATAACATAAAGCAAAAGCCAATACAAAATTTATCATCAAAGAGAAATAAATCGGTTCAATATCCCTGATTTGTATATTGCAGAATAAAGCCGCAGGTAATGCGGTCATCTCCATAAATGTCATTACTATTGTCAATATAGTAACACTGATTGATATGCGTTTATTTATCATAGTTAATCTCCTTAGCCGTTAATTTATTGATTTGCTCAACGACTTTATTCTACCACAAGAACTCTCACAATTCCATTAAATTCTGCTTAATCTCTTTTTGCTTTATTCTTTGCAATCATCATCTGTCTTGCCCGTTCCCTCTGCTCTGTGCTGACCGCCCTCGTCTTGTTCAGATTTTGCGTCAGGTTGATTAAATCCTTGACGCTCCCGGTGTACTCCCCGCTGTCCATCACGGACTCCAGCTTTGCCAGTGCGTCACCGTCCATGCCGGACAGCAGGTGGGCCAGATGGTTCAACTCGTCAATGCTCTCATACTCGCCCAGGTGGTCATACAGGCCTAGGATTCCTGCGTGGCGTTGGTCTTGGTTTCGTCTGCCATGCTTGCAAATACCTTCTTGTCTCGATTTTGGCCGCATACCCTGGCGGCCAGGGTTCAGGGATTTTCTGCCACATACAAAAACACCGCCTATTGTCCTGTTAGGCGGTGTTTTGTGTAAGGTTGGTAGCACTTTTTTGCTTCTTTTCCCTGTATGTCCTTGTCAATCTCCATATCCATGTTTTACTCACTATGCGCCCTCTCACTGAAAATGGGGAATGGAGAGCAAAACAGAAGAAAAGGAACCGTCAAAAATGTATGCCCTCTTTGCGCCGATCCAAGCCATCTATAAGGAGAGCCAGTCGCTTAAAGGGCTTGCAAAAATGCGATACGATAAGGAGCATAAGGACAGCTTATCGAAGTACCTCGAATTAAGGGAGCGTATGCAGAGCCTTTTACAGAATGGCGAAAAGGTGACGCCGAAACAGTGGAAAGCAAAGATACAGTCTTTGCAATCCGAGTAGACAGTATCGGCAGGGAGCAGACCAAGATCGCCACAGAATTAGCGTATGCCGAGGTAATCAGCTACAACAGGAAGAACCTTGCGAGGGAACTTCAGAACGAGAGCCGACAGTATAACAGGCAACAAGACAGACCGAAACGGAGGGAGGAAGAAATTTAATGTGAATTTTATTGTAAAGACAGGCGTTTTTTTGTATAATTGAAGTGTAGCAGGAACAGGATATATCGTATTTTGTGCCACAGATTTTAGAAATCGAAGTGATAAGGTGTCAGACGATACAAAACAGATAGAGGAAGTCATGGCAAAGCGTACAGCAAAAAACAGCGTATTCCTTGACCTTTTTCAAAACAAAAGTTATCTGCTAAAGCTATATAAAACGCTCCACCCGGAGGACACCACAGCGACAGAGGACTCACTTACAGATGTAACAATCACAAATGTGCTAACTGATAATCTGTATAACGATTTAGGTTTTATTGTCAATAATAAGTTGATGATACTTGTGGAGGCGCAGTCAACATGGACAGTGAATATTTTAGTAAGAATTTTGCTGTATCTTGCGCAGAGTTATCACGAATATTTTCAGCGTACCAGCCAAGACTATTACAAAAGCAAGAAAGTAAAAATGCCAAAGCCTGAACTTTATGTGATTTTTACGGGAAACAAAGGGAGGAAACCCGATAAAATATCTCTGTCTAAAGAATTTTTTGAGGGTGCGGTAATAGATATTGATGTAAAAGCAAAGGTCATCTACGAAAGCGATACAGATGATATTATCAACCAGTACATTATTTTCTGCAAAGTATTTAACGAGAAGACAAAACAGCATGGAATGACACAAAAGGCAGTTACGGAAACAATCCGCATATGCAAGGACAGGAATGTTTTAAGAGAATATTTGCTTGACAGAAAAGGAGGTTGTGACGATTATGATGAGTTTGTTTGATGAAGAACAGATTATGAAGTCGTTTATAAGAAGTGAACGGCATGAAGCGGCACAGGATAAGGTGAAAGAAAAGGCAATTCTTATGTTGCAAAAAGGAAAAATTTCTATAGATGAAATACAGACATTTTTTCCGGAATTATCTGATGATGAGATTGAGGAAGTTAAAGGAGAAGTTATGCAGTTGGCATAATAGCAGTAAAACAATTAAATATCTAAATAACAGCGTAAAGGCGCATGGAACAGTAAATTGTAAACTATGCGCCTTTTTTGCGCTCAAAAGGAGGAACATGAGCGACAACATTCAGACCAACACCACAGGGCGATTAACGCCCTGTTTACAACAGAAGATTGACAAGACAAGGTATTTAGTCGAGGTACATTTTTCTGATACGAGTACCCAAAGCGTAGAGGATAAGCTAAAACGTGTCATTCTCCAAGACTTAGAGCATGGGAAACAAGGCAGACCAAGAAAAAGTGATGAAAAATGATGAATACGTCCTTTACAAAACGTCACTGGACAAACGGCGAAGTCGATTTTAATTAGCTGCGGCGCAAGGTTAGCACCCTTTGACATTAAGGAACTGCGCGAGCTTATGGAAACTGACGAAATGCAGCTTGACACCATAGGCGACAGAAAGACCGCTCTTTTCGTCATCATCAGCGACACAGACGACACCTTTAACTTTGTCGTGAGTATTCTCTACACACAGTTATTCAACTTGCTTTGCGACAAGGCAGATGATGAATACGGCGGGCGGCTTCCCGTCCATGTGCGCTGCCTGTTAGACGAGTTTGCGGTGCGCTCGTAAGCGGAACCCATTCGTTCCGCGCGGGCTTGTTTGTAATCTATCTTTAGCAAGATAGTAGGTTCAATGTGAGGGCTTCGTTTGAAGCTGGACCTATGTCAATACTTTGGACACAAAAAGTTGAAAGTTCATGCTGATTTTTTTAATTCCTCATCCTCC
>NZ_RAZG01000010.1 GCF_003612565.1 Roseburia sp. 1XD42-69 | reverse complement strand
TTTGACATAAAAAAGTCAGGCTTTATAAGGCCTGTAAGGATTTTTTGAAATATGAAACTGTCAAACTCCCGGGATTGACTGTATTTTAAGGCTGTTTGCGCCGCTAATGTAAGATTGCAGGGGTAGATGATGTAAGGGGCATAGAGGAAAGCCGCTTGTTTTTTCGACTGGATGATAAGCTGAAGAATTGACATTAAATAAAATTTGTGATAAAACCTTATAAAGAATATTATGAACTGGGGGCCATTGTATGAAAAATGTGAAAATGTGTGTATTGGCAGCTGCTATCATTTGGGGGAGTTTTTCCAGTATAGCAGTGTTTGCCCAGGAAAGCAGAAACCCAAATGACGAATTAGAAGTACTGAGATATGAAAGATTGGCAGAACAATATTTGTCAGCAGATATCACCGCAAAAGAATTAGAGCAGAAGTATGATGGGAAAGTTGATATTGAAACTATACCTTTATCAGAAGATAAGTTGGATTCTGTAGTTTCTGTTTTGATGGATGGAAAAGAATCTGATGATATAAAGTCTTCTGTTTCTCTGGAAAAAATTCACCTTGAAAATGCAGAAAGTAGTATGTATGTATGTATGTATTATCTGCGGAAGCGAAGAAGTCAACAGGCTCTAAAGAAAAAGACGGGGTAACATTGACAGGTGTGATTAATTGGTTAGATAAGCCAGGAACACAAAATATTTTAACAAGTGTTTCTGCAACTAGGCTTGGTTCATACACCGGAACAGGTACATATTCTTACGGAGGAAACAATCAAATATTAAAAAGCGGTACTTTTTCTGGCAGTGGTTTTACAGACCAGGATAATTGGGGAGCGGTGAATCTGATTTTCCATCTGAATGTTTCAACACCTACTGCAAAAGGGAATACCTTATCGCTTCAGGTTCGCACGTCTGCTTTAGATTGAGAATGAGGAGATGTTATGAAAATTGTGAATCCCAGGTTTAGAGTGCTTACTTATTTTTGTTTTGCTTTGCTGTCAGTTATTGTTCAGAGAGTGGTACATTATTTTTTAATTGCCGGAGGATATAAAAAAGCGGCTGATTTTTTGATGTTTTACTATGGCTTTGGCTTTGCGGCTTTTTTAGGAATAGTTATTTTTGTGGCAGATTGTTATATAACAAGGGAAAACAAAAGCCTAGGGAAGTTTTTTGCTAGAGTTTTTTTGGGATTTGTGTTATTATTCATAGGGTTATGTTTTTTTCCATATGATATAGTAAATGAATGGATGGAGGTAAAAATTCTGCATCCCTTCTTTTCGTGGATGGTTGAAAATGGTTTTTTTGATTCCATGGAGAATTTTGACCTGGATTATTGGCAGGGTACATTTTACTGGCATTTTTTTATGACGGAAGTAGACTTTTTCGATGGGATGGTGCTATACGGTACGTTTCAGGTGTGTACGCTGATAAAATATTTCTGCTCTGTGAAAGCATCAATTTTTCATAAAGGTTGAACTTATAAAGAACTGAAAAAAATTATATTTGCATTGTGAATTAATCTGTGGTACTATGTGAGCGGACGGTATTCTTCTTTATATAGAAACTGTACCATTTATACATTATAACAGACACTATTCACTGTATAATTGGGCCGTTTTGGCCCTTTTTTCAATGTTATGAAAAAGGAGACTTTAGCATGGAACTTACAGGAAGCATAGAAGAGGTCAGAAAACAGGTGAAAGCCTGGAGGAAAGAGGGATTGTCCGTGGGACTCGTGCCCACCATGGGATATCTCCATGAAGGCCATAAAAGTTTAATTGACCGGGCAGTAAAGGAAAATGATAAAGTGGTGGTCAGCGATTTTGTAAACCCCATCCAGTTTGGAGTAAACGAGGATTTATCCACCTACCCCAGGGATATTGAGGCGGACAAAAAACTCTGTGAATCGGCGGGGGCTGATTTGATCTTCCACCCCGCACCGGAGGAGATGTATGCCCCGGATTTTTCCACTTTTGTGGAGACGGAAGGGGTTTCTGCAGGGCTATGCGGAAAGACAAGGCCCACCCATTTCCGGGGGGTGTGTACGGTGGTGAGCAAGCTGTTTCATATCGTTATGCCGGATAAGGCTTATTTCGGGGAAAAAGATGCCCAGCAGCTTGCGGTGATAAGGCGCATGGTGCGGGATTTAAATATGGATATTGAGATTGTGGGATGCCCCATTGTAAGGGAAGGGGACGGGCTTGCCAAAAGCTCCAGAAACACGTATTTAAGCAGTGAGGAGCGGAAAGCTGCGCTGGTGCTGTCAAAAGCGGTTTTTGCGGGAAAAGAGATGATGGAGCAGGGGGAGAGGGATGCAGCAGAGATTGTCTCCCATATGAAATCTATCATCGAAGCAGAGCCTTTGGCAAAAATCGACTATGTGGAGATGGTGGATGCTGATTCCATTAAACCCATAAGTGTGGCCCAGGGCAGAGTCTTAACTGCAATGGCAGTGTACATCGGCACCACAAGGTTAATTGATAATTTTATATTTACCTGTTCATAAATAGGAGGATTTGGAGGGAAAATATGACACTGGAGATATTGAAAAGCAAAATACACCGGGCAACGGTAACCCAGGCGGAGCTTAACTATGTGGGAAGCATTACCGTGGACGAGGCTTTGATGAAGGCCTCCGGTATTGTGGAGTACGAGAAAGTGCAGATTGCAGACGTGGACAACGGGGCTAGGTTTGAGACCTATGTGATTGCCGGGGAGGAGGGCAGCGGAATTATCTGTTTAAACGGAGCCGCAGCCCGCATGGTTTCCACCGGGGATAAGGTGATTATTATGAGCTATGCCCGGATGACACCGGAGGAAGTAAAAGACAACCCGCCCAAAGTTGTCTTTGTGGATGAGGAGAATAAAATTACTTCCGTGACCCGGTATGAAAAACACGGCGCATTAAAAGAGGTCTGATTATGCTTACGGGAAAAAAAGTAGTTCTTGGCGTTAGCGGCAGCATTGCCGCCTACAAGATGGCAAATGTGGCGAGTATGCTGGTGAAACTCCACTGTGACATCCATGTAATCCTCACAGAGGCGGGGGCAAAATTTATCACACCGGACACCTTTGAGGCGCTGACGAAACATCCATGCCTTACCGACAGCTTTGAGCGGAGCAATCCCCCTAAAATACACCACATTACCCTGGGACAGACTTCGGATTTGATTCTGGTGGCCCCGGCGTCGGCGGATATCCTGGGGAAAATGGCCCACGGAATTGCAGACGATCTGCTTACCTCCACCATTGTGGCGGCAACCTGCCCTGTCCTTGTATCTCCGGCTATGAATTCCCATATGTATTTAAATCCCATTGTCCAGGAAAATATAAAACGGTTAAAAAGCTTTGGCTATACTTTTATAGAGCCTGCCGTGGGGCATTTGGCCTGCAATGTGGAGGGGATAGGGAAACTGCCGGAGGAATCGGTTTTGGTGGATGCCATTGTAGGCAGGCTTACCGAAACGCCAAAAGAGCAGGACTTTGCCGGGAAAAAAGTCCTGGTTACGGCGGGGCCTACCAGGGAGAGCATTGACCCTGTGCGCTATCTCACCAACCACTCCACGGGAAAAATGGGATATGCCATTGCCGGGGAAGCGGCAAAGCGGGGGGCCATAGTAACCCTTGTGACAGGTCCGGTGGAGCTTTCACCCCCAGGGGGAGTAAGAACCCTTTCCGTTACCACGGCACAGGAGATGTATGAGGCAGTGGTGGCGGAGGCGGAAAGCCAGGATATGATTATTAAGGCGGCTGCCGTGGCGGATTACCGTCCGAAAGAAATCAATCAGGAAAAGACAAAGAAAAAAGAGGGAAACCTTGTTTTGGAATTGGAGCGGACAAGGGATATTTTAAAAGAACTTGGGGAAAAGAAGAAAAAAGGACAGTGCATCTGCGGATTTTCTATGGAGACGGAGCATGTGATTTCCAATTCCAGGGAAAAACTGGTAAAGAAAAACGTGGATATGATTGCCGCCAACAGCCTGCGGGAAGAGGGGGCAGGATTTGGGACAAGTACCAACCATCTTGTATTGATTACGGCGGAGGGGGAGACAGACCTGGGAATGTTAAGCAAAGAGGACTGTGCCAGCCGGCTCTTAGATGAACTTCTTCTAATCTTTCAGGCGAAGAATAGGTAATCGGAACCAAGAATTTTCTCACTTGAACAAGAAAAATAAATATAGAAATAAAAAGGAGATTTTATTATGCCAGAAAATAGTTCATGCGCAAGCGCATCAAGCTGTAACAGGGAAAGCTGTGAGGGATGTAAGAGCAATAAGGCTTCCGGTTCCGGGATTGAGCAGGAGGCTTTCAACCAGTATTCCTCCGTAAAGAAAGTAATTGGAATTGTCAGCGGAAAAGGGGGAGTGGGCAAATCTTTTGTCACCGCATCCCTTGCGGCGGCTATGACAAAGGCAGGATTTTCCGTGGGAATTTTAGACGGAGATATCACAGGGCCTTCCATCCCCAAAATGTTTGGTGTCCACGGCCCGGTGTACGGCACGGAGGACAGCCTTTACGCCATGGAGGCGGAGGACGGGACAAAGATTATGTCCATCAACCTCTTAATGGAAGATGAGGAGGCCCCTGTGATCTGGAGAGGGCCTGTGATTGGGGGAACGGTAAAGCAGTTTTGGACAGATGTGATCTGGGGAGATTTGGACTATATGTTTGTGGATATGCCCCCTGGAACCGGGGACGTGCCCCTTACCGTGTTCCAGTCCATTCCCGTGGACGGCATTATCATCGTCACCTCCCCCCAGGAGCTGGTGCAGCTTATTGTGAAAAAAGCTTACAATATGGCGGCAGCCATGGATATTCCTGTTCTTGGCATTGTGGAAAATTTCAGCTTTGTAAAATGCCCGGACTGCGGCAGGGAGATAAAAATCTTCGGGGAGAGCCATGTGGAGGAAGCGGCGGCAGAACTTTCCATCCCTGTTTTGGGAAAAATCCCTGTGGAGCCTGAAATGGCAAAAGCGGCGGATGCTGGAGAGTTTTATAAAACGGAAAATCCCTATTTAGAGAAGGCTTTGGAGGCACTTAAAAATTGACAGAAATAGAGGAGTGCAGAAGGAGTTTAAAGGAAAACCCCTTTGCGGTTTATCTTGGAATTGAGCTTTTAAAGGTGGAGGAAGGGCTTGTCTATGCCCGGATTGATAACAGGGAGATGCTTCACAATATTTACGGGGATATGCATGGAGGCGCCATTTATTCCATTGCGGATAACCTGGCGGGGATTGCGGCGGCAAGTTATGGGTACTATGTCACCACGGTAAACGGGAGTATCCAATATCTTAAGGCTGTGCGCAATGTGGAGGAAATTTTCTGTGAGGCCAGGGTAATTAAGGCGGGAAAAACCATATCTTCCGTTCATGTGGATATCAGGGATGGGGCGGGGAATCTGTACAATACGGCGGAATTTACCTATTTTAACCTGCGTCCCAAGGAGGACAATTGAGATGAATTGTTTTTGGCAGATGGATTGGGAACTGGTGCATAGATGCCTGTTTATTTCAGAGGGCAGCGAGCTAGTCGGCTGTTTGCAGACATTTGACGGCTGCCGCAAGGTTTTTGAGTAGAAAGGAAAATCAGATGGAAAAGAAGTATAGAGTGGGAATTTTAGGTTACGGAAATTTAGGCCGGGGGGTGGAGTGCGCCATCAAACAGAACCCGGATTTGGAGCTTTTGGCGGTTTTTACTAGGAGAAATCCAGAGGATGTAAAGATTTTGACAGAAACGGCAAAGGTCTGCCCGGTAAGTGAGGTAAAAGGCTGGAAGGAAAAACTGGACGTGATGATTCTCTGCGGAGGCAGCGCAACGGATTTGCCAAAGCAGTCCCCGGAAATGGCTTCCATGTTTAACATTGTGGACAGCTTTGACACTCATGCGAAAATACCGGAGCATTATAAAAATGTGGACAAAAGGGCAAAAGAGGGGGGAAAGACTGCAATCATTTCTATTGGATGGGACCCGGGAATGTTTTCTTTAAACCGCCTTTACGCCAATGCAATTCTGCCGGAGGGGAAGGATTATACCTTCTGGGGCAAGGGTGTGAGCCAAGGACACTCCGATGCCATCCGCCGCATTGCCGGGGTGAAAAATGCAAAACAGTACACGATTCCGGTGGAAGAGGCACTTAATGCTGTGCGAAAGGGGGAAAACCCAGAACTTTCCACAAGAGAGAAGCATACCAGAGAGTGCTTTGTGGTTTTAGAGGAAGGGGCAGATGCCGCTAAAGTGGAAGAGAAAATTAAGACTATGCCCAACTATTTTGCGGACTATGACACCACGGTGCATTTTATCAGCGAGGAGGAACTCTTAAGAGACCACAGCGGAATTCCCCACGGGGGTTTTGTGCTGAGGAGCGGCGCTACAGGATGGGAAAAAGAAAACCGTCATCTCATTGAGTACAGTTTAAAACTGGATTCCAACCCGGAGTTTACCTCCTGCGTGTTAGTGGCTTACGCCAGGGCGGCATGCCGCATGGCAGAAGAAGGGCAGAGCGGGTGCAAGACGGCGTTTGACATTGCCCCGGCTTATTTAAGTCCAAAGAGCGGGGAAGAACTCAGAGCGGAATTGCTGTAGGCGGCAGTTGTGGATTTGGCGGAGGAAGGAATCAAGTGCAGATGGCAGAGACAAAGGAAAAACAGAGAATTCTAATGTTAGAGGATGACGAAGATCTGGCCCAGGGTATCTGCCTGTCCCTTTCCGGTGACGGCCTGGAGTTTTTCTGCTGCAGGACTGTAAAGGAGGCGGAGGAAGCCTTTGCCAAAGGAGCTTTTGATCTGCTTATTTTGGATATCAACCTGCCGGATGGAAGCGGCCTTTCTTTTTGCCGGGAGATCCGAAAGATTAGCAGGATTCCCATTGCCCTCTTGACGGCAAAGGATATGGAAATAGATGTTGTGGCGGGCTTAGAGTGCGGGGCAGATGACTATATTACGAAACCTTTCAGCCTTATGGTGCTTCGGGCCAGGATTCGGGCCCTTCTCCGCCGGGGTATCCCGGAGAAAAAATCGGAGTACAGAGACGGGACGTTCTATTTTTCTTTTGACACCATGAACTTTTACAAGAATGGAGAGGAGATAAGTCTGAGCAAGACAGAGCAGAGGATTTTGTATCTCCTTGTGATGCATCCCGGACAGATCTTAACCAGGGAGCAGCTTTTAGAGTGGGTGTGGCCGGAGGGGACGGAGTATGTGGAGGACAATGCTCTGTCCGTTGGAATCCGTCGCCTCCGGGATAAACTGGAGGATGTTCCCGGGGAGCCAAAATATATCAGGACCCTTTACGGGAAAGGATATGTGTGGGATTAGTGCAATCACAAATTTACAGGAGAAAAATATGGAAATCTGTATGTCGGTGCTTATTTTACTTTGCATACTTTTCTGCCTTTTGGTGCAGCAGCACTACAAACGGGAGATGGAGGCCGTTTATCAGGGCCTCCTTTTAAAATTAGACAGGGCCATTACCCTTGGGGCGGGGGAGGTTTCCTACGACGAATCTATGGACGCCGCAGTCTGTGAGCGTCTCAGAAGGATTTTGGAGATTTCGGGAATGCACAAAGAGAAGGCCCAGAAGGAACGTGACATGGTGCAGTCTCTGATTTCAGACATCACCCATCAGGTGCGCACCCCATTGACGAACATTATGCTCTACACCGGGCTTTTACAGGAAAAAGAGAAAGACGGGGAGACGGCGGTTTTGATTGAAAAAATCAGCCAGGCGTCCCTTCGGCTTGATTTTTTTATGCGGCAGTTAGTAAAATCCTCCTGTGCAGAGCGGGAAATGATTGCCCTTTCCCCAAAGCTTACGAAGGCAGGTGAAATTGTGGGGATGGCCTGCCAGGCCCAGGAACTTTCCGCCATGAAAAAGAATATTGTCTTTGTGAGAGAAGTAACGGAGGATATGTGCTTTGCAGATAAAAAGTGGACCATTGAGGCGGTTGCCAATGTGGTTGAAAATGCAGTGAAGTACTCTCCCGAAAATTCCAGGATAGAAGTGAAAACCATTCCCTATGAGTCTTTTGTCTTAATAGAGGTAAAAGATTTTGGAATCGGGATCAAAGAGGAGGAGCGGGGTCTGGTTTTTGGCCGGTTTTACCGCTCCGAAGATGTGAAAGACCTGCCCGGTTTTGGAATCGGGCTTTATTTGGTGCGGGAAATTATATCCGGGGAGGGAGGATATGTGAAAATCAAAGAAAACCCGGAGGGAGGAACCATTGTGCAGGTGTATCTGTCCCGTTTCCCGGTTTCGGTGGGATGAAAAGTTTCCGATTGTGTCAAATCTGTCATTTTTGAGAAAGATTTGAGAAAGAATCATCTGTTATCCTATGTGGGAAGTCAAAGAAAGCAGGTGAAGATATGAGTATTTTAAAAACAGAAAATTTGAAGAAGTACTATGACACAGGGGAGGTTACGGTAAAAGCCCTGGACGGGGTAGACCTCTCTGTGGAAAAAGGAGAATTTTTATCTGTGGTGGGAACATCGGGAAGCGGGAAATCTACCCTTTTGCATATGCTTGGAGGACTGGATATCCCAACCTCCGGCAGGGTAATTGTGGGGGGAAGGGATATTTCCCGGATGAAAAAGGATGAACTTACCATTTTCAGAAGAAGGAATATCGGATTTGTCTTTCAGAATTACAATCTCCTTCCCCTGATGAATGTTTACCAGAATATCGTGCTGCCCATACGGCTGGACGGAATTGTCCCGGACAAAACCTATGTGGAGAATATTATTTCCATCCTGGGCCTTGGGGAGAAAAAATATGCTATGCCAAACCAGCTCTCCGGGGGTCAGCAGCAGAGGGTGGCGCTGGCCAGGGCGTTGGCGGCGAAACCTGCAATCATCCTTGCGGATGAGCCTACGGGAAATCTGGATTCCCGGACAGGGCAGGATGTTTTGGGCCTTTTAAAAACCACAGGAGAGCGGTTTGGCCAGACCATTGTTATGATCACCCACAATGATGAAGCGGCCCAGATGGCGGGGAGAATTATCCGCATTGAGGACGGGAAAATCAGAGAGGGGGGAAGATCATGATTCAGGTGAAAAATAACCAGGTGGTAAGGGAGGTTGCACTGATTACCTACCGGGGAAACAGAAAAAGAAATGTTCTCTCTGTATTTGCCCTGGTTTTAACCACTTTTATGATTACTACGGTGATAGCTTTAGGGGTCAGTTACTGGGACACTATTCAAAAAAGGCAGCTTCGCATGGAGGGAATGGACTATGATGTGGAATTAACTGAGCCAAGGGAAAATCAGGTGGAACTTGTCCGGGATATGGAGGAGGTAAAATATGCAGGATTGTCTGTGAAATGTGCCATTGTTGAGGAGTACCAGGGAAAAATGCTGGATAAGGCAAGGCTTTACTGGGTGGATGATATCTGTTTTGAAAAACAGGTGATGCCTGCATTGGAGCATTGTGAGGGAAAATATCCGGAAAAGGAGGATGAAATTATGCTTTCCCTGCACCTTTTAAAAGCCATGGGGATAGAAAAGCCCCAAATCGGCATGTCCCTCCCACTTTCCTATTTTACCCTAAAAACAAATGATGAGAAAGAGTATGCAAAAGAATTTACCCTCTGCGGATTTTACAGCGACTATACCGGGAAAAACCGGGGATATGTGTCAAAGGCATTTTTTGAGACTACAGGGGTAAAACAGACGGATTTCACCCAGGGCGCCTTAAAAATTAAACTAAAAGATAAGCTGTACACTGCAAAGGAAATGGATGAAATGAGCCGTGCACTTAAATTCCATTCCAAGCAGATACTGATAGGAAATCCTGAGTTTATAGAGGAATTCTTACGGATGACGGGGATTCTTGCCGGAATGCTTGTTATGATTTTTGCCAGCGGATATCTTTTTATCTTTAACACCATGTATATTTCCATCTCAAAAGATATCCGGTATTACGGCCAGTTAAAGACCATGGGGATGACCTCCCGGCAGTTAAAAAAAATCGTGTACACCCAGGCGTTTATTCATTCGGTTCTGGGAATTCCGGCAGGGCTTCTCTTGGCAGGAATTGTGACAAAACAGGGAATCCCCAAGGTCCTTTCCCTCATAAATCCCGTACTGGATGTTTCAAATGGGGTTACAGTTTGGCCGGGGGTGTTTTTTATAGCCGGGCTCTTTGCCCTGGCAACAAGTTTCATCAGCGTGGGGACGCCTGCAAAAATCGCAGGGGACTGTTCTCCCGTAGAGGCTATGCGCCATTTTGCCGGAGGAATTGCCGGTAAAAGGAGACCCAGAGAGGGGACTTCCCTGTATTCCATGGCATTTTCAAATATGTTCCGGGATAAAAAGCAGGCGGTGGTTATATTTTTATCCTTTGTTACCGGTATCTGCGTTTTTTGCATGATGAATGAGTATATTCTTATAAACGACGGTAAATTTATTCTGGAAGGCACAAGTGCCTGGGATATGGAGATTGTAAACCAGACCATCCTGGAAGAGGAGCGGCAGATTTTTACAGAGGATATGATATCTGAGATATCGGCCCTTCCCGGGGTAAAATCCGTGGAAAAGGTATCTACAGCCCTGGCAAAAGTCCCTAAGGGGGAGGAGGTCTTCGGGGAATATTTTAAGGAGCTTTACGGCACAAGGTATGCGCCGGGAAATTATGAGGAAGATATGGAAAAGTACAGAGAAAATCCGGAAGGGTCTTTCCTGGGGGATGCAGGATTTGTGGCGATCGGGGAAGAAGAATTCCTGGAATTAAATAAGCATGTAAACCAGAAGGTGGATGAGGAAGAGTTTTTCCAGGGAAAAGCGGCAGTGGCTACAAAAATCCTCACGGAGGGGGATGACGGCATGACGGGAAAGACCGTGGATTTTTACCTTCCCCAGGGAAAGAACCCAAAGGAGGTATACAGCATTACAATCGCCGGGGTAGATACGGAGGGAAGTTACAATCCGGCATATTTTACCAGAGGGGAGGCCCCAAGCATTATCGTAAGTGAAAATCTGGCAAAAAAGCTTATTCAGGAGCCTTATGTGGAAAAATTGAAGGTGAAATATGAAAAGTCCTATGATAAAGAGACGGAAAAAGAGGTAAAAGAAATTTTTCACGGGGAAAACAGAGTTTCTTTTGACTCCAAAATAGAAAACTATGAAGAGATGCGGGAGTCGGAGAGCCAGGCAAAAGTTTTGGGCTACACGTTAGGCGGCATTGTAGGGCTGCTTTCCATATGCAATTACCTGAATATGATGGCTGCAAGTGTGTTAAACCGTTCCAAAGAGTTTGGGATACTGGAAAGTATTGGGATGACCACAGGCCAGATCAAAAAGGTGCTTCGGATAGAAGGGGTGGGATACGGCCTGATTTCTATTCTCCTTGCCCTGCCCTTTGGGCTTATATTAAGCTATCTTGTTTTTACCAATGCCAACATGTACAGAACCTCCTGCGCTTTGCCCTGGGGCAGTAATCTTTTGCTCTTTGCCGGGGTGATGGCAGTGTGCGTACTTGTGCCGGGGGCGGTATATGGGAGGATGTATAAAAGCAGTGTTGTGGAACAATTGAGGGAGGGGGATATTTAGAGAATTTTGAACATATTAAAATTAGGATGATATTTTATTGATTCTCATTTTTGTTCGTGATATGCTTTAGAAAATCATACAATTAACCAAAATCCGTATAATAAAAAATAGAAGGAGGATTTTTTATGTCAACTTTAGAGAAAACCATCATCCTGCTCCGGCAAATGCCAGAACAATCCCTTGAATCCTTATATGATTTCATTCGTTCCATATGGATTCATCAAGACGGAAAAACAGAGCATTCGGAAAATTCCGTTGATACTTCTGAAAGTATGGAGGGATTCCGTGTATTACAGTCTTTTGCAGGTACATTGCCTGCTGATTTCGATTATAAAAAAGAACTAGAGGAAATGAGGGAGGAAAAGCATGCTCGTTTTAATTGATACCAATGTTATTTTGGATGTGCTGGAAAAACGTGAAGCATTTTATGAATCATCCAATCATGTGTTATCTCTTTGTGCATCCAAAAAGATAAGCGGATGTATTGCATTACACTCCATTTCAAATATATTTTATATTCTCCGGAAAATTTATTCCGCTGAAAACCGAAGACGTTTACTTCTTGGAATATTGAAATTTCTTCGGGTGGCAGATGTCAGTCATGAAAATGTGCGACATGCCTTAGAAAGAAATGGCTTCTCTGATTTTGAGGATTGCCTGCAGGATGAATGTGCTGCACAAAACCACGCAGACTATATCATCACCCGGAATACTGACGATTTTTCAAACTCAAACATACCTGCAGTCATACCATCGGATTTTTTAGTTAAATACAATCTTTGACGGCAGTATCAAAAAGACTTGAAAAAACGGCCGGATACCTTCCCACAGGAAGATATCCGGCTGTTTTTATGGGCAGACCCGCATATGGAAATTTACTGGTAACTGTGCGCTCCCACTTTTCCTGTTTCCGCCTGCTGCATCACCTTCATGGTTTTTGAATTGCTCTGAAGATTTAAGTTTTTCTGGGCGGTGGAGAGCATAAGTTTAATACGGTTTAACTGGTTTACCTCACTGGCTCCCGGGTCATAGTCTATGGCTACAATGTTGGCCAGGGGATGTTCCTTCCGAAGCTCTTTAATTACCCCCTTGCCCACCACATGGTTTGGCAGGCAGCCGAAGGGCTGTGTGCACACAATATTGTTTGTGCCGCTTTCAATCAGCTCCAACATTTCTCCCGTTAAAAACCAGCCTTCCCCGGTTTGGTTCCCCAGGGAGACAATGTGGGAGGCGTATCCTGCCAGGGTTTCTATTCTGGCAGGGGGGTCAAAATGCCTGCTCTCCTCAAAGGCGGCCCTGGCGGCGCTTCTTTCCCACTCCAGGAAACGGATGCCAAGGCGTGCAATTTTTGCAGCCTTTTTGTTTTTGCCCAGGTGCTCCGTCTGGAAAATCTGGTTATAAAAGCAGTAGAGCAGAAAGTCCGTTAAGTCCGGAACAACGGCTTCCGCCCCTTCCGACTCCAAAAGCTCCACCAGGTAGTTGTTTGCCGCAGGGAGGAATTTTACCAAAATTTCACCTACCACACCCACCTTTGGCTTTTTCTCATTTTTTATGGGCAAGGTGTCAAAGTCCCTGATAATCTCCCGGCACATGCGGTTAAATTTCTTGTGGGACAGGATTTTTTTCTGGGAGATAAATGCAATTACTTTTTTCTTCCACTTTTCATGGAGGGCGTTGGCGGAGCCTTTTACCTCCTCATAGGGCCTGGTGCGGTAGAGGCACCGCATAAAAATATCTCCAAATTCCAGGGCGTAAAGTCCGTGCTGAATCAGCGGAAGCGTGAGCTTAAAGCCGGGATTTTTTTCTAAGCCGCTTAAGTTAATGGAGATTACCGGTACATGGGCGTATCCGGCTTTTTCCAGGGCCCGGCGGATAAATCCGATATAGTTTGAGGCCCGGCATCCTCCCCCTGTCTGGGAGATAAGCACGGCGGTTTTTTCCATGTCATATTTCCCGGACAAAACCGCGTCCATAATCTGTCCCACCACCATAAGGGAGGGGTAGCATGCGTCATTGTTTACATATTTTAACCCCACGTCCACCGCAGAGCGGGTGTCATTCCCCAGGACAACCAGGTTGTATCCTGCGGAACGGAAAGCCGGCTCTAAAAGCTCAAAGTGTATGGGGGACATCTGGGGACAGAGGATGGTGTAGTTTTTCCGCATTTCCTCCGTAAATACCACCCGGTTAAAATTGGAGGGAAGAATTTTTCTGTTTTCTTCCCGTTCCTTCTTTTCCCTCACCCGTATAGCGGCTAAGAGGGAGCGGATTCGGATTCTTGCCGCCCCTAAGTTGTTTACCTCATCAATTTTTAAGCAGGTATATATTTTGCCGGATTTGCTTAAAATGTCGCTGACACAGTCTGTTGTCACGGCGTCTAATCCGCAGCCAAAGGAATTTAACTGTATTAAATCCAGGTTGTTCTGGGTTTTTACAAAGTTAGCGGCGGCATAAAGCCTGGAGTGGTACATCCACTGGTCCATGACGATTAAAGGGCGTTCCACCTTATGTAAATGTGATACGGCGTCCTCAGTGAGCACTGCCATGCCGTAGGAGGTAATCAGTTCCGGGATGCCATGGTTAATTTCAGAATCCACATGGTAGGGCCGGCCGGCTAAGACAATGCCCCGTTTTCCGGTTTCCTTTAAGTAGGCTAAAACCTCTTCCCCTTTCTTTTGCATCTCTTTCCTTACGGCTGCCATTTCCCCCCACCCGGCGGCAGCGGCGGCGGAGATTTCCTCTTTTGGAATGGAAAATTCTTCCGTAAAGGTTTTTATCAGCTCTTCTGTAAGGGCTTCCTTGTTTCCAAAAGTGTAGAAAGGATTTAAGAAACGCATCTGCCCGGAAGAGATTTCATCCACATTGTTTTTAATATTTTCCGAATAGGAAGTTACAATGGGGCAGTTGTAGTGGTTGTTGGAGTCAGGGAATTCGTTCCGCTCAAAGGGAATGCAGGGGTAAAAAATAAAGTCCGGTTTTTTCCCTATCAGCCAGGAAATATGCCCGTGGGCAAGTTTGGCCGGATAGCACTCCGATTCGCTGGGAATGGAGTCGATGCCCATCTCATAAACCTTCCTTGTGGACTGGGGGGAGAGAAGGACGCGGAACTTCAACTCTTTAAAAAATACGGCCCAGAAGGGATAGTTTTCGTACATATTAAGTACCCTTGGAATTCCCACGGTTCCCCGGACAGCTTCTTCTTTGGCCAGGGGCGGGTAGGCAAATATTCTGTGATTTTTAAATGCAAAGAGATTCGGAAGCTCCTCTTTTTTCACCTCTTCCCCAAGACCCCGTTCACAGCGGTTTCCCGTAATATATTTTCTGTCCCCGGAAAAATGGTTGATGGTAAGGAGACAGTGATTGGTACATTTTTGGCATCTGGTAAGCTCCGTCTCAAAGGTGAGGCTGTTAATCTCATCAATGGAAAGCATATGGCTTTCAGGGTTCTCCTCATAGCGCTCCTTTGCGATTAAGGCTGCGCCAAATGCCCCCATAATCCCTGCAATATCCGGGCGGATGACCTGACAGCCGGAAATCTGTTCAAAACTCCGCAAAACAGCGTCGTTGTAAAAAGTACCTCCCTGGACAACGATATGCTCTCCCAAATCCTTGGCGTCTGAGAGCTTAATCACTTTAAAAAGGGCATTTTTGATGACTGAGTAGGCAAGGCCGGAGGAGATATCCGCCACGCTTGCCCCCTCTTTTTGGGCCTGCTTTACTTTGCTGTTCATAAATACGGTACAGCGGGTCCCAAGGTCAATGGGATTTTGGGCAAACAAAGCCTCTTTTGCGAAATCCTGCACAGAATAATTTAAGGATTTGGCAAAGGTTTCAATAAAAGAACCGCATCCGCTGGAACATGCCTCATTTAACTGTACGCTGTCTATGGTCTGATTTTTGATTTTGATGCATTTCATATCCTGTCCGCCGATATCTAAGATGCAGTCTACCTTTGGGTTAAAAAATGCGGCGGCATAATAGTGGGCAACAGTTTCCACTTCTCCTTCGTCTAAGATTAAAGCAGACTTTAACAAGGCTTCACCGTATCCGGTGGAGCAGGAATGGGCAATTTTTGCCCCCTGGGGAAGTTTGCTGTATATTTCTTTTATAAATCCGATGGCGGCGGTTAAGGGACTGCCATTATTGTTCTGGTAATTGGAATATAAAAGAGAGCCGTCCTCGCCGATTAAAGCAATTTTTGTGGTAGTGCTTCCGGCGTCAATTCCCAGATAACAATTTCCCTGGTATGTAGAAATATCCCCTGTCTTTACATTTTTCCCCTGATGGCGCTTTAAAAATGCGTCATACTCCTCCTGGTGGGCAAAGAGGGGTTCCATTCTTGCAACCTCAAATTCCATGTGGAGTTCATGGGATAATTTTTCTTTTAATTCTCCAAGGCTTGTTATGGATTCCGGTTTACAATTTAAGGCGGAACCAATGGCGGCAAAGAGATGGGAGTGTTCCGGGGCTATGGTGTGCTCCTCATCCAGTTTTAAGGTGCGGATAAATGCGGCTTTTAATTCGGAGAGGAAGTGCAAAGGCCCTCCAAGAAATGCCACATGCCCCCGGATGGGTTTACCGCAGGCAAGGCCGCTGATGGTCTGATTTACCACCGCCTGGAATATGGAGGCGGACAAATCTTCCCTGGTGGCCCCCTCGTTAATCAGAGGCTGGATATCTGTCTTTGCAAATACCCCGCATCTGGCTGCGATGGGGTAGATTTCCTTGTAATCCTTTGCAAATTCATTTAACCCCGCTGCGTCCGTCTGAATCAGAGATGCCATCTGGTCGATAAAGGATCCTGTACCTCCGGCACAGATGCCGTTCATACGCTGTTCCACATTGCCGTTTTCAAAATAAATAATTTTGGCATCCTCCCCCCCAAGCTCAATGGCTACGTCTGTCTGGGGGGCATAGTCGGAAAGGGCAGTGGAGACTGCCACAACTTCCTGAACAAATGGTATCTCAAGATGTTTGGCAAGGGTCAGTCCACCGGAGCCTGTTATCACGGGAGAAAGTTTTAAATCCCCCAGTTTTTCAAATGCTTTTGTTATGAGTCCGGAAAGGGTCTCTCTGATATTGGCAAAATGACGCTCATAATCAGAAAACAGAACCTTATTTTTTTCATCCAGAACTGCAACTTTTACAGTAGTGCTTCCAATGTCAACACCAAGTTTGTTTACATGATTTTTTTCCATGATCAGTTCACCTTTTATTGTTTTATGATTTCCTATTATAATATATGCCTGAAAATTCTAGTTACAACGTTGTATTATACGACAGCAGGCGACAAATTACAAATACATTTTTTTGGAAATCAGGAAGAATTGATAAAATTTATCAAACCGAGAGAAAATCATTTAGCCGTCTAATAAAATAATCAGGGGGTTGTGGCAGAAAACAGGAAATGGAATATAATAAAAGGAATAGATTTCACAAATTTCTCGGGAGGTAAAAGTTGCAGGACCAGGGCGATATGAATATGATGCAGCAGTGCAGGGGAATTATCCATATTATACAAAAAGGGGATACACTTTACCAGTTGAGTAAAAAATACCATGTCAGCGTGACGAAAATTATGTATGCCAATCCCTATGTGGATATTTATAATCTCACCATTGGGGATGAACTGTGCATACCTGTTTCCATGCGCAATCCCCTAGTGTAACTTCTCCAAATTGCCCTATCCATAAAACAGCGGATAGGGCAATTAAACTATATTTTTTGTTAAGTTTGGTTATTCTCCAGATATTTCCCCGGATGATTCAGGAGTAAATAATTCCGGTATGTCAATATTTACAGTTGTATTATCTGCTTTGCCCTGGGGGTCATATTCTTCTTTCGGTTTATCTTCATCCTCCCAGAGGGAATCGTATTCTTCCTTCTTTTTCTGGGCGTTCATAACGGCCATGTTTTTGGATGCCAGATACAGTTCCATACTGTAGTCCATGACTTTCTGCTCATCCTTTAGGGGAACTATGGCGCCCCTGGAAATCCGCCTTGCCACTTCCATGATTTTGGCTAAATCCACAGCCGCCTCCTGCATGGCATCTCCCTGCTGCCTTGCCACTTCCGCATTCCATATAGCGGCATGCTGCTCGATCAGACCGTCTAAAACTTCCTGATTTTCATCAAACTGTTTATTTACCTCCCGGATGGACAGTTCTAAAGTGGCGGCCTCTTCGGAGTAACGCTGCTTATCGCTTTCTGTCACGCTCTTTTTCTTTAAATCATCCCTGCGCTGTATCAGTAATTTTCGCTGGTTAATCAGCGCCTGGCGCTGGTTTCGGTATAATTGCTGGGCTTCTCCAAGTTTCATATACATAGATTTTCCTCCTTTTTGCGCCGCCCCGGAATTTTCCTGTACCCGGAGGGTGTTCTTCCCTGAACAAATATGCAGACTTTTATATATCTATAAAAAGTATATCGGCAGATTTTGGGAATTTATTAATTGCCCTGCAAGGATATGGAATAAACAAAAACAACCATCCCCTCCCCGGGTTCCCGGCGGAGGGAATGGTTGTACAATTCTACTGGGACAAAGCGTCGTTAAAGGCGTCAATGTCGAACAAAGCCATTTCCATATTTTTTAAGTCCTCTTCATTTACGGAGTACATATTGCCGTTTAGTTCCACATGCATGGTAATGGTGGCTTCCCCTTCGTATGTAACATTGTCAAGGCTTTGTTTTAAGGCATCTTTTAAAATGGTAAATATTTTTTCATTGATTTCTTCTTCGGAAGGGATTTCTGTCGTATCCTCAGTTGCCGCAGCAATTTCTTCCGTGTAAGTATTTAAATTATCCATATAAATTTCTACCGCAGGGGCAAAAATGTTCATTTTCTCATAGGTTACTTCCACTTCATAGGAGCCGTCGTCCTGTTTTTTGGATTCGCCGATGGTATACTTTACGCTTTTAAAAATGTCTTTCATAAGGGAAGTGTATTCTTCTGCGAGGCCGTCTGAGACAGATGTCTGGGATAACATGGCGTCCACTTCGTTTTTAATTCCCTCGTTGTACAATTCCTCCGCCTGTTCCTTGGTGCCCACTTCCTGCTCTACAAATGCAGTGGAATCATTTTTGTAAGAGTTGTCCAACAATGCTTTAACATAATTGCCTGGGTCAAACTTTTTGCCGCACCCTCCAAATAGAAGCGTTACTGCAAGAAGCAGGGGCAGCAGTATTTTTTTTGTGTTCTTCATAGAAATCTCCTTTGTTTTCCATATTAACGGTATCTTTCTTTAGGATACCCATTTCATCAGGGTTTGTCAATATGAATGACTTTTCAAAAGTAATATGCTAAAATAGATATGGTATGGGAGGTGTTTTATGAATAAAATATATGAAAAACTGTTAAGATGCAAAGAGGACGTAAGGCGCAAGATAAATTTTACGCCTAAAATTGGGCTGGTTTTAGGCTCCGGCCTGGGGGATTTTGCCAATGAGATGAAGATTGAGGCGACTCTTAACTATCACGATATAGAGGGATTTCCCGTGTCCACGGTGGCGGGACATGCCGGGCGATTTATCTTTGGATATGTGGGGGAGGTGCCTGTGGTTTGTATGCAGGGCAGGGTCCACTATTACGAGGGGTATCCCATGGAGGATGTGGTGCTTCCCATCCGCCTGATGAAGCTTTTGGGGGCGGAGATTTTGTTTTTGACCAATGCTGCCGGTGGGATTTTGCAGGGGATGAAAGCAGGGGATTTTATGTTAATCACGGGACAGATTGCAAGTTTTGTCCCCTCTCCCTTAGTGGGGGCGAATATAGAAGAGCTTGGAACCAGGTTTCCGGATATGAGCCATATCTATGATGAGGATTTGCAGACCATTGTAAAAAAGACGGCTTTAGAAAACAACATTCCCTTAAAACAGGGGGTGTATATCCAGATGACAGGGCCTCAGTACGAATCCCCGGAGGAAGTGGCTATGTGCCGCACATTAGGGGCTGGGGCCGTTGGGATGAGCACTGCCTGTGAAGCCGTTGCGGCAAATCACATGGGAATGAAAATTGTGGGGATTTCCTGTATTGCAAATATGGCCGCAGGCATTACCCCCACCCCCCTGGCCCATACAGAGATTCAGGAGACGGCGGATAGGGTGGCCCCGGATTTTCGGAAACTGGTGTATGAGTCTATCTGCCGCATGGGGGAGATTTTATGAATATACGTTTTTATAATGGAAAGATTCTCCGCACAAAAGAAAACCACAGTTTTGAGATTTCAGAGGGGGAGCTTTGGGTAAAGGGGAATAAAATCGTTTATCTGGGGGACGGAAAGGATTTGGACGGGGTGTATCAAAGACTGGATGAGCCTTTTATCATCTGGGACAGGGAGATAGACGCCAGGGGATATGTAATTATGCCCGGGTTTAAAAATGCCCACACTCATTCCGCCATGACTTTTTTGCGTTCTTTTGCAGACGATATGCCCCTTAAGGACTGGCTTTATAACCAGATTTTTCCCAGGGAGGCAAAGCTTATGCCGGGGGATATCCGCCATCTTTGTAAGCTTGGGATTATGGAGTATTTAACCAGCGGGATTACCGCCAACTTTGATATGTACTTAAATCCCATGGAAATTGCAGAGGCTTCGGCGGAGTGCGGGTTCCGCACCGTGCAGACCAGTGGGTTAAACGATTTTACCAGGTCCTTATCCCTTTTGGAGGAGGATTACCGCATAGTAAATGAAATGAGTGAGCTTACCACCTTCCTTTTAGGCTTTCACGGGGAGTATACTACCAGACGGGAACTTATGGAGGGGGTGGCAAAGCTGGCGGAGAAATTAAAATCCCCGGTGTGGCTCCACAACTCCGAGACAGAAAAAGAGGTAAAGGAGTGCAGGGGGCGTTACGGCATGACCCCCACCCAAATTACGGAGGCTCTTGGCATGTATGCCTTTGGCGGGGGCGGATACCACTGCATTTACTTTGAGGAAAAAGATTTTGAAATTTTTAGAAATAGGGGATTGACGGCGGTGACAAACCCCTCCTCCAATCTAAAGCTTGCCAGCGGAACCGCCCCCACGGCCCGGTTTTTAGAAGAAGGGATTTCCATGGCAATAGGCACCGACGGACCTGCCAGCAATAACGCTTTGGATATGTTCCGGGAAATGTTTTTGGTAACGGGCCTTGCAAAAGTAAGGGAAAGGGATGCGGCTGCGGTGCCGGCGGAGGAAGTGCTTTATATGGCAACGGCAGGGGGGGCCAGGGCTATGGAGCTCTCTGACTGCGATTCCTTAGAGGAGGGGAAGTTTGCGGATTTAATTTTAATCGATTTAAACCAGCCGAATATGCAGCCGGAAAATGACTTTGTGAAAAACATTGTGTATTCCGGCAGCAAGAGCAATGTGGCCCTTACCATGGTAAACGGAAGGATTTTGTATGAAAAGGGAGAATTTTTCATAGGGATTGACCCCAAGGAGGTTTACGCCAAAGCCAATGAAATTATTGGGAGGATGAAATAGATGTTTAAAGTGACATTTTTGCACCACAGCTGTTTTGTGGTGGAGCTTGACAAGAGCGTGCTGATTTTTGACTATGTGAAAAAGGGAGAGTTTAGCGGTTATGTTTTTACCGGGAATCTGCCGGAATTACCGGAGGATAAAGAGATTTACGTCTTTGCGAGCCATAGCCACAAAGACCATTTTGACCTGGAAATTTTAAGGTGGGCAAAGCCGAATATAAGGTATATCTTATCCAAAGATATCCGCCTGGGGAAAAATTACCTGGCCAGAAACGGCATTGAGGGCAGCATAAAGGAGAAAATAACTTTTGTAAGCCCCAGTGAGAAATACAAAGCCGGGGAGGCTGAAATTACCACCCTCCGCTCCACAGACGCAGGGGTGGCATACCTGGTTTTTATCGAAGGGAAATATATTTACCATGCCGGGGATTTGAATCTGTGGAAATGGGAGGGGGCCGGAGACTTAATCAACGGAAAAGAGACAAGGGCGTACCAGCATGAGATTAAGAAACTCATACCCTACAATATTGATGCGGCCTTTGTCCCTTTAGATCCAAGGTTAGAGCAGCACGCCTGCCTTGGCATCGACTATTTCCTGAAAAATGTCAATGCAAAATATGTGTTCCCCATGCATATGTGGCAGGATTATTCTGTATTGAAAAGTTATTTGTCCCGCATCAGCAACCCCATGTTTTCCGGGAGGATTGCTGAGATTACAGGGGAAAACGAGGTGTTTGACCTATGACAAAAGTGACGGTTTACACAGACGGGGCGGCAAGGGGGAATCCGGGACCCGGAGGATACGGGGCGGTGGCGGAGTTTGTGGACAGCAAGGGAATCTTACACACCAGGGAATATTCCTGCGGATACAAAAACACCACCAACAACCGCATGGAGCTTATGGGGGTGATTATTGCCCTTGAGGCCCTAAACCGCCCCTGCGAAATCGATTTGTACTCCGATTCCAAATATGTGGTGGACGCTTTTAACCAGCACTGGCTGGAGGGATGGGTGAAAAAGGGCTGGAGAAAGTCGGATAAGCAGCCGGTAAAAAACGTGGATTTGTGGAAGCGCCTCCTGGCGGCAAAAGAGCCCCATACTGTGAAATTCCACTGGGTGAAGGGACACGACGGCCATCCACAAAACGAGCGCTGTGACGCCCTAGCTACGGCGGCAGCCCAGGGGGATGGCCTTTTAGAGGATGAAAATTTTACTATGGACGGTTAAGAACAGGGCAATCGGAATAAAAATGAACATTCATTTCCAAAAAGTTGTAAAAAATTTCAGGATATGCTATACTAGAGTGTATTGACATGAGTTTGAAAACAAGGAGGAAGATATATGGCATTCATCGCAACGTTATTAAGGTATGTAATTACATTGGCAGTCATGGTAGTTGTGGCAGCATTAGGCCTGTTTACAGGGAAGAAACTAAGGGACCGCAAAGATGCAAAGACAGCGGATGAATTAAGTACAAGGGCACAAGACTAATAGATTTTGGAGGAATTTGTTGTGGAACAGAAGTTTGGAGTCAATAAACTGCGCAGGACTTATCTGGATTTTTTTGAGAGCAAGGAGCATCTTGCCATGAAGAGCTTTTCTCTGGTGCCTCACAATGATAACAGTTTATTGTTGATTAATGCGGGGATGGCGCCTTTAAAGCCTTATTTTACAGGGCAGGAGATTCCCCCGAAAAAGAGAGTTACCACCTGTCAGAAATGTATCCGTACCGGAGATATTGACAATGTGGGGAAGACCGCAAGGCATCTGACATTTTTTGAGATGCTGGGGAATTTTTCTTTTGGGGATTATTTTAAAAAGGAGGCCATTGCCTGGAGCTGGGAATTTTTAACGGAGGTGTTAGGGCTTTCTGCGGACAGGCTGTACCCGTCCATTTACGGGGAGGATGAGGAGGCCTTTGAAATCTGGAACAAGGACATTGGCATCCCGGCGGAAAAGATTACCCGGTTTTACCGCGACCCAAAAACCGGGGCATGTGACAATTTCTGGGAGCACGGCGCCGGCCCCTGCGGCCCCTGTTCTGAAATCTATTATGACAGAGGGGAAAAATACGGATGCGGCAGCCCGGACTGTAAGGTGGGATGTGACTGCGACCGTTTTATGGAAGTGTGGAACAACGTATTCACCCAGTTTGACGGGGACGGAAAAGGTGGATACGAAGAGTTGGACCAGAAAAATATTGACACGGGAATGGGACTTGAGCGTCTTGCGGTGGTGATGCAGGATGTGGATTCCGTTTTTGATATTGACACCATGAAAGCCATTCGGGATAAAGTCTGTGAGATGTCCCATAAAAAGTATCAAACCGACGCCATAGATGATGTGTCCATCCGGCTGATTACAGACCATATCCGTTCTTCCACCTTTATGGTTTCCGATGGGATTATGCCCAGCAACGAAGGAAGGGGCTATGTGCTGCGCAGGCTTATCCGCCGGGCGGCAAGGCACGGAAGAATGCTTGGGATAGAAGGGACTTTCCTGGCAAAATTAAGCGAGACGGTAATTGAAGAGAGCAGGGACGGCTATCCGGAACTTGAGGAGAAAAAGGACTTTATTTTCCGGGTTTTAACCCAGGAGGAAGAGAAGTTTAATAAAACCATTGACCAGGGCCTTACCATCCTCTCTGACATGCAGAAAACCATGGAGGAGAAAGGGGAGAAAGTCTTATCCGGGGAGGACGCCTTTAAGCTTTACGATACCTATGGGTTCCCGGTGGATTTGACATCGGAGATTTTGGAGGAAAAAGGATTTACCATAGATGAGGCCGGTTTTAAGGCGGCGATGGAAGAGCAGCGGACGAAGGCTAGAAAAGCGCGGAAAGTCACAAATTATATGGGAGCTGATGTGACGGTTTACGAGTCCATTGACCCTTCCGTTACCACAGAATTTGTGGGATATGATAATCTTGTGTATCAATCAAAAGTGACGGTGTTAACCACGGAGACAGAGATTACGGAAGCCCTTTCAGAGGGTGATGTGGGAACCATCTTTGTGGAGGAGACGCCCTTTTACGCCACCATGGGAGGCCAGAATGCAGATACGGGTATGATCCGCACAGAAGACTTTGAGTTTGTTGTCAGCGACACCGTAAAAATGCTTGGGGGCAAAGTGGGCCACATCGGGAAAGTCACAAAGGGCATGGTGAAAACAGGGGATGTAGTTGAGCTTTCCGTAGATGCTGACAAGCGGGCACTTATCGGAAAAAACCACAGCGCCACCCATCTGCTTCAAAAAGCCCTTCGGGAAGTTTTGGGAACCCATGTGGAGCAGGCAGGGTCCGATGTAAATGCGGACAGGCTTAGGTTTGACTTTACCCATTTTTCGGCTATGACCCCGGAGGAGATGAAAAAAGTCGAGATCATAGTAAATGAAAAAATTGAGTCAGCCCTTCCTGTGGTGACAGAGGTTATGACTTTGGAGGAGGCAAAAAAGACCGGGGCTATGGCGCTTTTCGGTGAGAAGTACGGGGACAGGGTTCGTGTGGTGCGCATGGGAGATTTTTCCACAGAGCTCTGCGGCGGTACCCATGTGGACAATACCTCAAAGATTTCTGCCTTTAAAATCATATCGGAATCCGGTGTTGCAGCAGGGGTTCGCCGGATTGAGGCCATTACTTCCGCAGGGGTATTTGCATATTATGACAAAATCGAGGAAGAACTATCTCAGGCGGCAAAACTGTTAAAGACGAGCCCGGCAGATGTCCCGGAAAAAGTGGAACATCTCTTAAAGGAACTTAAGGCTCTCCAGGGTGAAAATGAATCCTTAAAGAGCAAGGCGGCAAAGGATGCCTTAGGGGATGTGATGAATCAGGTTGTAGAGATAAAAGGGGTAAAACTTCTGGCTGCCCGGGCAGACGGCGTGGATATGAACGGACTCCGGGAACTTGGCGACCAGTTAAAAGATAAGCTGGGGGAAGGCGTATTAGTCCTGGCATCGGAAAATGAGGGCAAGGTAAACCTCATTGCCATGGCCACGGAAGATTCCATGAAGAGAGGAGCCCATGCCGGAAACCTGATTAAGGGAATTGCTGCCCTTGTAGGAGGAGGCGGCGGCGGCCGTCCCAATATGGCCCAGGCGGGAGGAAAAAATCCAGCCGGGATAGAGGATGCCTTAGGGAAAGTGAGTTCCGTATTGGAGGGACAGTTGTCTTAAATATGGCAAAAAAACAGCTTTATACATTTTTTTCCCAGAAATATCAAATTTTTTTCAAAAAAATATTGACGAATGGAAAATTTATGATATAATCTTTATTAGTGCAAAAAAATATACCCAAACAGTTGAAAATGCACAATCAGCAACTGGAGGGAGGTTAGGTGTGAGACTATGTCAAATGTTATCGTAAAAGAAAATGAGACTTTAGATAGTGCTTTACGCAGATTCAAAAGAAACTGTGCAAAAGCCGGGATTCAGCAGGAGATTCGTAAGAGAGAGCATTACGAAAAGCCCAGCGTTCGCCGTAAGAAAAAGTCAGAGGCAGCAAGGAAACGCAAAAGTAATTAATTAAAAACCATTCTGAAGAAGTTCATTATGAACTTCTTCTTTTTTTGGTCTATTTTAAAAGTTCCCACATATATTTAGACAAAGAGGTGAGGACATGGATAATTTAGCACAGATAATGCCCCTCAGGTTTCGGGATAAACTGGCGCCTGTTCTTAAGAATCCCGTAATTGAGGAAATCAGAATCCGGGTGGGACAACCAATCGAGCTTCGGTGCAGGGAAGAAAACCTGTGGCTTTCAGAATGCATTTTGCCTGATGACATTGAGGAAATGCTGACATTTATCAGCAAATATTCCATTTATGCCTACGAGGAGGAAATGCGCCAGGGATTTCTCACCATTGAAGGGGGGCACCGAATTGGATTTGCGGGACAAGTACGTCTCCTGGAGGGGAAAATTACCCATATGGTTAATATCCGTTTTTTAAATATCCGGGTGGCAAGAGAAAATAAGGGATGCGCCGGGGCTTTGATTCCCTGGATTTACAGGGACGGGGAGTTTTACAATACCCTTTTGGTATCTCCGCCGGGAGTGGGAAAGACTACTTACTTAAGAGACTGTATCCGGCAGATTTCCGGGGGAGGGGATGAGGGGAAAAAAGTCTGCGTCATAGACGAGCGCTCAGAAATAGCCGCCTGCCATCTGGGCATCCCCCAGAATGATTTGGGAAGGCGCACAGATGTGATTGACGGCTGTCCCAAGGGGGAAGGGATGCTTTTGGCCTTAAGAAGCATGTCCCCGGATATCATTGCGGTAGACGAGCTAGGGGGGGAGGAGGATGGAATTATGCTGCGCCAGGCAGCCCTGTCGGGATGCCAGATTTTTGGCACAGTCCATGGGAGAGAACTGGCGGACCTTAAGAGAAAGCCCTCCATCCGGACATGCATAAATGAACAGCTTTTTAAGCGCTACATATTTTTAAAAAAGGATGACAGGGGCAGGAGAAGTTTTTCGGTCTTTGACCAGGAGTTAAAGAATATATGTTAAAGGCAGCGGGAGTTTTTTTGGTAGTGATAGGCACGGCGGGCTTTGGCAATTCCCTGAAACTGCTGTTAAACCGGCATTTAAAACAGCTCTCGGATTTTCAGGGGATTTTTATTCAGATGGAGCTTTTGAAAACAACGCTAAAACTCCCCTACGGCGAGATGTTAAGGCGCTGCGCCAGGGGGAGAGACAGGCTCTATGGGGAATTACTGGAAGGTATCGCAGGGGAGATGGAAGAAAACCATGAAATTGATGTGGGCAATCTCTGGGAGAAGGGATTTCTTAAGAGGAAGGGGGAATTTTTGTTTTCCCAGGAGGAGCGGGAAATCCTTATAAGTCTTGCCAGGACGCTGTCCATGGAGAGCAGCAGTACCAAAGCCTGTGAAATTTATTTTTTCCGTCTGGAAAAGCAGATTGCCCAGGTGGTGGAAGAAAAAAAGGAGAAGCAGAAGCTGTATCGCTGTGTGGGTATTTTAAGCGGGCTGTTTTTGGTGATTCTGCTACTATAAGGATATTTGAGGTGCATATGAGTGTAAATTTGATTTTTAAAATAGCGGCGGTGGGGATTTTAGTTACGGTGCTGAGCCAGGTCCTAAAACAGAGCGGGCGGGAGGAACACGCTTTTTTAACCAGCCTGGCAGGGCTTATTATCGTGCTTTTGTGGGTGATTCCCTACATATTGGAATTATTTGAAACCATGCAGGAGTTATTTACATTATAAGGAACGGATGGATATGGATATTATAAAAATCAGCATTTTGGGAATCACTGCGGTGCTTTTGTCCCAGATGTTAAAGAACTATAAACCGGAGTACGGGTACTATATCAATCTGGCAGTGTGTATCTGCGTATTTTTATATGTGATGTCCAAGCTTACGTTTTTGCTGGATTACGTGGAACAAATCCAGGATATGATTCATTTGGACCCGGTGTATCTCACCATGATTTTAAAGATGATAGGGATTACTTATGTGGCGGAATTTGCAGTAAACCTGTGCAAGGACGCCGGCTGCCAGACCATTGCGGGGCAGATTGAGCTTTTTGCAAAGCTTTCTATCTTGGTTATCAGCATGCCGGTGATTCTGGCCTTTATGGAAACCATTGGGGAACTGCTGTGAAAAAACTGGTTTGGTTTCTTATTCTTTGTTTTACATGGGTGTTTGTGGAAAATACCACGGCATGGGGAGGAGAGCCGGAGTGGGGGACAGACCCAGGGGAATCTATAGAAGAATTGGATTTTTCAGATATCGGGGAGTTTTTAAAGAATACGGAAGAAGTGGAAAATATATCATTTGGTGAGCTTGTGAAAGCCCTGTTATCCGGGGAAGAACTGCCCTATGAAAAAGTGGGGGACTGGCTTAAGGACATTTTGTTAAAGGGATTTCAGGAAAACAGGACCCTGTTTTTGGAGATTATTGTTTTGTCCCTGGCTTTTTCTGTGTTAAAGAATTTTGCCAAAAGTTTTTCCGGCACCTATATTTCAGAGGTGTGTTTTCTGATTGTATACTGTTTTTTTATGGCGCTGTTGCTAAGGTCCTTTTTTGAGCTGAACCAGACGGTAGTCCGCACGGTGGAAAATATGCTGGAATTTATGAAGGTGTTTCTTCCCACCTACTGCCTGGCAATATCTTTTACTTTGAACTTAAATTCCTCCGGGGCGGTGTACAGTATGATTTTTGGGGCGATTTTTCTGGTGGAATGGATTTTGCGGTATTTTTTGATGCCCCTGATAAAGATTTATGTTCTGGTGGAGTTTTTAAACCATCTCACGGAAGAGGAGCGGTTTAAACGCCTTGCAGAGTTAATCTACGATGGGGTGAAACTGCTACTGAAAGTCTCCGCTTCCTTTATTCTGGGGATTAATATTATCCAGGGAATGGTAGCTCCGGCTATAGATATGCTAAGCGGCAACAGCATTGCAAAGACGGTACAGATGCTGCCGGGAATCGGCAATGTGATGAGCGGCATGGGGCAGATTTTTATCAGTTCCGGTATTGTGATTAAAAACTGCGTGGGGGCGGCAGCCCTTGTGGTTTTAGTGCTTCTCTGCGCTGTGCCCTACTTAAAAATGAGCGTTATGGCTCTTTTATATAAATTGCTGGCTGCAGTGTTAGAGCCCGTGGCGGACAAGCGCATTGCCGGGGGGATGAGCGGCATTGCCGGGGGAGCCGTATTGTATTTAAAGGTGATAAGCACCTGTATGATGCTGTTTTTCCTCACCATTGCCCTGTGCTCCGCAGCCACAAATCTCAATGTTTAAAAGGGGGCGTTTTATGGAGGGATTGGTGAGCTGGGTGAAAAACTACAGCATGGTATTTCTGTTTTTTACGGTGCTGTCTTCCCTGGCGGCAAAAAAGGAGTACAGGAGGTATCTTTCGCTTTTTGTAGAATTTGTTTTAGTGATTACTCTTTTGATGCCGGTGTTAAAGCTGGTTGGCAGCGATACCGACTTTTTTGACAAGATAGCCTACGACACCTTCTGGCAGGAATTAGACAGCATAAAGGCGGATAGGGAGAACTTGGATTTTTTAGGGGAGGAGGTATACAGGGAACGCTATGAGGAGGTAATCGGAGCTGACATAAAAGCCATGGCGGAGGATGCGGGATATGAGGTTTTGGATGTGAGGGTGGATTTGAGCCAGGATTTTGAAATCGAGCGTATAGGTATTGACCTGGAAAAGGATCAGGATTTTACGGTGATACAGGGGAGCCTGGCGGGAGAGCCTAGGGAGGAGGCTCTTGACAGGCTTAGGGAAAGAATAATGGAATTTTATCAGTTAGAGATAGAAAATATTAAGATTTGGACTTAGGGGGCAAAGGTGGACTTTAAAAGTTTTTTTAAAAATCATTCCTTTAAACAGTGGGATAAGACCCAGTGGACAATTTTGATTCTGGCAGGAATATTACTTATGGTAATTGCCATTCCAACGGAGGAAAAAAGAGACAGGGAAGTAACCTTGGAGGAGAGGGAGGAAAATGTTTCTCTGAATGAGGAGAGCTATGCGGAAAGCTTAGAGAGAAGGCTTCAAAACAAACTGTCCAAAATTGAGGGGGCGGGGCGGGTGGAGGTGATGATTACATTGGAAAATTACGGGGAGAGCGTGGTGGAAAAGGACAATGCAGACAGCACCTCCCGAAGGGTACAGGAGGGGGCGGAGGGCAGAAATACCACAGAAGAAACCCGTGAGGTACATATGGAAACAGTATACCAGGACGCAGACCGGGGGAAGGAGCCCTTTGTGGGAAGTGAAAAGACTCCGAAAATCGCCGGAGTCCTGGTGGTTGCCCAGGGAGCAGACAAAACGGCAGTGAAACAGAATATTTCTGATGCCGTGATGGCATTATTCCAAATTGATGTGAATAGAATTAAAGTAGTTAAGATGAATATTCAGGAGGAAAGACAGTGAAAAAAGGATGGAAGAAAAACCAGGTCATTATTACGGCGCTGGCACTTATGATTGCTGTTGCGGGATATGTGAGTTATACCAGAAGCAACATTGACGGCACGGCAAAGACAGACACAGCAATGGATTTGTCGGAGGATAATTTTGAGATTTCCGACGACCCTATTTTGGAGGGGGATATTTTTACCGACACGGGAGACGGACTGGAAACAGCCCAGTCCACGGAGGCGGGAAGTGATGTAGCCCTGGGAGAAAATCTGGAAGGAACGGTAGAAAATGAAGCTGCCGGGGAAGCCGTGGACGCAGGGGCGGATGCCCAGGCCGTGGGAGAGGAAAATCCCGGGGAAGCCGTGTTAACAAGCTCCACCATAAACAATGTGGATTTTGCGGCTGAGATGAAATTGAACAGAGAGCAGGTCCGGGCAAAAAATAAGGAGACTCTCCTTGGCATTGTAAACAGTGCAAATCTTACGGATGAGCAGAAACAGTCGGCAGTTGACCAGATGATTACCCTTACGGATATTGCAGAGCGGGAGGCAGCGGCGGAAATGCTTCTGGAGGCCAAAGGCTTTACAGATGTTGTGGTAAGCATTACGGACAATGCGGCGGACGTGGTGCTTAATATGGGGGATGTGACAGATGCAAAGAGAGCCCAGATTGAAGATATTGTAAAGAGGAAAACCAATATCAGCGGGGAAAATATTATTATCACCCCCATAGAGACCACGGCCTCAAATGCCGGCGACTCTAAAGCTCCGGCGGCGGAGGGCACGGAAGGGACAGAGACGGAAGTGCTAAAATAAAAGTTTTGAAAAGGACGCTCCCATGGGGGTGTCCTTTATCTGTTATATTGAATCATACTTGTGATGTTGTGGCTCTTTTTTGGGATTTGTGCTATAATGACTAAAACGCAGTGAAAAGGAGGCATATTATGAAAAGAATTTTTTTAATTGTGTTAGACAGCGTGGGAATCGGAGAGATGCCGGATGCGGCTCTTTACGGGGATGCAGGGAGCAATACCCTTTCCGCTGCGTCAAAGAGCATGTATTTTTCCATGTCGAATATGCGGAAACTTGGTTTTTTTAACATAGAAGGGGTAAATATCGGGGAGAGGGAGGCGGCGCCTGCCGGCTCCTTTGCCCGTATGAAAGAACTGTCAAAGGGAAAAGACACTACCATCGGGCATTGGGAGATTGCAGGGGTGGTTTCTGACGCTCCTCTGCCCACATATCCCCAAGGTTTTCCAAAATCTGTGATAGGGGAGTTTAAAAAGAAAACGGGGCGGGGGGTTTTGTGCAACAAACCTTATTCCGGCACGGAGGTTATCAAAGACTATGGGGAAGAGCATCTGAACACCGGGGATTTGATTGTGTACACTTCGGCGGATTCCGTATTTCAGATTGCCGCCCATGAAAAAATTGTCCCGGTGGAAACCTTGTATGATTACTGCCGTACGGCAAGAGAGATTTTAAAGGGCGAACATGGGGTTGGCAGGGTGATTGCAAGGCCTTTTGCCGGGGAGACAGGGAGGTTTTACAGGACAAAAAACCGCCATGATTTTTCCTTGGAGCCCCCGGGAATTACCATGTTGGATCAGTTAAAAGAAGAGGGATACGATGTGATTTCCGTGGGGAAAATTGTGGACATTTTTGCAGAGCGGGGAATTACGGAATTTGTGCGCACGGCGGGAAATGAGGAAGGGATGGAAAAGACCTTAGAATACATGGAAAAGGATTTTGAGGGACTCTGCTTTATTAATTTAGTGGATTTTGACATGCTTTATGGACACAGAAACGACGTGGACGGATATGCAAAGGCATTGACTTATTTTGACCAGCAGGTTCCAAAATTACTTGCAAGGATGCGGGAAGAAGACGTGCTGATGATAACTGCCGACCATGGCTGTGACCCATCTACGGTTTCCACAGACCATTCCAGGGAATATACCCCCCTTCTGATGGTGGGAAAATCCATACCCTCCGGGAAGGATTTTGGCACAAGGGAAGGATTTTGCGATATTGCGGCCACGGTACTCTCTCTGTTTGGATTAAAGCCCAAATGCCAGGGAGAGAGTATTTTTCACAATTGACAATAGTTTGGCCCTGGTATAAAATAAAATCGTTTGCAGGCTTTGCCCAGACGATTTTATTTTTTTATGTTTTGTATTTATGTGGAGGAAATATTTTGGCTGATTTAAAAAAGGAAATAGAGAAAAGAAGAACATTTGCGATTATTTCCCATCCGGATGCGGGGAAAACCACTTTGACGGAAAAATTTCTGTTATACGGAGGGGCCATTAACCTGGCAGGCTCCGTAAAGGGAAAGGCTACCGCAAGGCATGCGGTGTCCGACTGGATGGAGATTGAAAAAGAGAGGGGTATTTCTGTCACTTCTTCTGTGCTGCAGTTTAATTATGGAGGGTACTGCATTAATATTCTGGATACTCCGGGGCATCAGGATTTCTCGGAGGACACTTACCGCACTTTGATGGCAGCGGATTCCGCCGTGATGGTAATCGACGGTTCCAAAGGAGTGGAGGCCCAGACGAGAAAGCTGTTTAAGGTCTGCGTTATGCGGCATATCCCTATTTTTACTTTTATCAATAAAATGGACAGGGATGCCAATGATACCTTTGATTTGCTGGATGAGATAGAAAAGGAGCTGGGGATAAGCACCTGCCCGATTAACTGGCCTATCGGCTCGGGAAAAGAGTTTAAAGGGGTGTACGACAGAGAAAAGCGCCAGGTAATGCTCTACAGCGACACACAGAAGGGTACAAAAGAGGGGGAGGAGCTGGATTTGTCCATAGATGACCCGGAACTTGAAGCGGTGATTGGAAAGGATGCAAAAGAAAAACTATTGGAGGAAATCGAGCTTCTTGACGGCGCCAGCCCGGAGTTTGATTTGGATTTAGTGTCCAAAGGAGAGCTGTCCCCGGTATTTTTTGGTTCCGCCCTGACAAATTTTGGCGTGGAGACCTTTTTAAAGCATTTCCTTTCCATGACTTCCTCTCCCCTGCCCAGAAAAGCGGATATGGGGGAGAAAAATCCCTTTGATGAGGATTTTTCCGCCTTTGTCTTTAAGATTCAGGCAAATATGAATAAAAACCACAGGGACAGAATTGCTTTTATGCGGATATGTTCCGGGAAATTTACGGCGGGAATGGAAGTGACCCATGTCCAGGGAGGGAATAAAAAAATAAAATTGTCCCAGCCCCAGCAGATGATGGCCCAGGAGAGAAAAATTGTGGAGGAGGCCTACGCAGGGGATATTATCGGGGTTTTTGACCCGGGAATATTCTCTATTGGAGATACAATTTTAAACGGGGCGAAACCCTATGCCTTTGAGGGAATCCCCACCTTTGCCCCGGAGCATTTCGCCAGGGTGCGGCAGGTGGATACCATGAAGCGGAAGCAGTTTGTAAAAGGCATTACCCAGATTGCCCAGGAAGGCGCCATCCAGATTTTCCAGGAATACAATATGGGAATGGAAGAAATTATTGTAGGGGTGGTGGGCGTCCTGCAGTTTGACGTTTTAAAATACCGTCTGGAAAATGAATATAATGTGGAAATACGCCTGGAAAATATGCCCCATGAATATATTCGGTGGATTGAGAATAAAGATATGGATATGGATAAACTGGTGGGAACTTCCGACATGAAAAAAATTCAGGATTTAAAGGGGAATCCCCTGCTTATTTTTGTGAATGAGTGGAGTGTGGGAATGGTCCTTGACAGAAATGAAGGGTTGGAACTGTCGGAATTTGGCAGGAATTAAGGAGGGTTTTTATGGAGATTGTAACGATAACCAACGACAATTTTGAGACTGAGGTTCTTGCATCAGAAGTTCCGGTGCTTTTGGATTTCTGGGCGGAGTGGTGCATGCCCTGCAAAATGCAGTCACAGATTTTAGACGGGATGGCAGATGAGCTTGGGGATAAAGTAAAAATAGGGAAAGTCAATGTGGACGAGGAGGCTGCACTGGCGTTAAAATATCAGATTATGAGTATCCCCACCCTGATTTTAATGAACCGGGGCGTGTTTGTCGCCAGGGTGTCCGGGGTACAGCAGCCCTTGCAGGTGAAAGAACTGTTGATGAAAGAACTTGACAGATAACAGAAATAAGTTTATACTATGTCTTGTTTAGGAACAAAGGCGTTCTGCGTGAAGCAGGGCGCCTTTTTTATGTGCAGGCCCGCATATGGAAGTTACCGCCTGACGCGGTAGGCGGGTCGCACGGCGAGTAGGGGCAAAAATCTTCCCTGCTGGATTGGGAGAGGAGGAATGGTTATGCGGCAGAGGGAACTGGTAAACCACACGGAAAAAATCAATGAATTGCTGGCACGGTATGGAGTAAAATTTGGAATATATAAAAACAATGTGTTTAAAGAGCAGTTGTTTCCCTTTGACTCAATCCCAAGGATTATCGGCCATGAGGAATTTGCCGGCCTGGAAAAGGGGATGAAACAGAGGGTTATGGCTCTGAATTTATTTCTAAAAGATATTTACAGCAAAAAACAGATTGTAAAAGACGGGGTTGTCCCGGAAGATTTTATTTTTGCATCTAGCGGGTATCTGGCGGAATGTGAGGGGATTGTCCCGGAAAAAAGCGTATATTCCCACATATCGGGTATCGATTTGGTGAAGGGGAAAGATGAAAACTGGTACATACTGGAGGATAATTTAAGGGTTCCCTCCGGGGCTTCCTACCCCATGATTGCCAGGGAACTTTGCAGGCGGAGTTCCCCGGATACTTTCCACAACAACAGGCTGGAAGATAACCGAAATTATGCGGATTTGTTAAGGCGTGCCATGGATTATGTGAATGTGGGAGGGCACTCTGTGATTCTCACTCCGGGGCGGTACAATGCGGCTTATTTTGAGCACTCTTACCTGGCGGAAAAAACCGGGGCACACCTGGCCACGGGCTCTGAGCTTATTGCGGAAAACGACAGACTATACTACATTTCCTCTGACGGGGAAAAAGAGAGGGTAGGGGTGGTTTACAGGAGGATTTCAGACGAATATTTAGACCCTATGGTTTTTAACCCGGAGTCCTTAATCGGAATCCCCCACCTGTTTGAAGTGTACCGGAAAGGGAATGTAGCCCTTATCAATGCGCCGGGAAATGGTGCGGCGGACGATAAAGGCATATACTATTTTGTACCTAAAATGATACGGTATTATCTGGATGAAGAACCCCTTCTCTTAAATGCCCCCACCTATCTGCCTTTTTATGAGGAGGATATGAAATATGTCCTTGAAAATTTTGACAACCTTGTATTAAAGGATGTGGCGGAAGCCGGGGGCTACGGGGTGGTATTCGGAAGTTCCATGACAAAGGAGGAAAAGGAGAAATTTATCCAAATGTTAAAGAGGGAACCCAGGCGGTTTATCGCCCAGGAAGTCATTGACTTTCAGGATTTGGATACTTTGGACAAGGGGGAAATCGTGCCCAGGAAAGCAGACCTTCGGGCCTTCGTCTTAATGGCAGAGGAGCCTATGGTGTGGAAAAGCGGGCTGACAAGGTTTTCCAGAAACACGGATTCTTTTATTGTGAATTCTTCACAGGGAGGAGGTTTTAAAGACACATGGGTATTATATCAGTAGAGCAGGCGGAACATTTATTTTGGCTGGGAAGGTATACGGAGCGGGTGTACACCACCCTGCGGATTTATTTCAGGAGTTTTGATACCATGATTGACGAACCGGAGGACAGTTACCAGGCATTCTGCGATTCCATAGATATTCCCAATATTTATACTTCCAGGGAGGATTTTCTGAAAAGATATCCCTTTGATGATTCAAACCCGGATTCTATTATCAGCAATCTAAACAGGGCTTACGACAACGCCATTGTCTTAAGGGAGAGTATCGGATCGGAGGCATTGTCCTACATCCAGCTTGCCATATATGACATGAACAAGGCTGCGGCCAGCCAATCCCCCCTGATCGAAATGCAGTATCTCTTGGACCATATTTTATCTTTCTGGGGGATTGCGGATGATGAGATTGACTCAGAGCAGGTGCGGAATATGATTAAGGCGGGAAAGCGCATGGAGCGGGTGGATTTGTATGCAAGGTTAAAACTCTCCGGGAAGGAATTGGTAAGAGAAGTCCACCGCATGGTGCCAAGGGTGGAGAGAAGCGGACTTTCCTACAGCAGACAGCACTTGGATAAGGTGAGGGAACTTGTGGAAAACGCCGATTTAAATTATTATGAAATTGTGTCCAATGTGGAGGCAATGATTTTAAACTGTTAGGAGTGATTTTGTGACGGTGCTGCATTTTTTGTACAGAATGGAATTGAAGTATGAGAAACATATCGGCAGGTGTTATTTTACAATCAAATGCCTTCCAAGGGAAGATGACAGGCAGCATGTGTTAAATACGGAACTTTTTGTGCTGCCAAAGACCACCTATTCCTTTGGGGAGGATTCCTTTGGCAACAGGCAGATTTACGGCTGTGAGCATGAGGACCACAACCTTTTTGTGTTCCAGATTTCCGGGGATGTGGAAATTTTACAGACGGATTATGAGGAGAAAAACAGGCAGGAAGTGACAGGGCTTTTTCAGGTGCCCCATGGAAAGTGTATCCCCGGCGGGGAACTTTTAAACTATTTTCACTCCTTGGATTTTAAAGAATGTGAAACTTCCTTTCAGGTGTGCGAAAAATTAATGCATGGTTTACACCAGGATTTTTCCTATGTGCCGGGGACAACGGATGTGAACACCACGGCGGAGGAGGCATGGAAACAGGGAAAGGGCGTCTGCCAGGATTATGCCCATATTTATGTGACCCTCCTTCGCTTAGCAGGGATTCCCGCCAGGTATGTGTGCGGCCTGATTATAGGGGAGGGGGCCAGCCACGCCTGGGCGGAAGCGCTTATAGACGGCTTCTGGGTGCCCTTTGACCCCACAAACGACTGTCTGGTGTGGGACCACTACATAAAACTGGGACACGGCAGGGATGCGGCGGATTGTGCCATCAACCGGGGGCTTATGTGGAACGGCGGGGCACAGTCCCAGGATATCTCTGTCCTGGTGGAAAAACGGGAACAGTAACGTAAAACGAGGGAGGGATTGTATGGTAAGCACCATAGCGGCAGTGGGCCTGCCCATAGACGAAACATTGGAAATTAGAAAGAACAGGATTTTTCCGGAAAATCCTGGGGAAAACATGAAACGCATCAGCATTGTGACGGGAATCCACGGGGACGAGCTGGAGGGGCAGTATGTCTGCTATGAACTCCAGCGCCGCATAGAGGAAAACAGGGAATGTTTAAAGGGAATCGTAGATATTTACCCCGCAATGAACCCTCTTGGCATGGATTCTATCACCCGGGGGATTCCCTCCTTTGATTTGGATTTAAACCGGATGTTTCCCGGGGATATTGACGGGAGCATGATGGAGTATGTAGTCGCCCGGATGATGGAGGACGTGGCGGGATCCGACTGTGTCTTTGACATCCATGCCAGCAATATTTATCTCACGGAGATTCCCCAGATACGCATCAACGAGCTGCACCAGGAAAAACTGGTTCCAATGGCAGAGGAATCCAATGTGGATTTCATCTGGGTGCACGGGGCAAACACAGTGCTGGAATCCACTTTTGCGTACAGCTTAAATAATATAGGGACGCCGGTGCTGGTGGTGGAAATGGGGGTTGGGATGCGCATTACCCAGGAGTACGGGAATCAGCTTACCGATGGTATTTTTCATTTAATGAAAAAAATGGGCATCTGGACAGGGGAAGTGAAATCAGTGAGAAAGCCTGTGGTTTCCAGAAACCCGGAGGATGTGTGCTATTTAAACGCCAGGGTGGGAGGGGTGTTTCTTCCCAAAGTAAGCCATGGGGCAAAATTAAAAAAAGGCGAACTCATCGGATATATTTTAGACCCGCTAAACGGAAAAATACTGGATAACGTGGAGGCAGAGGAGGAGGGGATGCTTTTTACCATAAGAGAGTACCCCATTGTTCTGGAAGGCTCCCTTATGGGGCGGATCTTAAAAAAGGAGGTGTGGGGCTGTGAATAAGAAAATTGTTTATGAATTAAAGGGCCTGTACCGGGATAATTTCCGCATTACGGGATACGAGTTTGGCACAGGGGAAAAGTCCGTCTGCATTGTGGGAAATTTAAGGGGCAATGAGGTGCAGCAGATTTACTGCTGCGGAAGGCTGGTGAAAAAAATGAAGCAGCTTGAGGAGGAGGGTAGAATCCAAGAGGGGCATAAAATTTTAATTATCCCCTCTGTCAATCCCTATTCTATGAATATCAAGAAAAAATTCTGGCCCACGGACAATACGGATATCAACCGCATGTTTCCAGGGTATGATTTGGGGGAAACAACCCAGAGAATTGCCCAGGGCGTTTTCAGGGAAATATCGGAGTACCGGTTTGGCATCCAGTTTACCTCATTTTATATGCCGGGAAATTTTGTCCCCCATGTGCGCATGATGGACCAGGGATTTTCCAGTGAAAAGACGGCGAAAGAGTTTGGACTTCCCTATGTGATTATAAGAAGGGTAAGGCCTTATGATACAACTACCTTAAATTACAACTGGCAGGTATGGGAAACCCAGGCCTTTTCCCTGTACACCTCCGCCACGGAGCGGATTGATCCAAGCAGTGCCGGGCAGGCGGTTCTTGCGGTGATGAATTTCCTTTCCGGGGAGGGAATGATCCGCTACAGCGTGCCGGAGCGGGTGGATTCCAAAATTGTCAGGGATGATGAGATGATTTCTGTAAAAACTGCAAAGTCCGGTATTTTTGAACCGGCGGTAAGGGCGGGGGAAGAGGTGGTGACAGGGCAGGTTCTGGCAAATATATTAGACCCCTATGAGGGGGAGATTTTAGAAACCCTTTACGCTCCCTGTAACCGGAGGGTCTTTTTCCTGCACAATGAACCTCTGGCCTATGCAAATACGGCGGTGGTAAAATTAATTGCCAGGGTTTAAAGGCAGATATAAAGAAAACCTTGACAAGAAACGCTTATTCCATCTATACTTAAGGCAGTTGGGTTCCCGGCTGTCTTTTTATGTATGAAAATTCTTTTTGTTTTTTATTGACATTTTTCCCTAAATATACTACTATAAGAAAAGAAAAAAACGAACATTAGTTCGCATAAAGGAGAAAGACATGGCGAAAGAAGATAAATTGAAAGCATTGGATGCAGCGATTTCACAGATTGAGAAACAGTATGGCAAGGGCTCGGTTATGAAGCTGGGGGATTCCGCCAATAAAATGAATGTTGACGCATATCCCACGGGCTCCTTGAGCCTGGATATCGCATTAGGCATCGGCGGGCTTCCCAAGGGCAGGGTCATTGAGGTGTACGGGCCTGAGTCCAGCGGTAAAACCACCGTGGCCCTCCACGTAGTGGCAGAAGTGCAGAAACTGGGGGGGATTGCAGGTTTTATTGATGCGGAGCACGCCTTAGACCCGGTGTATGCCAAGAGCATTGGGGTGGACATTGATAATCTCTACATATCCCAGCCGGACAACGGGGAACAGGCCCTGGAGATTACGGAGACAATGGTTCGTTCCGGTGCGGTGGATATTATTATTGTGGATTCCGTGGCGGCTCTTGTGCCAAAGGCGGAGATTGACGGGGATATGGGAGACTCTCATGTGGGCCTTCAGGCGAGGCTTATGTCCCAGGCTTTAAGGAAGCTTACGGCAGTTATCAGCAAATCCAACTGTATTGTCATATTTATCAACCAGCTCCGTGAGAAGGTGGGGGTAATGTTTGGAAATCCCGAGACTACCACAGGAGGCCGGGCCCTTAAGTTTTATTCCTCCGTGCGTCTTGACGTGCGCAGGGTGGAGGCTTTAAAGCAGGCGGGGGAAGTAATTGGAAACCGCACAAGGATTAAAGTGGTAAAAAATAAAGTGGCGCCCCCCTTCCGTGAGGCGGAGTTTGACATTATGTTTGGAAAAGGCATTTCCAGGGAAGGGGATATTCTGGATTTGGCCAGCGACTGCGGCGTTGTGAATAAATCCGGGGCATGGTATGCCTATAAGGAGGGCAAAATCGGCCAGGGCCGGGAAAACGCCAAGCAGTATCTTGCGGACAACCCGGCAGTGATGGAGGAGATTGAAAAGAAGGTCCGGGCCCACTATGAGCTGGCTGGGGAAGAACAGCAGGAAGAGAGCCAGGAGAAAGAAAAGCCGGAGAAAGAGAAACCCTCTGCAAAGAAGGGCAAGGAAGAGAAAAAGTCCGGGGCGGTTCCAGAGACTTTGGGGGACATCCCGTCGGCGGAAAGTGAAGCAAAAGCATGAGCTATATGGTAACATCTCTGGAAAAAGGGGAAAGGGGACGGAGAAACCTTTGTTTGGACGGCAGGATTCATCTGCAGTTATACCCAGGGGAAGTGAGAAAATATGCACTGGAAATTGGCTCTGAAGTGCCGGAGGAAACCTATCAGGAGATTTTGCACATGGTTCTTGGGAAACGTGCCACAAAACGTGCCATGCACCTTTTGGAGCGCCAGGAAAAAACGGAGCGCCAGCTTAGGGAGAAACTTCTATTAAACAGTTATCCCCCGGAGGCCATAGAGGACGCCATTGATTATGTGAAGCGGTATCACTATCTGGATGATGAGCGCTATGCAAAAACCTTTATCCTGTTTCACCAGGAAAAACGCAGCAGGGCACGTCTGAAAACAGATTTATATAAAAGAGGCATCGCCCCGGAAATTATTGAGGGGGCGTTGGAGGAGGTCTTTTCCTCAGATGAGAGGGATCAGATAAAAGAATTGCTTTCAAAACGCCGTTTTCCTAAGGCCCCAGGGGATGAAAAAGAATTCCGGAAAAATTATCAGTTTTTATTGCGCAGAGGATTTAAGGGCAGTGACATCCTGCCTGTGATGAAAAGCATGGGTTAGCACAAACATATCAAAGCTTGTACTTGACATAAACGGGAAATAAGTATAAAATTTAACTATTGTTAATTATGACAGATAAGACCTTTGTTTTGTTATATGTACAATGAAAATTGAATAAAGGAGGTGCTCCTGTGCCAGTGCAGATTATAGTTGTTATCGCTGTGGCGGTGGCTTTAATCTTAGCAGTTCCAATTACGTTTTTTGCTACTTCTGCCTACAATAAAAAAGTTGCAGAGCAGAAAATCGGCAGTGCGGAAGAGAAGGCGAGAGGAATTATTGACGAAGCGGTAAAAACTGCGGAGACAAAGAAAAGAGAAGCCTTGCTGGAAGCAAAAGAAGAGACGATTAAGGCAAAAAATGACCTGGATAAAGAGATTAAAGAGCGGCGTGCTGAAATCCAGCGCAATGAGCGGCGTATCGTGCAGAAAGAGGAAAACTTGGATAAAAAGTTGGAATCTATCGAGAAGCGGGAAGCCGGCTTTACTGCAAGGGAAGAAGAGTTAAACAAGCAGAAAGCAGTGGTAGCTAAACTGAATGAAGAGCGAGTACAGGAACTAGAACGAATCTCAGGACTTACCTCCGAGCAGGCAAAAGAATATCTTTTAAAAACTGTTGAAGATGATGTAAAGCTTGATACGGCCAAAATGATTAAAGAAATGGAAAATCAGGCAAAAGAGGAAGCTTCCAAAAAGGCAAAGGATTATGTGGTGACAGCTATCCAGAAGTGTGCGGCTGACCATGTAGCCGAGACCACTATTTCCGTAGTTCCCCTTCCCAATGATGAGATGAAAGGAAGGATTATCGGAAGGGAGGGAAGAAACATCCGTACATTAGAGACTCTTACCGGTGTGGATTTGATTATTGACGATACGCCGGAGGCAGTGGTTCTTTCCGGGTTTGACCCAATCCGCAGGGAAGTTGCCAGAATTGCATTGGAGAAGCTCATTGTGGACGGACGTATCCATCCCGCCAGAATTGAAGAGATGGTGGAAAAAGCGAAGAAGGAAGTTGAGACAATGATTCGGGAGGAAGGGGAAGCCGCTACCCTGGAGGTGGGCGTCCATGGAATCCATCCGGAGCTGCTGCGTCTCTTGGGACGTATGAAATTCAGAACCAGTTACGGGCAGAATGCATTGAAACATTCCATCGAAGTTGCACAGATTGCAGGGCTTTTAGCCGGTGAGGTGGGCGTGGATGTCCGCACTGCAAAGCGTGCAGGATTATTACATGACATTGGTAAATCCGTTGACCATGAAGTGGAAGGTTCCCATATTCAGATTGGTGTGGAACTGTGCAGGAAGTACAAGGAATCCGCATTAATCATCAATGCAGTGGAAGCGCATCATGGCGATGTAGAGCCGGAGACTTTGATTGCATGTCTGGTACAGGCAGCCGATACCATCAGTGCGGCAAGGCCAGGTGCGAGAAGGGAAACTCTGGAGACATATTCAAACAGATTAAAACAGTTAGAAGATATTACAAATGGATTCAAGGGAGTTGACAAGTCCTTTGCAATCCAGGCAGGTAGAGAGATTCGGGTAATGGTAGTTCCAGAACAGATTAACGATGCTGATATGGTGTTGTTAGCGCGTAATATTTCCAAGCAGATTGAATCTGAATTGGAATATCCGGGCCAGATTAAGGTAAACGTAATCCGTGAGTCACGGGTAATTGATTATGCGAAATAATAAGTAAAAAAGCCGCTGTATGTTTAACATACAGCGGTATTTCTATATCTTTTTGAAACTTCATATATTACAGGCTGGAAATGAATAAAAGGAGGAAAATATGGTTCAGAAATTAGTTCGCACAAAAAGGGTGTTAGAGAGACAAGGGGCGATTGTGGATATGTATACGGATTATATCCAGATGCCTGACGGAAGGGAAGCAAAATGGGATTTTATTGCCCACAGAAAAGGGGCTGCCGCAGTGGTGGCTGTTTTGCCTGACGGGAAACTGATTCTGGTAAAACAGTACAGGAATGCTTTAGACAGAATTACCATAGAGATACCTGCAGGGGCCAGGGACAGCGTCACAGAGGATACCGCCATCTGCGCCAAAAGGGAACTGGAAGAGGAGACAGGATACGCCTGCGGGAAGCTGGAAAAACTTTTGGAATTAAAGTCTACTGTGGCATTTTGCAATGAATTTATTGATGTGTACCTGGCCACGGAGCTCACGCCTGGAAAACAAAAACTGGACGAAGATGAGTTTATAGATATTGTGACTTATGATTTGGGAGAACTCTGTGACATGATTTATAAAGGAGAGATACAGGATGCCAAAACTGTGGCAGGAATTTTGGCATATGCAAACCGTGACAGGCATAAGCTGTAAGGAAAGGGTTGTCTGGAGCGGGAATGAAAAAAGGAACCTATCTCTTTTTTATTTCATTTTTAGCTGGTGTGCTGGCGGCGAATTTTCTGGGGATTGCCCTGGGAAGGGATACCGGGGCAATGGGAGAATACTATATGAACCGGTATCTCTATACGGATATATCAGGGAGAGAACTCTTTGTGTACTTGTTTTATGAGCGGGTGCCAAGGGCGTTTCTCTTGTTTCTTTTAAGTGCCGGGGTTGGCATTTGGATGATATACGGATATGTGCTGTACCTTGGGCTTACCATAGGGATACTCTCTGTTATCTCCATTATCAGCTACGGGGTAAAAGGCGTTTTGCTTATGTTTGCTTTTCTTTTTCCCCAATGGATTTTTTATATACCGGTACTCTTTGTGTGGTATGGTTTTCTGGGGGAAAAGCGCAGGGTACGGCGGGAATTGGCCGGGGATAGAAAGATGGGAAAAAAGGCAGAATGGCTGGTGTTTGCGGCAGGGGGAATGGTTCTTTTAATTTGCGGGATTTTTCTGGAGAGCTATGTGAATCCCCATATATTGCGGAGCGTCATCCGGGGCATTTAAAAACAGAGTGAAATTTCCACTCTGTTTTTCAGTTTAAATATTCATTTCCGCCATTTCGTAAATCAGGCGTTCCGTTTCTTCCCAGCCGAGGCAGGGGTCTGTAATGGATTTTCCATATACATGCTCCGTCACTTTCTGGCAGCCTGGCTCAATATAGCTTTCAATCATAACCCCTTTTACCATATTTTTAATCTCCACGGAAAGTTTCCGGTTGTGCATAACCTCTTTTACAATGCGCACCTGCTCATGGTACTGTTTATTGGAATTTGAGTGGTTGGCATCGATAATTGCGGCGGGATTTTGTAAATCCATCTGGTTATATTTATGGATGAGCCGCATAATATCTTCGTAGTGGTAATTCTGGACAGAATTTCCGTGTTTGGATACGGCTCCCCGCAGAATTACGTGGGTGAGAGGATTTCCGCTGGTCTCCACCTCGAATCCCCGGTGCACAAAATGGTGGGGATGCTGGGCGGCATATACAGAATTCAGCATAACAGTAAAGTCACCGCTGGTGGGATTTTTCATACCGGAAGCCACATCAAAGCCGCTGACGGTAAGACGGTGCTGCTGGTCCTCCACAGACCGGGCGCCGATGGCCACATAGGACAGCAGGTCTTCCACATACCCCCAGTTTTCCGGGTACAGCATTTCGTCGGCACAGGTAAGACCGCTGACCTCAATGGCATGGATATGCATTTTCCGCATGGCAATTAAACCGGCCAGCATATCAGGTTTCTTTTCCGGGTCGGGCTGGGAGGCGATTCCCTTATAGCCTTCTCCTGTGGTGCGGGGTTTGTTGGTGTAGATTCTTGGAATGAGAATCAGTTTATCCTTTACCTTTTCGGAAACCACTGTGAGACGGCTGACATAATCGCATACGGCGTCTTCATTGTCGGCGGAGCAGGGGCCCACGATAACCAGAAAGCGGTTGTCTTTTCCTGTGAGAACATTGGATATCATCTCATCCCTCTGGGTCTTTAGAGATGTAAGCTCTTTTGAGAGGGGATGTTGTTCTTTAATCTCAGAAGGGCTTGGTAATTTTTTCAAATATGTAAAACTCATACGCTTTATTTCCCCTTTGTGTTATAATGAAAAAGGACTATAGAAATTTACATTCCATAGCCCTTAAGATGCACCCGGCGGGAATCGAACCCGCATCATTGGAGTCGGAGTCCAACGTTCTATCCATTAGACTACGGTTGCAGAACACAAATTATAATAATATATTCTGGAAAGAATGTCAACATATTATTTTCACATTTCAATTCTCAAATATGGGTTGACAATTTCTATATGGTTTGCTATCCTAAAAAATGTGTGTTGTTACAAAATTGTTACAAAAGAAAAAACTAGTACATAATGTAGGAAACTTGAGAGTGAGATATAAATGATACGTTTTTGAGGAGATTATAGGAGGAAAAAATGAGTAATCAGAACAACAATTCAAACGAGACGAAAAGTAATGCAAATGTAAATAACAATGTTTCTGCAAAAGATACAAAAAGCGGCGGAAATAACCAGAATGATTTTTCCGGAGCACTGAGTTTTTGCGCCAAAAATGTCCGCTATATTGCAGCGGCAGGTTTGTTTGTGGCAGTTGTGGTGTTTCTGGTGAAAAGTTCTGCCGGCAATGCAGGCACTGCCCCGAAGGATGACACACCTCTGGTGGCGACAGAGGCAGCTCCCACAGAGACGGAGACAGAGGAAAATAAGGATTATGTAAAAGACGCCTATCCTCAGATTAACGAGTTGGTGAGCAACTACTATACCGCCTATGCCAACGGGGATTTGGATTCTCTCACAGCTTTGACAGAAAATATGTCGGAGACGGAAAAGAGTTATATCACCGTGTTCAGCGAGCAGGTAGATCAGTATGAGAATATTTCCTGCTACACAAAAGCCGGTTTGGACAATGCCTCCTATATCGTATCCGTATCCTTGGAAATGAAATTTAAAGATATTGAGACAACAGCTCCCGGTTTAGACTTTTTCTATGTGCGCACAAGGGAGGATGGAAGCTTATATATTGACCAGCGCTACAGCCAGTTTAACCTTGCAAACGAGGAGCAGGAGTTAGAGCCGGAGATTCAGACTTTAATTGAGGAATTTAAACAGCAGGAAGATGTCATTGCGTTGCAGAACCAAGTGGAGACAAAATATGCAGAGGCCATTGCAACTGATGAGAAGTTAAAAGAGATGGCAAAAACAACCCTTCCCGCAGCCATTAAACTGTGGAAAGCAGACCAGGTAGCAGCTGCCCAGAAAGCAGAAGAGGAAGCTGCCAAGAAGGCAGAAGAAGAAAAGAAGAAAGCGGAAGAGGAAGCTGCAAAGAAAGCGGAGGAAGAGAAGAAAGCGGCTGAACAGGCAGCAGCAGTTGCCGTGTATGCCACAGATAATGTAAATGTCCGGGCGGAGGCCAGCGAATCAGCAGAGATTTTAGGAAAATTGGAGACTGGGGCACAGACCACCAGATTGGAAGATAAGGACGGATGGAGCCGTATTGATTACAACAACGGCACCCAGGGGTATGTAAAATCCGAATATCTCACCACAGATAAAAGTGCAGTGCCTTCCCAGGATACGGCGGATGCCGGAGACACTTCTGACAATTCTGGTCAGGAGAGCAGCGGCGGAAACAGCCTGGCAGAGTGGAGCACAGTAGTCTTAAAAGAGACTGTGAACATCCGTGAATCCATGAGTACGGATTCTGCAAAAGTAGCAACTGCATTTGCCGGTGAGAAAGTAACGGTAGTTATGAGTTATGCAGAGGGATGGACAAAAGTTACCTACGGTGAAAAAGTAGGGTATATTAAGACAGATTTATTGAAATAAGACAGATATTTGACAGCAGAACACAAAAGATTTGCGGAGACTTTTGCCACGGGAAAAGTCTCCGTCTTTTGGTATGTACCTTACAAAAGGAGAAATCATATGGGTGAGGGAACCAGAATTAATAAATTTTTAAGCGAGGCTGGGGTCTGTTCCAGAAGGGAGGCAGACCGCCAGGTGGCATTGGGAAATGTTACCATTGACGGGGAAACCGCCGGAATGGGGAGCATGGTATTAAAAGGCCAGAAGGTGTGTTTTGGGGGACGTGAGGTAAAAAAAGAGCAGGAAACAATTCTTCTGGCGGTGCATAAGCCGGCGGGAATTGTCTGTACCGCTGAAAAAAGGGAGAAAGACAATATTGTGGATTTTATCCGCTATCCCAAAAGGATTTACCCTGTGGGCAGGCTGGACAAGGATTCTTCCGGCCTGATTTTAATGACAAACTGCGGGGATATTGTGAATAAAATCATGCGGGCAGGAAACATGCATGAAAAAGAGTATGTGGTTACAGTGAACCTTCCCCTGACCCAGGAGTTTATCAGGGGGATGGGGGGAGGCGTGCCCTTAAAAGAGCTTGGGGTGATGACTAGGAAATGCAAGGTAAAACCTTTGGGAAAGCGGGAGTTTCAAATTATTCTCACCCAGGGTTATAACAGACAGATTCGGAGAATGTGTGAATATTTTGGATACCGGGTGGAAAAACTGGTACGAACACGGATTATGAATATAACTTTGGGAGATTTACCGGAAGGTACATACCGGAAGGTTACGGATGGGGAGTGGAAGGAGTTAAGGGAAATGATTCGGAATTCTTCCGGCACCACAGTGATACCAAAAGGAAATGAAAGAGGAGAGAAAGGGAATGGCAGCGGAGGCAAAAACAAAAATAGAAGAATTAAAAAAGAAGATAGAGTACCACAGTAATCTCTATTATAATGAGGATAACCCGGAGATAACGGACTACGAATTTGACCAGATGATGCAGGAGTTAAAAAAGTTAGAGAGGGAAAATCCAGAACTTGCAAAGGAGGATTCCCCCACAAAGCGGGTAGGAGGAAAGGCTAAGAGGGAAGCCGGGGTTTTGGTGCGCCACAATGTGCCTATGTTAAGCCTGCAGGATGTTTTTTCCAAAGAGGAAGTGCTGCATTTTGTGGAGGAGATGAAAGAGCAGTTAGAGGAGCCGGAATTTGTGGTAGAATATAAAATTGACGGGCTCTCCATGGCCCTGCGATATGAAAATGGTGAGTTAAAGCTTGCGGAGACCAGGGGAGACGGGGTAAACTTTGGGGAGGATGTGACGGAAAACGCCAGAGTGATTTCCGATGTGAAGCAGAGCCTTAAGGATACGCCGGAGTATTTGGAAGTCCGGGGGGAAGTATACATGAAGAATGCGGATTTTGATGCGGTGAACGAAAAACAGGAGCTTCTGGGGAAAAAGACATTCGCCAATCCCAGAAACTGTGCCGCCGGCACCCTGCGCCAATTAGACAGTTCCGTTACAAAAGAGAGAAAACTTTCCATGTTTATTTTTAATATCCAGCAGGTACGGGGCATAACCATTGAGAGCCACACAGAGGGGTATGCATATTTAAAGCGCCAGGGGATTCCGGTAATTGACGATTACCGGGTGTGCAAAACCGGGGAGGAAGTCTGGGAGGCCATTGAGGCCATCGGGGAAAACCGGGGAAAACTGGGCTACGATATTGACGGCGCCGTGGTAAAAATAAACAGTTACAGCGACAGGGAAAAATTAGGGGCTACATCCAAAGTCCCCCGGTGGGCTGTTGCCTACAAGTATCCCCCGGAGGAAAAAGAGTCCGTGGTAAAAGACATTGAGCTCTCCGTGGGGAGAACCGGGCGGATTACCCCTACGGCAGTGTTTGAGCCGGTGCGTCTCTGCGGAACTTCCGTTTCCAGGGCGACTCTCCACAACCAGGATTTTATTGACGATTTGGATATCGGTATCGGGGATACGGTTCTTGTGTATAAATCCGGGGAAATTATTCCCAAAATTAGAGAAGTTATAAAAGAAAAACGTCCTTTGGGCTGGGTAAAATTTCAAATTCCAGAGGTGTGCCCTGTGTGCGGCTCTGCCACAGTCCGGGACGGGGATACGGCGGATATCCGGTGTACGGGAAGCAGCTGCCCCGCCCAGTTAGAGCGTCATATTATTAATTTTGTGGGCAGGGACGCCATGGATATTAAGGGCTTTGGCACCGTATACATTGAGGAACTGGTGCGGAAAGGGTATATCGGCAGTATTGCAGATATCTACCACTTAAAGGAGCACAGAGAAGAGCTCATTGAACAGGGCTTAATTGGAAAAGAGAAAAATACCGATAAATTATTAGAGCGCATTGAAAAATCCAAGGAGAATGACGCATATAAACTTTTGACGGGATTTGGAATCCCCAATGTGGGTAAGGCTTTGGCCCGAACCATTATGCGCCATTTTAAAACATTAGACGGGGTTCGGGAAGCGGATATGGAAGAACTTCAGAAGGTCAATGATGTGGGGGAAGTCTCCGCACAGTGCATCCGGGCGTTTTTTGACGACGGGGATAATCAGAAACTTTATGAGAGTTTAAAAGCCTCTGGAGTGAATATGGATTGTTTGGAAGTGCAGGGGGAGGACAGCCGTTTTGCAGGACTTACCTTTGTAATTACGGGAACCCTTCCCAGCATGGACAGAAAAGAGGCGGCGGCCTTAATTGAAAAGTACGGGGGAAAAGTCACAGGCTCCGTCTCCAAAAAGACAACCTATCTTTTAGCGGGGGAAAACGCGGGGAGCAAGCTGAAAAAAGCAGAAGAGCTTGGGATCAAAGTTATCTCCCAGGATGATTTGATAAAAATGACAGAAGAAAAATAAGAGAAAGAGGGATAATCATGCCAATATGCGTACAAGGCGATTTGCCGGCAAAAGAGATACTGGAAAAGGAAAATATATTTACCATGGATGAGAATAGGGCCATGCATCAGGATATCCGTCCCATCAGCATTGGAGTTTTGAATTTGATGCCCTTAAAAGAGGATACGGAGCTTCAGCTTCTCCGCTCCTTGTCCAACACCCCCCTCCAGGTGGATATCACTTTTTTGACTGTGACAAGCCACGAGTCAAAAAACACCTCCATGAGCCATTTAAATGAGTTTTACCTCACCTTTGAGGATGTGAAAGAGAAACGTTTTGACGGGCTGATTATCACTGGGGCTCCCGTGGAGCTTTTGGAGTTTGAGGAGGTGGATTACTGGGAAGAAGTCTGCACTATTATGGAGTGGAGCAAAACCCATGTGACCTCCACCTTGTACCTGTGCTGGGGAGCCCAGGCAGGGCTTTACTATCACTATGGGATAAAAAAACATATTCTTGACAAAAAGATTTTCGGGATTTTCTCCCACCATGTGAAAAACCGTAAGGTGCCTTTGGTACGGGGCTTTGACGATGTGTTTTTTGCCCCCCACTCCAGGAATACGGCGGTGTTCATGGAGGATATTGAAAAAGTCAAAGATTTGACAATTCTGGCACAATCAGATGAGGTGGGAGTTTTTCTTGCCATTGCAGATGAGGGAAGGAAAATTTTTGTCATGGGGCATCCGGAATATGACAGGCTCACCCTGGATAAAGAGTATAAGAGAGATAAGGCAAAGGGGCTTGACATCGCCCTGCCGAAAAATTATTATCCAGGTGACGACTGGGAACTTAGGCCGGAACTTTTGTGGCGTTCCCACGGAAATGCGCTGTATTCCAACTGGCTGAATTACTATGTATACCAGCAGACCCCCTACGAGTTTATTGACACGGCCAGGATTGTGGGAAAGTAGGCAGGAAAAACCCCGTTTCATCCCTGCCTGCATTGACATGCCCTGTTTTGTATTTTATAATAAAAATGAAATAACGGAGTGAGAACTGTGGACACATATCATATTATTGTATTGGATTTAGACGGAACTTTGACAAATTCAAAAAAGGTCATAACCCCAAAGACAAAAAACGCCCTGATGCAGGCCCAGTGCCTGGGAAAGAAAATTGCACTTGCCTCCGGAAGGCCCACAGGAGGGGTGGTGCATTTGGCTGACGAGCTGCGCCTGGACGTATTTGGAGGATATATCCTATCCTTTAACGGAGGGCATATTATCAATTATGCCGACGGCTCTGTGGTGTACGATAAAACGGTTCCCGTGGAGCTGACAGCCTCTATTTATAAAGAGGCTATGGACTTAGGGCTCCAGATTGTCACCTATAACGACAGCGAGATTATTTTAGGAAGCCAGGGGGATAAATACACGGATCTGGAATCTTTTGTAAACCATATGCCTATGCGCAAGGTAGATAATTTTGTCCAGGTGGTGGATTTCCCGGTAAATAAATTTCTCCTCACCGGGGAGCCGGAAAAAGTTCTTATGGCACAGGGGCATATGCAGGAAAAATTTGGGGACGTCTTAAATATTTTCCGCTCAGAGCCCTACTTTTTAGAACTGATGCCCCAGCATATTGACAAGGCGTATTCTCTTGGAATTTTGCTGGACTATATGAGGACGGACCGCACCCATATGATTTGCTGCGGGGACGGGTACAATGACCGCTCCATGGTGCAGATGGCAGGGCTTGGGGTTGCAATGGCAAACGCCCAGGAGGAAGTGAAACAGGCGGCGGATTACATTACAAAGTCAAATGATGAAGATGGAATTGCGGAGGTAGTCCGCAAATTTATGTTGGTATAGGAGTAAACTATGGGCTTAGAGGAGATCAGAAAAAATATAGATGCCGTGGATGTTAAGATGCGGGAATTGTTTTTAAAAAGGATGGATTTATCCCGTCAGGTAGTGGAAGAGAAAAAGCGCACAGGGGCAAAAGTCTACGTGCCAAAGCGGGAGGAGGAAGTGATTTTGGGCCGGATAAAAGGGATGGAGGAACATGTGCCGGAGTACAAAATGTTTGTAAGGCAGGTCATGGCCATTAGCCGCATTTATCAGTATTCCTGCCTTGCCCTGCCGGAATCTCTTAATATATTATCCAGCGGCAAAGATAAATTTATTTTAAAATTTTCCTGCGATGTTAATTCGGAACAGCTTTTGGCAGCATTTACCGCTTTGAGAACAGCGGGAATTGCCATCCATGAGATGCAATGGGAAAGCGTTGGGGAAACTCTCAACTGCAGTATCACCATTTCCGGGGATTTTACATCGGAGCTGACAAAAGCAGCGGTTTTGCTGATTTATGAGGAGAATGAACATGTTTCAGTGCAAAAGGCGGAGGAATAGAGGAAACAGCGGAGGGAAGGCCGGCCATTTTCTAATATTTTTGCTGCTTTTTTCTATTTTCATTGAAGTTTTTATGGAAATTCCTTTTTGCAGCACAGAAATTTTTGGCGCTGAGCTTATAAATTCCGCCCAGGAGGGAAAAACCCAGGTTTTGTCCGGAAGCCTGGCGGTTTTTGAAGAAATTGAATTGACGCCGCAGGAGGTTTTAAAGGCCCAAAAAGAGATAGAAAAGTCTGTTTCTGCGAGGAGAAGTGCGCCTTCGGCCAGAGAGACGGATGAGTGGAAAAAGTATGCCAGCACTTACTACTATGAAAAGCTGTCTAAAGCCCAGAAAATTTTCTGGGACACTCTGGATGAGCAGTGCAGCATTTTTCTTGGGGGGACAAGTGATGCGGCGGCAGATAACGGTTCCTTTTGGCTTCCCTTTGTCACATACCAAAATCTCACCTATGAACAGGCCAAGCAGGTATACCAGATGTTCCGCTATTCCAATCCCCAGTATTACTTTTTCAGCAATTCTTTTCGTAAAAATGAGGAGAAATGCATTTTTCAGCTTGGAGTCCTATCAGATTTCGCAAAAGGGAGCCAGCGGGCAGCCGCAAATGCAAAAATAAAATACCAGATAGATGAAATGCTCACAGAAATCAATGGGGAGGACACTCCATTGAAAAAAGAAAAAATGGCCCATGATTTAATCTGTGATAAAGTGGTTTACGATGAGAATTTTGACAATATGGCGAAAAACAGGTTTAACCAGACCATCTACAGCGTGCTTTGTACAGACAGCACGGTGTGCGCCGGATACTCCCAGACCATGATGCTTCTTATGAACGCTGCTGGCCTTGACTGCGCCATGGCTTTCAGCCCTACCCATGCCTGGAACCTGATTTATCTGGAGGGTAACTGGCAGTATGTGGATTTGACTTGGGATGACCAGCCGGGCGGCTGGGTTTATACATATTTTAACAGAAGCAGGGAAATGATGCACAGGATGGATATGGCAAGCCATAGGGAAGAGGAGTTTTTGGACAGCTACCTGCCGGAATTAACCGTAGATTCTCCGGTGAAACAGACTTTGCCCCCTGGGGTACGAATGGAAAATGGCAGGGTTGTCCTGACTTCAGATGGAAATGATATCTATTACATGTTAGGTGAAGAACCTTTCCGGCTGAAAAAAGCAGAAAAATATACGTCACCTCTCCCTGGGATTTCCGGGACCAGGATTACAGCGGTAACAGCGGCGGAGGGATGTTTTGAGAGCAGGCAGGTGAAAACAAAAGTCTGTCAGGTGGATTTTGTGCTGGATGGAACAGTTCTTAGCCCGTCCCAGATGGTTCTTTCCGGGGAAAAAATGAAAGCCCCTGCCATAGGTGACAGGGCGGGATATACCTTTACCGGGTGGCACAAAGACCCGGGGTGTACAGAGCCTTATTCCTTTGCTGACGGGGTAAGCGGCAGTATGACCCTTTACGGCAGGTGGCTTAAGCAGGAGGTTTTGGCACCGCCGCCAGTGGAAAATGTGTATAAGTTGATGTTTGATTCCTGCGGAGGCAGTGTACCGGGGGAGCAAAATATAAAACAGGGGGGTCAGGTGCAGCCCCCGGCCCCGGTGAGAAAGGGTTACAGTTTTCAGGGCTGGTATACCTCTAAAGATTACAGGGAGCTTTATGATTTTTCCAGAGGGGTGACAGAAGATCTTGTCCTTTACGCAAAGTGGAAAGCCAACACCTATAAAGTAACATATAAGGCAAACGGGGGCTATATCGGGAAAAAATCTGTCAGTTCCAAAAAGGTCAGGGTGACTTATGATAAGAAATACGGCAGACAGCCGGAGGCAAAAAGGAAAGGTTATGTATTTCTTGGGTGGTACACCAAAAAAAGCGGCGGGAGCAAAGTGGAAGATACCCAGATTGTAAAGATAACGGGGAATAAAACTTATTACGCCCGCTTTACAAAGGTAAAGCCTAAAAAGGCGGTGATTTCTTCTTTGAAAAGCAGCGCTCCGGGAAAAATTACAGTGAAAATGAAAAAAGAGAAAAACGCAAGCGGATATGAGATACGCTATTCTCTGAAATCTTCCATGTCAGGTGCAAAAAAAGTAAAAACCACCGGCGGGGAAAAGACGGTTTTGGGTTTAAAAAAGGGAAAGACATATTATGTACAGGCAAGGATGTATCAAAGGGAGTCCGTTAGCGGCAGGGTTTCCAATGGGGCCTGGAGCAAAAAACTTAAAGTTACGGTGAGAAAGAAATAGAAGGGATTAAAAATACTACAAAAGGAGAAGAAAAATGTCGGAAAATACCACAAGCGTTTCAGAAAAGGGGAATGAGGAATACGAAAGACAGCGGCTGATTACCATTAACCGCCTGGCCTTAATTGTTGTGTCGGTGATTGCCCTGTTTTTAGGGTTTGGTTATCCAAAAGATGCATTTGACGGGAATATTACCTGGCCCTATGCTATTTTGGTAGCTGTGCTGTCACTTTGCGTGGCAGTTGTGAATATCGTATTTTTCATGGTGAAAAAGGACAGCAAGCTATTAAGGCATACCATTGTCATAACCTACGGCACTTTATATGCTGTGATTATGATGGGGGCGAAAAGCGATCTTGTGTTTATCGTGGCAGTTCCCCTGGTGGGAATCAACATGCTTTACTATGATTTAAGTTTTATGCGCAATATGGTGATAGGAGTGCTTTTGATTAATGTTGTGTATATGTTGTACAGGATTCATCTTGGATACCTGCCCTCTGGAGTACCGGTAAATATGTCTGACGTTTTACTGCAGATTGCGGGAATGACTGCCTTTTTGATTTCTATGTATGAGGTCACAAAGATTTCCAATAAAGTGAATGGGGACAGAATGCGGCAGGTGGACGCAGAGAAAAACCAGAGTGAAATCCTGCTCTCAGATGTGCTGGAGATTGCCGCTGTGGTAAAGGAAAACTCTGCTGCGGCAGGGGAGAGCATTACTTCCCTTAAGGCGGCCACAGAGCAGACCGCCAGCGCCATAGGGGATATTTCCCAGGGAAACGCATCCAATGCCAAGAGCATCGAAGAGCAGACCTTGATGACAGGGAATATCCAGCAGATGATTGCAAATACAAAGGAATTGTCAGACCAGATGATTCACTATGCCCAGGACAGCTTTAATGCGATTCAGGCAGGCCAGCAGTCCATGGGTGAATTGTTGGAACAGTCCAAATTAATCGAGGATTCCAATGAGCATGTGAAAGAGCTGATGCAGACCCTGTCGGAAAATGCCCAGGAAGTGGGAAATATAACGGAACAGATTGTAAATATATCAAACCAGACCAATATGCTGGCCTTAAATGCCTCTATAGAAAGCGCCAGGGCTGGGGAGGCAGGAAGAGGCTTTGCGGTGGTTGCGGAGCAGATTCGTGTTTTGGCGGAGCAGACGAGGGCACTTACAGAGAGCATCCGGGGGATTGTGGGGGAACTGCAGAACAACACGGACCAGACAATGGAAAGTGTGGCCCAGGTATTAACAGCCTCCAACAAAGAAAAAGAAAGCATTGCCGTTGCGGGAAACCAGTTTACGGACATTCACGATAAAATGACAAATCTCGGCGTGAACATACAGACCATCAGCGACCGGATTGACGAGATATTGGATGCCAATAACCATATTGTGGACAGTATCAACCAGATTTCAGCGGTGAGTGAAGAAGTTGCCGCAAGCACATTACAGGCAAACGATATTGGGACCTCCAGCAATCAAGAAGCGGAGCAGGCGGCAGAATTGATGAACAAACTTCTGACGGCTGCGGCAAAATTAGACCGCTATTTGTAAAAGAAAAAACAGGGCTGATTTTGCCCTGTTTTTTTAAGGTTTTTGTTGGAAAACCGGGTCTGCCGGATAGCCTCCGGCGCATTTTTGCATGGCTCTTTGAATACTGTCTGTGGAATTGCCCCAGGGTTTGTCTTTATTCAGATAATCATTTTTCTGGACAAACCAGGACACATCCTCCTGGACACGCTCCATATTTTCCAGCATAATGGAAAAAACCTTTGGGAAAAATGTCTCTTTTTCCTTATCACTTAATTTTGCCTCTGCCGTCTCCACCAAGTCTTTAAAATGGGGGAGGCAAAAGCCTTTGCTCTCAAAGAAAAGGCTGCGGAAGTCTACGTCTTTTTTGTACAAATCTATAAAGGTCAGAAGATACCTGTTATAAATATCATTAAAGTGGCTGCACACATAGCAGGAGCGTTCTTTTTGTGCCGCCCACTGTCCGATGGCGGTCTTTGGCTCTCTTGACACGTCGGTTTTCTGGAGTTTTGACTTTAAAGATGCTTTTCCCGGAGAAAATTTTTTAAACTCCTCCGCCATCTCCTGATTCAGCTTTTTCATATGGGTGCTTAAAATCAGGGCGCTTCCCAGACGGTTGCCGTAGTCGTACATCATTTTGTAGTGGTGGCGGCAGAATCCTGTCTTGTCTGTCTGTTCCCTGATATCGTCTTCCATGTAGGCGGAACCCAAGATGAAAGACAGGGCGTGCTGTTCTGCCTGGCGCTCCAGACAGCAGAAAGGACACTCGTCTTTTTCCTCAAAAGCTTTGATTAAGGGAATGGTTTCTATTTTTTGCTTCATATGTACCCTCCTTGGTCTTTTGTAAGTATTATACCAATCCCTGGGGCAAAGAGCCAGCCCTATTGTATTTGAAAAAAATATACAAATCGCATAAATTTTCTGTAAATTTGCACAAAATTCAGAAAGAAAATTGTTGGAATGTTTACGAAATTTAAAGAAAAACAAAAAAAATACTGACAATTCTATGGGGAGTGTGTTATAATCAAAACAGTTCAATGGGGAAGGGAGTCTCGGGGGAGATTCCTTTTTGTTACGGTCACACACTGGAGGTGATTTATGTTTGAAGTAGGAGAATATATTATTTACGGAAATATTGGGGTATGTAAAGTTCTGGAGGTTAAGAAGATGGCTCCGCCGGGAACAAAGACGGACAAGTTGTATTATGAACTGGAACCGGCGTATGACAAGGGGCGCAGGGTATACACCCCTGTGAGCAATGAAAAGGTACTGATGAGAAAGATTGTGACGGCAAAGGAAGCAGATGAACTGATTCACAGGGTAAAGGAGATTGACACTTTACAGATCAGGGATGAAAAGCTGCGGGAAGAAAAGTACAAAGAAGCCATGCGTACCTGCAGCTGTGAGGAGTGGATACGCATGATAAAGACATTGTATTTAAGGGGGAAATCCAGACAAGCGGAGGGGAAGAAGATAACCAGCAGCGATGCCAGGTATCTGCACTTAGCGGAAGAAAATCTCTATGGAGAACTGTCTATTGCATTGAAGATTCCAAAGGAAAAAGTGGAAGATTTCATTACCAAAAGGGTGGAAACCCAGGGATAATAGTATAGTATGATAGTGATGAAGAGGATTTCAGACAATAGTCTTTGAAGTCCTCTTTTTCCGTTTGCTGTGTTTTTTGCCATGTGTCTGCACTTATTTGCATGTGGTGTTACTAGTTGGTGTGTAGAGGAAGCGGAGGAAAAAGCATGAGGCATGGGACAAAAAAATGGATGGGCAGCAGAGATGTGGGGTATTTCTTTATTGCTGTGCTGATTTTAAGTATTGTGATGGTTTTCTTTGTGCTGGGCAATGAGGAGGGGACGGATAGTCCCAGCCGGTTGAGGCAGGTGCATTTTTCCGGTGTCTGTCAGACAGAGGAAAATGGGAAAGAAATGCCCTTAAATGAAAACACTTTAAGAAAATTGGGAGCCTGCCGTGAGTTGATTCTTACCGGTCATTTTGACGGGGCGGTTTCTGCGAATGAGCAGATTTTTATGTATCTTAGAAGGGTGGATGTGGAAGTATTTCAAAACGATTTTTTGATTTGCTCTTATGGCAGGGAAAATCTTACCGTGCCCTTGCTAAAAAGCGGGGGGAATGTCTGGATAGATTTTTATGCCCAGGGAATTTCACCGGAAGATGAAATAAAAATCCGGTTTTATAATCCCTATCCTGCCAATACCAAGCAGGTCTATTCCCTCTTTTTAAACCGCCTGTATGTGGGGGATAAAATGACCTTGTTTTTAAAAATGCTCCAGGCTCACAGTTTTTCCACAACGGCAGCTATTATGATTTTTCTCATGGGTATGGTTCTTATCATTGTGGCTACCACAATGCAGTGTATGGGGATGGCGGGGATGAAATCCCTGATGCGCTTTGGACATCTTATGGCAGTTTGCGGTTTGTGGACATTAATTGATTTTTGTTATATCTCCCTGATTTCTTTTAATCCTGTTGCATGGGATGCCTTGGAGTCTTTGCTGTATATTGCCATGCCTGTCCTGGCTCTTTTGTATATTCGGGATTATATGGTGACGCCTGGGAAAAAAGTGATGGAATTTTTTATCTATGTAGTGCTGTTTATCGATATTGCATATATTGTTCTCCAGGGCCTTGGGGTTTTGGACGGCGAATTGATTCAGGAGGGATTTCGCATTGTGCTTCCCATTATCTTTGTTTTTGCCGCAGCGGCACTATTTTATGAGGTTCGTCTGTGCAGGGATAAAATCACAATGGCAGTTTTGGGTTCTGCCCTGCTTTTTACCTTTTTTGCAGGAATCGGACGTTCCTGGTATGTGTCCACAGGAAATTACAGCGTGGATATATTTAATTTTGGGTTTTGTATTTTTATCTTTGTCCAGTATGGAGTAGTACTGGTGCGGGCAAAAGCGGCTTACAAAAGAGCCAGGGAAGCAAAACACATGGAGCGGGAACTGGCGGAGAATAAAATAGCAATGATGGTAAGCCAGATTCAGCCCCATTTTCTGTACAATTCTATCAGTTGTATCAGGGAATTGTGTCTGAGCAATCCGGAAAAGGCTTACGATGCCCTGGCACAGTTGTCTCATTTCTTAAGGGGAAATATGGATTCTTTAAGCAGCAGTGCCCCTATACCTTTTACAAGAGAATTAAGGCATGTGAAAAATTACCTGGCATTGGAGCAGCTTCGTTTTGAAGAATTACTCCAAGTTGATTACCAGCTGGAGATTACAGAATTTTACATACCCGCCCTGACGCTGCAGCCCCTTGTGGAAAATGCGGTGCGGTATGGGATTCGCCGGAAAACAGGGGGGGGAACGGTTTTTATTTCCACCAGGGAGGAGAAAAACAACATTGTTATAACCGTTTCGGATACCGGTGTGGGGTTTGATGTGAAGCAGAAGGAAATGGCGGGGGATGACAAGACCCATATCGGAATGATGAATGTGAGGGAGCGCTTAGTCCGCCAGTGCAATGGAACCATGGAAGTAAACAGTGTCCCTGGGGAGGGTACTGTGGTTAATATCTATATTCCAAAAACATAGGGTTGTAGCAGGGGAAATAGTGTGGTAGAATGAGAAAGCATTTTGGGAGAAAGGAGGAGAGGCTATGTATACAAAAGTAAACGCCCGCTGTATTTCCATGATTGGCGTGTTGGTGGCATTGGAGATTGTACTTTCCCGGTTTACCATCCATACCTGGAACTTAAAAATTGGATTTAGTTTTGTGCCTGTGGTTGTGGCGGCAATCTTTTACGGACCTTTGGCGGCAGGACTTGTGGGAGCAATCGGAGATATTTTAAGTGCGGTGCTGTTTCCCGTTGGGGCATTTTTCCCGGGGTTCACATTTTCGGCATTTCTTACAGGGATTGTTTTTGGTGTTCTGTTGAAAAAGAAACAGAATCTGCCAAATATTTTGCTGGCAGTTGCCATAGTTCAGCTTTTTATCAGCCAGGGGATGAATACATTTTTTATTTCCATACTCTATGGAAGTCCGTTTTGGGCATTATTTGCCACAAGAATGTATCAAACCCTTGTGATGAGCGTGACTCAGGTCATAAGTATTGTGCTGATTAGCAAAAAACTGATTCCTGTGCTGCGGAAATATGAGGACATAAGATAAGGGTTGTCTTAAGGGGTGTGAATTATGCATTTGATAGCTGTAGATGATGAGAGGCCTGTACTGCAGGGCTTGATACATATTCTGGAAGAATTATTTCCCCAGGATTATGTTCACGGGTTTACCGGACAGGAGGAAGCCTTAATTTATGCCGGTGAACTGGTAAAGAAAAATGAAGAGATAGAGTATGCATTTTTTGATATTATGATGCAGGGAATGTCAGGGTTGGAGTTGGCAAAGGAGTTTAAGACCTTGAGTCCTGCCACGAAAATATTATTTGTGACAGGTTATGACAATTTTGCTTTAGAGGCATTTAAAATTCATGCCAGAGGATATATTTTAAAGCCTGTGACAAAGGAATTAGTGGAGGAGGAACTGCATAATATAGAAGGGTATTCCAAGGATGAGCGGGAGAACAGAAAAAATAACGGAATACGGGTGCAGACTTTTGGTAACTTTGACGTATTTGCAGGGGGAAAGCCGGTTTATTTTTCCAGAAGCAAGGCAAAGGAGCTATTTGCTTTTCTCATAGACAGAAAGGGTTCCGGGGTAAATTCAGCGGAAATCAGCGCTGCGCTGTGGGAGGATAAGGCGTACGACAGAAATCTGAGAAACCAGACCCAGACAGTAATTTCCCAGATGATTCGGAATCTTAAGGATGCAGGGATAGACCACTGTGTCATCCGGAAATGGAATTATCTGGCCGTGGATCCTGCCTGTTTTAACTGCGACTATTACAATTTTCTGGCAGGAGACCTTATGGCCATCAATTCTTATACAGGAGAGTATATGTCAAACTACAGTTGGGCAGAATTTACAGTAGCATATCTGGATGAAACCCGGTTTCGGGAATGAGACAAGGGATAAGAGATTTTAAGCAAAGCTTAAAATCTCTTTTTTCAGATGGAAAGATTGGAGGGCGCGATGGCGGAACTGTTAAAAGCATTGTTTTTTGGAATTGTGGAAGGGATTACGGAGTGGCTTCCCATCAGCAGCACCGGGCACTTGATTCTGCTGAATGAATTTGTGACAATGGATGTGTCAGAAAAGTTTTTTGGCATGTTTGAGGTGGTCATCCAATTTGGGGCTATTTTGGCTGTAGTGATGCTGTATTTTAAAGAGATTTATCCTTTTTCCCAAAAGGAACCTTATTTTATCAAAAAAGATATTTTTCTCATGTGGCTGAAAATTGCCTTTGCCTGCATCCCTGCGGTGATTCTGGAACTATTGTTTGGGGATGTGCTGGAGGAAAAGTTTTACAATCCCTTTGTGATAGCCCTGGCCCTGATTATTTTTGGAGTGGCATTTATCTGGATTGAAAACAGGAACAAAAGGGCTGAGCCTAAGGTGAATTCCATATCGGAGATAACCTTTTCCATGGCCTTTGGGATAGGGATGTTCCAGCTGCTTGCGGCGGCTTTCCCGGGAACCAGCCGTTCCGGAGCCACGATTCTCGGTGGTATTTTACTGGGGATATCCAGGAGCGTGGCGGCGGAATTTACTTTTTTTCTGGCTATCCCCGTTATGTTTGGCGCAAGCCTGATAAAGCTTTTGGAATTTGGATTTACCTTCCAGGAAGGGGAGTTTGGGATTCTCCTTGTGGGTATGGCCTCCGCTTTTTTTGTTTCTGCTGTTGTGATACGTTTTCTCATGGCTTATATTAAGGACCATGACTTTAAAATATTCGGCTGGTACAGGATTGTGCTGGGAATCCTGGTGTTAATTTATTTTATGTGACAGCCCAAATTATAAATATTTGTGGCTTTTCCTTGTAAAGTCGTGTAAAATGAAAGAGAAGTACAGCGGGACAGGAATGGTTCGGCATTGAAATTGTTAGGAAGACAGAGGATGAGGTGAATACATGTTATGAAACCAGCGTTGACAGAAAAAAAATACCATTTGATACCATTGGATGAAATCGGAGGTTATAAAGTCAGGCCGGGGCTTTATGAGATAAACGGGGCCACGGCTATTCCGGGAGGGGTGAACTTTACCATCCACTCCAACCAGGCAACGGCGTGCGAGCTTTTGCTTTATTATAACCGGGAGACGGAGCCCTATACCATTATTCCATTTCCGGAAAACTACAGAATCGGGAATGTGTATTCCATGATTGTATTCGGTCTGCAGATTGAAGAATTTGAGTACGCCTACCGTCTGGATGGGCCTTACCAGCCGGAGAAGGGGATTATTTTTGATAAAAATAAAGTCCTTTTAGACCCCTACGCCAAGGCTGTGACAGGACAGAGAATGTGGGGAGAGCGGGTGAACGATGAGGAAAACCCATATCATGCCAGGGTGGTGAAGGATGACTTTGACTGGGGCAACAGCAAGGAACTTGTCACCCCCATGGAGGACATTATTATATACGAGCTCCATGTCCGGGGATTTACCCAGGACAGTTCCTCCGGAGTAAAATATAAGGGGACTTTTGCGGGAATTTTAGAAAAACTCCCCTATTTAAAAGAGCTTGGCATAACGGCCATAGAGCTGATGCCTATTTTTGAATTTGATGAGTTGAGAGAGGCAAGGGAAATTAACGGCAAGAAGCTTTTAAATTACTGGGGATACAGCACCGTGAGCTTTTTTGCCCCAAACACCAGCTATATTTCCCACCAGGAGCACAATGATGAGGGAAATGAATTAAAACATCTGGTAAAAACCATGAATGACAATGGGATTGAAGTGTATCTGGATGTGGTGTTTAACCATACGGCAGAGGGAAATGAAAACGGCCCCTATTTTTCTTTTAAGGGAATCGACAATAATATTTACTATATGCTCACCCCGGAGGGGTACTATTTTAATTTCAGCGGCTGCGGCAATACCTTAAACTGCAATCATCCCATTGTGCAGCAGATGATTATGGAGTGCCTGCGCTACTGGGTGATTACTTACCGGGTGGACGGTTTCCGCTTCGACCTTGCCAGTATCCTGGGAAGAAATGAGGACGGAAGCCCTATGTCAAAACCCCCCCTTTTACAGTCCCTGGCTTTTGACCCTATTCTCGGCAATGTAAAGCTTATTGCTGAGGCGTGGGATGCAGGGGGATTGTATCAGGTTGGAACTTTCCCTTCCTGGAACCGCTGGGTGGAGTGGAACGGAAAATACAGAGATGATATGCGCAGCTTTTTAAAAGGGGACTGCGGTAAGGCGGAAGCGGCAGTGACAAGGATTTTCGGTTCCGGGGATTTGTATCAGGAGCGTGTGGGATGCGGCGCCTCCGTAAACTTTTTAACCTGCCATGACGGGTTTACCCTTCATGATTTGTATTCTTACAACGAAAAACACAATGAGGCAAACGGCTGGAACAACACAGACGGGGCAGACGACAACAGAAGCTGGAACTGCGGCGTGGAGGGGGAGACAGAGGATGCAGAGATAAACAGGCTGCGGCTCCGCATGATGAAAAACGCCACGGCAGTGCTGCTCTGCAGCAGGGGTATTCCCATGTTTTTAGCGGGGGATGAGTTTGGCAATACCCAGTTTGGAAACAACAATCCCTATTGTCAGGACAATATTATCTCCTGGCTGGACTGGAATCTTTTAAGGAAGAATAAGGATCTGTTTGACTTTTTTAAATTTATGATTTCTTTCCGGAAAAACCACGACCCCATTCGGAAATTTACGGCCCGGTGCAGCTACCGTTTCCCGGAGCAGAGCGCACATGGGGTAGTTCCCTTTGAGCCGGATTTCAGCGGGGAATCCCACTATATTGGAATTATGTATGCAGGGCGCACCGAGGGGCGGGACGACTGTATTTATATGGCAATCAACACTTACTGGGAGCCCCTTAAAATCACCCTGCCGGAGCTGCCGGAATATATGAGGTGGTACCGGGTGGTGGATACTTACCGGGAAGAGTTTATCTGCGGTATCGGGGAGCCGGTGGACACCGTGGAAGTGGAAGTGAAAGAGCGCACTGTGGCAATCTTTGAGGCAGGGCGGAAAACTATCAGATGGTAAAAGATTATGTATGATGAATTGACAAAAAAAGATATTGAAAAAATGAAAGAGGAGATTGAGTACCGGAAGCTTGTGGTGCGGAAGGAAGCCCTTGAGGCGGTAAAAGAGGCCAGATCCCACGGGGATTTAAGTGAAAATTTTGAGTACCACGCCGCCAAAAAGGATAAAAACCAGAACGAGAGCAGAATCCGGTACTTAGAGCGGATGATAAAAACTGCAAAAGTAGTCTCCGAAGAGTCTGAGGAAGACGAGGTCGGCCTTAATAATACGGTGGAAGTTTACTTTGAGGAAGATGATTTGACAGAGGAGTTTACCATTGTCACCACCATCCGGGGAAATTCCCTGAAAGGGTTAATCAGCCGGGAATCCCCCCTGGGAAAGGCGATATTTGGCCATAAAGCGGGAGAGCGTGTGGAAGTGAAAGTGGACGAGGATTACAGCTATTTTGTACAGATAAAAAGCATCGGAAAACAGGTGGACGACGATGCCATCAGTATCCGGAAGTTCTAGGGGAGGTCAGGTTCAATCCTCCTCCTTTAAAAAGCAGGCCCGTTTTACTGCGCCGCTGCCGTACTTATCCCGGATGGAATCTAGGGCGGAATTTAGTTTGGACAGCCGTTCATACTGGTCTTTGTGAAACAGGTCATACTGGTAGGTCTGGTCAGAGGTAGCCTTGCTGGTGGAAAGGCCGATAAGCCGGATTGGCTCTTTTTTCCACATCTGGGCAAAGAGTTCCACAGCAGTGTGATATATTTCCTCTGTAATATTAGTGGGGGAAAACAGGCTTTTCTGGTGGGAGTATTTTTCAAATTCGCAGGTGACCAATGTGACTCCAACTACGCTGATATAGGCCTTGTCTGCCCGGATTCTGGCAGCTACTGTCTCCGCTAAGGAGAGGAGGATGATTTTTGCCGTTTCCGGGTCTGTCATGTCCGCGGCCAGGGTAGTCTCACTGCTGTAGCCTTTATTGGCGCTGTCATGGCCTGTGACGGATTCCAAATCCCTGCCGTTGGCATAGTTCCAGATGGTCAGCCCCTGTTTGTGGAAGTGGGAGGAAAGGAGAGCCGGGTCGCAGGCGGCTAAGTCCCCGATGGTGCGGATTCCCAAGGTGCGGAGTTTTTTCTCTGTGGATTTTCCCACGAAAAACAGCTCCCTAACAGGAAGGGGCCACATTTTTGCAGGGATTTCCTCTGGGAATAAGGTGTGGGTCTTGTCAGGTTTTTCAAAATCCGAGGCCATTTTTGCCAGGAGTTTGTTTACAGAAACGCCGATATTTACCGTAAACCTAAGTTCCCGGTAAATTCTCTCCCGCAGGGAATCGGCGTAGTCCACAAGGTTCCCGTAGAGATTTTCCGTTCCAGACATGTCGCAGAAAGCCTCGTCGATGCTGTACTGTTCCACTTTGGGCGCCACACTCTTAAGGAGAGTGATAAACTCCCGAGAACGTTGGGTGTAGAGTTTGTGATTTGGAGGGAATACTTTTAAACCGGGGCATTTTTCCCTGGCCCGGATTAAGGGTTCCCCGGTTTTTACGCCAAATTTTTTTGCGGAGGTAGATTTTGCTAAGACAATGCCGTGGCGCATGGATTCATCTCCGCCGATAACGGCGGGAATGGTGCGGATATCTGTGTCCGTCATATGTTCTCTTAGGAAATAGTCAGCGCTCCAGGACAAGAAGGCGCTGTTCACATCAATGTGGTATATGGTAGTGTTTGGCATAAGGTTTTCCTCTTTTCTTTCTAAAAGGATACCATATTTTTCACAAAAAATCAAACATTTGTTCTTTAATTTTACAAAATTAAGGAAAAAAGACTTGCACAAGCTTTCATATTGTGATATAGTTTGATAGTTGTGTATAGTATGCGATGGTCCTCTGTTACTACATAGGAGAGTATTAAGAACATCGGACAAATAGGAGGAAACAAAATGAACCCAAGTGAAATTATCAAAAACATTGAGGCAGAGCAGTTAAAGGCAGAAGTACCGGAGTTTTCCGTAGGGGATACGGTAAAGGTTTACGGTAAAATTAAAGAGGGAAACCGTGAGAGAATCCAGGTATTTGAAGGCGTTGTGTTAAAGAAACAGGGCGGGAGCAACCGTGAGACCTTCACTGTCCGGAAGTTTTCCAACGGCGTAGGCGTTGAGAAGACATGGCCCCTGCACTCTCCAAATGTGGAGAAAGTGGAGGTTGTCCGCTACGGTAAAGTAAGAAGGGCAAAATTAAATTACTTAAGAGGCCGCTCCGGCAAGGCTGCAAAGGTAAAAGAGCTGGTAAAATAATCCCGAAAAACGGTATTCATGGTAGTGTTGAATACCGTTTTTTTCATAACGGAAAAGTGGGTACAGAACGAGGAAAATATGAGAAGAAAAAGCGGATTGCATTTTGGAAAGGAAAAAAAGAAAGTCAATGTCCCTATTGTAAAAGAAGTGGTGGCCTGGACATTGGAGTGCGTGATTGTACTTGTGATAGCATTTGTATTTGTGTACTTTATTGGGCTGCGCACAAGCGTTTTAGGCCAGTCTATGGCCCCCACCTTGGAAAACAGGCAGGAAATTATGATAAACCGGTTTATCTATCTCCTGTCCGACCCAAAACCCGGTGATATTGTGGTATTTCTCCCCAACGGCAATGAGAAATCACATTACTATGTGAAACGTGTCATTGGAATACCTGGGGATACGGTGCAGATAAAAGAGGGGGAAGTTTATGTCAACGGAGAACTCTTTGAGGATGAGGATGAGTTTGCCCCCATACTGGATGCGGAGCTGGCGGCGGAGCCTGTGAAACTGGAGGAGGACGAGTACTTTGTATTGGGGGATAACAGGAATAACAGCGAGGACAGCCGCTATGCCAACATCGGAAATGTGAAAAAGGAATATATTATAGGAAAAGCCTGGTTTATTATATCTCCCTATGACAGTATGGGATTTATTAAGTAAGGTAAAGAGAGGTAGGTTATGCAGTTTCAGTGGTATCCAGGGCATATGACGAAAGCAAAACGCCAGATGCAGGAAGATATAAAGTTAATTGATTTGATTATTGAGCTTGTGGATGCCAGGATTCCCATTTCCAGCAGGAATCCGGACATTGATGAGCTGGGAAAAAATAAGGCCAGGCTGATTTTAATGAATAAGGCGGATTTGGCGGATGAGAGGGCCACAAAAGCCTGGAGGGACTATTTTTTAGAAAAGGGATGCTTTGTGGTTTCCCTGGATTCCAGGAGCAAGGCCGGGATAAAAGCCATCCAGGGCCAGATTTTAGAAGCCTGCAGGGAAAAAATTGAAAGGGACCAAAAAAGGGGCATTAAAAACCGTCCGGTGCGGGCCATGGTGGTGGGGATTCCCAACGTGGGCAAGTCCACCTTTATCAATACTTATGCGGGGCGGGCCTGCGCAAAGACAGGGAATAAGCCGGGGGTGACAAAGGGAAAACAGTGGATAAGGCTGAATAAAAGCGTGGAGCTCTTAGACACCCCGGGGATACTCTGGCCCAAATTTGAGGACCAGAGGGTGGGGCTTTCCCTGGCCCTTATCGGCTCTATCAAAGATGAAATTATAAACACGGAAGAACTTTCCCTAGAGCTAATTAAAATTTTATTAAAAAAATATCCCGGGGTTTTATCCCAAAGATATCATGTTGAAGAGGTTGAGGACGCCCTTAAGGTTTTAACCTTTATCGGGGAAAACAGAAACTGCCGCAGCAGGGGAAATGAACTGGACTACGGCAAGGCGGCAAAACTTTTAATGGATGAGTTTCGGGGGGGAAAACTGGGGAGAATCACACTGGAGGAGCCGGAGGAAAAAGGAGTTTGACATGGATGCACAAAAGAAAATCCGGGAGATTAAGGAAGAATTTTTAAGCACAGAGACGGCGGAACTTTTTTCCTTTATGGAAAGATACGGGGAAGATGAAAGGGCCGGGGTGAAAAGTCTTGTGGCAAAGGCAGAGAAAGAGATAAAAAAGCTTCAGGAGGAAAGAGAGCGTATTTCCGCTTTAAAGGCATATGAGAACCGGTATGGTGACAGGACATATATCTGCGGCATTGATGAAGCGGGGAGAGGCCCACTGGCCGGCCCTGTGGTGGCGGGGGCTGTGATTCTTCCAAAGGACTGCGACATTCTCTACATCAACGATTCTAAACAGCTTTCCCCCAAAAAGAGGGAGGAGCTTTTTGATGTGATTATGGAAAAAGCCATTGCTGTGGGCATTGGCATGGCAAGTCCAAAAAGGATTGACGAGATAAATATTTTGCAGGCCACTTATGAAGCCATGAGGGAAGCTATTCAAAATCTGGGGATAAAACCCGATATATTATTAAATGATGCGGTGAAAATTCCCGGGGTGGACATAGAGCAGGTGCCCATTATAAAAGGGGATGAAAAGAGCATCACCATCGGGGCGGCAAGTATTATGGCGAAAGTCACCAGGGACAGGCTGATGATGGAATATGACGCTTTGATGCCGGAATACCGCTTTGCTTCCAATAAGGGATACGGATCAAAGGAACATATTGAAGCTCTGAAAAAATACGGCCCTTCCCCGATTCACCGAAACAGTTTTATCGGAAATTTTGTATAATATAGCGGATGTTTTAATTCTGCGCTTATGGTGCAGAAGTGTATGAAAAAAAACGGGGGTAGGAAATGCAGATTTCAGATATGCTTGGCCAGTACAACAGAAATATTGCAAGCGGCACGGAGATTGCCCAGGGAACCCAGGGGATAAAACAGGTGGTGTCATCCCTGCAGCAGATGTCCGTGGGCAATGTGTTTGAGGGAAATGTGAACAGCATGGAGAACGGTGTGGTTATCCTTGGCCTGCCGGACGGCAAGACCATCCAGGCAAGGCTGGATTCGGGGGTCTCCGTAAATGTGGGGCAGTCCATGTTTTTCCAGGTAAAATCCAATAACGGAGCCCAGATTGCCATCCGTCCTTTCTCCAATGGTTTTGCCGGAAACCCCACCCTTCTTGCCGCCTTGGACGCGGCAAGCCTGCCGGCAAATCCCAAAATGCTCACCATGGTAAATGCCATGATGGAAGAGTCCATGCCCATAGATAAACAGAGCCTTCTTGCAATGGCTAGGCTGGTGGCAGGCAACGATACCATGGATGTAAATACCATTGTGCAGATGGCCAAACTGGGGATTCCCATTACAGAGGAAATGGCCGCCCAGTTTGAAAACTACAAATCAGACCAGTATGCGGTTTTAGACCAGTTGGAATCTGTGATGAAGGGGTTATCTCAGCAGATGTCCAAGGGAAAGTTAAGCGCTGACGCCCTGCTGGCATTAAACAAACAGATTGCCCAGATTTTAGCCGGGGATAAGACAGAAATTTCCGGGGAAAATCCTTCCGGCAAACCTCAGGAGAGCGCAAATCCTGAGAATATTGCCGTGGGAAAAACAGGGGAAAATCCGGAAGGCGCTGTGAAACTTACGGTGGAGCAGGGAAAAACGGAAGAGATTTTACACATGGTTTCCGGAGAAAAAAATGCCGGGGAAAATGGGATAAAGGATACTGTGGGAGAACCTAAAAAGGCGGCAGAAAGCCAGGGGAAAATCCTAATCAGTGAGGAGACCCTAAATCAGGAGCAGGTAAAAAATCCGGCAAAAGCCCTGGAGGGAGGAACGCACCTATCAGAAATGCTTAGCGCAAAGCAGTTAAATAATCTTGCCTCCCGTCTGTTAAACATACCGGAATTTTCCCAGAATCCTGCGGTGTTTGAAGAGGGAAAATTAAATCCAAACCTTACCTCAAAGGAGCTTTTATCCCTCCTCTCGGAAGCTTTTCCAGGAAAAGACGCCGTTTCCAAGGAGGCCCTCAGCCAGCTGGTATCCTCCAGGGAATACCGCGCTCTCCTTCGGAATGCAATGGAAGAGCAATGGCTCTTAAAACCCCAGGATTTAAAGGGGGATAATAAAGTAAACGAGTTGTACCAGCGGCTAAACAGGCAGATGGAACAGATGGAGCAGGTGTTAAAAAACTTTGGTCAAAGCACCCAGAACCTGTCGGATACCGCATCTTCTATCCGCAATAACATTCAGTTTATGAATCAGTTAAACCAGACCTATGCCTATGTGCAGATACCCTTAAAATTGTCCGGGCAGAATGCCCACAGTGATTTGTACGTTTACAGGGGGAAAAAGAAGCGGGGGGAGGAAGATGAGGACTTAACGGCATTTCTCCATCTGGATTTGGAGCATTTGGGCTCCACGGACGTATCCATTCGGATGCATCAGAAAAAAGTTACTACAAATTTTTATCTCTCGGATGACACTTCCTACAATTTGATTATGGAGCATTTGGATGAGCTTGAGGAGCGGCTGGCGAAAAAGGGCTACCAGGTAAAAATCCAGGTCAATACCCAGGAGGAGACCCCAAGTTTTGTAGACCAAATTTTAGAGGGCCAGCCCCAGGCGGGAGGCATGGTCCACAGATATTCTTTTGATGTCAGGGCGTGAAAAAAGTGGAAAACAGGAAAAAAGAAAAAGACAGTGTAAAGACTGCGGTGGCCCTTGCCTATAATCCCGGGGATGTGGCCCCCACCATACTTGCCACGGGAAAAGGGGAGTTGGCGGAAAAGATAATAGAAAAAGCGAAAGAGAGCGACGTGCCCCTCTACAAGGACAACAAGCTTGCGGCAACCCTTTCCAAACTGGAAATCGGGGATACCATACCCCCGGAGCTCTATGAGGTTGTGGCGGAAATTTTAGTTTTTGTGGATGATATGGACAAATTGCGGTCAAAATTACAGTAGGGATAGATACAAATATGGGAAAGGTGTGGATTTTATTAACAAAAGAAAAACCGGAGGGGAAAAGGAAAAACTGGCGGGTGATTTTTTAAAGGGGCAGGGCTATGAGATTTTAGGGCAGAATTTTTACACCCGCTTCGGGGAGATTGACCTTATCTTAAAAGACAAAGATACCCTTGTTTTTGCGGAGGTAAAATACCGGAAAGACGGGAAAAGGGGGCATCCCTTAGAGGCGGTGGACGTGAGAAAACAGCAAAAAATCTCTAGGGCTGCCCTTTATTACATTGCCAGAAACCGGATTTCCCCGGAACAGCCTGTAAGGTTCGACGTGGTGGCTGTTATGGGGGAAGAGATTTTCCATGTAAAAAATGCTTTTGAATTTCAGGGTTAGGAGCATAAGAATTTTTTAGATAGGAGATATTCTGTATGAACCAGCTAAATTTCAAAAAGAAATCAGAAAAAGATGTGTTAAGGATAGCCGGATACCCTGTAAAATCCGGAAACCTGCCCCTTTTGCATTTCCCATTACTAGAAGAGACGGACATGGTTATCCATGGTTTTACCACCAGGCTTGGGGGAGTAAGTTCCGGCATCTATTCCTCCTTAAACTTAAGTTTTACCAGAGGGGATGAAAGGGAGGCCGTCCTTGAAAACTATAAAAGGCTTGCCCAGGCCCTTTCTGTAAAAGAGGACAGTTTTTGCTTTTCCAACCAGACCCATACTACAAATGTAAAGAGAGTGGGGAAAAGGGATGCAGGCACAGGGATGGGGGATAAGGCATTTACAGATATTGATGGCCTTATCACCGACGAGCCGGGGGTGACTTTAACAACCTTTTATGCGGACTGCGTGCCTTTATTTTTTGTGGACAAAAAGCATCCTGCCATCGGCCTCAGCCATTCCGGGTGGCGGGGAACGGTAAACCGCATGGGAAAAGTGACCATAGAAGCCATGGGGCGGGAGTTTGGCAGTAAGCCGGAGGATATTTTCTGCGCCATTGGCCCCTCCATCTGCCAGGGCTGCTATGAGGTGGGTTCTGATGTGGCGGAAGCGTTTCTGGGGGAATTTGCGGGGCATGAAAAAGAAATTCTTATAGATAAAGGAGGGGGCAAGTACCAGTTGGATTTGTGGCGGGCCAACGAGATTGTCCTATTGGAAGCGGGGATTTTAAAAGAACATTTGGCCGTCACCAATATCTGTACCTGCTGTAATCCAAAGCTTTTATTTTCCCACAGGGCAAGCAGGGGGAAAAGGGGGAATCTGGCTGCGGTTTTGGCATTAAAAGCAGAAACCGGCAAATCGTAGTGAAAGGGGGCGGTGTAAATGGCAAACTTAATTATTGTTTGCGGACCACAAGCGGTGGGGAAAATGACGGTTGCGGAAAGCATAAGAGATAAACTGAAATACAATTTAATGATAAATCATGACAGCATTGAGGTGTCGAATAAAGTATTCGGTTTTGATACACCTGCGCAAAAGGAGTTCAATGGTATCTTTAGGGAAAAAGTATTTGAAATTGCAATAAAGCATAATGTGGATTTGATTTTCACATATGTGTGCGCCTTTGAAATGCAAACGGAAAAAGATTATTTGACAACATTGGCAAATCAATTCACATCCAGCGGCGGCAATTTTTATTTTGTAGAACTGAGTGCAGATATTAGTGTGAGACTGCATAGAAATGAAACATTGCACAGAATGGAAAGAAAACCGTCAAAAAGAGATGTGGAATGGAGCAAAGCCGACCTATTGAGGGAAGCGGAAAACCATAGGCTTAATTCGGAAGCAGGCGAAGTTTGGTTTAAAAATCATATTAAAATAGACAATTCCGATTTAAGTCCCGATGAAGCGGCAGATATTGTCATAAATAAATTCGGCCTTGTTCCAAATAAAAAATGAGATACTTCTTCTCTTAATAAATTCTTAAATATTTTCTTCGCTTATTTTTATTGTAACAGTGGTGTTTTCGTGGTATTCTAACTGTACTAAATGAATTAATACACATAAAACACTTGAATTCATACAGACAGGAGGTATGAGAATTGCTGCAGCTAAACTACAGAGATGCAAAACCTATCTATGAACAGATAAAGGACGGCATACGGAAACTGCTTTTGTCGAAAGCCATTGAGCCGGACGAAAAACTGCCTTCCGTTCGGGAACTGGCATCATCTCTTGCAATCAATCCAAATACCATATCAAGGGCTTATCGGGAATTAGAGTCCGAGGGGTATGTTTACAGCAAACAGGGAAAGGGAACATTTGCCTCATCCCCTGTGTTTATCAACCAGACAAGAAAACAAGAGCTGTTGGTAACATTTGACGATGTGGTAACTGAACTTTTCGTGTTATCTGTCACGAAAGAAGAGTTGGGAGAGAGGATGGAAAGACTTTCTAAGGGAGGGGAGACAGAATGATTGAAGTAAAAAATCTGGTAAAACAATTTGACGGATTCCGCGCTTTAGACAGTGTGGATATGCATGTGAAAAAGGGAGCCATCTACGGCCTGGTCGGGCCGAACGGGGCAGGGAAATCCACCTTGATCAGGCATTTGACCGGGGTTTACCGGCAGGACGCCGGGGAGGTAAAAATCGCAGGGGAAACCGTTTACGAAAACCCGGCGGTAAAAGAAAAGTTCGGGTATATCCCCGATGACCTTTTCTATTTCGTCTCTGCCAATACGTATGAGATGAAGCGGTTTTATCAGGGGATGTATCCCAAATTTGACGATAAACTGTTTTTTAAGCTGATGGAATTTTTTCCCACCATCGATCCCAAGAAAAATATCAGGAGTTTAAGCAAGGGAATGCAGAAGCAGGTGGCATTCTGGCTGGCTGTGTGCATCCGGCCGGAACTTCTCATCTTAGATGAGCCGGTAGACGGATTGGACCCTGTCATGCGCCGTCAGGTCTGGAGCATTATTATGGCGGATGTGGCGGAGACAGGAAGCACCGTTTTAGTATCCTCCCACAATTTAAGGGAACTGGAGGATGTGTGCGACCATGTGGGAATCATGCATCAGGGAAAAATTATGATTGAGCGTTCCTTGTCGGAATTACAGGGAAGTGTGTGCAAAATCCAGGTGGCATTTCAAGCGGAGATGCCCAAGCTTCCGGAAAATTTTGAAGTGCTTCACATGTCCAATACCGGAAGGGTGTACACCCTCATTGTAAAAGGAAACCCAAAGGATGCCAAGGAACAGCTTGAGAAGATGAATCCTATGCTTATCGACCTTCTCCCGCTGACCTTAGAGGAAATATTTATTTATGAATTAGGAGGGGTAGATTATGAAGTCAAAGACATCCTGTTTTAGCAAAACAATATTTCGTAAAAATATCACCCATTTTTGGCCTATTTGGTGCCTGTTTTTACTGTTTTACCTGTTTATCATGCCCTTTTCAGAATTTATCGGATATCTTGGGGAAAAGGCAGGATACGATACGGGAAAGACACTTGCGGAGAAAATGGCAGAAAGTATTTTAATCCCGGAAACCATTCAAATTGTTTTTAATCCGGTGATATTGCTTATTTTTTCCCTGATTGCAGCTGGTGCAGTATTTTCTTATCTATACACTTCAAGGGCATCCTATACGATGCATGCCTTTCCGGTAACAAGGACATCCCTTTTTATTACCAACTATGTATCCGGTTTATTGTTCTTGTGGGGGCCTATGCTTCTCGGAGGGCTCTTGGGAATATTAGTGGCGGCAGGATGTGGGTATTCCTACATTGAAATTCTCTTTAAAGGGGTTTTGTGTGCCATGGGAATCAGCCTTTTCTTTTACAGTTTCAATGTATTTATAGGCATATTGGTGGGACAGTTAATTGCCATGCCTGTGTTCTCACTGATACTAAATTTCCTGTTTGTGGGGAGCAAATATATTTTGACGCAGCTTTTTTCCTGTTTTGCCTATGGAATTTCCGGGGAGTACCAGAATGGCGTGTTGGATGTGCTTTCCCCTCTCTACTATATATCTAGCCATATCCGGGTAAATATTCAGTATTCCGGGGGATGGAGTAAAGCAGTGTGTACCGGGATGACCGGGGCAAAAATGGTAGCGGGGTATGCACTGGCGGCAGTGGTGTTTCTTGTTCTGGCGTTTGTATTGTACCAGAGACGCCATCTTGAGACTGCGGGAAACTTGATTGCTTTTTCATGGATTACCCCCTTATTCCGCTGGGGCGTGGGTGCATGTTTTGCCAGCCTGGGAGCTATGACAGCAGGCAGTATAATGTTCTCATCAAACTCAGGCACGAAAAGATTTGTGATGATTCTCATGGCAGGAATTGTTGTGGGCGTTTTGTTTTTCTTTGCCGCAGAGATGGTTTTGCAGAAAAGTTTCCGGGTGTTTGCAAAAAAACGTTTCCGGGAGTGCGGATTGTTTGCCCTTGCCCTGGCATTTGTACTCATTTTACTGAAAATGGATGTGCTTGGAATTGAGGGAAAAGTGCCTGAGGCAGGGAAGGTAAAAGAGGCTTATATTCAGTCCGGGGACTTTGCAGGGGGAGAGGACACAGAGATGATTGAAAAAATCATTGCTCTCCATGAAAATATTCTCTCCCATAAGGCTTTGTACCAAAACATAGAGAGTCCCTGGGAAGACGGTTATGGAATTAATCTGAAATATTACATGAAAGACGGGTCTGTCTTAACCCGCTATTATGTAGTGGCTCAGGATGAGAGTGCCCGTTCGGATGAAAATTCCCCTGTTTCAGTGGCAAGAGCGTATATGAGGGAGGGTGAGACTTACAAGAAAAATGTGCTGGGACTTAACTATAAAGATAACAAGTATTTATATGGAAATATAAATTTCCCGGAGAAAGTTGCCAAAGATGATTACGGCAATCCCATCACCTCAAGCACAAGCCGGGAGTTTACGGCGGAACAGTCCGAAAAGATATGTGAGGCATTTATGAAAGACGTGGATGCCGGAAACTTTAAAAATCAGTGGTATTCCGGTGAGGCAGAGAAATATGATAAATTAGTTTTTGAAAATACCATAAGCTTTTCTTACACGAACAGCAAGGGATATGAGGAGTATTCGGACAGATTTTACAGCGGCAGGAACTATGCTTATGTCATGGATTCGGGGAATGCATATATCCAGTTTAATACAGAGTGTGAGAATATAATTCAGGCATTGATTGATATGGAAATGATAAAAAGCCCAGATGAACTGATTACCCGGTGGGATATGGAACAAACCCCGCTGCCCGAAGAATAAAAATCATGTGAGAGAAGAACCGGCCAGGTTATATTTTGGCCGGTTCTTTCTATTTTTGTGAGAAGAGTTGTTATTCTCTCCGTTTTGGTGTAAACTATGTGAAACGGGAAAAGGGGAAAGATATGCCAAAAGAACATGTTGTCTGCCAGGTTTTGCCCGGCAGCATTGCAGAGGAAATGGAAATAGAGCCGGGGGACGTGCTGCTCTCCATCAATGACACGGATATGGAAGACATATTCGACTTTCATTATCTGTGCAGTGAGGAATATATTGTAGTACTGATTCGGAAAAAAGACGGGGAAGAATGGGAGCTTGAGATTGAAAAAGAGTACAATGAGGATTTGGGTATTGTCTTTGAAAACGGTTTGATGGATGAATATAAATCCTGCAGGAACAAGTGCATGTTCTGCTTTATCGACCAGATGCCGAAGGGGATGCGGGATACGCTGTACTTTAAAGATGATGATTCTAGGCTGTCCTTTTTGCAGGGGAATTATATAACCCTTACCAATATGGAAGAGAAGGATTTGGACAGGATTATCCGTTATCACTTAGAGCCGGTGAATGTGTCGGTGCACACCATGAACCCAGAGCTTCGGTGCAAAATGTTAAACAACCGTTTTGCCGGGGATGCCCTTTCTAAGCTGGAACGTCTCTTTCAAGGGGGCGTGTTGATGAACGGCCAGGTTGTGCTCTGCAAGGGGATAAACGATAGGGAGGAGTTGGACAATACCATTGAGAAACTCACGGGGTACATCCCCTATATGCAAAGCCTCTCCGTAGTCCCTGTCGGCCTGACAAAATACAGAGAGGGACTTTATCCCTTAGCGCCATTTGAAAAAGAAGATGCCATAGAGGTGCTCTCCATCATCCACAAATGGCAGCGGTACTGTGTGGAAAAATGGGGAATCCATTTTGTCCAGGCAGGGGACGAGTGGTATCTTTTGGCGGATATGGAAATCCCGCCGGAGGAAAATTATGACGGATACTTACAGCTTGAAAACGGCGTGGGAATGATGCGCCTATTGGAGAATGAATTTTTAGAAGAATTAAGCAATAGAAAAGGGGAAACCATAAAGCGAAAGGTTTCCATCGCCACGGGACAGCTGGCATCCCCCCTGATAAAAAAATTAACTGACAGGCTCTGCCAGAAATTTCCCGGCCTTGGGGTTGAAGTCATTCCTATCCGCAATGATTTTTTCGGGGAGAGGATTACCGTCTCCGGCCTTTTAACGGGACAGGACCTTTTAGCCCAGCTAAAGGGCAGGGATTTGGGGGACGTACTGTTATTGTCCCATTCCATGTTAAGGAGCGGGGAGGAAGTATTTTTGGATGATATGACGGTGCAGGATTTGAAAAATTCTTTACAAGTTCCCGTGGATATTGTAAAATCAAGCGGTCAGGACTTAGTACACGCAGTGATAGGAAGATAAATTAAGGAGTAAACGAAAATGGATAAACCGGTTGTAGCAGTGGTAGGGCGTCCCAACGTGGGCAAATCTACCCTTTTTAACCTGCTTGCAGGGGAGCGCATCTCCATTGTGGAGGATACCCCCGGGGTGACCAGGGACAGGATTTATGCGGATGTCTCTTGGCTTGATAAAAATTTTACATTGATTGACACCGGGGGAATTGAACCCGATACAAAGGATATTATTCTCTCCCAGATGAGGGAACAGGCAAGTATTGCCATAGATACGGCGGATGTGATTATTTTTCTGGTGGATGTAAGGCAGGGCCTTACCGATGCGGATTCCAAGGTGGCGGATATGCTGCGCCGCTCGGGAAAGCCTGTGGTTTTAGTGGTAAATAAGGTGGACAGCTTTGAAAAATTTATGCCGGATGTGTATGAGTTTTATAATCTTGGCATCGGGGACCCGGTGCCTGTCTCCTCCGCAGGAAAACTTGGCATCGGGGATATGCTTGACGAGGTAATCAAACACTTCCCGGAGGGAAATGATATCGGGGAGGAAGACGAACGCCCAAGAATTGCGGTGGTGGGTAAACCTAACGTGGGAAAATCTTCCCTGGTAAACCGTCTCTTAGGGGAAAACCGGGTGATTGTGTCAGATATCGCAGGGACTACCAGGGATGCCATAGACACGGCAATAAAATATAACGGCCAGGAATATGTGTTTATTGACACTGCGGGATTAAGGCGGAAAAACAAGATAAAAGAAGAATTAGAGCGCTACAGCATTATCCGGGCGGTGACTGCGGTGGAGCGGGCAGACGTGGTTCTTCTGGTAATTGACGCCACAGAAGGGGTTACGGAGCAGGACGCTAAAATTGCCGGGATTGCCCATGACAGGGGAAAGGGAATTGTCATTGTGGTAAACAAGTGGGATGCCATCGAAAAAGATGACAAGACCATCTACAGGCACACGGAGAGAATCCGCCAGGTTTTAAGTTTTATGTCCTATGCGGAAATTATGTTTATCTCTGCAAAAACAGGGCAGCGCACTGGAAAAATCTTTGAAATGATTGACATGGTGATAGAGAATAATTCCATGCGCATTGCAACAGGTGTGTTAAACGAGATTGTCACCGAGGCGGTGGCCATGCAGCAGCCCCCCTCAGACAAGGGAAAGCGGTTAAAAATATATTATGTTACCCAGGTGGCGGTAAAACCCCCCACATTTGTAATTTTTGTGAATGATAAAGAACTTCTGCATTTTTCCTACACCCGCTATCTGGAAAACCGCATCCGGGACACCTTTGGATTTAAAGGAACCTCTTTAAAATTTATTGCCAGGGAAAGAAAGGAAAATGAGTGATGGAAAATATGATAGTAAACCGTATCGTTGCACTGCTAATCGGCTATGCCTGTGGTCTTTTTTTATCCGGTTATGCTTACAGCAAGTCAAAGAAAAAAGATATCACCAAAATGGGGAGCGGAAATGCAGGCACCACAAACACCTTCCGGATTTTTGGCTGGAAGGGGGGGCTTATTACTTTAATTGGGGATGTGTCAAAGCCTATTGTGGCAATTCTTGTCACATGGCTGATTTTTCATAACAGCAGCTATGAGACGGTGAGGGAGTCTGTGCGGCTCTTAGAGTTTTATGCAGGGTTCGGTTGTATCCTTGGACATAATTTTCCCTTTTACATGAAATTTAAGGGAGGGAAGGGGATTGCCTGCACCGGGGGCCTTGTGATTGCTTTTTGCCCCATTGAAGTGCCCATAAGCCTGGGGATTTTCGTGCTTACCGTGGCCATTACAAAATATGTCTCTTTGGGCTCTATCCTTGGAGTTATCAGTTTCTTTATCCAGACCGTGGTCTTCGGGGAACTGGGGATTATTAATTTGTCCCCTCAGTATAAGTTAGAAATTTACATAGTGGCGGGCATCATTATGGTCATGGCCATTGTGCGCCACCGTGCAAATATCGGGCGTCTCTTAAACGGGACAGAAAATAAATTTAGTTTTTCAAAGCAAAAAGACGGTGAGAAAGAAGGAAAATAAATGGCAAGAGTAGGAATTATCGGAGCGGGAAGCTGGGGAACGGCTCTTTCCGTGGTACTTTGTGACAACGGCCATGAGGTAACCCTGTGGTCGGTTCTTGAAGATGAGATAAAAATGTTAAAAGAATGCCATGAACAGAAAGAGAAACTGCCGGGAGTGAAACTTTCCGAGGACATGGTATTTACCACAGATTTGGAACAGGCAGTATTCGGCATGGACATTCTTGTTTTGGCGGTGCCCTCCCCCTTTACCAGAAGCACGGCAAAATCCATGTCAGGCTTTGTAAGGCAGAACCAGATTATAGTAAGCGTTGCCAAGGGCATTGAGGAAAAGACCCTGATGCCCCTTACGGATATTATTGAGGAGGAGATTCCCGCAGCGGACGTGGCGGTAATGTGCGGCCCAAGCCATGCGGAGGAAGTGGGATTAAGGCTGCCCACAACTTTAGTGGCGGGAGCCAGGACGAAAAAGACGGCGGAGTATGTCCAGAGCGTGTTTATGAACGACGTATTCCGTGTGTATACCACCCCGGATATGCTGGGGATGGAGCTTGGGGGAGCTTTAAAAAACGTGATTGCACTGGCGGCAGGGATGACGGACGGCTTAGGGCTTGGGGACAATACAAAAGCGGCCCTTATCACCAGGGGGATTACGGAAATCGGAAGGCTGGCCCTTGCCATGGGGGCAAAATTCGAGACCATAAGCGGCCTTACAGGCATCGGGGATTTGATTGTCACCTGTGCCAGCAAACATTCCAGAAACCGGAAAGCCGGCATGTTAATCGGACAGGGTTATACTATGAAAGAGGCCATGGATGAGGTGAAGATGGTGGTGGAAGGAGTATATTCCGCCAAGGCGGCCATTGCCCTGGGGAAAAAATACCAGGTGGATTTGCCCATTATAGAACAGGTGAATGCGGTGCTCTTTGAAAACCGCCCGGCAAAAGAGGCGGTGACAGAGCTTATGATGCGGGATAAAAAAGCGGAAAATGACGATTTGGAGTGGGAGTAAAAAAATGGAAACCATCAGGATAAAATACCTTTCGGATGAGATAGAGAGACTTCGCTATATTGACGGCAAGTCTGACTGGATAGACCTTAGGGCATCAGAGAGGGTCACTTTTAAAAGGGGAGAGTTTAAGCTGATTCCCTTAGGAATTGCCATGGAGCTGCCCAAAGGGTATGAAGCCCATGTGGTGCCAAGGAGTTCTACTTTTAAAAATTACGGCCTGATTCAGACAAACAGTTGCGGGGTGATAGACGGCTCATACTGTGGGGACAGGGACATGTGGCATGTGCCCATGTACGCCACAAGAGATATTACCGTAGAAAAAAACGACAGAATCTGTCAGTTCCGCATTGAGAAGAATCAGCCCCGGATTGAATTTGTAGAATGTGATTCCCTGGGAAATAAAGACAGGGGAGGTTTTGGGACTACCGGGAAACAGTAGGGAAACATGGGGCTGTTGCACCCTTGATAGGTGCACAGCTCTATTTTATTCGGGATACCGTAATTTTTGAATAGGGATAAGAGGGGAGTTCAGATGAAATATATACGGAAGTTTGCAGGGATTACCATTTTTTTGACTATTGTCTTTATGCTCGTCGCTTCCTTTGGGCATCAGAGGGATGAGGAGGTATCGTACATACCCAACCAGTTGGAATATTTGTTGGATGAAGACTGGCGTTTGGCTTCTGTTGACGGCGGTAAGACATCAACGGTGAGCCTGCCCTACACAGAAAAAAATAAAGAGAGGGATACCATCCTTTTTACAAATTCACTGCCAACGGATTATGCAGGTTTCTCCATGAAATTTTCCTCTGAAAATGCCGATGTGCGTGTGCTTTTGGACGGTGAGGTTATTTACGAGGAAACGGGCAGTCCGGAAAAACGCAGCGAGCACTTGGTACATATTCCCAATAATTTTCAAATCGGTGAAGTGCGTATGGAACTGACGGTTCTGGATAAAAAAGCCTCCACGACCCTGGGTGAAATCCTGTTTGAAAGCCAGGGTATACTTGTGATTGGGTTGATGGGAAACAATTTTGTGGATATTGTCTGTTTTTTGCTGATAGAGATTGTGGCTATTATTATGTGCGTCCTTGTATTGATGCGGTGGTACACCAGTCAGCCCAGCCGGGGAGAAATATTTTTGGGCCTCTTTGAATTTGCAGCCGGGGTGTACTGTTTTGTGGGCACAAGCACGATGCGTCTGTTTTTCAATATGCAGGGGGCGCATGTGATGCAAGGGTATCTGATGCTGCTAATTCCGCTGTTTTTTGTGCTGTATTTTGAGCGGAACCTGCGCACCCTTTATCCCCGCCGTTTTGCCCTGCTCCTTTGTTGTGTAATTCTCAATGCAGGCATCCAGATCCTGCTTCAGATATCAGGTGTGAAAAGTTTAGAAGGTATGGAAAAATTCTCCATAGTTGTGCTTAGCAGTATGTCCCTTGTGGCCATTGTGAGCCTGGTGCAGATGTTTGGCAGAGACAGGCAGTATCTCTCCTTTCTCTCATTGGCGTCCCTGGTGGTTCTTATATCCGGGGAGATTGCAACGCTGGTTTTGGATTTCTTTTTTTTAAGCGGCTATGGGTATCTGGCCCGCCAGTACAGTATCACCGCTTTTAGTGTGATTATGGCGGTGATGCATGTCTTTCAGATATCAAAGGAGTACAGGTTAGATGCGGAGAAAAAAATGGTGGAAGCCAAAGAGCAGAATTTACTGCTGGCACAGGCAAAGAGAGATGCAGATGCGGCGCGGCAGGAAGCCCTTGCCGCCAATGAGGCAAAGGGAAAGTTCTTAGCCCATATGTCCCATGAAATCCGCACGCCTATCAATGCAGTGCTTGGCATGGATGAGATGATTCTCCGTGAGTCCAAAGAACAGAATATAAAGGAATATGCCATGGATATCCATACGGCAGGCCAGTCTTTGCTGTCCCTGATAAATGATATTCTTGATTTTTCAAAAATTGAGTCCGGTAAAATGGAGATTGTACCGGTAGAGTATGATGTGAGCAGTATGTTCCATGATTTGGTGAATATGATATCCCAGCGGGCTATGGATAAAAATCTCAGCCTGGTGGTGGAAATAGAACATGAAATCCCTTCCCGCCTCTATGGAGATGATGTGCGCATCCGCCAGGTGTTGACGAACATCCTCACCAACGCTGTGAAATATACCCATGAGGGGACGGTGTGGCTTCGGATTCGTGGGGATCGTACAGGTGACACAGCTGTGCTGAACTTTGAAGTGGAAGATACGGGTATCGGAATTAAGGAAGAAGATTTGCCCAAATTATCGGCGGAATTTGAGAGGATTGAGGAGGACAGAAACCGTAACATTGAGGGAAGCGGACTGGGCATGAATATTACCATATTGCTTTTGAACATGTTAGGCAGCAGGCTTCATGTGGAGAGTGTCTATGGGAAAGGGTCAAAATTTTCTTTTGAGCTGGAACAGAAAATCGTAGATTGTACGCCCATCGGAGATTTTGAGTCCAAAGTTCACCAGATTGCACAAAATTATAGTTACAGCACAAACTTCCATGCCAAGGATGCAAAAATATTGGTGGTGGATGACAATGCGGTGAACCGGAAAGTCCTGAGGAATCTGTTAAAAGAGACACAGATTCAGGTGTCGGAAGCCGGAGGGGGAAGGGAATGTGTGGATCTGGTGAAGGAAAATCGTTACGATTTAATCTTTCTTGACCATATGATGCCGGAGATGGACGGTGTGGAAACCCTTCATCACATAAAAGCTCTGCCTGAGTGTCCCTGTGAGAAAACCCCGATCATAATGCTGACGGCCAATGCGGTTTCCGGGGCCAAGGAAAAGTATTTAAACGAAGGTTTTGACGATTTTTTATCAAAACCCATTGTGCCGGAAAAATTAGAAAATATGATAAAGAAATTTTTGCCGGAGGAGCTTTTGACCTATGGGGATTTTGAACCGGAAAGCACTAAGGAGGGTGAAGGACAGACGGAGGGAACCCAGGAAAGCCTTGAGGATTTGCCTTTTGTGGACGGGCTTGATTGGAATTATGCCTGGATGCATCTGCCGGAAATGGATCTGCTTCAATATACCGTAAAAGAGTTTTACAGTCAGATTGATTCCGGGGCGGACAGCCTTATGGAGAAATATGAGCATATCCATGACCCTGATTGTCTGGAGGAATACCGGATTCAGGTACATGCCATGAAGAGCCTTGCGGCCACTGTGGGAATCATTCCCCTCTCCGGTGTTGCAAGGGTATTGGAATATGCGGCAAAAGATGGTAAAATAGATGTGATCATGTCTATGACCCCGGTATTTTTACAGGAGTGGCGCAGCTACCGGCAGAAACTGCAGGGTGTTTTCGGACTGGGAACCGGGGAGGAAAAGGAAATCACAGATTATTCCGTGATGCAGGCTCTTGTGGAAATGGTGCGGGTTAGTATGCGGGAGATGGATATTGACCAGGCAGATGGATTGATGGAGCAGCTGCGTACATATAAATTTCCGGAGGATATCAGAGAAAATATCCAAAAACTTGGGGAGGCAGTGACAAATTTGGACATAGAAGAATCAGACCGCCTTGGAATTTTATTGACAGCACAGATGGCGGACCGGCCATAATTATGAAAGCGGGGATGGGAGAACGAAATGAAAAAAATACTTTTAATCGGAAAGTTTAACACTGTGATGGATGAAACAAACAAATTTTTATCTCAGTATTTCCATGTACAGTTTTGTTCGGAAAACGCAGGGGTTTTAGAGGGAATGATGAAAATCGTAAATCCTGATCTTGTGATGATTAGTCTGATTGGCGCATACGATATCGATACTTCTGTCTTTTTCCTTCTGAGCGACCAGTATGGGCAGATTCCGGTTATCACCATCGGTACAAAGGAGGAGAGCAGTAAATTCTTTAAATATTATGAAGGCGCCCAATTTGAAAACCTGATTCGCCCGGTGGAAAATACTGTGATTATGGAGGCTGTCTGCAGAAGGCTGAAACTGAATGAGAAATATGTGAAAAGAGAGACAGGGAAAGAGGACAGCGGAAAGAAACGGATTCTGGTAGTGGATGACAACGGCACGGCCCTTCGGACCATGAAAGCCATGCTTCAGGATGTGTATGAGGTGGATTTGGCGATTTCAGGAGCCCAGGCCATGACTTCCATAGGCAAGAACAGGCCGGATTTGATTCTGCTGGACTATGAGATGCCTATTTGCGACGGGAAAATGACCCTTGAAATGATATGTGCAGATGAGGATATGAAGGATATCCCCGTGATTTTTTTAACAGCTATCAATGACAGGGCGAATATCGAAGCCGTGCTGAAATTAAAACCGGCGGGATATTTCTTAAAACCTCCGGTGAAAGACAGGTTGGTCTCAGAGATAAATAAGATACTCGGTTAATCTGCCGAAAGGATAAAAAAGCTGCCGCCTCAGTTTTTAGCAGGAGAGCGGCAGTTTTTTATATATTAATTTTTAAATCTTTTGTGATTTTCCGATATAGATGGGGAAACTGTCTGTTCCCTTCACCTCTTTGCCGGCGGAAACTTTCACGTTCTTGTCGGTGATAAGGTACTGGATGTCGGCGCCAGACTCCACGGTTGTCCCCTGCATGAGAATACAGTTTTTCACCTTTGCACCTTTTGCCACCGTGACGCCTCTGAATAACACGCTGTTTTCCACTTCACCCTCAATGACGCAGCCGTCTGCCACCATCACGTTCTGGACAACTGCCCCCTCTTTGTACCTGGTGGGAGTATCGTCCCTGATTTTTGTGTAAATGGGAGAGCCGGAAAACAGGCCGTCCAGATTATAATCGTCCAAAAGCTTCATATTTTCATCAAAATAGCTCTTCATATCCGTGATACGGGCTACATAGTCCTCATACTTGTAAGCGTGTACATGAAGTTTGTTCAGCTGAGGAAGAAGAACATCCCGCTCAAAGTACTCCTGTCCATGGATAAAGGCATCGTCGATTAAGTTTATCAGAAGTTCCCGCTCAATGATGTATACATTCATGCTGAAATTCTGAACCCCGGTTTCCTTGGAATTCACAAATATTTTTGTAATCTGTCCCTCCTCGTTGATGCCGAAGGTGTAATAGTATCCCTTGTCATGGGAGTGGGAATTAATCAGGCTTTCCGGGAGTTCCTGTTCATTGTAGGCGGCAGTCACATCCGCACCGCTTTCTATATGCGCCTGAATCATGGCGTTAAAGTCGAAGTTTGCCGCAATATTTGCATCGGACATAAGCACATAGTTTTCTTTCTGGCTTCTTAAGAAATTCAAAAGCCTTGCCAGGGCGTCCACACGTCCCGTATAGGGTTTTGCGCTCTTTTCCGCAAAGGGCGGATAGATATGTAACCCGCCGTTTTTCCTTGTCAGATCCCATTCACGGCCGGAGCCCAGATGGTCCATCAGGGAATGGTAATTATTGTTTACCATTACGCAGATATTGTCAATATCGCAGTTTGCCATGCTGGACAAAACAAAGTCGATTAAACGGTAACGGCTGGCAAAGGGGATGGAGGCCATCAGCCGCACATTTACCAGCTCGGGAACCAGGGCGTCATATGTGTTTGGGAAAATAATGCCAAGTGTGCTCATATTTGAATTTAACATTGTTCTTCACCGCCTTTTACATTTTCTCTCACCATGGCATTTGGGCCAACCGTGGCATTTTCTCCAATGGTAATGTTTGCTCCAACCGTGGCAACGCCTTTTTCCGTCTCCGTGGGCATTGCCCCCACAATGGCATTTTCCTCTATGGTTACATTCTCTGCAATAATGCAGTGTTTAATCACAGCCCCGGCCTTAATGGTGGTGCCGCCCATAACCACAGCGTCCTCCACCACAGCGCCTTTCTCCACTTTAACCCCGGAGAAGAGTACAGAGTGTTTTACGGTGCCCTTAATCCGGCAGCCGTCTGTGAGCATAGAATTTTCCACAACGCCGCCGCTGTTGATTTTGTGGCCTGCCATACCGCTGTTTCGGCTGTAGATTTTCCAGTTTTCGTCGAAAAGGTTAATGCCGCTGTGTTCAGGGTCTAAAACTTCCATATTTGCTTCCCAGAGGGAAGATATGGTTCCAACGTCCTTCCAGTATCCGTCAAAGTGGTAGGCGTACATTTCCCGTCCGTCCCTCAAGAGATTGGGGATGATATTGTTTCCGAAGTCGTTCTCCGATTCAGGGTTCGCCTCATCTTCCTCCAAATACTTTTTTAAGATGTCCCAGTTAAAGATATAGATACCCATGGAAGCCAGGTTTGACTTAGGGTTCTTTGGCTTTTCCTGGAATTCCGTGATTTTGTCGTTTTCGTCTGCCACCATCAGGCCGAAGCGGGAAGCCTCGTCCCAGGGAACTTCCATAACGGCCACGGAAAACTCCGCACCTTTTTCTTTGTGGAATTTTAAGAAGTCGCTGTAGTCCTGTTTGCAGATCTGGTCTCCTGACAGGATAATCACATACTGGGGATCATATCTTTCAATAAATGAAATATTCTGATAAATCGCATTTGCAGTGCCCTTGTACCAGTCAGAGCCGCTTGCCTTCTGGTAGGGGGGAAGAACATGGACACCTCCGTGAAGACGGTCTAAGTCCCAGGGCTGTCCGTTTCCTATGTACTCATTTAATACCAGGGGCTGATACTGGGTTAAAATACCCACCGTATCAATTCCTGAGTTGACGCAGTTTGAAAGGGGGAAGTCTATAATTCGATATTTTCCTCCAAAAGGAACTGCAGGCTTTGCCAGCTTCTCTGTCAATGCGTAGAGGCGGGAACCCTGTCCTCCGGCGAGAAGCATTGCAATTATTTCTTTTGCCATAATGTTACCTCCTTATAGTAATGCCTTTCTCCTATTATATAACATTTTAGCTAATTTGCAAAGGATAAGTGTGGAAAATTCAAGCAAAAAATACAAAATCTTGTAGGCATTGAAATTCAAATTCATCACATTGTATAGTAAAAAACGAAATTTTCGTCATATTGACGAAGGGGTGACAGATTGTACTATGATTTCGTCGAAACCACAAGAAACAAAATTTTATTTTGTGTATTTATCGAATAGAAGAAAAGGGAAATCTCTGATAAAGTAATACTATCAAATTAAGAAAACAAATTTCTAGGAGGATTAGACCAATGGCAAGTTTATCTTTAAAAAATATTTGTAAAAAATATCCCAACGGCTTTGAAGCTGTTAAGGATTTCAACCTTGAAGTAGAAGACAAAGAATTTATCATCTTTGTAGGCCCTTCAGGATGTGGTAAATCTACTACCCTTAGAATGATTGCAGGTTTGGAGGAGATTTCTTCCGGCGAGCTGAAAATCGATGGAAAGCTTGTAAATGATGTGGAGCCGAAAGACAGAGATATCGCAATGGTATTCCAGAACTACGCTCTGTATCCTCATATGACAGTATTTGACAATATGGCATTCGGTTTAAAATTAAGAAAAGTGCCGAAGCCTGAAATCAAACAGAAAGTGGAAGAGGCAGCTAAAATCCTTGACCTGGAGAAATTGTTAGACCGTAAGCCAAAGGCTTTATCCGGTGGACAGAGACAGCGTGTTGCTATGGGACGTGCTATCGTGCGTAATCCTAAGGTATTCCTTATGGATGAGCCTTTATCCAACCTGGATGCAAAACTGAGGGTTCAGATGCGTTCCGAGATTTCCGGATTACATCAGAGACTTGGTGCAACCATCATCTACGTAACACATGACCAGACAGAGGCTATGACCCTTGGAACCAGAATCGTTGTATTAAAAGACGGTGTCATCATGCAGGTTGACTCCCCAATCAAACTGTACAACGAGCCCAACAACTTATTCGTTGCAGGATTCATCGGATCTCCTCAGATGAACTTTGTGGATGCTGTGTGCAAAGTAGAGGGCGAGAAAGCTACCTTGACCTTCGACAAATTTACAGTTACCCTGCCTCCTGCAAAAGCTAAGAAACTGGCAGACGGCGGATACAATGGAAAGACTGTTGTTTTGGGTATCAGACCGGACGATATGGGAGATTCCCAGATTGAAATCGAGACACACAAAGACAGCATTATCGAATCCGATGTAACCGGATACGAGTTATTAGGTTCTGAAGTATTGTTATACTTCAATGTTGCAGGGGTTAGCATGACTGCAAAAGTAGATTCCAGAACCACAGCTCGTCTTGGCGACCATGTAAAATTAGCTATGGATACTCAGAAAATCCATGTATTTGACAAAGAGACAGAGCAGACAATTACAAACTAGTCAAAAATCGACAATCTATCAGGGCTGGGCGTATCTACGCCCAGCCCTTTTAAACGAAAAGGAGAGATGTTTTTGCTGTCAATTCACAAAATTCAGGTTACATTAGAGGAAATGAAGGATATTTCCAGATTGGATATGGCTCTCTACAACGAGAGAGGAAAATTAGTAGCCGCCACTTTTGACCAGAAAGAAGATTTGGAGGAGGCGGTGATTAACTTTGCGGAATCCATGGCGGAAAGCCAGATGTTAGCGGGCTCCCACTTTTTTAAAGTCCTTGTGGATGATGAAGTGGCCTACATTCTTTTAGTTAAGTCCTCCACAGAGGAAGCCTATATGGTTGGGAAGCTGGCGGTATGCCAGATTCGGAACTTGGCGGAAGCTTACAGAGAGCAGTTTGACCGGAACAATTTCATACAGAATATTCTTTTGGGGAATATGCTGGTTGTGGATATGTACAACAAGGCGAGAAAATTTCATATCGAGCAGACGGAGCGGGTTGTGTATGTGGTGGAAGTGGAGGGGAAAAAAGACGCCGGGATTATGGAATTTGTCCGGGGGATGTTTGGCAGCTCCACCAAGGATTTTGTTACAGAGGTAGATGAACAGAATATTATACTGGTGAAAGATGTGAGGGATTTGTCCAGTGAGGCGGCCTTGGAATCCGTGGCAAAAATGCTGGCGGACAACATGCACAGCGAGGCTATGGTGCGGGTGCGGGTGGGATACGGCAACCGGGTGGTAAACCTGCAGGATATCAGCCGTTCCTACCAGGAGGCGAAGATGGCCATTGAGGTGGGGAAAATTTTTTATGCGGATTTGGAGACAGTCTCTTACAGCAAGCTGGGAATCGGCCGTCTGATTTACCAGATACCCATGAGCCTGTGTGAAATGTTTATCCGGGAAGTCTTCGGGGAAGACATTCCCAAAATATTTACGGAAGAAAATGTAGTGACGATTCAGAAATTTTTTGAAAACAATCTGAATATTTCTGAGACGGCAAGGCAGCTTTATGTCCACAGAAACACCCTGGTGTACCGTCTGGAGCGTTTAGAAAAAGCCATCGGCCTTGATATCCGCCGTTTTGACGATGCCATGACCTTTAAAATAGCCATGATGGTGCTCTCCCATATGTCCTATCAGCAGGGAATCAATCTGATGAGAGGGCCGGAGATGGAATAACCTTTTGGAAGGATAGAAAGCCCAAATATTAGATATACTAAGGAATAGGAAAACTTTGTATTTTCAAATCGGAAACAGTCTGTTATAATAAAGGTATTATTTCATGAGGAGGCAGGTTTTATATGGCTGAGGACAGAAAAGGTTTTAAAATCAAAGACGATAAATTGGGAGAAGTAAAAATTGCTGATGAAGTGGTTGCAATTATTGCCGGCCTTGCCGCTACGGAAGTGGAGGGTGTCAGCTCCATGGCTGGAAATATCACAAACGAGCTGGTGAGCAAGCTGGGCATGAAAAATCTCTCCAAAGGAATCCGTGTGGAAGTGGCGGAGGGCGTGGTGAAAGTGGCAGTGGCCTTAAACATTGCCTACGGTTATGCCATTCCCCAGGTTTCCTCCAAAGTGCAGGAGCGGGTAAAAAATGCAATTGAGAACATGACAGGGCTCGAGGTCTCCGGTGTGAATGTAAGGATTGCATCCGTTGATATGGGAAAAAGTAAATAGTGCTTTCCCTAAAGGTAAAGGGTGTCTCATGGCATCCTTTTTTCGGTTTTTGTCACAGAATTTAGTTAGAAAGGGAAGCAGAATGACGAGAAGACAAATCAGGGAACAGATTTTTCAGATATTGTTCCGGGTGGAATTTCACCAGAAGGAAGCCTTTGAGGAACAGATGGGGCTGGCCATTGAGGAGGAGAAGACTTCGGAGAGTGATATTTTATATATCAGGAAGAAATCTGAGGATATCACGGAGCGGTTAGAGCAGATTGACCAGATGATAAATGAAAAAGCAAAGGGCTGGAAAACCAGCAGAATGGGGAAGGTGGATTTGGCCCTCCTCCGCCTGGCGGTTTATGAAATTCAGTTTGAGGAGGATATTCCCCTTGGAGTAGCCATAAACGAGGCAGTGGAACTGGCAAAAAAATACGGCACCGATGATTCACCGGCGTTTATCAACGGTGTGCTGTCAAAGTTTGCATGAATAAGAACGCCTATTCCGTCACCCAGGTGAACGGTTACATTAAAAATATGTTTGCACAGGATTTTATGTTGAAAAATATCTGTGTGAAAGGGGAAGTGTCAAACTGCAAATACCATCCCTCCGGGCATATTTATTTTACCCTGAAAGATGAAAAGGCAGCCATAAGCGGCGTGATGTTTGCCGGTAACCGTAACCGCGGCGGCCTAAAATTTAAAATGCAGGAGGGGGATAAGGTAGCCGTTACCGGATCCGTGGAGGTTTACGAAAGGGATGGACGGTATCAGCTCTACGCAAAAGAGATTACGAAGGACGGGGCGGGGGATTTATTTCTTAAATTTGAAGCATTAAAGCAGGAACTTTCCGAAATGGGGATGTTTGCGGAGGAATACAAAAAGCCCATTCCTAAATATATAAAAACCCTTGGGGTGGTAACGGCCCAGACAGGGGCGGCAGTCCAGGATATCCGAAATATTTCAGCCAGGAGAAACCCATATGTCCAGGTTATTCTCTACCCGGCCCAGGTCCAGGGAGAGGGGGCGGCTGCGAGTATTGTAAAAGGGATACAGGCCCTGGAACACTACGGCGTGGATACAATGATTGTGGGACGGGGCGGAGGCTCCATTGAAGATTTGTGGGCTTTTAACGAGGAAATTGTGGCCAGGGCCATTTTTGAGTGCCAGGTTCCTGTGATTTCCGCCGTTGGCCATGAGACGGATTTTACCATTGCAGACTTTGTGGCGGATCTTCGGGCGCCAACTCCATCCGCCGGGGCAGAACTGGCAGTGTACGATATTTTTGAACTGCAGGGCAGAATGTCAGGAATTAGGCAGGGTTTAAACCATGCCATGGAATATCAGTGGAATGTAAATAGGAACCGTTACCAGGATTTGCTTCGGAAAATTCAGGAGAAAAGCCCTATGGCCCAGTTAAACGGAAAAAAGCAGTACGCTGTGAATCTGGAAGAGCGATTGGCCCAGAAAATGCAGGGGAAAATTGCAGACAAGAAATACCGCCTTGGCCTTTTGGCGGGGGAGCTGGAGGGATTGTCTCCGGCAAAAAAATTAAAACAGGGATTGGCTTTTGTATCTGACACAGAAAATAAGCGTGTCAGCAATGCATCCCAGGTGAGTCCTGGGGATGTGCTCTGCCTTCGGTTTGCAGACGGCAGCGTCAGGGCAAAGGCACAGGATGTTTTGATTTCGGAAAATTGATGGGATAAAGATTGGAGAAGAGGCGGAATATATGGAAAATAAGCCAAAAGATACAGGAGACACATTGGAAACCAGGGAGCCGGATTTGGAGGAGCTCTTTTTGGAAATTGAGGATATTATTGCCCGGATGGAGGACAGGGAAGTTTCCTTAGAGCAGTCTTTTCTTCTCTATGAGACAGGGATGAGAAAGTTAAAGCAGTGCAATGAAAAAATTGATTACGTAGAAAAAAAGATGCTGGTATTAAACAGCGACGGTTCCACTGCAGAGTTTGCATAAAGACACAAAACTTAGAATCAAGAGGAAACAGAATGGAAATAAAATCTGAATTAGACAAACGCATCTCTGAAATTGAAAAAATATTAGAGAAGTACCTCCCCAGGGAAGAAGGGTATCAGAAAACAATTTTTGAGGCCATGAATTACAGTGTGAGAGCCGGGGGGAAAAGGCTTCGTCCTATGTTGATGCAGGAAACTTACAGGCTTTTTGGAGGAAATTCAAAAGCGATTGAACCTTTTATGGCTGCCATTGAAATGATTCACACCTACTCCCTTGTCCACGATGACCTTCCGGCTATGGACAACGACCTCTACCGCCGGGGGAAAAAGACCACCCATGCCGTGTACGGGGAGGCTATGGGAATCTTAGCCGGGGATGCCCTTTTAAATTTTGCCTATGAGACGGCGGCGGCAAGTTTTTTGTTGGAGCCCCAAAATCCCAATATCGGAAAGGCTTTTTTGGTTCTGACAAAAAAGGCGGGAGTTTACGGCATGGTAGGGGGACAGACTGTGGATGTGGAATCCGAAGGAGAAAAGGTGGATGCCGGGAAACTTTATTTTATCTACCGCTTAAAGACAAGCGCCCTTTTAGAGAGCGCTATGGTGGTTGGGGCGGTTTTGGCAGGGGCGGATGAAAACCAGCAGAGAGTCATAGAATCTGTGGCAGGTCTTGTGGGCCTGGCCTTTCAGATACAGGATGATATTTTAGATGAGACAAGTACCCTGGAAGTTTTGGGAAAGCCAATCGGAAGCGATAAAAAGAACAATAAGTCCACTTACGTTTCCCTCTTTGGCCTGGAGGCGTCCCAAAAAGAGGTGGCAAAGCTCACGCTGAAAGCTATGGAGGAGTTGCAGGGACTTTCTCTTAAAAATGAATTTTTAGGGGAATTGCTTTTATATTTAATACATCGGGAAAAATAAAACAGAGGATACTCTTATGGTATTGGAGAAAATACAACAGGCAAATGATATCAAAAAACTGAATAAGGAAGACTGGCCTATTCTGGCAGAAGAAATCCGGCAGTTTTTAATTGAAAAAATTTCCATTTCCGGGGGGCATTTGGCTTCCAACCTGGGGGTGGTGGAGCTGACCATGGCCCTGCACCTGGCATTTTATCTTCCGGAGGATAAAATCGTCTGGGATGTGGGGCACCAATCCTACACCCACAAAATCCTTACCGGAAGGCGGGAGGGGTTTGACGGCTTAAGAAAATACGGGGGCATGAGCGGTTTTCCCAAGCGGAAAGAAAGCGACTGCGACTGCTTTGACACAGGCCACAGCTCCACTTCCATCTCCGCAGGGCTTGGGTATGCCCTGGCCAGGCAGATTAAGGGGGAGGATTACAAGGTGGTCTCTGTCATTGGGGACGGCGCCCTCACCGGGGGGATGGCCTATGAGGCATTAAATAATGCCTCAAGGATACGTTCCAATTTTATTATTGTCCTAAATGACAACAATATGTCTATCTCCGAAAATGTGGGAGGGCTTTCCAAACACTTGAGTAACTTAAGGACGGCGGAATCTTATCAGGTAGTAAAAACCGGGATTGCCAATTCCCTGAGCCAGATTCCCGTGTACGGGGAACGGGTGGTAGAGCGCATCCGGAAAACGAAAAGCGGCATTAAGCAGCTCTTTGTGCCGGGGATGCTCTTTGAAAATATGGGAATTTTGTATCTTGGGCCGGTGGACGGCCACAATATTTCCGGAATGGTAAAAGTCTTAAAGGAGGCCCAGAGGCTCCAGGGGCCGGTGCTGGTTCATGTGATAACCCAAAAGGGCAGGGGGTATGCCCCGGCGGAGCGGCATCCTGCAAGGTTTCACGGAACGGAGCCCTTTGACATAGAGACAGGGCTGCCCACAAAAAAGAGACTGAAATCGAATTACACGGATATTTTTTCCACAGTGATGCGCAAACTTGGGGACCGGGAAGAAAAAGTGGTGGCGGTGACTGCGGCTATGGCGGACGGCACAGGGTTAAAGCGTTTTAAAAATATGTTTCCGGAGCGTTTTTTTGATGTGGGCATTGCGGAGGAACATGCCGTTACCTTTGCGGCAGGTCTTGCGGCGGCAGGGTTGAAACCCGTGGTAGCCGTGTATTCTTCCTTTTTGCAGCGGGCCTATGACCAGATTCTCCATGATGTGTGCATTCAGAACCTTCCGGTGGTATTTGCCGTGGACCGGGCAGGGCTTGTGGGCTCTGACGGGGAAACCCACCAGGGAATTTTTGATATATCCTTTTTGTCCAGCATTCCCAATATGACAATTCTGGCCCCAAAGAATAAATGGGAGCTCTCCGACATGGTAAAATTTGCCGTGAATTTTCCCACTCCCATAGCGATCCGTTATCCCAGGGGGGAGGCATATGAGGGGCTGAAGGAATTTCGTGCCCCTGTGGAGTACGGGGTGAGCGAGATGATTTATGAGGAGTCGGAAATTGCCCTTTTTGCCCTGGGGAGCATGGTAAAGACGGGGGAGGAAGTGCGGCTGAAATTAAAAGAGCTGGGATATTCGGTTACTTTGGTAAATGCCAGGTTTGCAAAGCCCTTGGATGAGAAACTTTTACTCTCTCTGGCAAAAAAGCATAAGCTGTTAGTTACCATGGAGGAAAACGTGATAAACGGCGGGTTTGGAGAGCATGTGACAGAATTTTTAAGCCAGAATATGAAAAAGAAGCTTCCTATTATAAATGTAGCTATCAAGGATGATTATGTGGAACATGGCAATGTGGAAATCCTCCGCCGGGAGGTTGGCATAGACGGGGATTCCATTGTGAAACGAATTTTAGAAAAGTATGATTCTGGTAAGGGTAAGGGAAAAAAATGAAAGAGCGATTAGATGTTTTGCTGGTAAACCGGGGACTTGCCCCTTCCAGGGAAAAGGCAAAGGCCATGATTATGTCAGGGGTTGTCTTTGTGGACAATGAGAGGGAGGACAAGGCGGGAAGCGCTTTTCCCCAGGACTGCAGCATAGAAGTTAAGGGAAACACGTTAAAATATGTAAGCCGGGGCGGTTTAAAACTGGAAAAAGCCATGGAAAAATTCGGCGTGGCAGCAGAGGGTAAAATCTGTATGGATATCGGGGCTTCCACAGGAGGGTTTACAGACTGTATGCTGCAAAACGGTGCAAAAAAAGTGTATGCTTTGGATGTGGGATACGGCCAGTTTGCCTGGAAACTGCGCCAGGACGAAAGAGTAGTCTGTATGGAAAAGACAAATATCCGGTATGTCCTGCCGGAGCATATCGGGGAGGAAATTGACCTTGCCTCCGTGGATGTGTCTTTTATTTCCCTGACAAAAGTCTTAGGCCCTGCAAAGGAACTTTTATCGAAAGAGGGGGAGATGGTATGTCTCATAAAACCCCAGTTTGAGGCAGGGAGAGAAAAAGTGGGGAAAAAGGGGGTGGTGAGAGACAGCACTGTCCATGAGGAAGTGATTGAGAAAGTCATTTCTTTTGCCAGGGAGATTGGTTTTTCCGTCTTAAACCTGGATTTTTCCCCGATTAAAGGGCCGGAGGGAAACATTGAATATCTGGTTTACATAAAAAAGGATGGGAAAGGTTTGGTGGAGGAAACTGTCAGTATAAAGGATGTAGTAACGGCGGCCCACTCCATGTTAGATTAGCCTATGAAAAAGTTTTATATTATAACAAATCAGGAAAAAGACAAAGAGCAGCGTCTTGGTAAAAAGATAAAACATTATGTGGAATTAAAGGGGGGAAAATGCGGTATTGTCACAGACGGGGAAGAAATCACTGAGGAGGCGGAATGCGTTTTTGTCCTTGGGGGGGACGGAACGCTGATTCGGGCTGCCAGGGAGTTGTCCCCGAAGGATATTCCATGTATCGGGGTAAATCTGGGACATTTGGGGTATCTGTGTGAGTTGGAGGAAGAAAATGTGTATGCCGCCATTGACCAGATCATGAAAGATGAGTTTGTCATTGAGGAGCGCATGATGCTTATGGGCAGTTCCATTACAAAAAAAAAGGGAAAACTGCCGGGCAGGACGGCTTTAAATGACATAGTCATTTCGAGGACGGGGGCCATGCAGCTTTTGGAGTTGATTGTGTATATCAACGGGGAATATTTAAATACCTTTCGCGCAGACGGAATTATCGTTGCCACCCCTACCGGATCCACGGGATACAGCATGTCGGCGGGGGGCCCCATTGTAGATCCAAAGGCAAGTATGATTTTAATCACGCCCATTAATTCCCACAATCTGAACACAAAAAGTATTGTCCTGGGGGAAAAAGACGATATTATGATTGAGATGCGGGGCAGACAGACCGGGAGGCAGGAAAGGGCGGAGATAAACTTTGACGGGGAGTATTCCGCAGAATTCGTTCCGGGGGACAGCATTTCCATCTGCACGGCAAAAAGCAAGGTAAAAATTTTAAAATTGAGCCAGATTAGCTTTTTAGAGATACTGCGGAAGAAAATGCAGATTTATTCATAAGGGAAGGTGATTTACTATGAAATCCAAAAGACATGTAAAAATTTTGGAACTGATTCGCAAAAACGAAATTGAAACCCAGGAGGAACTGGCGGAATGTCTGGAGCGGGAAGGGTATCAGGTTACCCAGGCCACCGTGTCCAGGGATATCAGGGAGCTTAAGCTCACCAAAGTGTCAATGGCAAACGGAAGACAGAAATATGCGGCCCTTTCGGGGAATTCCCAGGATATGATGCAGAAATATACCAGAATTTTTAAGGATGCCTTTTTATCTATGGATATGGCCCAAAATATTTTGGTGATAAAAACCGTATCCGGCATGGCTATGGCGGGGGCGGCGGCTTTAGATGCCTTAGACTGCAGGGAAATCGTGGGCAGTATCGCAGGGGATGACACCATTATGTGCGCAGTGCGCACTGTGGAGGACACAGTACTTTTGATGAACCGTCTGCGGAAAATTATGGAAGAAGTCTAAAGCCACAGTTTTATGAATTGCTATATTAAGATTTGCTATAAGAAATGGAGTATATATGTTACAAAATCTACATGTGAAAAATCTTGCTTTAATTGACGAAGCGGAAGTGGAATTTATGCCGGGGTTAAATATTCTCTCCGGGGAGACAGGAGCGGGGAAATCTATTATCATAGGCTCTGTAAATTTGGCCCTGGGAGAAAAAGTGCCAAAGGATATGGTGCGGGAAAATGCCCCTTACGGCCTGGTGGAACTTGTCTTTACCGTGGAAGACGAAAAGCAGAAAAAAGCTTTGGAGGAACTTGATATTTTTCCTGAGGAGGATACGGTGATTCTTTCCAGAAAAATTGTAAAGGGCAGGAGCACGGCCAAAATCAACGGCGAGACTCTCCCTGTGTCAAAAATAAGGGAGGCGGCGGCGCTTCTCATTGACATCCACGGGCAGCACGAACACCAGTCTCTATTGGTGAAAAAAAATCATATGAATATTTTGGACGCATATGCAAAAAATGAATTGCAGGAGAAAAAAGAAGATTTAAAAAAATATTACGGCGAGTATAAAAAATTAAAAACGGAACTTGAGGCGGCAAGCCTGGATAAAGAGGAGCGCGCCAGGGAGATTTCTTTTTTAGAGTATGAGGTCCATGAGATAGAGGAAGCGGATTTAAAACCTGGGGAGGATTTAGAGTTAGAGCAGGAGTACAGGCGTCTTTCCAATGGAAGAAAAATTATGGAATCTGTGGGTGCTGCATACAGAAAAACCGGGGAGGATTTTGAATCTGCCTCGGAACTTGTGGGACAGGCATTAAAGGAAATATCCGCAGTTTCTTCCTATGATAAAAATGTGGAAAATCTGGAAAAAGAATTAATGGAAATTGAGAGTCTTTTGAATGATTTTAACCACGAAATAGCAGAATACATATCAGATGCCCAGTTTGACGAGGAAAGTTTTGCCCAGGTGGAAGCCCGCCTTGACACCTTAAATCATTTAAAATCCAAATACGGCGGCACCGTGGAAGAAATTTTGGAAAACTGCGGAGAAAAAAGAGAACGGTTGGAAAAATTGGCGGATTATGATTCCTATCTGGAAAATTTGAAAAAAAATTTTACTTCTGCCCAGGAAAAATTAGAAAAATGCTGTGAAAAGGTTTCCAAAATCAGAAAAAAAGAGGCGAAAGTTCTCACAGAAGCGGTGGGAAAAGCTTTGATGGAATTAAATTTTTTGGACGTGTCCTTTTCCATGGAATTTAAGAAACTGGAGCACTATACACAAAACGGCTATGACGAAGGGGAATTTATGATTTCCACCAATCCGGGGGAGCCCTTAAAGCCCTTGGAAAAAATTGCATCGGGAGGGGAACTGTCCCGGATTATGCTGGCTATTAAGACAGTGCTGGCGGACACAGACTCCATTGAGACCCTGATTTTTGATGAGATTGACACGGGAATCAGCGGCAGAACCGCCCAGATGGTATCGGAAAAAATGAGTGTGCTGGGGAGGAACCACCAGGTAATCTGCATCACCCACCTGCCCCAGATTGCCGCAATGGCGGACAGCCATTATCTAATTGAAAAATCTGTAAATAACCAGACCACCATTTCCACAATCCGGAACTTAACTGAGGAGGAGAGCGTAAAGGAACTGGCCCGTATGCTTGGAGGCGTGAAAATAACGGATACGGTATTAGAGAGCGCCAGGGAAATGAAAGAATTGGCAGCAAATACAAAAAAAACATTGTGTGAAGAAAAATAAATGGCACATACTAAGAGGGATACGAAGGGTATCCTTCTTTTTTTATGCGCTGTCCCATCTAGGAAAAATTCCTTAAATGCGCATATTTCAGGTACGAAAGGAGCAAATTCACATATGTTTTATCATAAATTATGGCGTTATAAAAACCAGGTTTTTCTGGCAGGTATGGCATATCTGCTTTTTTTTTCCATAAATCTTTTGTACGATTCGATTCCCGATGAGCTTTACGTGGTGGAGGGAGAGGAGAGCGAGATATTTTTCTCTGTCCCTGTAAGTGTGGAAAAAGAGGAAGAGAGCGTGGAGGCATTCTTCAGCACCGCAGGGAAAGTAACTGCCGGTTTAAATGGTGATTACACTCTAAATTGTAAATTCCTTGATTTTATTCCGGTAAAAGAAGTGGCTGTCCATGTGGTGGAACCGGATTTCGTTCTCCCTTCCGGGATGCCTATTGGGATTTACACAAAAACCCAGGGGATTTTAATTATTGGAACGGGAAAAGTTCCAGCAAAAGACGGCATGAATTATGAACCTGCCCGTCAGTTGGTCCAGGGGGGAGACTACATTACAAAGGTGAACGGAAAAGAAGTGCTGGAAAAAGAGGAGTTGATGGAGTGCATTGCCTCCTGCGGCGGGAAGCCTTTAGTACTGGGAATTTGCCGAGATGGCAGGCCCATTCAGTTAAAAATCACGCCGGTGATGGACAAGGAAGGGGATTACAAACTTGGCATCTGGGTGCGGGATGATATGGCAGGGGTTGGCACCATGACATATATCCGGGAGGATTTGTCCTTTGGAGCCCTGGGGCATCCCATCAGCGACGCCGATACAGGGAGTATGCTGGAGACGAAGGATGGAAAAATTTATGAGACCAATATCGTGGGAATTGTGAAGGGGGAGGACGGAGTCCCAGGAGAACTTACCGGGGTAATAAATTACAAAGAGGAGTACTGCATTGGAAAAATTAAGAAAAATACCCGCACCGGCATCTACGGGAGTGTGAATAAAATACCCCAGGAAATGTCCGGGGAATATATGGAAATCGCTATGAAGCAGAACATAAAAAAAGGGAAAGCCTATATATTATCTTCCTTAGACGGAACATTAAGGAAATACGAAATAGAGATTGATGATGTGGATTACAACAGCAAAGAGGAAAATAAAGGGATTCTCTTTCACGTGACAGACAGCCTTCTTTTGCAGGAGACAGGGGGGATTGTCCAGGGCATGAGCGGCAGCCCTATTATACAAAACGGCAGGCTGGTGGGGGCTGTAACCCATGTATTTATATCAGATGCGTCAAAGGGGTATGGGGTATTTATTGAGAAGATGCTGAAGCATTGAGCCAGTGCCAGGCTCAAGGGTTTCTGGTGGTTATATTGTTGTATCCATGGATTTTTAGGGAATTACCACTGCAGAATACAGAAATGAATTTATTAAAGAAAATAAATTTGACATGGAACTAGTATTAAAAAAATTTAATAGAATATAACTTTGTGCGGCCTTTCATGCCGTGAAAAGTAACGAATAAGCAAAATGCATACTGCTTTTTCCTCTTTTCATCCTTGAAATCCAATTACATTGATAGTATACTAAAAACAGAGACTTGGAAAATTTTGGGTTTTTTACAGGGGAGAAAAATGATAAATATCGGAATATGTGATGATGAAAATGGATTTGTCTTAGAATTAAGGAAAAACTTGTTGGAATATTCTATGGAGAAAAATGTAGAAATTATGATATATCCATATAACAATTCAAAGGATATGCTCTCAGATATCGAAAAAGGAGTCAATTTAGACCTTATCTTTCTGGATATTCAGTTGAAGGAGATTTCTGGGGTGGAAGTAGGGAAAAAGATACGATCGAATTTGGAAAATGAAACAATTCAGATCGTATTTGTGTCATCCATAAAAAACTATGCCATGCAGTTATTTGATCTTCGCCCGATGAATTTTCTGATTAAGCCCATCAATTATGACAAAACAAAATTTATATTGGATGAGTATGAGAGATTATTTTGTTTAAACAATTCATACTTTGAGTACCATATAGGAAAAAGTGTCTGCAAGGTTAATGAACAGGTGATTCTGTATTTCCAGAGCCAGGCGAAAAAGGTTCACATGTATATGCGCAACGACCAAGTAGAATTTTATGATAAATTATCGGAGATTATGCGAAGGTTAAAAGATAAAAATTTTTGTATGGTACACAAATCTTTTATTATTAATATGCGCTATGCCACAGAATACAAAAGAGATTGTGTTGTTATGGCAAACGGGGAGGTTATACCTGTCAGCAGGGCAATGAAAGATAATTTGAATAAGAAACTGTTGGAAAATAGATAGGGAAGAAAGAAAAATGAGTTTAATAGAACTTATGTTTAATGCGGTTTTTAATGTTTTGAATATATACATTTTTTTCCGCGTCGCTAAAATGTTTGTATCCAAGAAAGATACGCCATTATTTTTGCAGGTTATAACTTATGGAATGGTTTGGTTAATAAATTGTATTGTACATTTTAGTTTTGATAATATGTATTTGACAACGCTTTCTCTGTTTTTTCTTTTACTTATCGCAATTTTTGTTCTATATGATGGAAGTTTGATTAGAAAATTGCTGGCGGCTATAACAACTATTGCATTTGGAATAGTGATTGAAGAATTTGTTTGGAGGTTACTATCTTGGTTAGGCGATGGCAGTCCAAATAAGGCGGCAGGTAGTTTACTTTCTTCTTTTTTATATATTGTTTTAATTCTTTTAATTGAACGTATTTTTTATGTAGAAAAAGCAGAGTACATATCGAAAAGCAGTTATTATAACTTTGTTTTGATTCTTTTAGGAAGTATTGTATTGGTTGAAGTTTTAGCCAGTGTAGAAGAAAAATATGAGTGGATTCTTATTGGATTAAGTGCAATCTGCCTTATTAACATAAGCACTTTTTTTCTATATGACAAGGTAAATGAGGTGTTTCGGGAAAAGGTGGAGAGCCAGGTTATGGAAGAGAAAATCCTTATGCATGAAAATCAACTGGAATTAATGAAACAATCCCAGGAGAACATCCATTCCTTGTGGCATGACATGAAGAATCACCTGCTTTTGCTGGATACCTTTCTGCAGGATAGGGATTATGAGGGTGCATCCAAGTATATTTTAAATATTGAAGATTACATACATGTGCCAGGGCAGTTCGTCAATTCCGGCAACCATGAGGTGGACACTATATTGAATTACAGGCTGAGAAAAGCGGAAAAAATGGGCTGCAAAATAGATATGAAACTGAAAGTGCCGGACTGTTCTTTTATGCCGGCTTTTGATTTGAATATGATTCTTGGAAATCTTTTGGACAATGCCATAGAGGCGTTAGAGCATGTAGGGAAAAAAGACCTGTCAGTGGAGATAACGTATAACAAAGGAATTTTGCTGATTCACATCTGCAATACTTATGACGGAACCTTACATAAAAAGGGCGGAGTGTTTTTTACAAGAAAAGCGGACAAGATAAATCACGGGATGGGGCTGCGCAATGTGGAATATATTGTAAAGAAGTATAACGGGAAGAAGACTATAGATACCGGCGGAAATAAGTTCTACGTCAGTATCATTTTGTTTGTGAATGAAGAGTAAATCCACTAGTTTTGTCAATTACTGCACAATTTTTGCCATTTTCGACACGATTCCTCATAAGTGTGCTATGGTTTAGAAAAAGGAGGTGCAGGATAATGAATAGTTTAAAAACGGTAAGTGAAAAATGGCTTGTGGTTTTATACGGCGTAGTAATCGCTTTGGCCAGTTTGGCTGTAAACAGCGCTTGTATTTCACGTTTTTACCAAGAAAAGCTGGATTCCCAATTGGATTCTTTAAAGAAATATCATGACTAAATTTCTCATGAATCTCTTTGAGAAGGCCGGGTTAGTAAATGAAACAAACGATATGATTGTGAAGACCGGCATCACCAGACTGGAAAATTTGTTATTGGATTTCCTTTTTGCTTCTATTTTGTCATGTATATTAGGAAATTTCCTGGTGGGTATTTTGTTTGAGTTTTGTTATATGGTGTTGCGCATTTATGCAGGAGGGTATCATGCATCTACTCCCAAAAAATGTTTGGGTTTTACGTACAGCAGTACCTTAGCCTGTATGATAATCATCTTTATACTGCCGATTACAAAATATATTTACGCTGTCCTGATTGCTGTGTTTATCGGCACCATTTTTTTGATGACACCGATTCAAAGCGAAAACAAACCATTGAATAATACAGAAAAAAAAGTCTATCACAGGAATTCCGTGTGTATCGCTGTGGGGGAAACAGGTCTTTTTGTCTTGTTTCTTCTGTGGGAGAAACATTTGTATGCAAAGACGGTGTTTATGTCTATGGCCCTAGTGGTAACGGGTCTTTTGATGGAAATTGCAAAAAAGAAAGTGGCTCATTTTCAAGTGAAAAAGAACACTGATTCCTAAAATGCTAAATTTGGAAGTATTCAATAATTTGTTAGATGGTTTATAGTGACGTAAAAGTCGGATGGCAAGGCAGCTTGTTATCCGGTTTTTACTTTTTGGGACAAGGCCAAAAAATAACCGGTAAAGGTTAAATTTTGCATATATGCCGAGATACAGTTATAAATTTGGACTCACTTTCTATTTGTTTTTCAGGGAGGAATTATATGTTAAAAATAGCAATATGTGATGATAGCCCCTATGATGTGGAGATATTGGAATCTGCCTTTGACCAGTTGGGTAATAAAAGGGTGGAATACGACATATATTTCAGCGCAGATGAACTTTTAACCCATATTAAGGAAAATGGCGATTCTTACCAAATGTACATTTTGGATATTGAGATGCCGGGGAAAAACGGTCTGGAGCTGGCCAGGGAAATACGGAAAGAAGGCAGCAGGGCACTGATTGTGTTTCTTACCAATTATATGTATTATGTCATGGATGTCTTTGAAGTTTCTACTTTTGATTTCGTGATAAAGCCAATTTCAGTGGATAAGCTGGAAAGCGTAATTGAAAAAGCCATGAAATATTTGGATTTGTTGAAACAGAAATTTGTATTTAAATACAGGAAAAATCAATTCAGTGTAAATTATGATGATATTTTGTATATTGCAAAGAGAGGCCGTCAGGCTATGATTTACACACCCAATGAATCTTACAAAACCAATATGACAACAGAGGAATTGTGGCAGCAGTTGGACCGCCGGGTATTTTCCCACATACATGCATCCTACATAATTAATCTACAGCATATTCAGGCCATTCAGGGAAATGAGGTGGTATTGGATGACGGGGAACATTTTATTGTGTCCAGGTCACATAAACAGGAGTTAAAGGAAAAGCATTTAAATTTTATAAGCAGGCAGGCGTGACAAAATGTTACACTTAAATGAAATAAAGTTACATGTTGGAAAAAATAGCAGAAGATTCTGCTATAATGCCTTTTTGGAAAGGATGGGATTATGAAAGAGGAAGATAATTTATATGAAGTCATTGCAGAAAATGTAAAAACAGAGAGGAAACGCCTGAAAATGTCACAGAGTCGTTTGGCGGAGGAGGCAGAGGTTTCGCTGGATACCATAAAGAGTATTGAAAGTGGAAGAAGAACCATGAGTTTGGGTACATATCTGAAAATTGTCTATGCTCTTGGCTCCACGCCTTTTGGGCTGATGCAAAGTGAGAGTTCCTCTTGCTTTATAGACAGGTTTCTGTTTATGACGAAAAATTGCAATGAAAACCAAGTGGAGTTTGTGTTGTACATGATTGAAAAGCTTTTGAAAGGGCAGGCCCAATTCTTAAAAGAGTAGGTGGCCTGCTTTTTCAAGCACCAGGTATCAGTCGTTCTGTAAAAGACAGGACGGCTGATTTTTTTATGGGCGGATCACATAAGGAAATTTGTGCAGAAGCCAAATGGTGTACAAAACCAGCCAGAAAATAGCGGGTTTAGTCACTGTCCAAATGGGCAGATATGGTGTAAGATGCTTTTAGTAACAAAAAATCCCATGGATCATATACTGGAGATGAGGCAAATTGCAATACTATGACAAGAAAGCTGTTGGGGACAGAATACAGCAAATGAGGAAGAGAAGTAATTTGACGCAATTTCAGTTAGCTGAATGCCTGGATTATGCAAATGAAAGACAGTTACAGAGAATTGAAAACGGAACAACAGCATGTTCTGTAGACAAATTAATGGAAATATCTCAGATTCTGGATGTGAGTACAGATTTTCTATTATTTGGGGTGAAAAGTACAGACGAGACAGATATTCTGGATATAATTAAGGGGACCAATGATGTCCAGAGATGGTATCTGGTAAAAGTTTTAAAAGTAATAGCGGAAAATTTGAGGATAGTTGTATAATTTTGCAGAATCCTGTAGGGTTTTGTCACATTATGACGTGCTATCTGCCATTTTATGCCATAAAATAATCAGATGTAATGTTTTATGATAGTTTCAGGTTCAAAAACCACTTGAATTTTGACAACTGAATAAAACAGACATACATCTGATTTTATTTTCGCCTTTTTTATGTGCAGGGCACATATTGAAGGTGGCAGAAACCCATTTCGTGCCAGGAGGTCCCCATAGTTCATACAGCCCTGGGGGACGGAGCAGAGGTTTGTGCCTACCGGTGCGGCGGCCGGAGGTAATGAGGTAAAACAGCGCCAAGATAAAAAAATTTTGTCTTGGGAGTGGCTGCCTGCGATTTTTATCCTTTGGGCAGGATGAAGTGCGGCGGGGTTGCTTACCCTGTGTATGTCTGCAGAAAATTTCCAGGGGATTATATAAAAAATTTGGATTTATTCATTGTAAGATGGGAAAAGCAGGGATATAATCATAGAAGAGGCCAGTGGAAAGGAGAAATTTGTCATGCAGGAAGTAAATATGATGGTATCCGGCATTATTCGCAAAAAGGGAGAAAAATTTGTCCATGTGTCTTTTCAGAGAGGAAAAGATGTGGCTGAATATATTTTACCGGAGTGCAGATTAGAAAAAAGTCAGGGATTTACAGAGGAGGAACTAAATCAGCTCTTAATCTATGTAAAAGGGAGCCAGGCAGAAATTATGGAACATGCCAGGAAGGTAAACCCTATGAAGGCAATGCTTGGGCTGAAGGAAACCTAAGAAAATCCCATTGACGAATGGATAGAAATGCACTACTATAGTATAGTTGGCTATACTATTCTAAGGAGGAAAAGTTTATGAAAATCTACAAAAGAGTCATGGATGGAGTCGCTGCCGTAGAAAAACTGATTTTAGCAGCGGCATTTGTCCTGATTTTAGTGCTCACGGTAGGCAACGTGTTTTCACGTAAAGTAATCCACCAGTCCTGGTCATTTACAGAGGAGCTTGTGGTGGCGGTGTTTGTGCTGATTACCCTTATGGCGGCGGCATTAGCCTGCAGGAAGGGAGAGTTGGTGAATCTTTCACTGCTCACAGACCGCCTTCCGGAAAAGGCAAAGAAACCTATGCTGTTTCTCAACACTTGTCTGTGTGTTTTATTTACCGGGATATTGTTCGTCTGCGGGGTGGACAAAGTGATAACCCAGTTGGCAAACGGGAAACGGACATTTGTTTTAAACTGGCCGGAATGGATTTTCTGGTCTTTTGTGCCCATTGGTGCGGCATGTATGATTTTACATTTTATTGAGTATTTTATCACTTACTGTGCAGAGGAAACAAAGGAGGGCGAAGACAATGATTAGCGCAATCCTTTTTATTACATTTTTTATTTTTCTTTTGATGGGAATTCCCATTTCTATGTGTCTGGGGCTCTCTTCCGTCTGCGCCATTTTATATTCCGGGACGGAACTTACCATTGTGGCAACCAATATGTATTCCGGCATCAGCAAATTTCTGCTCCTTGCTATTCCGTTTTTTGTGCTCTCAGGAAATATTATGGCAAAAGCAGGAATTTCCAAACGGCTGATTAAATTTGTAAACACCTGTGTGGGCCATAGAAGAGGGGGAATTGCTATTGTGTGTGTAATTGTTTCCTGCTTTTTTGGAGCAATTTCCGGTTCGGGCCCTGCCACCGTGGCGGCTCTTGGGGCGGTGCTGATTCCTGCCATGATTTTAGACGGAGGCTTTTCGGCGCCTTTTTCCACGGCACTCCTTGCAACTTCCAGTTCCGTGGCCATTGTCATCCCTCCAAGCATTGCCTTTGTGGTGTATGCTTCCATTACCGGGGTGTCCATTGCAGATATGTTTACCTCAGGTATCGTTCCCGGGCTTCTCATGGGGGCTGCGCTGGTTGTGGTGGTACTCCTGGAAGCGAAAAAACATGATATAAAGCCTACCCAAAAACGGGCTTCGGGAAAAGAGCGGTGGGATGCCTTTAAAGATGCATTCTGGGGTTTTTTAATGCCGGTGATTATACTTGGAGGAATTTACGGCGGAATTTTTACCCCCACGGAAGCTGCGGCTGTGTCTGTAGTGTACGGCCTTTTTGTGGGAATGGTTATATATAAAGAAGTAAAAGTGACAGATTTGTGGGAAATCTTTGTGGATTCTGCAAAAACCACCGGTGGAATTATGCTGATTGTGGCAAGCGCTTCCCTGTTTTCCTTTGTATGTACAAAATTCGGCATTGCAAAGGCGGCATCGGATTTACTTGGCAGCATTGCCCACAATCAGTTTGTATTCCTTCTGATTGTAAATGTGATATTCCTTGTGGCAGGGTGTTTTATTGACGCAAACTCAGCTATGTACATATTTATTCCCATTATGCTTCCGGTGTGTCAGGCCCTGGGGTACGACCTTGTGGCCTTTGGCGTGGTGGCTACGGTAAACCTTGCCATTGGCCAGGTAACGCCTCCTGTGGGGGTAAACCTTTTTGTGGCCATTGCGGTGAAGCTGAAAAACGGCGTAAAAGTGACCATACAGCAGATTTCAAAAGCGGTTATGCCTATGATTGCCGCAAGCCTTGTGGTGCTTTTGCTTGTCACCTATATTCCTTCCATATCCACTTTCCTGCCCAAAGCATTTGCAGGGGAGTCCTACTCGGGAAATGTCCAGGCGAAAACCCTGGATGCCGGGGAAGGCGGGGAGGATTCCGCTTTTGGTGACATTGGAGATTACACAAGCCTTGGCTGGGAAGAGCAGACCTGGAACTTTACCTGTTCCACCACAGAGACAAGCACCTGGGCAAAAGGCGGCAGGAAGTTTGCGGAGCTTATAAATCAGGCCACGGGAGGAAAGGTTACGGTAAATGTGTATGCGGCGGACCAGCTTACCAACGGAAACCAGTCTGAGGGTATTCAGGCTTTAATGGACGGCGATCCGGTGCAGGTATCCATGCACAGCAACTTAATTTACTCAGCCTTTGACCCCAGGTTTAATGTGGTGTCCCTTCCCTATCTCTTTGATTCCGTGGAGGAGGCAGATGAAATTTTGGACGGTGCAGGAGGGGAGAAGCTGAAGGAAGTTCTATCGGAGTACAATCTCCACTGCATGGGAATTGCAGAGAACGGCTTCCGCCAGCTTACCAATAATGTAAAAGAAATCAAAAGCGTCTCAGATATGAAAAACTTAAAAATCCGTGTGGCGGGAAGCAATCTTTTAATGGAGTGCTATAAGCGCTGGGGGGCAGATGCCACAAATATGAACTGGTCGGAAACTTACACTGCCTTGCAGCAAAAGACCGTGGAGGGAGAGGAAAATCCCCTTCCTGCCATTGATGCGGCTTCTGTCCAGGAAGTACAGCCCTACTGTTCTCTGTGGAACGCCAACTATGACTGCCTGTTTTTCTGTATGAACCAGGATATCTATGATGCCCTCACAGAGGAGCAGAAGGCCGTGGTGGACGAATGCGGGCAGAAAGCGGTGGAGTATCAGCGCTATATCAACCGTGCCGGAGATGATGAGATTATGAGGCGCTGGCAGGAGAAAAACGGTGTCAGCTTTGTATCCTATGAGGACTTGGATATTAATTCCTTTAAGGATGCTGTGGAGGGCATTGATGAGTGGTACATTGAAGAATTGAAAAATCAGAATTATGAGGACGGGGAAGAGCTGGTAAAAGCCTTCCGAGATTAAATACCGTTGTCTCTATAGTGTTAATGTGGGAAAGAAGCTGTGTTTCGCAGCTTCTTTTTTTTACAAAATCCCTAATACCCGAAGGGCGCACCACACCAAAAGCAGGGCCATGCAGGCGTTCATTCCCCTGTAATGTCTCTCATAGCTTTGTTTTAGGACATTTCCTGCAAAGGCCCAGAGTATGTTGCCCAAAGCACCCATAAACATCAGGTAGAAGGCAAAGAGAAGTAAAATCAGGGGCCTGCCCTCATAGGGGAGGATAAAGGAGGAAAACATGGTAAGGCCGTAAATAATTATTTTTACATTTATTAACTGTAAAAACACCCCCATTTTGTAGGTGGGTTCTTTGGTGTCCCTTTCTTCTCCCGGGGGAAGCCTTTTTAATGTGGCGTAGGATAAATACAATAAGTAAGCGGCTCCGATACATGTCATTGCAGAGCGGATGCCTGGGACAATGGAAGTGAGGGCTTTTGTGCATACGCCGCAGAGAAGCATCAGGGAAAAGGAGCCGGTCCAGATGCCGCACATAAATTTTAAATTCTTTTTTAACCCATATTTGCTGGCGTTGCTTAACAGCAGTATATTATTGGGGCCAGGTGACCAGGTGGTTAAAGCGGCGGTAAGTGTCAAACTGTAGAAAACGGAAAATGGCATACGCTGTTCCTTTCTGATTCTTTATAAATTTTTATAAAATAAGTATAAGGAATGTGTCGAAAAAAATCTACCCCAAAAGAATTCTTGTGGTTGATTTTGGCGTTTTATCAACATATTGTGATAGCAAAAATCGACATTATTTAAAAATCCTGTCGATTTGTGAAAACTTTGCGACTGGGTTTGACAAAATTCGGGATGAAGATACATAGAAAAACAGGGAAGGATTTTAGGGGTTAATTTGGGAAAAAATTACCATTTTTTGGCATTTCATTTTAAAGTTAAATCGTCGAAATAGAAACTTGCGAAAAACATGCGCTACTGTCGAAAGCCCTTTAGCTGTCGATTCCTGCGAAATGTTTGAGTTGAAACATGAAAAGGGGATGTTATAATACAAATAGTTTCTTTTTTAGTCGCAAAGGCCAATGTGAAAAATGGAATATGATATATCATTTTAATAGTTAGGAGGATAAATTGGATGGAAAAATTGAATGTTGCCATAGCTGACCATAACGAAAGTACGTTGGCATTGTTGGGAGATATCATACAAAGCGATAATGAATTACAGGTGGTAGGTACTGCCATGGACGGGGAAGAAGCATATCAGATGATTAAGTCAAAGGAACCGGATGTAGTACTTTTGGATATTATTATGCCCAAACTGGACGGACTGGGGGTGGTGGATAAAATTAACCATGACACCACTATGAAAAAGCATCCAAGTTTTATTATAGTCACTGCCATCAGCAGCGAAAAAATTACGGAAGATGCCTTTGCCAGAGGTGTGGATTACTATTTTATGAAGCCCTTTGACCATGCGGCAATTATCAACCAGATTAAAAGGAGCAGAAGGCCCGGTGAGGCAGTTCAGGGAAAGGAAATCCAAAAATCTGTCTCCTATGACCACACTTTTGTGAAAGAGGAGATAAAGCCCAGGAATTTAGAGGCGGATGTGACAAATATTATTCATGAGATAGGTGTTCCGGCCCATATAAAAGGATATCAATATCTCAGAGAGGCGATTA
>NZ_RAZG01000110.1 GCF_003612565.1 Roseburia sp. 1XD42-69 | reverse complement strand
GCAATAACGAATGAAATCCCTACAAGCCCCAATGTACCCGTTCCCGCAGGTGCGGGTAACAACAAAGCAGAACCGATACAGACAAACCGGGAAATAACCAACGCTGCCATGCGTGAGCCATTTAACAAATATGTCTGCCTGTTTTTTATCTGGTCAGCATTGGCACTGATTTTATTTGTTCGTAAGGTAACAGTTTATCAAGGATTTATCCAATACATCAAAGCAGGAAATAAAGAGGTATCGGATATAAAAATCTTGAATCTGCTATCTGATTGTGAAGAAAAACTGAATATAAAAACAAGGGTTGAATTATCCCGTAATTCTCTGATTGCTTCCCCCATGCTGATCGGTTTCTTTCGACCAAGAATCATTTTGCCTGTTGGCGAATTGGAAGATAAAGAGTTATCTTATATCTTTGTGCATGAGCTAATTCACTACAAGCAGAGGGATATGTTTTATAAATGGCTGATACAAATTGTTGTGTGCGTCCATTGGTTCAATCCTTTTGTATATTTGCTGGAAAAGGAAGTGAATAAATCATGTGAATTGTCATGTGATGAAAAAGTTATATCTGTACTTGACGATACCGCAAGGCGTGAGTATGGAGATATACTAATTTCATTTTTGAAATCAAACAATCTCTACAAAAGTTCTTTAGCTTCCGTCACTTTGACAGAGGGAGCAGAACAGTTAAAAGAAAGGTTAGGTGCGATTATGAAATTTAGGAAAAAATCAAAAGTGATTATTGCCATTACTGCCATTTTTACGGTTGCTGTTTGTGTCTGCTTTTTTGTGACCGGTGCATACGCCGCCCCTTCTGTTGCTAATGATAAGAAAACGTGGAGGGACAGCGAAATATTGAATGAAGTTTTAACAGATAATGGAGTGTATTATATCTTTTGTGAAGGTGCGGACGAAGAAGATAGACCACAGGCATCTGTATCAGTTGGAAGCATCAAGTTTGTTGTGGTGCGAAAAGATAGCTGGACATCTATTGGACCGTTTGTCAATAAGGAAACACTTCTTGAAGATGTCACAGAACAGTGTAAATATATGAAAAATCTTACAGAAAAAGAAAAGGGATTGGTTATAGAAACTGCGGCATCAATATCAGAGAAGAAAAACAACGGAACAGATACATATATTTATGATGAAAATTTAGGGTTTGGTTGGTATCTGGATAATGAAAATTTGGATAATACGGATTTTGAAAATAATGAATCATACAAATACACTTATACACAAAAAGGATATTACTGCAATTCCTATATTATTGAAATGGGCTGGAACGTATATGCAAAAGTCCAGCAATACTATGGAGTAACAGAAATTGTCATGAAAGACAACTCGAAAATGACGGTGTATTTTTCTGATATTGCAAAAGATTATATAAATGACAGCGGAGCTGTTTCGGCAATAGAAGAATTGATTTATTCTTTGAAAAGTGCAAATATTAGTCCGACAATAGAAATGCCTTTGATTATGAGTATAACGCCTGTTGCAACTGATGATATACCAGCATTGACAGAAAAATATTTTCAAAATGAGGACTTGATTAGATTTTCTGCACTCTTTTCAGTATTAGATGAAGTAACCCAAAAAGATTACTACAAGAAAGTATATGACGCTGATAAAATTGCGCTCTTTTCAACTATTGTACAGAACATGGACGCAGATTTAATTTTACAGTATATAGATAAATCGGAACAGGATAATAAATCAAATTTCTTTGCCGTACTTTCAGATTATATGCAATCAAGTGATTTGAAAAAATATGCCGAGAAATACTATGAAGCTAATAATATTGCCCGGTTTACAATTCTGCTTGATTGCATGACAAAGGAAGAAAAACAGGAATGGCTGAAACGGGCGCGAACAGATAAGAAAAGTAATTTTGTTGCAGTCTTATCTGATGAATTGCTTGATTAAATTGTTATGGTTTAACAAGGGGCAGCCGACTAAAACAAAGCTGCCTCTTGCAAAATAAATGAACTTATCAATATTGTTTCCCATGTGGGAGAAAGGGGGAATTTTCTATGGACTGCACAGAAGCATACAGGGAACATATCATGTATTCTTTCAATGGTTTCTGCAAAGTCGTCATACGCTATGCCGCTATCAATGCATGGCGTGACAGGAACAGGCGGCGGCAAAGAGAAATATCCTTTGAATACCTCACAGAAGAAAAGTTTTACCCTCTAAGCACATCAGACGAATTTCTCAAATCACCCTACGAACAATACCCCGTTACAATCTGCGGTCAGACAATCATACTCACCAACGGCGAGCTTGCTGCAGCCCTGTTATCCCTGCCGGAGAAAAAGAGAGAAATCATCTATCTTTACTTTTTTGGGAATTACACACAACAGGAAATCGCGGATTTATACGGACAATGCAAGAGTACAGCATGGCATTATATCCACAGTGCCTTACAGATGTTGCAGGAGGAAATGGAGGTGCTTTTGCATGGGGAATCCTAAACTTATACCGTATGAAACCATTGTCCGGGTGACCAGCGGCGACCCGGAAGCCGTGGAGGAAGTCTTGCGGCATTACAGCAGGCGAATCCGGCTTGCCATGATTATTCACCCTATTACATTTTACTGTTCACCTTTCTTTTCGGATATGTCTACACCGTTCTATCAGTTAGCTAAAATAATTCCTATTACCGATATACCATTTTTCAGAAAAATAAAATTAGGTGAATTTTTCTGTAAGCTCTTGCTTTCTTCTGTTTCAAGTGTTATACTATTTTGCATAACAGTATAATAGCATAGACAGGTAGGAGGCGGATTGTGAAACTAATTATTTCAAATATATCGGGCATACCGATATATGAGCAAATTAAGCAGCAAGTAAAATCGGCGATTATGTCCGGCGATTTACAAGCGGACGAAACACTTCCCTCATTACGGACACTTGCTAAGGAATTGAAAATTAGTGTTTTGACTGTAACGAGGGCATATACAGAATTAGAACAGGAGGGATTTGTAAAGAATATTCAAGGACGGGGTTGTTTTGTCTTAGGACAGGGTTCTGAACTTTTGAGAGAACAGCTAATCTGCAAAATTGAAAACAACTTATCGGAAGCAATAAGCGCGGCGCGTGTTGCTAATCTTTCCGAAGAAGAATTACATCATCTTTTGAGTATCTTAATGGAGGAAAAAACAGATGAATGATTATTTGGAAGTAAGAAATCTATCAAAGTCCTTTGAGGGTTTCCAGTTACACGATATTACCTTTACTTTACCAAAAGGGTATATTATGGGGCTGATTGGTCCGAATGGCTCTGGAAAAACAACCACAATTAAACTCATACTGAATATGTTAAAGCGCACAAGCGGAGAAGTGAAAATTTTAGGATTTGACAATATTGCCAGCGAACAGGAAGCAAAAAGAAATTTAGGCGTTGTTTTTGACTCCAATTATTTTAGTGATGAATGGAAAATCTCACAGGTTGAAAAGTCTGTATCAGCTTTTTATGAAAACTGGAATACGCAAAAATTTTCGGAAACACTGAAAAGATTTCATATCCAGCCCTCTAAAAAGGTAAAAGAGCTTTCCAAAGGTATGCAGATGAAACTTATGCTTGCCTGCGCTTTTTCGTATGACGCAAAATTATTGATATTAGATGAACCTACCAGCGGGCTTGACCCTGTTTCAAGAGATGAACTTCTTTATATTTTGTCGGAATACATTGAAGATGGCGAGCATAGTGTTTTGTTCTCTACCCATATTACCGGGGATTTGGAACGTGCTGCTGACTACATTACCTATATCAGTTATGGGGAATTGTTTTTCAGTGGTGGTAAAGATGAATTTATAGATAATTTTAGGATAGTCAAAGGCGGGTGTGAAGAACTGTCTGCGGATTTGGATAAAAAAATGCTTGGTATCAGGCACTTTTCAACTGGATTTGAAGCTCTTGTCAAAACCGAGGATTTGAAACAGTTTGCACACTTAAATGTGGAACCGGCAACCATTGACGATATTGTGGTATTTACCAGCAAGAGAGGTGAACAGTATGAGTAATATTTGGAAATCAGCAAAACTGGATTTTTCTTTAGTAAAGCCCTATGTGAAAACAATATGTTTCACAATGATATTGCCTGTTGTATTTGCCGCTATCAACCGTTCTTTGCTGACAGGAATTTCATTTGCCATGTGCTTTATTGCCATGACAACGGGATATACCTTTTCGATTACAGAAAAGAACTCTATGGAACGGCTTTACGGTATTTTACCAATCCGAAAAAGTGACATGGTTATTGGGCGGTATATTTTTATCATTATCATGGGCTTAACTGCACTGATATTTTCTTTAATTGCTCACCCTGTCATATTAACTATTTTGGGAGAAAGCATTAGCATATTCGATTATATAAGTGCTGTTGTCACAGGGATATTCCTTTTTGCTCTTTATACAGTTTTTCAACTGCCCGGATATTATAAACTTGGTTCTATCAAAGGCAGGGTATTTATGTATATCCCGGTTGCGGGGTTTTTGATAACCTTGCTGCTCATTACAAAAAGTCCTGTTGGCGAAAGTATGCTACTTTTTACAGTTATCAATTCCCCTATCCTGCTAATGTTATTAGCTGTCATTTTTGTTATTGCAATGTATGTTGTTTCCATATTGGTATCTATTAAGATATTGAAAAATAAAGAAATGTGAGGTACGAACATGGATTTTACTGTTTTGATCGTAGGGCTTTTGATTGGTGTTGGAATACCGCTTAGAAACAAGGCTATCAAAGAATATAGGAAAAAACGGGACAGGAACAACAATTCTCAGAACCAAACAAGGGACAAAAATGAATAAAATATTATTGTTGGAAGATGATTTGAGCCTGATTAACGGACTGACATTCGCTTTTCAAAAGGCGGGATTTGAATTAGACATTGTGCGGACAATAAAAGAAGCTGATACCGCATGGACGGAGGGAAAGTATGATTTACTGATTTTAGACGTTTCTCTCCCTGACGGTTCCGGCTTTGAAATTTGCCGGAAAGTCCGGCAGACATCAAAAGTGCCAATCATATTTCTAACGGTTTCGGACGAGGAAATCAATGTGATTATGGGATTAGATATAGGCGGTGACGACTATATAACGAAACCATTTAAGGTTAGCGTGTTAATGTTGCGGATCAACGCCCTGCTTCGCCGGGCAAATGACTTTGGCTCTGCCAATACAGAGCTTCACTCAAATGGTATTAAAGTCCTGCTCCTGCAAGGACAGGCATATAAAAACGGGGAACTGTTAGACCTGACAGCAGCGGAATATAAATTGCTTTGCCTGTTCATGCAAAATCCTAACGTCCTGTTGTCTAAAGAGCAGATATTGCAGAAATTATGGGACGGTGACGGAAATTATGTTGACAGCAATACACTGACTGTTTATATCCGCAGACTGCGTATCAAAATTGAGGACAATCCCAGCGAGCCGCAAATGCTTCTCAATATCAGGCGCATGGGGTATAAATGGAACATTATTTGTTGAGGTGGAGCATGGAATTGTTTACAAACAGAGATACCAAATTTTTATTTACAGGGATAACCGTTTTTATAGTTGGCTTTTTACTAATGTCGCAGATAGGGATATGGGTATTCCGTGATAGCTGCATACCATTCATTTCTGTTCTTTCTGTTATATCGGGAGGCGGCATAGCGGCTGTTTGTTTTTGGTATTTTTATCAGCAGCATAAATTGATCGGGGTAGCTGTATCAGCAATCGACAAATACCTGAAAGGCGATACCAACGCCCGCATTGCTTGTGACAGGGAGGGTGAATTATATAAACTGTTCCATTCGGTGAACACCTTGGCTGCTGTATTAAACGCCCATGCTGAAAATGAATTGCGCTCAAAGGAATTTTTAAGGGATACCATATCAGATATTTCACATCAACTTAAAACGCCCATTGCAGCTTTGAGCATATATAATGAAATGGTGCAGGGAGAAGCGGAAAGACTGCCTGAAATAAAGAAATTTACCATATTATCAGAGCAGGAGCTAAACAGAATTGAAACGCTGGTACAAAATCTGCTGGAAATTACGAAATTAGACGCTGGTACTATCATCATAGAAAAAAGCGTTGAAAACGTAGCTGATATGGTAAAAGATATTGAATTACATTTTGCATACCGGGCGAAGCAGGAAAGAAAAGAAATTATTTTATCCGGGGCTGATAACATCACGCTTTTTTGTGACTGCGACTGGATTATCGAAGCAATCAGCAACATTGTGAAAAATGCTTTAGACCATACAGGCACAGGTGACCGGGTTATGATTGATTGGAAAGGGCTTCCTGACCTGACGCAGATTACAATAAAAGATACTGGCAGCGGTATTCACCCGGAAGATATACATTACATTTTCAAACGCTTTTACCGCAGTCGTTTTTCTAAAGACACACAGGGGATAGGGCTTGGTCTGCCGCTTGCCAAAGCGATCATAGAAGCCCACGACGGAAACATTACCGTAGACAGCGAGTTAGGCAAGGGAAGTGTTTTCAATATCACTTTTCTAAATTCAGATAAAATTACAAAATTGTAAGTTTCAATTCACTTGGGAGTAGGAAATAGATGTTATTCTTCTTGTAGAACGAAAGGAGGATAACATCTATGACTTTTTTACAATTCAAAAAGATTGCAAGGTGGTCTGGCTTACGGGCTGCCCTGCTTGGGGCTATGGGGCTTGTAACGCTTCTGTTCCCGGAATTTCTACAAGGCAGCATAATCTATGCGGTTGCGGCTTATGCCATTTTGAATGGCGCATTAGGTATCTTAGACTTTCTTTCCGGCAGGGGCAAAGAGGAAAAGCATATTGCATACCTAAATCTTTTTGTAACGGCTGCGGCAATCCTGTTTGGCATTTTAAGTATGGTCTATTTCCGATACCTGATTAGTATTATTCCTGTTTTTTCGCAATGTCATTAACTTAAGGAATCTTTTACATTTGAATTGTAAAAGATTCCTTTTTTCTGTATTTTTATTGT
>NZ_RAZG01000109.1 GCF_003612565.1 Roseburia sp. 1XD42-69 | reverse complement strand
CAGGGAACCCCGTGCCAATTAAAAGAAAAACACAATATGTTGTAGTTGCTTGAGTTAGGTTGTTAACATTGATTGTGAAACACAGAAGGATATGAAAAGGCTGGCTGGGGCACGTTCTATCTGCTTGGACGCATATGGAACGGATTCAGATGGGAAAAAATATGATTTAGAAGTCCAGAGGCAGGACAAGGGAGCAGACCCACACAGGGCAAGATATCATTCAAGCGTAATGGATATAGAAAATCTCCATTCAGGTCAGGAATTTAAAGAGTTACCGGACACATATACAATTTTTATTATTGAAAAAGATTTTTATGGTCAGGGCGAAGCTGTTTACCCGATTGAGAGAATCAATCTTGCAACGGGTAAATCTTTTGAAGATGGGGAGCATATCCTTTATGTGAATGGTGAATATCGTGGAGAATCCGATATAGGAAAACTCATGCACGATTTTAATTGTACCAAAGCAGATGATATGAATTTTGAATTGATGGCAAACCGAACACGATATCTAAAAGAGAATCCGAAAGGAGTGAGCGAGATGTGTAAAATTATGGAAGATATGAGAAGTGAATCTTTAAAAGAGGTCGCTCTTCGTATGCTGTCAGCTGGAAAATATGCTCTGGAAGAAATTGCGAATATTTCTGGACTTTCTCTTGATGAAGTAAAAAAACTGAAAGCGGAACAGACAGCATAAATGGTACTGACCGGGAATCTAAAAACAGGTTCCCGGTTTTTTGTTTAACAAAAACATATTTACTTGTTATAGTCTTGCATTTTATTATACGTTTTCGCCAATTTTATTTAAGGAAAAATCTTCGCTCTTTTTGCATACAATACGCAACTTATTGGGAAATTTTATTTTATGACGACTTAATTTATACGACCCAATTATTATATCAAGCAATTCTTGTTTAGTAAAAGATGTGTCACCTATACGAGTAAGTCCTGAGCCTAATATAGATATACATACATCATTCTGCCCATAATATTTATCAATCTCTTTCCAGAACAACGATAAACATTCGAGAAATTCATCATAAGAAAAAAATCTTCCCAGTCCGTCTTTATCTAATTTTGCAAATGCCATCAATAAATACTCGCCATTTGGTAGTATTATACCAGATTCATATCTAACTTTGTTGCGATATTTTGATTTGCTTTTCATGGGTTTTAGCTGTGCGTTATCAATTAAATTTTGCATATCTTGTATAGGATTTTCTTCAAGGTACTGTCCACATATAGAAGTTGGTTTTACATCTGAAGGAGAATCACCTACCTTTGTCGTAAAACATTCATCAAAGGTAATTACTTTTTTGCAATTCCTCATTTCAAGCAAATCGCCATATTCAATTTGAATACTATAATTGTTTCCTTTTATGCAAATCTTTTTTCGACGATATAAATATAGAGCACTTATCCCTATCGTCAATAAAAGCACGATAAGAAAAGACAAAACACGAGTTAATACAATATTCATATCATTAGAGAAAAATGGAAGTAGTTTACATTTCTCAAAAATTGCTTCAGGAACAAACGTAAAAATCACTGTAATTATGCTCAGTGCCCATGTACCACTTTTTCTTAAAAATTTAAGCATATCCAAGAACCCTTTTTATGTAGGTGTAGTTACCAACTTTTTCACCAAGGTAATTCTTTATCCAAAAAGGCTGTGCATCTGATTCATAATCTTTCATGTATGAAGGGAGCCAACTTGTTTCTTTACGTAACGAATTATAAACCACAATAATTGGTTTTTTACGTTTTTTGGCTTGCTCAAATTCATGGCGAAGATATGAAAATGAATTTATGTTGCCAACGTCACTATCTTCTTCTCGTGAAAAGGTTTGAAATACTTTGCACATTTTGGAACCATTGGCATTATGCTTATATGGAGTACAACTACAGTTTAACCTTTCTTCCGTTGCCCGTGAACAGCTACTGCCTGCTTTACGATAGGCGGTCATATCACCCACCACAAAAATAACAGCAGAAGACGCATTTATCTGTTGATTAAACTCCTGTTTTAATGCTCATGTACGGTAAAGAAGCAAGCAACCGAAAACAAGAGATAGACCGCCAGCACCACACTATTCCGAACCAAAGAAACCAAAGAGCAGAAGGTAAGCAAGCTTATACAGTGCCATTCTTCGGTATTTTTACCCAATCAAATTTACAAATACATTTTATTGATATTCTATGCTCTGCCTTGAGTTCATTTCTATTATGCCATATAATGAAAGCATACTTTAAGCAATCAAAATTAAAGTATACCCTACTTTATATGGAGGATATAAAATTGAAAAAAATAGCAATCATTGAAGATGATACCGATATTCGCAACATGATAACAAAGTTTCTGATAAATCACAATTATGAAGTGTATTCTGCCCCAAATGGAAGAGAGGGAATAGACTTATGCCAGAAATTTTTACCAGACCTTATCATTTTGGATTTAATGCTTCCAATTCTAAATGGCGATAGTGTGATAAAGCAATTAAGAACATATACAGATATTCCTGTTATTGTTGTGTCTGCAAAAACAATGGTACAATCCAAAATAGATTTACTGCGTTTGGGTGCAGATGACTATATGACAAAACCTTTTAACCTTTTTGAGTTACTTGCAAGGATTGAGGCTAACTTAAAAAGAAGTGTAGCTGCTCCCCCGAAAGCGGATATTCATTTAAAGTATAAGGATATTGAAATTGAAAACTGTAATGCCAATATAAAAGGAGCAACCGTACAATTTACATCAACAGAATTATCAATTTTAATCCTTCTGTTACAATATCCGCAAAAAATTTTTTCAAAACAAAATATTTATGAATCAATCTGGCAGGAAGAATATGCCTACGATAATGATACAATCAACACGCATATCAGTAACATTCGGAAAAAAATAAAAAAGCATACGGATACTGATTATATAGAAACAGTATGGGGGATTGGGTATAAATTGAAATAATTTTTATTCCTTTAGATTTTTTTTAGATTTGGATTGTAAATTAGCATGGAAAGGAGTTGGTAAAATGTCAGAGATTATATGTCAGACAACAGAACTTTGTAAAAATTACAAAAATTTCCATGCATTACAAAATGTTAATTTTTCAATTAACCGGGGAGAAATATATGGGTTAGTTGGTGAAAACGGCGCTGGAAAATCCACCTTAATCCGTATATTGACGGGATTAGCATTTAAAAGCAGCGGTATCATTACTCTGTTCGGGAAAACAGATCATTTGCAGCATGAACGTACTAAAATTGGCTGTACGATTGAAATGCCTGCATTGTATAAAGATATGACTGCAAAACAAAATTTAGAGATTCAGCGGGTACAAAGGGGAATTCCAGGCAAAAAATGTATCTCAAAAACATTGGAACTTGTCGGACTAAATAATACGGAAAAAAAGAAAGTAAATAACTTTTCTTTGGGTATGAAACAGCGTTTGGCATTGGCTGTTGCTCTTTTGGGCGAGCCGGAATTTCTAATCTTAGACGAACCTGTCAACGGATTAGACCCAACAGGTATTATTGAACTTAGAGAGCTGCTTAAAAGATTAGTCCGGGAAAACCATGTAACAATATTGATTTCAAGCCATATTTTGAGTGAGCTTAACCAGCTCGCAACTTGTTATGGCTTTTTGCATCATGGTAAGCTACTTAAACAAATTACAGCAAAAGAATTAAATGAGCAATGCAGGCGGCATATTAAACTGAAAACAGATGATACGAAAAAAACTGTTACTGTTTTGGAAGAACAGCTAAAAATCAAAAACTTTTCTGTATATCCAAACAATTTTATAAGGATATATGAAAAACTTGAAGAAACACATACTATTTCAAAAACTCTTTTTTCTAATGGCATTGTTGTTGAAGAAATGTCTGTGCAGGGGGAAGAATTAGAAACCTATTTTGAAAATCTAATAGGAGGGTACAAATATGTATAATCAGTTGAAATCTGAATTTCTTAAACTGAAATATTCCAAACTGTTTATAGCGGTTCCAATTCTTTTTTTTGCAGGGCTGATTTTGTATGGGAGTTTCAGCATGTCCGCTGGGGGAACACAGCTCTTCGTTTCAGAGGGAGATGAAGAAACAAATGCTGCCATACAAGGAACTATTGGTTTTTTTGCATTTACATTTGAAAATATTGATACACCTAAATTTAGCGAAATTATGCAATCCTGTATATCCTGCAATGTATTTCTCTGGATTGTTACCCTCATTTTAACCATACAATTTTTCTGCTATGATTACTCTGTGGGTACAATCAAACTCCCTGTTGCCTATGGAATAGATAGAGTAAAAGTCTACTTTGCAAAGACTATTGTTATTGTTTTATATAATGCAGTCTGCTATTTTATATTCAATACCATTACGCTTTTGTTTACTTGTTTGCAAACTGGGTATATCCCCGACACAACTGAACTGGCACAATATTTAAGTTATGTCGGATTAAATTTTTTAGTATTGGTTTCATTTATCTTACTTTGCATTACTATATGTATCTGCTTGAAAAATATCGGTATCATCGCAACTGTCATGTGTTTATTTACTTTGGGCGGCGCAGTAATATATACGGGGATATGGCAGAATTTTCACAGTCATGCAATATTAAAATATTTGGTCTGGCTCAATCCATTATACTATTGGATGAACATGGGAACTTTCCGGCTTGAATATGGGCTAATAAATGAAATAATCATATATTTTATTTTCAGTTTATTATTTTTACTGCCCCTATCTGTTATACTTGTCAGAAAACAGGAGTTTAAGTAATTTTATAAAACTAATAATCACGAAATATTTTCTAAAATTCATCGAAGGAGAGAATGTTAATGATGTATTTATTACTGGTCTTATTAAATATAATATTGGCATTTTCTCTTTTTTCATGGAAACGCCAAATTTGTGAAATAACAAAACAGATTAGCGAAAACAAAAAACTGCGAATTTCCTTATCAAATAAGCAAATAGTAAAATTGGCAGGTATAATCAATGAAAAAAATGATTTAGAACAGAAAACAAAAGTCAAGATTATACAGGAAAAAGAGCAATTAAAACACTCCATTGCTAATATTAGCCATGATTTAAGAACCCCTTTAACATCAATCCAAGGATATTTAACACTCTTAAAAGATTGTGAAGATAAAGAAGAACAGGAACACTATTTTTCTGTTATTCAAGCAAAAACAGACTATTTAACAGAACTACTGCAAATATTTTATGATTTGTCATTGATAGAAAGTGATGATTATATTCTGGGAATTGAAAAAATAGATGTAAACAGAATTGTAACCGACTGTCTAATTGACAAATATAACGAACTAAAAGAATTGACATCCACTATTAAAATAGAAAATGCTCCTGTATGGATAATCGGAAATGCTGTTGCCTGCAAAAGAATTATTGATAACTTGGTTACAAACGCAATACGGTATTCTGATGATTATATTGAAATCGTGATGGACGCAGATGGTATCTTTACAGTAAAAAACACTACATCAGAATTAAAAAATATAGATGTTAATATACTCTTTCAAAAATTTTATACAGTAGATACATCACGTTCAAACGGTAATACAGGGTTGGGGTTATACATTGTAAAAGAGTTATTAAATAAAATAGAGGGTGGTATAAAGGAAATTAGTTACAAAAATAATATATTAACAATTTCTGTATATTTTAAACTTTGTTATTAAACCGAGGTGATCTTATGGGAAAATACTAATGCTGACGCTTAACGAGCAAGAGGAAAAAGCGATTGATAAAATCATAGCTGCAATAGCAGACTGCATATCACTTGAATCCGTGAGGACTATCCCTATTCCTACTTCGGGAATGTCTTTTTCAGGATTGGAAATAATACAGAGTAGGCGACAGGTACTTCATGACGGGGAAGAAGTAAAACTTACCCACCTTGAATACAGCACCCTTGTATTTCTTGCTTCCAATCCCAGCATTGTCCTCACACAAGAACAGATTTTTGAAGCCGTTTGGAACATGGACAGCGATAGCTGCCATTCAAGCGTTGTCAACGTGATTTACAACCTGTGGAAAAAGATAGAGCCGGACAGCAAAAACCCCACCTACATAAAGACTGTTTTAGGCATAGGCTACAAGTTTGCTTCCGGGGAATGACAACCGAATAACCGCCGCCATTTTAGGCAGTCAGAAAGCAGGAAATCAAGAAAAGGTTTCCTGTTTTTTTACGCCCGTTTTTGTCAGATGTTGTTATGAAAGCACGAAAGAAAATTCACACAAATTTCGGGAAACGTTGCCTGTTTGGAATTTTTCAACGTAGTTAGGAATAGAGGGATAAATTTTGCCGCAGAGTTGGCAGAAGCCCCGCCCTCTCCGTCGAGGGTATCAGCGGAAGCCCACACAGGGGAAGCCGCCACTTTTTAAGAGCAAGATTCTACCACAGTACCAAATTTCGCTAATCGCTCATTTTGTCCTATGGGAATCTTGTTGGGGTTGCCACCCCAAGCCCGCCTTTTTGCGGCTTGCGCCGCTTGAAAAAATCCACCCACGAAAGGAGGTTCACAGCCATGAAAAGATACAACACGCCCCACCGCCACCGGGTAATCAAGACACGCTTGACCGAGGAAGAGTAGGTGAAGCCGTTGGCAACATTCAAACATATCAGCTCTAAAAATGCCGATTACGGAGCTGCCGAGCAGTACCTAACCTTTGAGCATGACGAGTTTACCATGAAGCCCGCACTGGACGGAAACGGGCAGCTTGTTATCCGTGACGATTACCGCATTTCCTCTTTGAATTGCGGTGAGGAAGATTTTGCAATCGCCTGTATGCGTTCCAATCTGAAATACGGCAAGAACCAAAAGCGGGAGGACGTAAAGAGCCACCACTATATCATCAGCTTTGACCCCCGTGACGCACCAGACAAGAGAACGTCCGGGAATTGCAGACCGTGAAAAGCAATCTTGACAAAATATTGCGCCGTGAGCCGGAACGGGGAAAGGGGCGGGAAATGCCTGCCTGAATGTCAGAGACACGCAGGGAATCATTCTCCACAGTGATCTGGGCAGTCAGTACACAAG
>NZ_RAZG01000108.1 GCF_003612565.1 Roseburia sp. 1XD42-69 | reverse complement strand
GCCCTAATAAATGCCTTAAAACAGCTAATTAAGAAACAGGGGCATCATTTATAAAGTTGTAAAGTAGTGTAATGTTAAGTGAATTATTATAAAGTAATTATAACAGATGACATTGTCCAAATCTTAAAGGGAGGAAACATATGAAAGAACTTTCATGTATGAAAATGAAGGGTTCTTCAAGACGAGCTTCCAACAGTGATCAAAGTAACCTGCTTGACAGGATATCAGAGTTTTTAGTGCAACATGCGAATCCCTCGATTGTTTATCATGTTAAAAACGATATTCTGAAAAATATCACAGACGACGAAAAAAGAGATTTGCAGGATAGGATTTTGCAAGAGAAAATAATCCAAAGTATCATTACATGCCAAAAAGAAAACGGTTGGTTGGGCAATGGTTTTCATGGGTCTAACAAAAATGCAGGGCCATATGAAAATCAAGAGGTTGGTGTAAAATATCTTGGCGAAAAACTGGTGTATAAAGAAACTCCTGTTCTGAAAAATGCAATAGAAGCATTCAAAATTATATCCCCGAAATTGTTCGGCGAAGGCGATATTGACTGCAGCAGATACGCAGCCGCTGGCTCGGACATCATTAAAGCTGCTTGTGTTGCAAGAGCTGGTTATGAAGACACCTTTGATATTTCAAAGGAAATTACCACGGCACTGGAATCTTTTAGAAGAGTTACTGAAATAAAATCGGTGACAGATATCGTGAAAATAAGAAGGAGACGTCCCGAGCGAATCAACCCCGAGGGAATCACATACGTTTTTAACGACTATGAAAAATGGCCCTGTTGGTATCATCTGGATATTTTGGCTCATACAAACAGTTGGCGGAACAGTGAGAATATAGCAATGCTGGCGGATTCTTTTAATAAGTTACTGAAAGACACAGGCTTGAATTATTCACCTGCCTATTGTGTAGATATTGGGCATTTGGTTGGCTGCTGCGGTGCATATAGGGAGGGCATGAAACTGGGTATAGAAACTGGCGGAGAGTATTATGTATTTCTGGATTTGATAGAGTATATGTGCCGATGTGGTTTATACAGTCTTGTTCCACCGCTAAAAAAAGAGGTTGATATTATTTATGATTCTATAGATGATCAGGGAATATGCCGTGCAAACTACGTCGAAAAGGCACTTAAAGGAATGGGATGCTATGGCGGCGGGCAACTGGAGGTAGACTGGAGGAGCAGGACTAGGAAACTTTGCGATGTAACATACAGAGGACTGTTGATACTGTATCATTCGGGATTGCTGACACACTAAGAGTGAGCCTTGATGATTTAACGATGGATAACCAATAAAGAAAAATCATATCTTTCAGACAGATTCCCTTTTCATTATTTGTTATTTGATATTATAGTTTTTTTCTTACCCTCATTTTTTCCCTTATCAGCACTTGTAATCATGAGGGAAACGACATAAAAGGATGATTATTTCGGTTGAAAATGGAATGACCGTAATTATTTATGATACGGTTTCTGCAACAAAATTCTGGATACCCGTTATCTGTGTACTGTTGCTTTCCGCTATTGTTGTAAGTGTCATATTGTTTCAGAAATTGGTACAGTACAATGAGGAAACCGGGAAACGTGCCATACTGGAAAATCAAGTACGGCAAATGGAGAAAGAAATTGTAGAAATACAGGACATATATACTGATATGAGAGGGCTTCGGCACGATATGAGAAGCCGTATAGCCAATATTTCCTTACTTGTTAAAAATGTGGCGGGTTCTGTAAATGAAGAATTGGAAAGCTATATCGGAAAAATGGAGGAAACAGTCAGCCAATTGGATTTTCCTTATCAGACAGGAAATCCCATCACGGATATTATTATCCACCAGAAAGGGCAGGAAGCAGAAAAAAACAGATAAAGTTACATTCTTATGTGAAAGGCAGCCTGTTCTTTTTAGAGGTTGAAAATGATTTTGCAGAGGATATTATCATAGAGAGAGAAAGCGGTCTGCCTGTCAGCATGGAAACAAAGTAAATCATTTTATTCAGTTCCTCCCATTCCTCCATGTCTGCTGTTACAGCCCAAAATGATTCCACAACTTCCGGATCAAAGTGCGTGCCGGATTCCTACCTGATGATTGCATACGCTTTTTCACGCGGCATGGCGTTTTTATAACATCGTTTGGAAGTCAGTGCGTAAAACATCCGACACCGCCATAATTCTTGCACAGAGCGGTATTTCTTCCCCGCTGATGCCATAAGGATATCCTTTTCCGTTCCACCACTCGTGATGATACGCTGCCATCTCCACCGCCGTATTCAGATACCCCGATTCCCCAAGCTTCTCCTTTGCATGGGTAAGCAGTTCCTCTTCTGCCGTGGTGTGCGTTTTCAGGATCTCAAATTCTTCTTCCGTCAGCTTTCCCGGCTTTATTTAAGACAGCGTCCGGTATATGTATCTTCCCTGGCTTTTCAGCTCTTTTGCAATGCACTCCACATGAGTATACACATCCATGCAGGTGCCGCTTTCTTTTTCATAAACGTACTCAAAACAGGATAAGACGTTCTCCCTCGGTTCTTCACAGAATCCATTTGCCGCTAAAAAATCCATTATTTTTTATAACCGCCCCGGATACGGTCTACCGCCATAAAAGGGTGGTAAATTGTTATCACTGCATAATCAGCTTCTTTCTGGACAGCATATTCCACTCCCGGACATTTTGTTTCAAATCCTTCCGGAAGAATATAAGCTGCCACGTATCCGTGAATGCCAAATCTGGTAGTCATCTCAGGCGGGACAAACGGAAAGTCCCATCCAATCCGCATTGCATCCGGCGAAAATTTTAGCAGACCAGACTGCCGTGCCCAGTTTTCCATGTATGCATTTACATCATCTTCCGGATTCGGTGAGAGCAGTACATATCTTGCCATCTGAAATGCTTCTGCCTTTTTTACAATAATTTCTGAATTGATGTCAGTAGTCTAATTGTGATTATCAAGAATTTAAATACACTTTCCATAATAATTGTACACATAAATTTCTTATTTATGATAAATTATTGCAATAATATAATGGTGCAGGAGGGCATAAAAGATGTTGCTATCAAGAACATACTGGTAGACGCAGAGGTCAAAGTGCTTTATCAAGAGGACGAGAACAGATTTATCGGGCAGTATATTATTTTCTGTAAAGTATATAATGAGCAGAGAAAGAAATATGGGCAGACAAAGAAGCGGTAACAAAAACAATCCGTATCTGTTAAGACAGAAACGTATTGAAAGAATGATGAAGGACGGAGAAGCACTTGAAAAAATTGCACGTTATGTACCATCTTTATCATTGGACGAACTAAAAGAACTTGAAACGAAGGTTATGCAGTTAGCGTAATCAATCATATCAATCAAAATCAAATATAGTAATAGCGTTAGAGCATATAGAAACGGAAACCTATATGCTCTATTTTTTTGCCATAGAGGAGGGAACATGAACGACAACAATCAAACCAACACCAAAGGAGTGATTTACTATGGCAGTTTTCCGGGTGGAGCGAAACAAGGGCTACACCGTTATGAGCAACCACCATTTACGCAACAAGGAACTTTCCTTAAAGGCAAAGGGGCTGTTGTCGCAAACGCTGCCACTCCCCGAAGATTGGGACTACACCTTGAAAGGCTTATCCCTTATCAACCGGGAGAAGATAGACGCTATCCGCGAAGCCATTAAGGAGCTTGAACGTGCCGGGTATATCGTCCGTTCAAGGGGCGCGACGAGAAAGGACGCTTTCGACAAACAGATTTCCAATATGAAAAAGAGGCTTTCTGCTATCGTGAAGGAATATAAATTTGATTTCGTTCAGGCATTTTATAAGGAATTGAATGCGGCAGAGAAAGAGCAGATAGTAAAAGAAAGAGAAGCGGGCAGGGATAGTCAGGCAAGAAAGATAAAGGGGCGAGGTAGCAAAGAAGGGGTAGAAATTCTATTTGAGAACGTAGAAAAATCAATGGACAGTAAGGATTATATTGTATGCTTATGTCCATTGATTTTTCATTTAAGAAAAGTTTTATTAATTTCCAGCCGGACAGATTGACAAATTATTCTCCCAGTGCTAATATTAAACCGACAGTCAGTCTACAAATAATAGGAGGGTGCAGATTCCATGCGTGTGGTAAAAGAAGCGGAAGAACGTAAAAATGAAATATTGGACGTGGCAGAGAGACTGTTTGGAACAAAAGGCTTTGACGGCACCAGCACCAGTGACATTCTGAATGAAATCGGCATTGCGAGGGGGACGCTTTATTACCATTTCAAATCCAAGGAAGAAATTCTGGACGCAATGATCAGCCGAATGATGAGCAGGCTGATTGAAAAAGCGGAAGTGATTGCAGTACAAAAAAATATACCAGTGCTGGAGCGCCTTACCATGATGATGCTTTCATTAAATGTGAGCGATGGTAATTTTGGACAGGAACTCCTGAAACAGATACATAAGCCGCAGAATGCCCTTATGCACCAGAAAATGGAGAAGTCCCTGCTCTTTGGTATCAATCCTATTATTACGGATTTAATAAGAGAGGGAATGGAGCAGGGGATATGTCAGACGGATTATCCCGAAGAAGCTGCGGAAATGACTTTTTTATATGCAAATACAGTGTTTGATGACCTTATGGAACACAGCGAAGAAGAAAAGCAAAGAAAAATAGCTGCATTTATTTACAATCTGGAACGGCTGCTAAATATGGAACAAGGCAGCTTGAAATCGGCTGTCATTCCTATTTTTCAAAACGGCAATAAGTAATACAGCATAGTACCGATGATGCTGTTGGATATATTACTGCACACACCATGAAGTAATTTTCCATTGACGGATTGGATATCATGCATAATTAGGGGACACAATTGTCCCTCAATTATTTAATCTAATATAGACAGGCAGACGGTCAATAAGGAAATGCCACGCAAAGTAGCGGAAAAAGGCGAAATGTAATTCCTGATTGCTTGTAATGTAAAATGTGCTTTCCTATACTGAAGGCATCAAAACAAGGAGGCAAAATCCTGCACAGCTTACGGGGCATTGCTCCATGCAGTGGCAGTCGCATTTTGCTTCGTAAAACAAAAAGTAAAAAATTTAGGAGGATTCATATGACATTTGCAGAAAAACTAAAATCTATCCGTAAGCAGGCAGGTATGTCACAGGAGCAGTTAGCGGAGAAGCTCGGCGTATCAAGACAGGCAGTTACCAAATGGGAAGCGGATGCAGGCATTCCGGATATTGAAAACATGATGGCAGTCTCCGCCCTGTTTGGCATTTCCATAGATGAGCTGCTCTCGCATGAAAGAGGGATAAAAAAGGCAGCGGACTATCTTTATGAGAGCGTTACAGAGTATGACATTGACGAGTCAAAACGCTACGATATGAAATTCGGCGGGGCAAAGCAATTCACACTGTCGGGATACGAGGGCGAGAAAATCCGTGTCCGCCTCGTATCCAATACCATGCCCACGCTTCAGAATGATTTCAAGGTCAGGATTGACGATATCAGAAAACGGATTGATGTAGAAGTAAACCGTAAAAACGGGGTGACAGAAGCAACGGCAAAAGAATCGGTCAGCATCTTTGTCCAGATACCGACGCCATACATCGGAAAAATAGAATGTGCGGTCAATGCGGAAACGGTGGAAATTCGTTCTTTGGAGTGTGACAGCATAGAGCTTGATATAAAGACACCAGATGTTATCCTTGCGGATGTCACCGGAACGGTAGAGATCAACTGTAACCTTGATATGGAAGTGTTCTGCCAATCCTTAAACGGGGAGGTGGCAATCAACCAAGTGTCTGCAACTTCAAAAATCCATGTTCCGAAGGACGCAGCGTTTACTGCCGTTGCGAAGGGGATCGGCACAAGCATATCTTATGAGAAGGATGGAAAGCAGACCAAGCCTTTCAGTGTGCCGGAGGCGGAGAACATCATTGAACTGAATGGAATCAAGAGCGAGCTTGTTATCTGCACGGACAGGGAAAGGCGCTGACGGTATGAAAACAAATTATTTGAAGAAATACATCATCAGTTCCTATATTCTGGTATGGGCGCTCATTATTTTTGTGGCAGGTATGGCAAGTCTTGTATTCCATGCACCGCCTGTCATCATGTGGATTGTCCGCAATCTGATCGCATGGTCACCAACGTATCTGCTCCTGATCGGCTGGAAACATTTCAGACCGGACGAAACAAGAAGAGTTTTCATAAAACGGTGTTTTTCGGGTAAAGTGAAACTTTTTCCGTTGCTATGCTCTTTTGCACTTACATTTGGGATTAGTGTTTTGGCTTTGTTCCTCTTTTCCGCTGTCATGGGAAAGCCTGTGCTGTCCTATATCAATTTTGGAATAATAGCATTGCCGCTCAGTATTTTTCTGTCCTTTACGTCGGGACCGACAGGAGAAGAATTGGGCTGGCGTGGCTTTATGCGGGAGGAATTCAACAAGAGATATGGTTTCTTAAAATCCTCTGTCTGTCAGGGCTTGGTGTGGTGCTTCTGGCATACTTTGCTTTGGGCAGTGGATTCAGAATTTACCGACTGGAGGGCAGTCCCCTATGTCATTTCCAAATATGGAAGAACAAAAAGCTATGGGCTTTCTGCGCTTTTGCTCCCGGCATTTTAATTGTGATGGGAACAGTTCTATATTTTGTGCTGTTTCCCGAACAATACAGCGGCATCTTCAATTTGGGCAGTCTGACAGGCACAGAACAGGTGATACATATCGCTAACCCGCTGCAATTCTGCGTGATATGCGTACTTGCTGCGGCGGTATGTATTCCGATTCAAGTGCTGGAGCTTGGGGAGGAAATTGGCTGGAGAGAATATCTGCTCCCAAAACAAATAGCGGAGTAGTCAATGTCATAGGTGAAATACCCGTTTTCATTTCCTTTTCGGGGAAGAATGGGCTATTGGGACCCAATCCGACAGAGCTGATCAGTATGTCGGGATTGATACTATGTGCAATTATCATGCTGATTAAATTGCCAACTGCAAAAATGGTAAGGGCGTAAGGATGGAAAAAATAATTTCTGAGTGGATACACTGCCCTGTCTGCAAAAATAAAACAAGGTTACAGATACGGGCAGATACAGAGCTGATTAACTCAGCGACAAATTCTTTAGGTTACAATCGATGATGGTGTAAACGAAAAAGCAGTTTTGACATTGCAGGGAACTGCCCCTTCGTTTACACCATTTTCGATTTGGCCTAA
>NZ_RAZG01000107.1 GCF_003612565.1 Roseburia sp. 1XD42-69 | reverse complement strand
CAGGGAACCCCGTGCCAATTAAAAGAAAAACACAATATGTTGTAGTTGCTTGAGTTAGGTTGTTAACATTGGTTTATATATTACAATTTTTTGAATTTTGGAGTAGAATGTTCACATTGCTACTTCATTTCAAATAACGATTATGATAAAGATGTTCGTCTTTGGCAGTCATATATTGAAGATGGAAAAATAGTTGCGGTCGAAAATAATGAACTCTATCAAAGGATTAAAGGAAGAATTAAGGACGAATATGTAGATTCATTACCATCTAATTTTGATAGTGTATTTGATATATTTATTCAAAATACTTTTGTACATAAATCTAAATTACAATTATCAACATATACGACGCAAACAGCAGGTATGTTTTTTGACCAGTTAGCAAATAAAAATATACCAACAGATACGGCGCATCTTATTTTTCAACAGCTGGTAAATGACGTGAGAAAAAAGAGTACAGAACAAATAAAAACGCCTATTAGCTTCAAAAGTTTAGTGGATAAGAAAGGAATAGAAATTTCAAAAATAAATGATAAAATCAATTCAACAATTAGCAAAAAGGGAAATTATACAGATTTTTATGAGTATTTATCAACGCAAGGATTAACGGATAAGGAATTGCATTGTATTGAATCTGCAAAAACATTACATGATTCAAGGTGGCTTAATGTGAATGATTTTAAGTACCAAGAAATTGTCATTACATTACGAAAGGTTATTTCTACATATATTGAATGTATGGGGGATTTTTATGATGCAAGTGTTTTAGAGAAAGAATGTATGCATGAGTTGTTAAAACAAGGGCTTTCGTCGCAATCATTAGATAGAACATTAATAGAGGTGTTGTATTATGAGCAAAGATTCAGCAAAGAAATTTGAGATAGAACAAAAATATCGACTTTTAATAAGAAATATGCGAAAAAGAGAGGAGGAAAAGAATAATGAAAAGGCTGATAATAAAAAAACTGGTTGTAATCAGTCAGAGTGAGTCACGTTCATTAGAAGTTCCTTTTTCAAAAGGATTGAATATTATTTTAGGTGGGAATAAGACTGGAAAATCTTCAATCATCAAAAGCATTTTTTATACTTTTGGGTGTGAACTTAAAAGAATAGAAAAGGATTGGAAAGAGCTTATATCTTCATATTTAATCTTTTTTCAATATGGGAAAAATCAATATGTCATAATACGGCAAGGTAAAAAATTTCAAATTTTTGAGCAGTCGAAAGGCGAATATTTATGTATAATTGAATCAGATGAATTTCATAAATATAGCAATTCCTTAATGGATATTTTTGGAGTTAAAATGCCGTGTATTTCAAAAGAGGGGAAAGAGTTTAATATAACACCCCCTTTACTTTTTAGGTTCCAATATATCGACCAGGATGAAGGGTGGAACAAAATAGCTGACGCTTTTGATAAAGTGGGATATATTAAAGATTGGAAAAAGAATACAAATAAATATGTTTGTGGTTATCTTGATGATAAGTATTATTCTCTTCAAACCCAAAAAGCGCAACATATAATGGAGAGAGAGGAAAAGAAAAAGGAATTAAATCACAATCAGAACTTTGTTGAACAGATTTCTAATTCTTTGTCACAATTGGATAATTCAAAGTCTATTGAGGAAGCAACTAGAGAAATTGAGAATCTAGTACAACAAGCAGATGCTTTACGAAAAGATATTTTTTCTATAAAAGCGGAAATGACAATCTATGAAAATGAGACGTATATGAATCAACATAAATTGCATATTGTTGAACAAAATCTTATTGAAACAGAAAAAGATATAGAATTTGCAATGAAACAAGAAAATGAATTAGTTTGTCCAACCTGCGGCGCTGTTTATTCTAATGGATTAACGGAGCAAATGAATATAAGTTCTGATTATGCTCATTGTGAAAAATTAAAAAAGGAGCTAACAGAAGCATTAGATGTGACTGAAAATACTTTATCTGATTTGGCACAAAAGTATGAGCAGATTAGTAGGCAATTGGAGTCGCTTGAATTAAAAATACAAAAATCACAAGAGTTTATATCATATTCTTCATACTACAAAAATAAAGGTCAATATGAAATGTATGAGGCGTGTGGGCAACAGTTGGACATCCTTGAGAAACAAGTGGATAAAATTTCATTTAAAATTGCAAAGTTAGATGATGAAATTAATGAAATGAAATCTAAAAAAAGGTCAAAAGAAATTAAGGATAAGATTGAAGGAAATTGCCGTATATTGGCAGATAAAATCAATGTACCAAAGACATTCATAAAATTACGAGATTTTGTGCAAGTAATTGACCACACTGGTAGTGAAACACCTCGAATAGTTTATATGTATCAATCAGCATTATATTTATATAATCTTGAAAGAACAGACAGTCCTTTTAACTTTTATATAATTGATACTCCAAATCAGCAGGGACAGGATACAGATAATTTAGAAAGTATATTTAAGTCTTTGAAATTAATTATGTCAGACGATGGGCAAGTTATAGTTGGTACGGAACGTGAAACGGGTATAGAGGATAAAGCTAATAATGTGATTAGATTAAGAGAAAAACGTAGATGTTTATCTTCTGAAAAATACAATGAACACATTGAATTGTTTCAAAAATTACAGAAATTAGCTTTAAATTGGGTTGCAGAAAATCATAAGAAACAAAAAGAAGTTGCGGACGAGATGATTGAGTAATGATGAAGTGTGCTATTTTCAAAATATCGACCCAGAGAAGCAGCGGTAATGTTCCATTATCACAAAGTAATGAATCATCTGATTTTACAGGCTTTTTAGTATATTCTTTAAAGACTTCGGATAAGGTGGTACGGTATGGTGAAAATAATCAAGTTGAGTTTTCGGAACATCCGACAGTGGTTCAACGAGGTAATGAACGTACAATTAACCTTTTGGTATCTACTCCCGATGTTGCATAGTTGGACAAGTAAGGTTGGTGAAATTTATGAGAGAAAAGAAAGTCCATTTGTATGTGGATAGCCAAGAACGGAACATTTTATTACATAGCCTTGTAGAGCTGAAAAACCAGCTCATTCAGCAGGGCAGATATACAGACTGCGTTGACGAGCTGATATTCAAAGTCGTAAACGCACCAGTCAAGAGAATGAAAATTGAATATGTCTAAGGCACATCACAGAGCCGCTTATTCTTATTGATTTTTAAGAGTAAGCGGCTTTTTTGCGTTCTCTGGTACTCTTACATAGCCACCTTGACAAAGTGGCTAAATCTATGCGAAAGGAGGACGCACCTATGTCAAATTGCAAAGTAATCGCTTTAACCAACCAGAAAGGCGGCGTTGGAAAGACGACCACAGCGGTCAATCTGGGCGTGGCTCTGGCACAGCAGGGCAAAAAGGTACTTCTCATTGATGCCGATGCACAGGCAAACCTAACCATGTCGCTCGGATACAGCCGACCAGACGACTTGTCCGACACGCTCTCCACCATCATGCAGGACATCATTGATGATAAACCCGTCGATGTTTCCAGAAGCATCCTGCACCATGACGAGGGCGTTGACCTGCTCCCGTCCAACATTGAGCTGTCGGGGCTGGAAGTAAGGCTGATTAACGCCATAAGCCGTGAAAGCGTACTGAAAACCTGCATCAATGAGGTGAAAAAGAATTACGACACGGTTCTCGTGGACTGTATGCCGAGCTTGGGTATGCTGACAATCAATGCGCTTGCGGCTGCTGACAGCGTGGTTATCCCGACACAGCCCCATTATCTTTCCGCCAAAGGCTTAGAGCTGTTGCTTCGCTCCGTGTCTAAGGTCAAACGGCAAATCAACCCGCACCTGCGGATTGACGGCATCCTTACGATACTATCCATACGGGCGGGCGTTTACAAGTGGCGGCAATCAAGCCATTGTAGAGGTTGCCTTGACGCAGCTCGGTAACGAGGGCGGACAGCCTTATTGGAGCTGGTATGGCTTTGAGGGGCGTGTGGAATGGTGTGCTTGTTTTGTTTCGTGGTGCAGCGAGCAATGCGGCTATCTGGAAAACGGCATTATACCGAAATTCTCCCTCTGCTCGGACGGCGTGAACTGGTTCAAGGGCAAAGGGCAATGGCAGGATAAGAACTATGAGCCGCAGGCAGGCGACCTCATTTTCTTTGATTGGGGGAGCGACGGCTCAATCGACCATGTGGGAATCGTGGAGAAATGCGAGAATGGGACGGTCTACACCGTGGAGGGCAACTCTGGGGACGCCTGCAAACAGCAGAGCTATCCAGTCGGGAGCGGCTCAATATACGGTTACGGATGCCCTGCCTATTGATGATAGAATGGGTGAAAGAAAAACCAGAGGTCAATTCTCTGGCTGCTCTTTTGCCTTACATAAGGCGATTGCGGTCGCTTCGAGAATGGATAAATCTCTGTCGTTCAGTTTATCCAAAATCACATCTAGGCGTTTCCGCATGGCACTTTTGGTATCTGCTTTTTCTGGAAATATGTACGGGTCGATGCATATCGAATATTGTTGCGATATATGCCAAAAGACCGAGGCTTGGATGTTTCCCTTCCAGTTCGATTGCTTGGAGATGCTGCTTCACGAAAAGTTTTGATGTCAAGCCCTATCGGAGTAAAGTCAAATCCGTATCTGTTTTTCTTGTTTTTTTCCATTTCCATATGTCCACCGCCTATTCTGAAATTTGTTATGTTCCATTTTACAGAGATAGAAGTTCTCATTAAACGAGATAGAATCTCTATGTATAGGAACTACAAATGCTATATTGGAGAACAAGCAGCATTGGATTATTGAGTTTAAATATAAAAAGTGCTATAATACAAAAAGTCCTATTTCATATCGAAAAATGATGAAAGGGAATATGAGAAGAAAAAGTTTATTTGATACTTTGATGTGAAGCTATCGTTTGGAGGATATTATGTGTAGGAATAAAAAAAGAAAAAATAAAGGTTTACTCCATGCAAAGCCAGTGTAATAAGCGACATTTGCATGGAGAAATATAAGTCGCTGATATAAAATATCTGGCTTTGCTGCTTGACGTTAGAACCTAAAAATACACATTTCATGTGGTCTTTAGGAGAATCAAGGAGGAAGCCTGCGTATGAAATATGTGAATGCAAATGACATTCTCCCCGACATGCTGATTGAGGAATTACAAAAATATGTCCAAGCAGGATATATTTATATTCCAGTTAAGAACGAACAGCATAAATCTTGGGGTGAATTGTCTGGTTATCGGAAAGAACTTGCAAGACGCAATAAAGCTATCATTGAAGAATACCGCAGAGGTGTTTCTATTGAAAAACTTGCGGATAAATATTATCTTTCGATATATGCTATAAGAAAAATAATATATCAGAAATAATTGGAGAGGGCTGCCGTATCAATGGCGGCTCTCTTTTATACTGATTATTTCTGCATCATTCTATGTATTGAGGATGTAACAACGAAAGGATAAAATTACGGTGTATTATGTGTTGACAGGAGGATAACAAGATGGCAGATTTGCAAAAAATATTTCCGAGGACAGGGGATACACAGACTATCTATTTAAAAAACGTGGTTACTAATCCAAATATTGAGATTGGCGATTATACGATGTATAACGATTTTGTAAGTGACCCTGCGGAATTTGAGAGGAATAATGTACTGTACCATTATCCAATCAATCACGATAAGCTCAAGATAGGAAAATTCTGTTCTATTGCTTGCGGGGCAAAATTTCTTTTCAACAGCGCAAACCATACGATGGCGTCCTTATCCACCTATCCGTTTCCGTTGTTTTTTGAAGAATGGGGGCTTGAGAAAAAGAGTGTCACAGAAGCATGGGATAATAAAGGGGATATAAACATCGGGAATGATGTATGGATTGGGTATGAAGCGGTTATTTTAGCAGGCGTGACGGTTGGAGATGGAGCAGTTATTGGAACTCGTGCGGTTGTCACGAAAGATGTGCCGCCTTATACTATTGTGGGTGGCGTCCCTGCAAAACCAATAAAAAGACGTTTTTCAGATGAAAAAATAGAACAGTTGCTTAAAATGAGATGGTGGGACTGGTCGGAAGAAAAGATTGCTTTGAATATTAGAGCGATACAAGCAGGCTGCTTGGAACAACTGGAATAGGCGTAATAGAATGGATGATAGCTAAAAAGGAAATATCTCTTGACTTTTACTATCATCAATAGTAATATTGATGATAGTAAAAACGGAGGTGAGAATATGTCATCCATAGATTTGGTAATTCTCGGAATTGTTATGGAGAAACCGCAGAGTGCATACGACATCCAGAAAGATGTGGAATACCATCATCTTTCAAGATGGACAAAGATTAGCGTCCCGTCCATTTATCGGAAAGTGCTTCAAATGAATGAGCAGGGCTATTTAGAGAGCAGTATTGTGAAAGGGGATAAATTCGCTGATAAAGCGGTTTATTCCATCACGGATAAGGGACGGGCGTATTTTGGGCAGCTTATGGAAACTTACGCAAGCCAGAAAGTCCCATTGCTGTTTGACTTCAATGTTGTCATTACAAACTTAAACAAAATGGACAGGGAAAAAGCACTGGATTTGATAAAGAAGCTGCGGGACAATTTTACGGCTTCAGCAAAGTCCATTGATGAATATGACGCCAGCTATCCAGATATTCCGTTAGGAGGGAAAGCGATTTTTGAACAGCAGCGTTTGTTATACCAATCCCTGTTAGAATGGCTTGATAAATTTGAAAGCCAGTTTAAAGGGAGTTGATGGTATGGCAATGAAAAGCAGCTTGACAATTCTGTTTGAAAATCCCTTTTGGATTGGATTGTTTGAGCGTATAGACGGTGACAAATATGAGGTTTGTAAGATTACGTTCGGCGCAGAGCCGAAAGATTATGAAGTGTATGATTTTCTGCTCAAAAACTGGCATAAGCTAAAATTCAGCCCGCCAGTTAAAACAGAAAAAATCGAAAAACGAAAAATTAATCCCAAGCGTATGCAGAGGGAAATCAACAGCCAGTTGGAAAACAAGGGCATTGGAACGAAAGCCCAACAAGCCTTAAAGCTCCAACATGAGCAGGGGAAACTGGAACGGAAAGTGAAGTCCAGAGAACAGAAAGAAGCAGAGAAAGAGCAGCAATTCGCTCTGCGGCAGGAAAAGAAAAAAGCAAAGCACAGAGGGAGGTAATGTTCTGATGATAGCAAGAGAATGGGTGCGCTGCCCAATTTGTTCTAATAAGACCCGTGACAGGTGGACCTATGTCAATACTTTGGACACAAAAAGTTGAAAGTTCATGCTGATTTTTTTAATTCCTCATCCTCC
>NZ_RAZG01000106.1 GCF_003612565.1 Roseburia sp. 1XD42-69 | reverse complement strand
GGCTTATAGAAATGGTGAGGAGCTACCCTTTGATTGAGCTTCAGATAATAAATATGGCGGTCATATGACCGCCGAAAAATTAATTTACACATTTTACTTGACAAACCCTTTGGAGGCGCACACTACGGTATTGTAGGTTTCCAATATGATTTCTCATTTTCGTACCTTGCTCAATTGCCCATGCCTTCTCCGTTCTCTTTTGAATGCAGGTTCTAAAATTTATGTACGAACTTTGAGTATTTAACGCTATTGTTGCCCAAGTGTAGTATTTTATTTAGGAAAATACCACCACAGCATTTCAAAACAGGCTATCCTAACTTGTTTCTTATTTTGAATCGCTATAGGAAAGGAGATTTACTATGGACAATTATTTTAACCACCATGAATCTGGTAATTATCCAAACGAGCGTCTTGCTCTCAATATCTGTGAGAAGGTTCTCAAGAGCGGAAAAAGGTTCCCAATTGATGTTGCACAGCTATCTCTCGTCTTGAAACAGCAAGGCCTGAATTATTCTGACTATGGCTTTTCCCGATGTAAGGATCTTTTTCTTAGCCTGCCTGACTTCTTTAAGGCATCTCATCCCCTCCCAACGAAGATGGTGATTGACCTGACGCCGAAAATGATGAAAATGCTATACTCAGATGCGGAGGATAGCGCCTTTGATTCTTTCAGCGATACACCTTCACAGTCTATATACAATGCTAAACAGACCTTGACGATACCCCAAGAAGCGCATTCTGTGCAGTTACAGCATGTAGGGGATATGCAGCATCGAGCCCTTCTGCAGAATCCAGAAATTAAATTCGGTCATACGCAACCAGAGCAAGACAACACACAGCACCCAAGCTTTGCTGCAGAACGGTTTTCGGAATTTTCTACAGCGCAGCAACCACAAACGCACTATTTTAGCGGTCAGAAACAGTCTTACGTTGCTAAACAACAAGCATATGCCGGTTCGGGACAGTCACTAGGTACATCCGCAAGCTCATCCTTCCGGAAACAGCGGAATATCCTTCAGGAATTCTTTTCCCACAGTGTCGCCGACCAGAGACAATTTGCCAAAACGTTGAACAGATTTGTCTATATGCGGAGTAATGATGTGACCGCCGCCAATCTTTTGCTTTTAACGCAAATAGAAAGCCTTTCCGCAACTGGCTGGGGAAATGTGCTCGCTTTTTCGTATATGCTCGCCGTGAATGAAAACAGGATAGTAGAAAGCAAGGATGGGACATATATGTGTTTTGACACACTGATAACGGATATCTATGGCGAACCTATTTATTTTTTGGCGGAGAGGAACCGTTATCCTGGGACAAATTGGATACTGAAGGGTATAGGCAAAAAGTCATCACGAGTGGTGGGCCAAATTATTCAAGATAATTTTCCTTTTTAATAATATGGCATTATGCAATTAATGAAAAACCCTGCGGTACTGTACCAATTATTTTTATACGGAGGTACATAAATGTCAACAGAAATGAGACCATTGGGGCTTTATAAATACAACGCAGAAGAAATGGACATAAATGAAGCCATTAAAAAACTAGAAGAGGCACGGCAAACGCATGAACCCATTGTCGGCTATGCCAAAGAATATGACGAAGAAAGGAAACAACTTCTCATAGATTACCATGGCGTGGCAGGCTATATGCGCAATGGGTACATCACAATAAATCCACATTTAAAACCTTGTGAAATTGTGGGGAAAACCGTATTGATGCGGGTAACAAAAATCTATGTGGAGAATATGGAATTTATCTGTGAACGCACTTCTGTGGAAGCCGAGGCTAGGGAGGCCATAGAAGAGTTGCCGGTGGGTGCTTTTGTAGACGGTATGGTAACGCAGCTATGGAACAACGCCAGCGCATTTGTTGATCTTATGGAAGGACATTGCGGGTATTTGCCTCTCAGCCGTGTAACGAGGCTCCCAACGACATGTTGCACAATTGATGAGTTTATCCACGAAGGCGAACTCCTGCATTTCTGTATATTCAATCGCAGAAATGTAGAAAAAGGTGCCCGTGTGGTTTTGAGTTTCCTCGAATTTGACAAGCCGTGGGAACAAGAGTGGGACAAACTGAATCTCCATATTGGATCCCTGTGCCATGGATTTTTGCGGTCAGACCGCATGAAGTCAAATCAGTACTATCTGGCGCTCGATGATCGGCAGATTTATATTACCGTGCAAGCAGATGCTGCGGTCAGCGAGCAGTATCCAGAAACAGTCCGGATTACCTACGTTGACATGGAAAAACAGGCCGTAGTCGGTGAACTATACTCTCCGGTGGAAAGCCCCCAAGAAAATATGCCGGAGGAGTCCACGCAGGAAGATCAGCCTACGCAGGAGGAACATGCACTGGAAAAAGAATCGGTATATGAGGTTTCTTTAGCTAAATCCTTATTTCGGCGGTCTGTCAAAACAACCGTAAGCCCTTTCAGCATCTGGCAGAATGAAGAAAAGGTTTGCGATTCAGATTTGACGAAATCAGTTTCCTATCGTCAGCTGGAACAATATTATCAGAAAGGTGTTCTAGGGGTAGAACACAATGAAATCATAAAAGCAGTAAACAAGCTTCTTTTCTGCACGACCAAACAGATTTTATCGTATTTTTACAGCCATGGACTTTGTCCTGAAATTAAGTCCCAAGACAAGCTAAGCAACAAGATTGAATCTTTGGACAAGCGTTCATTGATTGTGCGGATGCATTTTGCCGGCGACACAGGCAACGGCATTTACAAGGTCTGTTGCATGAACGAAAATGGACGCTATCTGCTGAAGAATATGCTGGGGATTCGCAGGCTACCAAATAAACCTTCCATGCTGATAGATGTCACACATATCAAAAAAATACTTGCCGCAAACCAGTATGCGCTTGCTTGTATGGAACGAGTGCCTTCCTGCAAAGATCTGCAAAATCAGGTCGTCCTTCTTGCGGACACCGACATTCCCTTGCGTCCAACGAGCATTGTTCAGTTCGGGGATAGTATATTACTGCTCGAGGCTGTCCGGCGGAACAAGAACTGGGAAGAAGAAATAGAGGAAAAATACCGGCGCTATAATCTGTTTTTCCAGAATTATAGGACAAACAAGTTAGATAAAAAAAACTTTAAAATACTAGGATCAAGGGAAGTCTATTTACTGCTAGTCTGTGAGGATGAGCTTCACGCACGGGAAGTTCATAAAGTTCTTGCCTGCCAAGATAAAGGAGCACACGTTTACTTCACCTATGATTTGTTGGTCTTCCAGAAAGAATTTGAATTCTCCATGTTTCGTTTTTTTGATGATGGGGAAACGCTTGCCTATTACAGCGTTCTCGACCTACTGGAGAGCAACAAGCAGTGTTATACCGTTTCAGATATTGATTATATTCATTTTCACGATTGCACATTCAATGTTTTTCCAGAGCAATATCTTAGACGCATGCTGGAATTGGGCCAAGCTACAGAATTCAGCTTTAAAAACCTAACCGTCTGCGATGTGCATCAGGATGTTGAATATTTATACAAAAAAGACTATGATGCTTTTTTTGAATCCGTACAACTGAGCAGAAACAGAGAGCTGTCCGAGGCCGTATGGGAGCCACGTGTCTTTCTCCTAGGATCTGGTGGTGCCGGAAAAACAAGTTTAATGAGAGTTATTGGAAACCTTCCCTGCAATGATGATGAGCCAAAAACAAATGGAGTGAAAATTGAAGTAAATTTATGGAAAGAATTGCCATGGATGCAGTCTGGCAAAACACGGATTGACCATATCAGCGTATGGGACTTTGCGGGTCAAGAGCACGATATCTCGCTCAACTGCCTCTTGATGATGACTGTGGCGCTATATATTCTTGTGCTGGATGCACGTAGGGAAGATGACCCAGAAGAGTGGCTGAACTACATACAAACGTATTCTCCAAAATCGAAGGTTCTGCTCGTCATCAATAAGATTGATACAGTCAATCCGGTGGTTTCTATCGAGAATCGGATGCATTATAGCCAAATCAATATTGCAAAATACTGTGACAAATATGCGAATATTGTGGGTGTGTACCAGGTCTCCTGTCGCGATTTACAGATTCCAGGAAACGAATTAGAAGAGTTGAAACGCGACATCTATTCGCAAATTTTGGCTATGGAAAGCCAATTCCATAAGATTTGGCCAACAGAAGCAAAAGAACTGCGCCCATGGTTGCGGAATGTCGGCGGTTTCATCACCATAAAGGAATTCAAAGACAAATGTGGTGAATTGGGACTTGCGAACAAATGCGACTTCACCCTGACCCTGTGCAAGAATGCGGGGCTTTGTATCTATCATAAAAAGATCCATCCATATATCGTACTGGATCCCCAATGGCTGACTTATGGAATATCGAAATTGCTGAAAAACCATGAATTCAGCGAAAACAAATGGTGGATGGAAAAAGAGGCGGCAATCGCCGTCATTGAGCAGGAGGAACCCCACGCACCCTTCTCCTATCGCAATGGGGCGGATGCCTTTTTGCAGATTTTGGAGAAAATGAAGATTTGTTTCCCTGAGGGAGATTCATATTTTTTCCCAAGTTTCCTGCCATACAATACACAGAGGAGGACTGCCAACAGCACCGAGCCGTTGGATAGCTGGTATGAGCGGCAGATTTCCTATACATGCCTTCCCCCCAATATTTTTCCCGAACTGCAGGGCAGGCTTTGGCGAAATCATGCGGATGATCCCGACTGGAAACTGAGTAAGGGAGAAATCCTTTTCTACCACAATAGGAAACAGATGCTGGCGCGGAAAGAGAAAAATGAAATCGTCCTAGCAATTAGAAAGGGTAGTCCATTGACCGATAACCTTTCAAATGACGAAAAACAGGCGATGAAGGAGGTCAGGAGCATCCTACGGGAAATTCATATTGAAAATGGGTTGGAATCCCCTGACGGCACAGGCATTGCTGACACAGACAAAAAAATCGTGGACTCCATAGTGCTTAAAGGCCGTTCGCAGGATATGCGCATGCAGAAGTTACGCTATGCCTATAGGGAAGAGTATATGCGGAAACTCTGCATGGCTGGGCAGGAAAACAATTATTTTCCTGAGGTGGACAGATGGTACAATGTTGCCAGCTTATTGTTAGACCCTTATGATGAAGAAAAAATGCGCGAAATCTATAAGGAATATTTAGTACATGTCTTCAAATACCCAAACAATGGAGGGGATTTTGACGCAGAGGACATGCCAACAAAAGAGGAGAGAGGGATGGGCTTTTTCATTCCTTACCAGGGCGAATGGTTTGTAGTACTCTGCGCCCACGAGGTACGTGAGGCAACAGAGGAACTTCGGTTTGAGACTTTGGTAGGTAATGAGTTCAACGCCAACTTCATTGCAATCGGGGATGACGGGTTGGATATCGCCTTATATCGCGTGGAAAAGGAGTCATATCGATGGGGAAGAACGGTGCCTAATGAAATATTATCCTTTCGCCAGAATGACAGGAAAAATTTGATTGCAGGCTATTGCATAGGGAGAACTGACGGTGGCGTCCTGAGAGAATTTGATTCTTGTGGCACTGCGGCTGCAGACGAGAACCAAAAAAAGGAATACAATTATTTACATGTGGCGGATGAGTCCAAGAAAGTGTTTGTCGGCATGAGTGGAACTTGTATGATGAATATGATCAATCGGTGCGTTATGGGTATGGTGTGCGAGGTTAATGTTAATCACAATAATATCGGCTTGATGCCGATTGAAAATATCTGGAAATTTATAGAGCAGACGATATGTCAAGACACAAGAAAGGATGGGTAAGCAATGAATAAGAAAACGATTGCAGTGGAATTAGACAATGGGGATATTGCTATTGTGGAAGTGGATGGCACAGATTTGTATGAAGAGGCTGGACCTAACAAATCGCCCTTTAAAGCCTCCTCGGATTATATCAAAGTAGTATCAAATGTGCTCAATAACCTAAAAAGCCAGAATTTGAACCCAGACAGTATTGAATTGAATTTCAACATCAAATTGGCTATAACGGGAGGAAAACTGGCGTCTTGGATCATAGCGGACGCAGAGGCGGAAACCTCCCTAGGCGTCACAATGAAATGGGAAAAGGGCAAACAGGAGTCTTGATAACATTCCGGACTAGAGCAGGTAGGTAGTGTGTATATGAGCCGCTACACAGAGCAAGGATTGAGGGACATCTTTTTTGACGCCTTGGACTTCTTCAACGAAGCCCTTGACTCCGGCATCACAAGGGATAACACAGTCCTTGCTTTCTTTACCCCGGAAAACGGGCTGGATGTCTATGAGCAGTTCTGCCGGGAGCGTTTTCCGAAGAATCTGGACGAGGACTACGAGGCGGAGGGCTACTTCCAATCCTTTGCGGCACAGGCTTTTGTGGGAAAAGGGCGGTACGGCGTGATGATGTGCGCAGACATCGACTTCCGCCTGCCGGAGCTGCACCGTGTTTTCCTCCATGAAATATCCCACCTGGCCTGCTACCTCTCCCATGCGTGGAACGGCGAGGAGAACGCGGCGGGGGCGGTCTTTCTGGACTTCCGGGCGGACGCCGGACTTGGGGATTTCAACACGCTCATCTACGGACACAGGATGCGGAACGGGACCATGTTCGGCTGCTTGAAGCACTATATGGATGCCGCTTTCTGGCAGGAGAACCCCAGCGTTACCATCGCCAATGAGGACGGCACATGGCAGTATGACATTTATGCCGCCTATGAGGTGGGGCTGACAGCAAAGACCTACCAGCAGGAGTTTTCAAGCCCGGAGGAAAAGCAGGATTTTATCCAATACGGGCTGGGGCGGTCTGTCATTGACATGGGCATCATGCCTACGCCGGAGGACACGATCATCACCCTCTCCACCTGTTCCGGGAGTGGCCGCAATACCCGCTGGGTAGTCCAGGCGGTGCAGAGTTTGTAAAATGACACCCAGAACGCCTATGGCAAATATGCCGTATCCATGTTACAATGGTGCGGTAATGTCGGGAGGTGGCGGATATGGGCGCAAAAGAATGGAAAGACCTGAAAGCAAAACAGAAGCAGAAATTGTCCGAGGTCATGTTCAGTGTGGTCTGCGCCCATTATAAGGAGCATGGGCAGATGCCCGCTGATACGGAGCTGGATAAGCTGGCAAAAATGGCCTTCACCAAAATACAGGGGCGTGGGCTGGGCCTGTCCTATGAGACGGTCCATGATGTTTTCCTGAAAAAGCAGGCCAGATTTGCGGAGCGGATCGAGAAGAACGGCCTGCCGGAGCCGCCGAAGCCAAAAGTGAAGAAAACCGAGGCGGAAAAGCTGGCGATCAAGCGGGCCGCCCGGAAACGGAAAAAGGCGAGACTGGCGGCACAGGAACAGCAACGGCTGCCAGAGCAGGATGACCGCTTCTTTTATATCGCCGGATATACCTCCGGGGGCGCACCCTATGGCGTTACCTGGGAGGAGATGGGGCTGGAACCCTGGGAAGAACTGGATTAACTGAATAGGACTTGCACAAGCGGTTTGCGTATGGCAGGCCGCTTATTTAGTACCATATAAGTGTAAGAGATAAAGCATTTCATCAGTGCTTTACCTTCTGCACTTATTTTTTTATG
>NZ_RAZG01000105.1 GCF_003612565.1 Roseburia sp. 1XD42-69 | reverse complement strand
GCTTTTTCAAAAAACAGTTCCAGTTCAAAAATGGTGACAGCCCTTGCGTCTATGGCCATCATATAGAAGTTCCCATTTCGTATTTCTAAAGAAAGGTCTTTACTTGGGTCTTCCTTTTCAAAATCAAATATTTCCCGCCCAAACCCACGGGGATTTTCGATTTCCCCCAGTAAAAAGCGCAGGATATCTATCATGTGTGAGCCGTTGTGGAGGGCGCCCTTTCCGTAATAGCCAGCCCCTTTTAAAAACCTGCCATAAGAGGGGATTTCTTTTTTTAAGTTATGGAATTCTTTTAAGAAGCGCCTGCTGTAGTTTACCGTTAAAGGGATTTTCCCTTCATAAAGTCGTTGTATTTCCACCGCCTCTTTAAAGGTGGAAGCCAATGGCTTTTCTGCAACCACAAGGCGGGGGGAATAACATGCAATTTCTTTTAACACCTCCCCGTGGAAAGCATCCGGGACGCAGCAGTAAACCACGTCCGCATCCCTTAAGGCGGATGGCGCATCCAGGAAGGCTTTTCCACCCCAGCGGCCAGCTGCTTCCCGGGACTTTTTTTCATCCCTGTCGTAAAATCCCAGCAGTTCAAAATCCGGGTGTAACAGTATGGCATGTGCATGGGTTAAAACTTTTTCGCTTTTTGGGGAGTCGAATCCTGCGGCAATATTTCCGGCTCCTATTATGACTGCTTTATACATCTTTATTCCTTCTTCAAGATAGCATTGATTAGCAAAGATTAAATTTAAAACTCTAAATATTTACTGCTTAATATACCGTTTTCTTTTAAAAGACATGGTATATTATTGATAATGGGATATAAACTAAAACAATTATTGCAGAATAAGTTACCTTGATGGTTAATTAATTTTTTCTTGCATACAGGACATGCATATGTGACATCACTTTCTGATTGTTTGTTAGAATTTCTTTTTTTAAGAATTGTGATTGCTGAATTATTATTGTAAGTAAAAATATCAAATAATTTATGTTCAATAACATCTGCATCAACTTCTTTTAATGTTTCTTTTAGACCTTTTATGTATTTCAATTTATCAATTCTTTCTTTTGTCTCTTCGTTTCCAAGTTCGTAGGAAGATTCAACTAAAATTAAATAATCCTTTGATACCCTGAGCATTTCTTCTATTGCACTTTTTTCTTTGCCCCTACTTTCAGCAATGCAATAGTAAGTAAAAACCAAATCAAAAGAATTATCTGCAAAGGGTAAAGAAAACATATTACCCAATGCTAAATTGATATTTTTACTTTTTTGCTCCATGAATTTTTGGGCATAAAACAGTCGCGATAGAGAAAGTTCAATTCCCCACGCCTGCTTATCTTCTGAAAGCCCCTCCAAAATATCACATATTGTAGTGGCTTCCCCTATTCCAACCTCAAGCATTGTTTGGAAAGAAAGCTTATTAAATTCATTTGACATGCATTTTGCTGCAAGTCGCGTATATTCTCCGGAAGTTAAATCGATAGGATTTCCTTGATAGAGATAAACATTTTTAATAACTTCGTTGGAATAATAGTTTTTCATGTAACTGCCAGCCTGATAATCATAGGCACACAAAACTGCATCTATGGAATTACTATCCTTTGTGCTGGTGTTTTCACGAAAATATTCCATAATATTAACATTTTTTGAGTAAAGCTCCTTTATACTATCCATGCTATTTTTTTAGTATGTCATAACCTGAAAACATACTCCTCCTTCTCACTTTTGTAGCTTTAATTTTCAAAAAGTTCATCTAAATTCACCCTGTTAAATATTTCTAGTTTTCCTCCCCTAGTAGCGTTATAAATCTGGATACCTTTTTCTTCAGCGTATTTTCTCGAATTCATATATACTTTTTGATTCAATTCAAGTTCGTACTCTGTGAGCTCATCCCGCATAACGTCTGCTTTTGTCTGATTTTCGCTAAAATGCTGCTGTTTCCCCGGTATATATGAATTGTCAACACCTAGTAAGTATATTTTTTCAAAGCCCAAATAAATAGCTAACTGTATACATACATTCGTTACCATACTTCCATGCATTACTTTGGTTGAGAAATCTTTTGTAACATTACATTCTGCGGTGACTTCCCTTCCCATAATTGAATGAAAAATTAAACATCGTTTTTCTAGTTCTTCATAGTTTGCATCAAGGGAACCATCTGACACAAAAATATCTTTTACGTCCATTTCCAGTAAATGATCCCCGTACTCCGTTGGGCACAAAGCATCTACACACAGCCAAATATCCGGCCGCCATTTATATTGAGGAAAAGAATAGAAAATTGAGTTCATGCTGATAGAAAATTCTTTATTTTCACGCAATTTTTCCAAGTCTTCTATTCTTAAACTGGGACCCGTTGCTACAATAAAGCAGCGCTCCCCTTTATGTGTGTCTTTCATGCACGCAATCTTTTCGTTTTTATATTCGTCCACATATAAAGTCCAATCATATATATCTATAATTGGTGTTTTTAAGCCGCCGTCCTTAATGCCTTTTTCATATATCGTTAATAAGACTGCATCCACATCCACTGCCGCAAGCGGCTTTACAGGCACATCCGGAAAATATTTTTTGAATTTTTCTATCATATTTTCCGGCATATCCTTATGGGGAATTAAAGCAACGTCTTTGTATCCCCGTTTTACCAGTTCCTCCCATACGATTACACTGTATAATGACATTCCGTAAACAGCTACTTTGGCGGGGATTTCAAGGTTCAGATTTTTCATAACCTTTTCTGCCCGCCGCCAGCCATATCCCATATATTCCGGTACACAATCTTCAATACAAAAATAAAACATATCGTCAGCATCAAGAATTTTCGCAATCCGTTCATTGTATGTAACACCGATTAATATTGCATATTCCAGATATTGTTCTTTATATTGTTCATAACTTACAACTGGCTTTCCGTAATAAGTTGTTCCTATTTTTTCTTTGTCAGAATCAATGAATGCAACGATTCTTTCATCGCCCAATGTTTCTCTGATAATCCGGCCTCGATAAGCGGCTCCCCATACTACATATTTCATATAATTTGTCTCCGTAGGGTTTATTGATTGTATGAAATAATTTCGCAGATTGGCTTAATCTGTGAATCACTTGCTTTTCCCATTCCGCTAGTGTATGATACAAAAAGAAGCAGGATTTCAGGAGGTGGGCAGATGGCAAGAACAGTGGCAATCGGCATACAGGATTTTGAAACATGTATTGTAAATGATTGTTTTTATATAGACAAAACCTCTTTCATCAAAGAATGGTGGGAAAGCAAAGACAGTGTCACTTTAATCACACGTCCCAGACGTTTTGGAAAAACACTGAATATGAGTATGCTGGAATGTTTTTTCTCTTTGAAATATGCAGATAAAAAAAACCTTTTTGAAAACTTGGAGATTTGGAAAGAGGAAAAATATAGGAATCTGCAGGGGACATACCCGGTAATCAGCTTAAGTTTTGCAAATGTGAAAACGGATACCTTTGAGAAAACGAAAACCAGAATCTGCCAGATACTTACTGATTTATATATTAAATTAGATTTTTTAAAAGACAGTACCTCTTTTACCCAAAAGGACAGAGAATATTTTGACCGGATTTGTGAAGGTATGCCTGAAACAGATGCAACCATTGCCCTCCATAAACTGTGTGATTACATGCAGCGTTATTATGGGAAAAAAACAATTGTGCTCCTGGACGAATACGATACGCCAATGCAGGAAGCATATGTACATGGCTTTTGGGATGAACTTGTAACATTTACCAGAAATCTGTTTAACGCAACATTTAAGACAAACCCTTACCTGGAAAGGGCGATTATGACTGGTATAACGAGGGTAAGTAAAGAATCAATTTTTTCTGATTTAAATAACATCAAAGTAGTATCTACCACTTCTGACGAATATGCAGAGGCCTTTGGCTTTACGGAGGAAGAAGTATTCGCCGGAATGGATGAGCAGGGATTTACTAAAAAAAATGAGGTAAAGAAATGGTATGACGGCTTTACCTTTGGAAACAAAAAAGATATATATAACCCATGGTCTATATTAAATTACTTGGATACCGGAAAAATTGGAATTTACTGGGCAAATACAAGCTCTAACAGTTTGGTAGAAAAGCTGATCCGGGAAGGCAGTTCCGATGTGAAAATAGTTATGGAAGATCTTTTAAACGGAAAAGCATTTCACGGGGTTATAGACGAACAAATTGCTTTCAACCAACTGGGACGTAAAACCAGTGCACTGTGGAGCCTGCTTTTAGCAAGCGGATATCTAAAAATAGAGCACTATGAATTTAATATCCAAAAAAGGAAAACGGAATATGATTTGGCAATTACCAACATGGAAGTGCAGTGTATGTTTGAACAGATGATATCAGACTGGTTTATGGAATACACGCCTCATTACAACAAGTTTGTCACAGCGCTTTTAAGCGGGAACCTGAAAGAAATGAATGTCTATATGAACAAAGTGGCATTAAATACCATCAGTTATTTTGACACAGGTAAGCGCCCCTCCGGGAGCGAGCCGGAAAGATTTTATCATGGTTTGGTTCTTGGGCTTTTAGTAGAATTGTATGACAAATATGTGATAACTTCTAACCGTGAAAGCGGATATGGGCGTTACGATGTAATCATGGAACCGCGGAAAGGAGAGAAGTCTGCAATTATATTAGAATTTAAAGTCCGTGAGCCGAATGAAGAAAGATCTTTGGAGGAAACGGCAAATGCAGCCTTACAACAGATTGAAGAAAAGGAATATGGACAGATTTTGCTGGAAAAAGGAATTTCCCCAGAACACATTCAAAAATATGGATTTGCCTTTGAGGGAAAAAACGTGTTGATTAAAAAGTATGAAAATTAATAATGGAGAAAAATTATGCGCTATTTTAACACAGAAGGATGTTGTAAACCAGATGAACATTATATGGTAAATTTATATGAAAGACTGAATAAAATTAAACAATCCTATGTGGACAGAGGAAAATATTTTGTCATTAATAAAGGTCGGCAGTATGGAAAAACCACAACCCTCACGGCACTGGAGCAATACTTAAAAACAGATTATCTTATCATTTCACTTGACTTTCAGCTAATGGGAACAGAAGATTTCTCTGATGAAACAATATTCTCACGTTCTATGGCGGAAAATATTATTTTTGCTTTAAAAAGTATGGAAGTGCAAAACCAGGAAATAATGATAAATCCTTTTTGCAAACTGGTTTTAAACCAGTGGGATTTTGGTCTAAGGGAATTGTTTATCGCTTTTAGCAGCATGTGCAAAAATTGCCCAAAACCTATTGTGTTAATGATTGATGAAGTGGACAGTGCCAGCAATAATCAGGTTTTTATAGATTTTTTGTCTCAGCTTAGAGGTTATTATTTAAAGCGGGAAAAAATGCCGATTTTTCACTCTGTAATCCTTGCCGGAGTTTATAATATTAAAAATCTGAAATTAAAACTTCGGCCGGATAAAGAGCATCAATATAACAGCCCATGGAACATTGCGGCAAAGTTTAAAATTAATATGAGTTTCTCGGCAAATGAGATTGCAGCTATGTTAAAGGAATATGAAAAAGACTATGATACCGGAATGGATATTCCAATGATAACCAGGGAAATTTATGATTACACATCCGGATACCCTGTTTTAGTTTCTGCCATTTGCAAATATTTGGATGAAGATTTGCCGGAAGAAGAAAAATTAAACGCACCAAGAGAAGCATGGTCAAAAGAAGGAATTACAAAAGCTGTAAAAAAGATTTTAATGGATGACGCACCGCTTTTTGAAAGTATGATTCGCCAGATGAAGGAGTACCCTGATTTGAAAAGAATGATGCAGGCCATTTTATTTCAGGGAAAGCGAATTACCTTTAATACGGATAATCCGATTATTGAGTTGGCATCTATGTTTGGATACATTGTAAGTCATGATGGAACTATCCAGGTGGCAAACCGAATTTTTGAGATGAGATTGTACAGCTATTTTTTATCGGAGGAAGAACTGACCAATGCGATATATGATGAAGCCCAGGGAAACAAAAATGATTACTTTCAGGACAACAGGCTTAACATGGAACTGGTTTTAAAGAAATTTGTAGAACACTTTACAGATATTTATGGAGAGAATGATGAAAAATTTCTTGAAACCCATGGACGTAAACTTTTTTTGCTATATCTAAAACCAATTATCAATGGAAAGGGAAACTATTATATTGAAGCCCAGACAAGAGATGCGAGGCGCACCGACGTGATTGTGGATTACCTTGGGGAGCAGTTTATCATTGAACTTAAAATTTGGCGAGGAAATGAGTACAATGAGCGTGGGGAAAAGCAGCTTTCTGATTATCTTGAATATTATCATAAAGATAAAGGATATATGCTCAGTTTTAATTTCCATAAAAAGAAAACCATTGGAATGAAAGAAATAAAAGTCGGAGGAAAAACCATTGTGGAAGCAGTAGTATAACACCTTTATGCTTCCACTTTCAGTATGGCCTTTTAGCCCAGGGAGGAATAGGATGATTTATATACGAACAGATATGAATAGTAAAATAGCTACAGGACATGTAATGCGCTGCCTCGCCATTGCTGATGCAGCGAAAGCCCTTGGTGAGTGTACTACATTTATATTGGCGGATTACCAGGCATGTGAATTAGTGGCAGAAAAAGGTCATAAGGCCATTGTTCTTGAAACACAGTGGGACGATATGGATAATGAATTACCGAAATTGCTTCCGATTTTGAAATCAAAAAATATTAAAAAACTGCTTATTGACAGTTATCAGGTAACAGAAAACTATTTAAAAATTTTATCTTCCTATGTTATAACAATTTATATGGATGATAAAAATTCTTTTGTTTACCCGGTTCATGCTCTTATTTGTTATGCAAATTACTGGAAAAAATTTAAATATACAAGCTTATATGAAAAAACCAAACTTTTTTTGGGATTAGAGTATGTTCCGCTTCGGAAGGAATTTTATAATTGCAGAGAAAAAATGATAAAAAAAGAGGCAGAGGAAATTCTTCTTTTATCTGGGGGTACAGACCCCTTTGGAATGCTTAAAAACATTTTAAGCGCTATGGATAAAAGTAAATATAAGAAAATAAATGTGATTTGCGGCAGATACGATTCAAGTTATGAAATTTTACAAGACCAATACAAATTCTTTCACAATATTCATATTTATCAAGCTGTTACAAATATAGAAGATTATATGAATACTGCTGACATAGCCGTTTCAGCCGGAGGTTCTACATTATACGAGTTATGCGTATGCGGCACACCAACTATTTCCTACTCTTTTGCGGATAATCAGTTGGATAATGTATACCAGTTTCAGAAAGATGGAATCATCGAATATGCCGGCGACGCAGGACAGGATAAGACTGTGACAAAAATTATATCTCTCCTGGATGAGTATCAAAGAGATGTAATACTGCGCACACAGCGTTCCAAAAAGATGCAGGCTCTAATTGACGGGAAAGGCGCGTCAAGAATTGTAAAGGCAATAAATGAAATTTAAATATCCTAGAGGTTCAGGAGAAAAAACTATTGTTTTCTCTCCTGAACCTCTTTTAGGGTAATGGGGATTAATTGAATGGTGGATGCTGCCCCTGCTTCATGGATTCTTTGTTCCACCGGGGGAGGAGTCATGTAATCTCCGTAGAGCAGGGTGAGGTAGGTGTGGTAATCCACGAAAGCCCGAAACTGCATCCCCTCAAATTCCATGTC
>NZ_RAZG01000104.1 GCF_003612565.1 Roseburia sp. 1XD42-69 | reverse complement strand
AACAGCTCTAAGCCTTTGGCGGAAAGATAATGGGGCTGTGTCGGGATAACCACGCTGTCAGCAGCCGCAAGCGCATTGATGGTCAGCATACCCAAGCTCGGCATACAATCAATGAGGACAGTATCATAATTCTTTTTTACCTCATTGATGCAGGTTTTCAGTATGCTTTCACGGCTTATGGCATTAATCAGCCTTACTTCCAGTCCCGACAGTTCAATGTTGGACGGGAGCAGGTCAACGCCCTCGTCATGGTGCAGGATGCTTCTGGAAACATCGACAGGTTTATCATCAATGATGTCCTGCATGATAGTCGAGAGCGTGTCGGGCAAGTCGTCTGGTCGGCTGTAACCAAGCGACATGGTTAGATTTGCCTGTGCATCGGCATCAATGAGCAAAACTTTCCTGCCCTGCTGTGCCAGAGCCACGCCCAGATTGACCGCCGTAGTGGTCTTTCCAACGCCGCCTTTCTGATTGGTTAAAGCGATTACTTTGCAATTTGACATAGGTGCGTCCTCCTTTCGTTTAGATTTAGCCACTTTGTCAGAGTGGCTATGTAAAGGATTCATGGCAATAAAAAAAGCCGACTGGCTGTTTTATTTGCTAAACTACACCAATCGGCTATGTAAAAGTCTATTCTGTTTTTATCTACTCTTATATGATAAGGCTTTCCTTATTCTCTCTGTATCCCATTTTTCTGGAAATAACACTGCCATAATATGAAACGCATCTATCAACCCTGCAATATACGCATGTGTGCCATATTCAAAATCCTGCTTATCTCTGCAATCTAAAAGGCGTTGGCAAACAGCCCTCTGTTTCTCCGTTAAATCAAGCTGATTAAAAGCATCCTCTGCACTTCCCTCATTATTACTGTCCTTTTGATAACTTGCATCCGCTTGTAACAGTTTTAATACAGATTCGTCTTTTAGTTTCTCGACTGCTATCTTCACCAGTTCTTTAAATTCTTTATCGCACATCACTTCCCCCTGCCAGTTCTACCCTTAATTTTTTTATAGGTGCATGGATAACCTTAAAAATAATTTCGTCAACGCAGTCTGTATATCTGCCTTGCTGTATGAGTTGATTTTTCAGCTCTACAAGGCTATGTAACAAAATGCTCCGCTCCTCACTATCAACATATAAGTGATTTTTCTTTTCTCTCATAAACGTCACCGTCCTTTTTGCTTTTATTATATAGACAGATACCAGTATATTCAAAGATGCAAATGAGCGAAAAAATAAGCGTACCACTATCCCTAATGATACGCTTATGATTATCAGATAACCTCAAAATGTTTCAAAGCATCTTTAATCGCTTCCACTTTCTCCGCCGTCGGATGTTTCCTCGGCTGTTTCAATTCCTCTACCGCATTCGGGGCATCATACATCGGCAATCCTAACTCCCTTTTTACCTCTGCGATATATGCGGTATGTACTTTGAAGCCATACTTCGCTTCTATGTACTCCTTAATCATCTTGTATGTAACCCGCTCTTTCGGCTTGTATGCTGCGGCTCTCTTGGCAATATTATCAAGCGGCACTTTGCCCTCACCCTCGCCAAACTCGACTTTTACGTTGATTACGCTGTCAGGTTTTTTGTGGGAAAGCATTACAACCGTCTCCACATGAGTACAAAATTAGAACATATCCCCACAAAATTAAGGAAATATGGGTAATATTTTTGCAGTACTAATACCGCTCGTGTATCCCTTTTCCCACAAGTTTTAGCAGTCCATTACTATTTACTTATACACTTTTTCTACAATATCCCTTCCCATATTTCATCAAATCTTAACCATTATATAATTTGTAATCAACTCAATATTTTTCCTTTAATTGATATATTCTCATAAAATATTTAATTTTTCTTGTCGATATTCCATCTATCCTCATCCTGCAACTTTTATTCTAATGGCTTATTTAAAAGGAATGGACATTCTTCTTTACACCTTTCGCATCCAATATCCTCTTTTATAATTCCCATACAATTAGTTTTTCTACCATCCTGCACTTTATTATATTGTTCAAAAAATCTAACATCATTTATAGAATTAACAACTACCTGCGCAGATTTTATAGCTTCATAAATCGAATTTGTATTTGGCACACCTCCAGTATGCTCTTCTCTTGTAACTGCATTAATGATGTCTGCTCCATCTAATAAAGCCATATAGGAAGCTCCTATTGCGGCAGATACATGATCCCACCCAATCGCTCTATCCGTAGGGATTGGTCCCAATGGCATAAAAGGTATATAGAAATCTTCCCTAATTAACTTAACATATTTCTTCAAATCATTCAAAGATATATGCCCGACACCTTCCATCATTACAGGTATTCCTCTTTTACGCAATAATTTTATTATGTCTTTTTGCATTTTAATTTCACTTAATTGAATCTTATCCAATGCATCGTATAAAGTTGATGGTCTAAAAGTTGTGCCAACACTCACTACTACAGAATTATTTTTTAATATTTTACAAATATCATCGAAATATTCCAACAAGAAATTTTGTTTTCGTTTATTTAAATATAAATCTCGAAGCACTAAACTTCCGCCTCTACTAATAACAGAAATATTTCTTTTCATTGTTTTTCTATATATTTCATCTATAGCTGTAAAATGTAATGTCATAAATGATACGCCATTTTGTGCCTGTTTCTCTATTTCTTCTAAAAACTTATTCTTATCTATTCCTTTCTTACTGTCAAAACATACATATACAGGCACCGTCCCCACAGGACATCCTATTTTTTCTTGAACTATTTGATATATCGGATTTTTTACAGAAATAATACTTAAATCCATCATAATATCTGGCAAAACATCAAAACTTGCTATTTTAGATATTTTATCTACCTCATTTTGAAATTGACTTTCATCGCTTAAACCTACTGAACTATTTATTTTTAGCTGCAACCCTTTTCCTGCAAGAGTGTCAAATCTATTACCTTTTAAAAAAACCACTTCGTTGTCTTGAATTCTTTTCTTCAAAATATCAATATCATTATATTCGTTATATCTAGTTTTCATAATATCACTCCATTAATACATGTTTGCATTTTTTTCTTATATTCTTCTTTTAGTATATATTCTTTAAAATCCAAAAAGGATGTATTGGAAACTGACTTATTGACAAGTTCCAATTTTTTTAAAATATACGAAGATAAGGCTACTCCGCCCGAAACACCAAACGCAATATCATTAATAACACTACTAGAAAAATAATTAACTATTAGACCGACAAAAATCGTACCCGACACCCCATAAATAGCTGGTAACTTACTATAAATTTTGCGTTTAACATTTTCATGAAGCAACATTGTATTTATACGTTTGTTTGTCTTTTCAACTAAATTATTCTGTTCATAATATATATTTTCCACAAGCTCATTATAGCTACTAATAAAATTCAAGTATTCAGGTGAATATTTAATTCGTATCAATTCTTCTACTGTCAAAGCCTGAATCATCATTTTGCTTATACCAAAATTTTTCAGTAACTCTATATAAATATCTACATTCGCTCTATATACCAACGTATTATCAACTGACTTCGAAATAAAAAAATCACTTTGGCTAGCTTTAGCATTTGCTCTTAAATATAGCCATGATATTCTTTCCTGAATCCTCAACTTTACATCCTTTGAAATATCCAATTTTAAAATATAATCAATTAATGTACTTCTAGAAAAATTAGTATAATCAACACCATTTTTTAACTCATACAAAATAGAATTGTAATGCAAAAAATCAGTATTACTTCTATATAGTATCATAGATATTGCATTAATGTCAGCACTATTAGAAAGGTCATTTTTCCACAAATTTATAAACTCTTCTTTAACTGATTTTTCCTCTAAGTGTAGGCAACAATTTAAGTTATTTAAAAAATTCATGTCTTTTTTGTCATCAGAATCTGCTATTTCCGTTGCCAAACTCGGAATTTTATATACTTCCATATTCTTAAATTCTTTTGTTTCATTTTGACGTTTTTCAAAATAATCTTTAATATCACGTGTTTCTTTACTTTTCCTTATTATTGGTAAAACATTTTCCGTCAATATCAATGATTGAATTTTATACATAACTTCTTTCATTTGCTCAGATTGCCACATATATGCTGCGGGTATAAAAACAACATCATATAATAATACCGCCATTTTTATTTTATAAATCAAATCTTCTTCCGTATACCCATTCTGTATCACGGTATATGAATCTGTATCCCCTAAAAATAATTTTTTATTTTCCTTATATGAAGAAAGAAATTTTTCCATACTCAAATCCTCCATATCTTGCCGTCTAACAATTACAACTGCTATACATAAATTAGCGGATGTAACAATTCGTTTTCAACTTAAAAAATCTCAAAATGCTTCAAAGCATCCTTTATCGCTTCTACTTTCTCCACTGTCGGATGTTTCCTCGGTTGTTTCAATTCCTCTACCGCATTCGGAGCATCATACATCGGCAATCCTAAATCCCTTTTAACCTCTGCAATATATGCGGTATGTACTTTGAAGCCATACTTCGCTTCTATGTATTCCTTAATCATCTTATATGTAACCCGCTCTTTCGGCTTGTATGCAGCGGCTCTCTTGGCAATATTATCAAGCGGCACTTTGCCCTCACCCTCGCCAAACTCCACTTTTACGTTGATTACGCTGTCGGGTTTTTTGTGGGAAAGCATTACAACCGTCTCAACATGTTCACCATTGTCCAAACCTATACTTAAATCATTTTCAATAATCGGCAGCTTAAACCGAATTGATTTAAGCCACTGACCATTGGGTTTGCGTTCCTCATAAATCTGTATTTCAGCAATCAATGCTTCGATAAGCTGTCGCCGTTCTACATCGTTCATAGCGAAATACAATTTGTCAAAATAAATCAATACCTTGTAAATATTATCCCCTGTGATTTTCTCGGCTTCGATGGATGTCTTTTTGGCTCTGGCGTCCATCAACTGCGATTCCAGTTCTTCTATCTTATCATACATCCGATAAAGCCTGTCATCAAGGTCTGCCTTTCTTCTGATATAATGTCTGTCATCGGGATTGAGGTTATCAATTTCCTCAATCAGCTTTGATTTGATGGCATAATCTTGACGGAGCTGTTTTTCATAATTGGTTATCTCTTGGTCTATGGCGGTCGTATCAACTTTCATGTTGATTTTTTCCTGCATCATTGCCGCAAAATGGGGATTACTGACTAGCTTTACTATCACTTCGGCTACGGCATCGTCCAGAAGTTCTTCCCGTATCTGCTTTCTGTAATCGCATTTATGCCCCCGCTGCATACCACGGTGTTTACACCCATAATAGAAGAAATCCTTGTATTTCGTTCCGTCCTTTTTGTATTTAATGCTCTTGTTCCCATACATCCCCGCTCCGCATATGGGACACTTCACAATCCCAGAAAGCAGGTGCGTCCGCTCGTTTTTCCCCTTATTGACGTGTTCATACTTCTTCGCCTGTGCAATCAGTTTTGCCTGCGCCGCATTCCAGACATCTTCTGGAATAATGGCTTCATGCAGTCCGTCTACCAAAAGAAAATTTTCCTGCTCCACAAGATGGTATTCATTCCGTGTCCCGTGGACTTTTTCTGTTTTTCTGCGTCCATAAGCAATTTTACCGCAATAGACTGGATTTTTCAATATCAGTCGGACTAAGTGGGCATCAAAAAGAGGGTTCTTCCCATTCTGACGCTGTATCGTGCGGATGCCGTGGTTTTCCAGATATTTTGAAATCCCATTTGAGCCAATATCCGTATTCACATACTGGTCATAGATGGTTCGGATTGCAACCGCTTCTTCTTCGTTAATTTCCAACTTGCCATTTACGAGCTGGTATCCATATGGCGCAAATCCGCCGTTCCATTTCCCCTCTCTGGCTTTCTGGATTCTACCCTCCATTGTCTGGACACGGATATTCTCACGCTCAATTTCAGCTACCGCCGACAAAACGGAAATCATCAGCTTGCCCGCATCTTTGGACGAGTCAATCCCATCCTCCACGCAGATTAGGTTCACACCGAAGTCCTGCATGACCTGTAAAGTGGAAAGGACGTCTGCCGCATTTCTCCCAAAACGGGATAACTTGAATACCAAGACATAAGAAATGTTATCTTTTCCTGACTTTACATCCTCCATCATCTGTCTGAATTGCATCCGCCCTTCAATGGATTTGCCCGATTTCCCCGCATCCTCATACTCGCCTACAATTTCATAGTCATTGAAATCTGCATACGCTTTCATCCTTGACCTCTGTGCGTCCAGTGAATAACCGTCAATCTGCATGGCGGTGGAAACCCTCTTATAAGTGTAAACCTTTATTCTTTCTTTGTTCATAGTAACAGCAACTCCTTTTTTACCAAAACCGTGATATTTATTTTCTGCACTTAAAATTGTATCAGCGGTTCTCTGAAACAACAAATGTGCGATTTTGGTGAATATTAGAGTCGCTGTTATATTCTTTGTTATGACTGGCATCGGGCATACCGTCTATACCCAGTTCGGAAGCGTATTTTGCTATCAGATTTGCCAGCAGGTCAGCTAATCCGTTCCACTCATCATCAATGAGCATATTCCGATACACCCCCTTTATTTCTTTGTCATGGCAAGGCTAATGGCAAGAGCCTTGTCAACTCTTGCCATTATATTATTGGGCATTGTACCCATATGGTTTTTAAGCCTTTGCTTATCAATCGTCCGTATCTGTTCAAGTAGGATAATAGAATCCCTGTCAAGCCCCTCAACATCTTTTACCTCGGTATGTGTCGGCAATTTTGCCTTTGTCTGCGTCCTGCCTGTGATTGCCGCAATAATGACTGTCGGGCTGTGCCTGTTTCCTATATTATTGGAAATGATAAGTACGGGTCTTGTTCCGCCCTGTTCTGAACCGACAATGGGATTAAGCTCTGCGTAGAAAACGTCGCCACGCTTAATAGTTCTATCCATAGTGTCTGACCTCCTATTTTGATTTAGGCAGGAATACCCTGCCTATGTAACAGCCAGACGCAAGGAAGCATCTAAGGTCGGGAGAATATAAAACAAACTCTGTTCCATTGACCGCCCTGCATCTGGCTTTATGATAGAGAGCATTTTCTATTTGTCCTCGACACCCCGAAAATGCTGATGCGTGATTACGCAAGGGAAGTCACCAAACGGTCAGCAGCGAACTGACGCCACGGGAATTACACCCCAACTGTCGGTCTGACAGAGCCGCCCCCATTGCCTGCGGCGGGCTGGTTACCGCTCGGACTGTGGCTGGACGGGAGTATCATTGTCCTCTTTGTGGGTCTTGGCGAAATCGGGAGCTGCCCGATATTTTCAGTCGGTATTTTCCGCTCACCGCCTTTCGGCGGGTCATGGCGTACCGCTGCACACGCTTATGCTTATTACAGCCACAAAGAGAATGTATTTGGTGAATGGATATTCGGTTGTCAAAGAGCCGTCCCGTTCCTGCCATAAAGCGAAACAGGTGAAAGGGCTTAAGCCCCTTCACCTGTTTGCTCACTCACCAAAGGCTGCGTGTAGTGTAAATTTTAAAAAATCTTAAAATTCTTTTTCAGCTTTTCAACCGCAATATCCACGCTGAATTTTACCGCCCTTTTCGGGAAGTTCGGAAACCGCCCTATGTAGCTGCTCGTATTCGATGCTCTCTGAAACAATATCCTCAACCCGTTCTGCCTTATAAAAAGCTCTGTCATTCAGCGTTTCATCGGTCAGCTCGGAGTGTTCAATGTGCCTGCTCACCCTGTTCAGATGGGATATGT
>NZ_RAZG01000103.1 GCF_003612565.1 Roseburia sp. 1XD42-69 | reverse complement strand
TTAGGCCAAATCGAAAATGGTGTAAACGAAGGGGCAGTTCCCTGCAATGTCAAAACTGCTTTTTCGTTTACCCCATCATCGATTGTAACCTAAAGAATTTGGAGGCAAACTGATGGATAGAAATTATGAAATAATAGAATTACCCAAGGAAAACTGGAAAGGTGTGGCCATACCATTAGTGACTAAAAGCGATAGTTTCTATGATTTGATAATTGAACCAATGGATTGTAGCGGATGCAAGATTTCATTGATTAGAAAGAGAGCGGAAAAGGAAATTGTTCATACTCCAGAGGAATATGATTTTCCAGATTCCTTGTATCAGGAGCATTGGGAGAAAGCGGAAGCGTATGGCATAGTAAGCGATAGTGGGGATTTGCTGGCTTGTATAGAGGTATGCCCTGAAGAATGGTCGAACAGGCTTATGGTAACAGAATTATGGGTATCAGATGAACTCCGCAATAAGGGTATTGGGAAAAGTCTGATGGATAAAGCAAAAAAGATTGCCATGAAGCAAAAAAGGCGTGCCATAATTTTGGAAACTCAATCATGTAATGTGAATGCAATAGGCTTTTATCTTCATGAAGGATTTGAACTGATTGGGTTTGACACATGCTGTTATACAAACAATGATATTAAAAGGAGGGAAGTAAGAATCAATTTGGGATACTTCTTTAACAGAGAAGAACAGAGATGGTAAATCAGAATTTATCCGTAAAATAAACAAAACATAACAGGAGGCATAAATAATGGATTTTTGTGTTGAATGGCTTAATCATTTATTGAATTCGCTAGATGAAAATTGTGATAGCTGTTTATTTGAAAATTGTGCAAAGTTACATTATCAAGTAAATGGAATGGATAATATATTGGAGAAATATGTGGGGAATTTGCCCTCATTTATTTCATTTTTGGAAAAAGAATGGGGCTGGGAGATTACATATAGTGAAGATGGACAGCAACTATTAGTTGATGAAAACAAAGATTTTTGTGTATGTCCTATTGCAAATAATATACAAGGGAAAGCTTTGGGTAAACTTTGTAATTGTTCTGAAAAATTTGCGGAGCAAATATTTTCAAGAGTTTGTCAAAAAAATATAAATGCAAAAGTAAAACGTTCTGTTTTGCGTGATGGGCAATCCTGTATTTATGAGATAAGTGGTTTATAGATAAGTGATGTGAAGAAAAATCGGGAATTATGGAGGTAGAAAAATGAGAATAATAATGACAAGCTCTATAGGTGGCTCGATAAAGGAAAATGGTAAAAAAATACCAGCACCATTATTGGGGGATAACAATTTTTTAGAAAAAATTCAAAATGAGTGGATTCACAATTCTAAAGTGATGATTATCGCAGCTTCGCCTGATGACTATGAAAGAAATGATATGATTTGTGAATGTTTTACACAATCATTCCCTATGAGTGGACTAAGTATTTCTTGTATGGAGATATGCGATAATAGAAATGAAAAATTAGCAGACAAAATTAAAGAAATGGATGTTGTGCTGTTAGCAGGAGGACATGTGCCAACACAAAATAACTTCTTTCATAGAATTGGTTTGAAAAACAGACTGGAAGATTTTAATGGACTTCTAATTTCTTGGAGTGCAGGTTCTATGAATTGTGCTGACATTGTGTATGCTGGACCTGAAATGGAAGGAGAAGCAATCGACCCTAATTATACGAGATGGATTCAGGGACTTGGTATCACTAATATAAATATACTTCCTCATTTTCAAAGCCTGAGAGAGGAATGGCTTGACGGGTTTCGTTTGATTGAAGATATCACATTTGAAGATAGTATGGGACATGAGATAATTGCTTTGAATGATGGAAGCTATATAACTATTGAAGATGGTGTTACTAGACTTTTTGGAGAAGCATATAAAATTATAGATGGAAAGATTGAAATAATTTGCCAAAATGGAATGTCAATTGTTTTGAAAGAATAAGAACAAATTCCTGTTTGCGGAACTGGAAATCAGGCATTGATTAATCTAAAAGCATCATCATGGAAGAATTAAAAACGATTATGGAGGAATTCGCTGCATCTGGCTGGGATTTAATATCTGTTCCTGCCCAACAATGGTTAGTCGGAAAAGCTGATAAAGATACCTTAGTATCAGCAATCAATCAGGCAGACAAAGAATGTGGAAGCTGTGGCTGTAATTTAGACCCATTGTATAAAAGAGCTTTAGAGCTGCTTTGACAGCACTATTAATTCAATCTGCCATCTGAAAACTTCATAAGCACCACCAAAATGCCGCTGCATGGACAAAATCCAGACAGCGGCATTTCCCTGTCAGCGTTTCCGGCTTCCTAAAGGCGAATCCCTGTAGATACCGGATTTTTTCATAATGTTTTTCAAGTCCGTGCGTTCTTTTTCGGTCAGCTTTTCATAGCTGATTTGAAGTTGTGAACACATGACATAACAGAATTTATCTAATGCGTTTCCCGGAAAGCGCATGGCTTTTTCTGCATCTGCAATTATTTTCAGCGTGCTGGAATCATCCGGCGCACTCTCCGCATCAGCTTCATGCGCCAGCCGGATATCGTGGAGAATTGCGTCCCACTCCTTATGTGTGACATGGCAGAAATAATCTTCTTCCTGTATCTGTGAAGCCTGCAATGCTTTCAGTGTTGTATCTTCCTCCTCCGGCTGGTACTTCTTTAGGATTTCTGCCCTCACAGCCTCAAGCGAGGCATTGATATCCTGAAAACGCATGGTGGCGATACCGTCCACATATATTTCTGCATCTGTCATAAGGGCAGTGAAATTTTCATGCGTGGTAATTTCACAGAGCAGACGGTTGTTGATGCGCCCGCTTTTTAACAGTTCCACCATGTCATCATTGATATGCAGTTCTGTAAGTCCGGCATCTGGGCGGTTCCTGTTTTCAGTGGCACATAAAAGGTAATCCGTGGAAACACCATAAAAATCTGCAAGCTTCAGGATGGATTTGTGGCTGATTTCTTTTTTTACATCATTTTCATAGCTGCCGAGGGCGGACTTTGAAATTTGTGTCAGCTCCGCAAGTTCTTCCAGTTTTAAATGCCGCTCTATTCGTAAGTCTTTGAGCCGCTCCTGTATGGTTATGCCCTGCTTCATGGTTTTATCCCCTTTCCGGCGGCTTGTTACCTGCCGCCATACTGATTATACCACACCATTCCGCAAACATGGAATTTTTTGATTTTTATATTCCATTCCTGATTTATGGATATACGGGAATGGGAACAAAAATGTTCTATGATAGTATCAGTTCATCGATGGATTACTCCAATCGCATGACCGGGCTGATGGGATATGCTCCCCAGACGAAGTGGCGCCATGAACTGTGGAAGGAATGAAAATCCCCGCTGCAGCGAGCGCACCAGAGGGAACAAAACGCTGCCGGAGAAACCGGGGGGCAGGAACGGCATCAGGAAGAACCGGCTGGACTGTACTAAAATATGAATAACACAGTATGCAGGCAGAGGGCTTACTCTGCCCTGCCTGCATTGACAGGGGCTTAAAGCGGCATGAAAAGACAGGCTCTGTCCTGAATGTTTCTGTCCAAAACAGCCCCAAAATAATACACAAAATGAAAGGAGAAAACAGACAAATGGAATATGAATTTATGACAGCAGCCACGCCGCTGCCGCCCTGTATGCCATTCCCAAAAGCATTGGCAGGACTTCCAATCAGCAGCACGGCAAAGGTGATGTATTGTAAGATGCTGGATGCCATGATTACAAAAAAGCTGGAGGATGAGAACGGAATCCTGTTTGTATATTTTCCTGTCAGGCAGCTTGCCGCTGAACTCTCCCGGTGTGAGATGACAGTTAAGCGTTCACTGAACGAACTGGAAAATGTGGGGCTGATTATGCGGGTAAGGCAGAGGGGATTTGCGGAGCTGAACCGCATATACATTTTCATACCGAAAGTATAATCAGGTATTCCCAAAAATGGTGAATAGATGTATAATAAATCCGAAAATAAACTGGGATTTAGCAGAGGAGATTATAATGAAAACTTTGATATTAAATGGCTCTCCAAGAAAAAATGGTGATACTGCCAGTCTTATTGAGAAAATTACTGAAAAAATTGTAGGAGAATATAGAATTGTAGATGCTTATAGGTGCAATATTTCGCCCTGTTTTGATTGTAGGTATTGTTGGGAAAATAGTGGGTGTGTTATAAATGATGAAATGCAAGGGATATATAAATACATACAAGAATGTGACAACATTATGATTGCTTCGCCGCTTTATTTTTCGGAATTGACTGGAAAATTATTAGATGTTGGAAGTAGACTTCAAACATATTTTTGTGCCAGATTTTTTAGAAAAGAAGAACCTATTATAAAATCTAAAAAGGGTGCAATTGTATTAGTTGGTGGAGGCGATGGTCATATAGACACTGCTTATAGTACAGCTTGTACGCTTTTGCATCATATGAACTGCTATAACATTCATGAGGTGGTATATAGCCATAATACTAATGAAAAACCTGCAATTGATGATGAAAACGCACTTTTGGGACTAAATAGTATTTTAGATTTTTTCGGAAATAAAGAATAAGGCGAATTCCCATTTATCGGGATGACATAAAACACTTTACACAAATATTTTGGGCAGTGACATCATAAAAACGCCACTGCTTTTTTATTGTAAAACTAAATATGATACAGGACAAACGAAACAGCCAGTTATCGAAAAACTTTCAGTGAAAGTGTATCGTAAACTGGCTTTTCTTTTGCAAAAGTTTCCGACAGGGAATTTGCAAAAACGCAGGAATTTTGACCGAGCCATTTTCAGGAATGGTAAAGGGAATTAGCCTGTGGCGAAAGTACAGAGTGCGGCAAGGTCTATGCTCCGCTTCGGTCGGTGCTGGACAAGTGCAACTGGTACTTAGCATTCTTTGAGAAGGGTACAGGGAGCGAAGCTTCCCTGTGCAGGTCAAGGGCGGCAGCCATTGCCCAGTAGAGTTGATGCTTGCGTCGGCTCATACTGGGTATTGCCTGACGCTGGAATCGGCAGGACTGGCAGCAAAGCTGCCTTTCTCCCAAGCTCCGCTTTGGGAGAAAATGAGCGGAACTGCCCGGCAGTTTCCGTCGAATAGAAAATTGGACGAAGGGGGAAAAGACGATTGAATGAAACTGACAAGGCATAACGGCAGAGCTGGAAAAAATGGCGTTTACAATCCCAAGCATAATGACCGCAGATTTGACATTGAAAACAGCGAGCATATAGATGCGGACAAGGCAAATCAAAATATTTATTGGGACTGCTACACCGGATTTTCTTCTGCAAAGATAAGGGAGCATGACAAAGAAAATGATTACTCTTTTGAAAAGATTGAACAGCTTTACTACTTTGAACATTACGCAGACCACATACAGGCGCAGAATGAGCGGAACGAGAAAACAAGACACACCGAGCGCAATCGGACAGTGACAGATTTACTCACAAATAATAAAACGTGTCCCGAAGAAAGCATTTATCAAATCGGCACGATTGATGAGTCTGTATCGGGAGAAATGTTAGCTAAGATAGCGACAGAATTTTTTGCAGAAATCGAAGAAAAATTCGGCACTCATGTACACATCTTAGACTGGGCATTACATCTTGACGAGGGCACTCCGCATATCCATGAAAGGCACGTTTTTGACTGCAAAAATAATTACGGAGAACTGTGTCCCCAGCAGGAAAAAGCGCTTGAAGAATTAGGCGTACCACTCCCCAATCCCGACAAGAAAAAAGGCAGGAACAACAACCGCAAACAGACCTTTGATGCGGAATGCCGGAAGATGCTTTTCCGTATCTGTGAAAAGCAAAATCTCCACTTACAGACGGAACCGACTTATGGCGGCAGGGGCTATCTGGAAAAACAGGATTTTATCATTGAAAAACAGAAAGATACAATCTCTGTGCAGAAAGATATTCTTTCCGAAAACGAACAGACAATAGAGGAACAGGCGAAGAAAATCCAGAAGGCAGAAAATACTCTATCTCAAAGGGTAAAAGTAATTGAAAAGCAGGATAAAATTATTGCGGAGAAAAATGCCGCAATTATGGAAAAACATTCTGCACTTGAAGATGTCACAATGAAACTTGCAGAGGTGGAAACGCTGGTTGACGAAGTGGCGGAACAGGCGTATGAAAAAGCCTGTGAGGCTGTTGCCAATACCGTCCGGCAGGAAACCCAGAAAGAGGATATAAAAATTCTCGATGATTATTCCAGATGGCTGTCAGCGCCGAAGCGCACTGCTGACAAAAAGTTGCGGGATTATGCGGTAAAGCGTTTGGGGGCATTGAAAGAAAAACTTATAAAATCTGCAAAAGCCACCGTGCAAAAAGTTACGGATTCTTTGCAGAAGCCGGAACACAGACAGAAAAATCTTGAACAGGTCAGGGAGAAAGCGAGGGAATCCATTAAGGACAGGCTTGCAAGGGGAAAAACAGAAGCAGACCGTCTGAACCGGGAGCGCATGGAACGCATAAGCTCGAAAGCAAAAAAGGATATGGAAATTTAAAGCATTTGCTTTTCTTTACGGAGATGGCATCTGCTTTTTTTATGCACACGGGCGCATGAGGAAATTAGCTGCTGATGCAGCATGCGCCCGGTGCGGCGGGCAGCGGAGAAGGTCACTCCCCTGCCCGATTTTCAGAAAGGAAATGGTATGAATGTATTTGAATCGGTAAAAGAAAACGTGACAGCAAGACAGGCTGCGGAGATGTATGGTATCAGGGTAAACAGAAACGGCATGGCTTGCTGCCCTTTTCATGATGATAAGCATCCCAGCATGAAAGTGGATAAACGTTTCCACTGTTTCGGCTGTCAGGAGGATGGCGATGTAATTGATTTTGCTGCTAAGCTGTACGGGCTGGACAGTCTTGGGGCAGCTGTGAAGCTGGCGGCTGATTTTGGGATTGACTATGACAGAAAAGGGCGGGCTTCTCCACGTCCTGCAAAAAAGAAATTATCGGAGGAACTGCGGTTTAAACAGGCAAGGTTACAGTGTTTCCGAATTTTATCAGACTACAATCATCTGTTGGAAAAGTGGAAAACAGAATATGCGCCGAAAGAGCCGGAGGAGGAATGGCATCCCCTGTTTGTGGAAGCTTTACAGAAGCAGACATACATCGAGTATCTGATGGATATCCTTCTGACTGGCACAGCGGAAGAAAAGGCAGAACTGATAAGGGGATATGGAAAGGAAGTGATGCGGATTGGGGAACGGATTTCAGGACTTGCCGCCTGCCGCAAGACAGACCGTGATGAACGCAGCGGATATGCTCGCCCCGACAATGACAGTCGGTGAGGTTAGAGAAAGCCTTGACACCACGCAGAAGGGACAGACGGCGAATACAATCGCAAACTGTAAGACCGTGTTCCAGTGCGATCCGCTCTTAAAAGGGGCAGTCCGTTTCAATCTCCTGACGGAACGGATTGATATTGTCCGGGAAGTCGGGTGGCGCAGGGACACCAGCGTACTTACGGACACGGACATAAAATACCTGCTCCTTTATTTCGAGGAGAACTACGGAATCACCAGTGAGAAAAAGATACAGAACGCTTTGGCGATTGCGGCAAATGAAAACTGCTACCACCCGATTCAGGATTGTTTAAAAGGGCTTGATTTACAGGGCTTTCCGGGCGTAAAATCGGATAGGCGATACTTTATACCTTTACCCCCGAAAATGGCGTTCTACTGCGTAACATTCACGAAAACAGCACCCATAAAAAGACAGGGCGCAGAAGTCATATGCGTTCCCCGTCGCGTTTACGCGGCGTGCTATCTGGTTGACGTTGACACCGATTTTCTGTATCTCTGCGGTCATTGC
>NZ_RAZG01000102.1 GCF_003612565.1 Roseburia sp. 1XD42-69 | reverse complement strand
AATTATGCTGTACCTTCTTTTAATTTGAAGAATTTTCGGGTAATTGGGAGTAGGTAAAGTTACGAATAACAATAATGACAAAGGTTCTGGTTTAAACAGAGAGAATGTCTACCGTATGAATCTGGGAATACGGAAAAGCACTTTTGCGGAATTGTTTGGGGCAGTCCCAAAACGCCCGCCAGCAGGCGGCGTTGTAGATATGGATTACGACTTTACCGTATTGAATGAGATACTTCCCCATCCCGTCTACGCATGGATGGCGTGGATATGTGCATTGAACCCCTCTGAAAAGACATTCGAGGAATTGAAACTATATATCCAAGAAGCCTATGAGTATGCAAAGGAGAAATTGGAGAAACACAGGAAGTAATCTTGAAGATTGAAAATTAAATAGCACATAGATGGAAGAATGGAATGTCAGCCAACGGACAAGGCTGACCGCCGCCGAATTTATGCTGCCCTTTTCGGCTGGCGTATGGCAACATGGTTTTGAATCCCAAAGCCGTTACATAGCATTGCGAATCCGAGCAGGAGAAAAAACTCCTGTCGTTCGTGGTGCGGTGTAGCGGCTTTTTCATTTATCCAAAAGTCAAGAGAAATCAAATCCAGAACGGAGGTGCAGGGACATAGGATTTTCTTTTCGGAGGGTAAGACAGGTATGGAAGAATGGCGGCTGCACAGGAAAAATGCTCTGCGGCGTTGTCCACAGAGATAGCGAGCATCGGATTGTGTCAGCCACAATCCAAATCCACGCCGCTTGTGGGCATGGACTAACTCAGGGAACATCTCTGAATACCCTGTTAAAAATGAAATTCAAGACTGGAGGATAAGAAAAATGAGCAAAGAAAAATCAGAAAAGGACGTGCGGAATGTCCCGATTACTGTCCGATTGAACGAGGAAGAACATGAAAAATTAAAGCAGTGCGCCGCCGCTTGCGGTCTGTCCGCAGCAGAATTTATGCGCCAGTTATGCAAAGGAAACGCCCCGCAGCCACAGCCTAAAATCGAGTTTTGGGAGCTGTTAAACAAGCTCTATGAGGTGCATGACGCTTTCAAGAAGTGTGTTCCTTACTATCCAACCGCCGCTGAAATCTGCAAGGAGATTGAGGATTTTATCTTAGAATTGCAACAGAAATCCACTCTCCCACAACGGTTTAGCATAGAAGAATTGACAGAACAGGGGGCGGTCTGATATGGCGGTAACGAGCCTATGGCATGTCAAGGGGAGCATAAAAGATGTGATCTCCTGTCTGATAGGAGATAATAGTTTTATTAGATTGAGAGGATGGTCGTTCCCTCCTTGAGCGGCTCTGCTCGTACTTGAAAGACTGATCCCTCTCTCTAATCAAAAACCCGCCCGATCTGGCCCACGCCAGAATCTATGACCGTATCATGGAGCGGTGCGCCCCTGTCCTTTTCTCCGGCAGGAACTTCCGGGAGGAAAAGGCGGCGGCTACCAAAGAGGCGGCGAGGGGGATTGTCTCCCCGAAATGAAACCTGAAAACAGCAGCAAGGGCAATCCCCATACATATCAGCGGACTGTCCGGGAAAGGAGCATCAATACCATGAGCAGCGAGAAGAATATCCAGAATGTAGCAGACACCACAGCCAGGGCAGAGAACGCGCCAGCACTGGTGAAGAAGATAGGCCGCACCACCTATATCGTGCGGATTCATTTCAGTGAGACCAGCACGGAGACCATGAGCGACAAGATTAAGCGTATGCTGAAAAATGAGATACAGCAGATGGGATAAAACGATAACAGAGGGACGCCGGGGAATCAGAAATACTACACTGGTTCCCGGCTTGTAAAATCAGGAGGTTTATGGTAGTATGGAACTACAAAAACGAAAGGAAAGGCAGGTGGGGATATTGACAGCGACGGAACAACAGCACCAGGAGGATTTACAGCGCCTGCGTGACTTACGCCCTATCGACGATGATTTTATGCGCTGCCTGTTTAAAGATAACATTCCACTGGCAGAATTTGTGTTACGCATTATCACGGGTAAGCAGGATTTGATTATCACTGACTGCGAAACACAAAAGGACATGAAAAGGCTGGCCGGGGCACGCTCTATCTGCCTGGACGCATACGGGACGGACCCGGACGGGAAAAAATACGATCTTGAAATCCAAAGACAGGAAAAGGGGGCAGACCCGCACAGGGCAAGATACCATTCCAGCGTGATGGATGTAGAGAACCTCCATTCCGGACAGGAATTTAAAGAACTGCCGGATACCTATACAATCTTCATTATCGAGAAAGATTTTTACGGAAAAGGCGAGCCGGTCTATCCGATTGAGAGGATCAACCTTGCCACGGGTAAATCTTTTGAAGATGGGGAACATATCCTGTATGTGAATGGGGAATACCGGGGCGAATCCAATCTTGGAAAGCTCATGCATGATTTTAACTGTACCAGCGCAGACGATATGAATTTTGAACTGATGGCAGACCGGACACGGTATCTGAAAGAAAATCCGAAGGGAGTGAGTGAGATGTGCCGCATCATGGAGGATATGAGAAATGAATCCCTGAAAGAGGGAATACAGGAAGAAAAAAAGATGACAGTATTCCGAATGTTGGAGGCGGGGAAATACTTGCTTGAGGAAATTGCGAATATTTCAGGGCTTTCCCTTGAAGAAGTTAATCAACTGAAAGCAGAACGAAACGCATAAAGCACTGTCATAGAGCCAGGAATCTTAAATAAAGGTTTCTGGCTCTATTTTTTTGCCCTGAAATGTAAACTTTCTGTGAATTTGATTAAAAAGTCCTTTACAAAACGTTACCGGCAAGACTGCTAAATCTATCTTGATTTCATGCGGCGCACGGTTAGCACCCTTTGACAGTGCAGCGACACGTTGTCGCATATAAAACGTCCATGTTTGTCCACTGTTTGCTGTTGAATAAAAAAGTGACAGCAACGGAGAAAGCATTGTCATAATAATTCCGGCTTTTATTACGGAATATCGTTTTAGTTTCAGAAATTCAGTTTTTATAATATCTATCATGTCTTTTACCTCGTCCATTTTTTATAAAAGCGAATAATCAGCCACAAAGAAAGTATAACAGTAATTGCCACAATAAAAATTGTGTGACTGGTGGTTGGCACAATCAAATAGGCTTCCGGCAAAAGATTATCTTTCTGCAAGTGATCCATCATAGAACCGCTTAACCAGTTCATAACACATATGACCGGGAAAGAGTTTAAGAAACGAATTTTTGCGGTACTTATTGATGTTCCAATCGTTCCCAATATACCCCAGTTAAAAATGGAGTAAAAAAATGCAAACAGGATAGACAGTAAAAAACTTTTATTAAAGTAAATAATCAAAAACACAATCGGTAAAGAAGCCGCTACGATAAAAGCCCCCAAAATTAAACACATAAGTATTTTATAGGTCATACCATAAACCATTCCCACATGAAACAACTTACAAAATAAAGCAACCGACAATGTACTTATCAGACAAAAGGCAATACTGAAAATAAATAGCATGGAAATTTTTGCTATGATAAGCTGCGTGCTGGTAACAGGAATTGTTCTAAGGTTTTTTGAAGTATCACAATCCCTTTCTATAAAAAACAAAATAGCCGCAATGATACCAATTAGACATGGAAGCAAAAAGACTAAACCATATCCTAACATCATTGTATAGACATAATCAAATCGAGTTTGAAGATAGTGTTCCGTTGTATCTGTGCCTGTTCCTGCTTTCGCCATATATGCTAAGATCAACGGAAAAAACAGTGATAATGACATCAGTGCATAAATCAGTTTTTTTCGTTTCATTTTCCAAAATTCACACTTTACAAGGTCAAGCAATCCCCTCACCCCCTGTTACACGCTTGAAATAATCTTCAAGGCTTTCTTCGCAGACATAGGCTTCTGATACGGTAAGCCCGTTTTCGACAAAAGCTGTTACAATATCCCCAACTGAAATATCTAAATTATGCAGACGCATCTTGTAGTCGTCCTGTACGGTAAACTGCGTTTCATGGAAATTGCGTTCTAAAATCCTTGCCGCCTGTGTTGTACTGGAAACGGTAAAACGGATATGTCTGCTGCTCTTTGCTTCCAGCTCTGCAAGGCTTTCTTCCTCCAATAATGCGCCGTGGTCGATAATTCCTATATCATCAGCCAGCAATGCAATCTCGGAAAGAATATGGCTGGAGATCAATATTGTTTTCCCCCTTTCCGTACAGAGGTCACGGATAAAAGAGCGCACTTCCGCAATTCCAATCGGATCAAGACCGTTAATCGGTTCGTCCAAGATCAAAAGCTCCGGGTCGTGCATAATGGCAAGGGCAATCGCCAATCGCTGCTTCATGCCAAGGGAGTATTGGGAAAACAGTTTTTTGTCTTTATAGGGAAGCCCCACTAAATCAAGCGCATTTTTAATTGCATTACGGTTCGGCACTCCCCGCAGGGTTGCAAAAATGCGTAGGTTTTCTGTGGCAGTCAAGTTCGGGTAAAATCCGGGGGATTCAATCAGACTGCCAATCCGGGGCAACAGCTTTTTCTCATTTGTCCGTAAAGGCTTTCCCCAGATTGTCACTTCCCCGGAAGTGGGTTGTGTCAGCCCAAGCAGCATTTTCATGGTCGTTGTCTTTCCGGCTCCGTTTCTGCCAAGCAGACCGTAGATGCGTCCTTGCCTTACATGGATATTCAAATCTGCAACACTTTTTTGTGTTCCGTATTGTTTGGTAAGATTTTTTGTTTCAATTACATATTTGCTCATTGCGAAACCTCCTTTTCATATTTGCTATTCTATCACGCTAACCTTGCCAAAACCTTGCCGAAACCTTGCTTTTTTCATGCTTTTACAGTTAAGCGAAATTTGACAACTGAAAAATCCCCGTATTATTACAGGGATTTCGGAAGTAATAAGGTAAATGTAGTCCCCCTACCTAGAGTGCTATCAACAGTGATTGTTCCCTTGTGAGCAGCTACAAGTTCTTTTACGATTGATAAGCCTAATCCATTTCCACCGGCAGACCGTGACTGATCGCATTGGTACATTCTTTCAAAAATATGCGGAAGATGAGCGGGAGACATTCCTTTTCCATTATCTGTCATAGTGATTTTGGCTTGCAGATCATTTTCAAAAATATGGAAAGATATTTTGCTTCCTTTACTATGGATAAGGGCATTCTGCAACAGATTATTGAGGATGCGGCTATAAGCGTTTGCATCTATACGCATAAGATACTCTGTTTCTGGTATATCAAACACATAGTCAAAATTGCTGTTTTCTAAAACAGAAATCCAGTCAACGATAATATTCCGTGATAACTCGTTTAGGTCTAAAACTTCAAAATGAAAAATCTGTTCCCCGGAGTCCAGTTTTACCCATTCAAAAAGATTTTCCACAAAATGCTTTAGATAATTCGCTTTTTCAAATGCGACATGAACATATTCGTCTTTTTCTTCTCCTGCAACGATCTTACATTCTATTGCTTCCAAATAACCAACCAGAGAAGCAAGGGGAGTTTTCACATCATGGGAAATATTTGTCATTAACCGTTTATATGCCTGTTCAGATTGTTTTTGCCTGATGAGCTGCGTTCGGCTGTTCATTGCGATATCGTTTATACCATAGCAGATTTTTCTTGTCATATCGTTTTTTTTAGTCAACATACGGCGGTTTAAATTCCCGGATTTTATATCTTCAAGGGCTTCTTCGATAATAGATAGTTGTCCCCGTACACGCCTAAGTTTTGTGACAAGAAACAAGATAAATAAAAGTGCGATACAAAACGCAATCAATAAAAACAGATTAACATTCATGTTATGCCTCCCTGTTAAAACGATAACCAACGCCACGGACGGTTAAAATATAAAAAGGGTGTTCCGGGTCTGGTTCAATTTTTTTTCGTAATTTGCTGATAAAAGACATGATATTGCTATCATCAAAAGCATATTCTTCCTCCCATACATGGGTATAAATCTGCTTTTTCGTAAATACTTTCCCTTTGTTCGCCGCAAGAAAAGAGAGCAGATCAAATTCTTTTCCTGTAAGTTCCACTTGTACGTCGTTCATAAAAACAAGTCGGTTAAGATTATCAATCGTCATTCCTTGAAACACCATACAATCTGTTTCGGTGCTGGAAGTTGGGTTGAGCAGGGTATAACGCCGGATAAGGGAATTTACACGCGCCATAAGCTCGTTAATGCTAAATGGCTTTGTCAGATAATCGTCTGCCCCCATTCGTAAGCCGGACACTTTATCTTCTTCATCGCTTTTTGCAGTGAGCATAAGGACGGGGACATTGCTTGTCTGCCGTACTTGCTGCAATACTTGAAAACCGTCTAAATCGGGCATCATAATATCAAGAATAATAAGTGAACAGACATTTTTGTTTTCCTCCAACATCTGCAAGCCCTCTATACCGCCGCCTGCAACAACCGCAGTAAGGTTTTCCTGCTCTACGCATTTTTTCATAAGTGTGCAAAGCTCTTTATCATCATCAATAATTAAAACTTTATTCATGTTTTTTCTTCCTTTCTGCTTTCAACCGGGCATCTGTTGGTTTTTCAGCGTCTTTTGGTATCAGCCACAAGCGACTGAATTTTGCCACGCCGGGTATGCGGTTTTCCTCACATAGCTTTTGTACCCGTCTTTCTGAAATGCCCCATTTTTGTGCCGCTTCCGGGGCAGAAATATACTCTAACATTTTTATTCACCCTTTCGCTAAACTCTATCAGTATAATTATATGCGTCTAGCCGAATAAATACAAGATTCATTCTCTGTCTTTTATAATTATTTAGGCCAATCAGTGTAACTGTGTAGACGTATTCTTTTTAAAAAGTAAACTGTACAATACAATAGGGTGAACAAATATGTCAAAAAGACCAGTACCACGATATGATTTTAAGGAGTTTGGAGCGGCAATCAAGGCTGCACGGACAGGGCGAAGGGAATCCAGAAAGAAAGTTTGCGATGAGATGTTTATCTCACCTCACTACCTTGCGAACATTGAAAACAAGGGCCAGCACCCAAGCCTGCAAATCTTCTTTGAACTTATGCTCCGCTACAATATATCCGTAGACCAGTTTCTCTTAGACAAGCCAGCAGGAAAAGACACCCGGCGTTTACAGCTGGACGTATTGCTGGATAGTATGAGTGACAACGGGCTACAGATTGTGACCGCAACAGCCAAGAAGATTGCAGAGATAGAAAGGCTGCAGGAAATGGAGAACACATAACCCGTGTTCTCCATCTCCTAGCTGTCAACTTGACTGGCATTGTTCTTGTAATATTTTACACCTTGTTTTGATTTCCGCTTCTTCTGACGGATTCAGTTCTCTGTCATTCTCCGATATCTGATCTTCCAGGAAACCGGCATAAGCGTCCAGCAGGGCGTCCAATAACATTTCCGGAGTTTCCATAAGTTCCGCCTGATACCATTCATTCCTTTCCGGCTCCCATGCCATCAAGGTATACCCATGGCTGGTAAGAACAACTTCATAAAGCGGGTCTTGCTGAAGGTAATCGCTAAATACATTTAATACTTTCTCAAAAGTCAACATTCCTCTTTCTCCCTTCCATCAATCATAAATCTGTTCACTTTGTATGATTTCCTCTGCCTGCGCCTTTAATGTATTATGTGTATGCCTCCTTGTCCTTTCTGTGGTATGGCCAGCCGCCTACATAGCGGCTCTGGCTGGCATTGGTGCTTTTTGGGGTTCTTTCTTTGGAAGGCTGCTGGCCGGGATAAACACGCCGTTTTCCATATCCTCGGCATGGATAGCGGCTTTCTTCGCCTCGATTTCAGCCTTTTTCTTTGTCTTGGATAAAAGTCACAATCTCGGCTATTGTTCTTTCGCGAATATGGCGGTCGCTTTTTTTAATATT
>NZ_RAZG01000101.1 GCF_003612565.1 Roseburia sp. 1XD42-69 | reverse complement strand
ATAATTCCGTTTTATATAATCTTCCGGGTGTATGTCTTTTCAGACAGAAACAGCGTCATTTAATGTGACGCGGGCAGCATCATCTAATCTACCGAACAACAGCTTCCATTTCATCATGGGTATGGATTTCACAATGGACATCCGACGTCAATTCCTGCATTTGCTTTGTTGCACTTGAAATCTGTTTGATTGGCTTCGTAAGCATATGGGAATATGCCAAGGCGGACAGTATTGAAATAAGCGTACATAAAAAGGCGGTAATGGGTAAAATAACAATAACTGTACTGACCGCATCCTCAATTTGCTGTCTTGATACCGTGGCTTTTACATATCCGTTTTCATTCGGCAATATTCTTTCCACATAAAAGAAATCTGTACCGTCTTTTGGATTCTGGGACAGTGATATTTTTATCTTTCCATCTGATTTTTCTGCAATGATGCTTACATCTTCCGTAGTTCCAGAATAATGCAGACGTTCTGTTTCATTTACATTCAGCAGATTCATTTCATAGATATAGCCGTCATAGCTCACCGAAATATCAGCCCACCATTTCCCTGCAAATTCTGTCACTAATGGAAGTCTTTCTGAATCTGGAGTATTCGCTATTTTTTCACACAAGCTGGCTACATCGTTTTCCAATTCGTTCCGCTGTCGGAAATTATATACAACTGGAAGTAAACTGTAAATGAGCAGGTGGGAGACTGCCACAATTTCAGTACAATATAAGAGGACAAAATACATCTGTTGCTATCTCCCCGCACTGATATGTAGCAAGGGGACCAGCCTGTCCCTGCCTATTCCCTTTTATCATTTGTGCTTTATTTGTTTTCCTTCTGCTCCCCGATTCCCCAATCTGCCGGAACGCCGGGGATGCCCGCCCTGCCTTGTTGGACTGTGGCTTATTGGGGATAAGAAACCACACACTTATAAAACTTTCTTGAACTGATATTGATACATATCGGAATACATATTGCCTGAATATTGAGGCGTCAGCCTGCCATCCAGTGCGCCCATATCCACTGCAAAACCGCTGTCCGCCACGGAAAACACCCCATCCTTAAACTGGAACTGTGAAGTGAAATCGGGAACCCCCAAGTCGCCGCTTATCCTGATATTTCCTATAATATCTATCAGCGCATCCTTCATCCGTTCTATCTTGGCATTGTCCTTCGTCTTATTGATCAGATTAGCCGCATTGTCCGGCAGCCCTCCAATCTTCCCGTCAGGCGTCAGATAAAGATTTTCTAAAGAAATGTCCTCCCCCGTAACACCTTTCAGGTAGCGCCGGACTTCCTGCACGTCCGTGGCATACTGGTATGTATTAGAGGACAGGTTCCCCACGCTGTCCGCAATCCCTATATAATACTGGTACATCCGGTCACCATATCTTTCATCTATCAGTTTCTGTACCTGTTCCCGGACGGTGCTATCCTCTATCCCATCCACGGACACATCCCCGCTGCTCCCAATCCTTACGCACATACCTTCTATGTCGTCACGGGAAATGCCCATCCCCTCCAAATCCTTAACGAAATTATCTGAAAAGCTGTTTTTCAGCTCCGCTTTATTCTGCGCCTTTTCCATGTCTTTCAAGTTGGCAAAAATCTTCACATACTCCAATTCCGCATCATTTAAGTCCTTCCCCTCCGCCATATCCTGCAGCAGTTCATCCACGGTGCGCCTGCCCTTATACTTCTTTTCTTCCGGCAGGCTGTCAAACTGCTTCTGGTGGAGCTGTTCCAGTTCTTTTAAATAATTCTGCTCTGTCCCCCGCAGGACTGCATTGTACTGTTCAAGATATTCCCGCCAGTTTTCATCCTTCCGGTCGTATGCGTTGTGGAGATTCCCATATGCTTCCCTGACGGTGTCAGTCTTTTCGTGCTCCTTATTTTGGGAAACATGGAAACTGATCTTATAATAATCATCCGGGGAAACTTCCTCCCCGTTTCCGTTTTCTACCTTGATGCAATATTTGTTGGTCTGGATATCCCAAGTAGGGATGTTCAGCTTCTTCCGCCCCTCGCCGTCCCACTCTGCCTTCCCCACTTGGTTGCCGTATTCATCATATAGGGTAAGGTTGTAATCACAGCCCTTCGGCATATCAATGTAAGCTTCAACGCCAAAGTAATTCCGTTGGAAGTTCATAAATGGAATGGAAAAGTTATAAAAATCCACATCCTTATCATTGCTGAGATTCCCTTTCAGGCTGCTGGTCTCGTCCTTGATCAGAAAATTCAAATCCAGGAATGTGCTGCCTTTGTCCTTATCTGAAACCTCATAAGTGGTATGCTGCCTGCGGTATGTATTATTGTTGCTGAGAGTACAGGTGTCCTCCTACAATACCATATTTTTTCGCATTTTTCCTTCAAAAAAAGCTCTGGATTCTTTTATTGTCATTAAATATATAGGCTTATCACGAAAAGCCGCTCCATATGCAGAACCTGCATCATTTACTGAATTAACTCCCATTTCAAATCCTCCATTGTTTTACTATAGCCGCCCCTCAGAGCCGCATCCGCTCCCTCGTAATAAGTGACTGTGGCCTTATCGGGGATATGGAACCGTAGAATTTATATCTTATTCAAACTCACCAACAATACTACCTTTTTGGATGATATGCCTTTCAGCCTTTTTCAGAAAATTTCTTTTCATAGAGTTGGCGCTTATATTTATTTCACAATCCAAGGAATAGACTGTAAAGCGGTAAGTATGCTTTTTCCCTTTCGGTGGCTTCGGCCCCGCATAACAGTGAAAGCCATATCCTATCCCCTGGCGGGCATTCCCCAACATTGGCACTGTCTTGCCAACAGGAATATTTTTCTTTATTCTGTCAGTTGCAGGAATGTTCCATATAACCCAATGCGTAAAATCCTTAATTGGGTGTGATAAATCTTCCAATGTAACAGCGAGGGTTTTCGCATTTGGTGACAGGTTCTTAATTATAAATTCCGGCGATATGTCCTGCCCACGTCCGGTATATTCGATGGGAAATTTGCTTCCACCATCCATGCCAATACACTCAAATTCTAAAACAGTATTATTCATAATCCCTCCAAGTTTGAGCAATTTATTCCTGCATTCCCAACAAACGCTGTTCCCCGATTCCCCAATCTGCCGGAACGCCGGAGAAGCCCACCCTGCCTTGTCAGGCTGTGGCTTATCGGGGATATGAGTTTTATTTCCTTCTATGCTTTTGCGTCAAAACTATTCTGCGGATTTTCCACCCCCCACCGCTTCTTCACCCGCCAGCGGTATGCCCCTCTTGGCATTTCCCCACGCCTCGTTATAGATCATGCACATTTCCGTCTGTCTGGAAGCCTCCGCATTGGTGGTATACATCGTCCACCCATTATTGGAATAAGTCGCCACCATTTCCCCGTTCTTATCGTAAAACTCTATGTAATCGCTGTTTCCTGATGGCAGTTTCTGATATTTCACTTTCCCTTCCAGCAGCGTCGCCACAAAATCTATGGGCTTAAGCACATTCTGCCTGTTTTTGGAAACAGCTTTCAGGCCGGAAGTGATGATCCCTTTTCTGTCCGGGGACACTTCCGATGTGTAGCTTTTCATCAGCCTGTTAAACCCTTCGGATTTATTCTGGAACTGCCCTTTTGCAAAATCCTCATAAGCCTGCTCCCGAATCTGCTTCCGATATTCCTCATCACTGATGCCGCTTTTCTTTTTGGAGAAAACATATTTATCATTAAAGTCGGGCAGATGGATACCGCCTATGCTTCCTGTTCCTAAAAAGTATCTTTTCTGCAATGTGCCATTGAACGAATTGACCTGCATTATTTCACCCTCTCCTGTAAATTTCCTAATCTATTCAGCATTTCATACATCCGACTGTTCCCAAAAATAAAATTCTGTAAAGCAAGCGGTCTCCCTGCCTGTTTGCTTTCATTGTACAGCTTCATATAATCGTCCCTCGCCTGATAAAATGCATCTTCCAATTCTTCAATTTCTTTTGTCGGCGTTTCAGGAATATTCCCCTGAATGACCTGCCCTTGTGCCGCAATCCTGAAACAGGACTTCTGCCACTCTATTTCCTGCTCATACTGCATATCCAGCCACTCAATTTCTTCTTCCTTTGTCAGCAAAGTCCCATCTGCATTATAGTACTGCTCCTGTTCCTTTTCATGGCGCTGTTCGATTTCAGAATACAGCTTCGCATAACTCAGGCCACAGGCATTTACCACCTCAGAATACCCATACTGCCCTTTTTCTTCACCGATTTGTTTTAAGATTCCAGCTCTCATATTGCTGAGTGATGCCGCCGACTGCACCACTGTATGCTTAATTCTATCCATTAAGATTTTCCTGTTTTTCGATAATTGAGAAACTTTTAATGAATCTCTATCAAATACTTTCCGGCCTTCATTTTGACTTTCCTGAGATTTCAAACAATCCCTATCAAGTTTAAGGCCATCCTGCAAATATACAGGATAATTTGATATGCTAATTGCCATACATTTTTTCCTTCCTGTTCACAATAATTCTGGTCAAATGCCTTGTTCAGTCAAACAGTGAATCTCCATCCGCTACAGTTTCCGTCATGACATTTGCATCATAAGCATTGGATGCCGCCGCCATCTGCCTCTCACTGTTCCATGCTTTTGCCAGCCTGCTTCGTTCCTGCTCCGCCTTTACAGCATTTTCATCCAAAAGTTCCTGCTGCTGTCTCTTAACCTGCGTCCGCTTTTCCAGATATTCTTCCAGCAGTTCCTTATTCCTGTCTTTCTGCCCGCTTGTTTTCTTAAAAAAGCTGTCCTGAGAACGTGCATAAAACTCCGAATCATTGTTAACAGACCATCCATCTGCCCTATAATCTTTGGCTGTGGCTCCTACCGTAATCACCAAAGAACAGTCTGGAGCCGGGGCGACAGAGCCAGTCATATCACGCCTGATTACAGACAACATTTGTTCCCTGTACTTTGGATCAGCTTTCATATTTTTAAATGCTTCCTCCGATATATTAACTGCTACATTTGCTATGGTTCTGTCCCGTGGTATCCTATCAAGTTCTGCGTAAAATTCCTTCTTGAAAGCAGCCATTTCTTCCGCTTCTGTTAATTCCCGTATACCGCCTGTTTCTTCCGTGCCGTTCATGTTCTTTTTGTTTTTCACTGATGTCACATTGTTCTGATAATAATTTTGTCCTACTCCGCTAATGCTCATCTCTAAATGTCCTCCATTATTTTTTATTGCAACCCCTCAGTCGTTCAGAGCCGCCTCTGCTCTCTCATGATAAGTCTGAGCAGTTCATTGCCTCATAATTACATTTTGCCTATGTTCCCCGGCCAAATTTCATACCAGCCTTCACCTCCTCTCACTGATCTGCCGGAACGCTGGGGATGCCTGCCCTCTGTGCCATATTAGTAATATGCACCCATAAACAGCCATCCCCTCCATAACCCTAAAATCCCCAAAACTTCGATGCCAGCTCCCGGTTTATGATGGATGAGAGGAAATTGGGATTTTTGCTCTGGAACATTTTCAAGCTTTCAAAGAAAGCGGCCTTGCTTCCCGTCTTTAAGCCCGCAAAAGTCTTATCCAGTTTCTGATTTTTCACCTTCTTCTCCACATATTCCTCCGACTGCTTTTCGTAATTATCAACCATCGAAGGATTCTTCTTTACAGCATCCACATACCAGTTTGTAAGGTATTTCAGTGAACTAAGCCCGCCGTCATCTTTTTCCCCCATCTTCTGGTACTCTGCGTATGCGTCTTTGTCCATCGTCCGCATCATGTCAAGTGCGTTTGTGGTCTGGACAAGATTACTCCCATGCCCAAGATACCTGCCTTTCGCCACACCGTAATCCATGTTTCCGTTACTGTCCGCTTTTCCCGCACTTGCCAGTTTCGCAATGGATTCCATTGCCTCCAGAAACGCATCCCTGCTGTCCTCCGGGATAAAGTTTTCTGCCGCATATTCCGCTTTCTTCATGCCGAGCGATATGTTCGCCTGCCGCTCTTCTTCCGTCATGGAGCCGCTGTTCCCGACAAGGAAATTCTGCCGGATGATGTCATACACAAATCCCTGCTCCTCTTTGCTACAGTTCTCCAGTGCGGACGCAACCGCCTTGTCTGCGCCATACATCCCCGAATATGCCGGAAGATTATTTAAGGACTTGTCAACCTGCACGATATCCTTTTGGAATGCCGCATTTCTTGCCTCCACTGCTTCCTTATCTTCCGGCACCATCCAGCCCTTCCTGCCCTCCGCAAAGGCCGCCATGCCGTCTCCCGAAAATTCCACGATAACACTGTCCCCATACTGTGAACGGATATCCTTCATCACCTGCAGGGTTTCCTCCCTCGACATTATATCCATGACCTTGTTGCCATGTTCATCCGTTGTGTTGAACTCATATTTTACAAGGGTGTTCTTCTTATACGCACCGCTTCCATATGATGGGATATTTGTTGTCCCTCTGTAAAACTGGCTGTAATCGATATTCATGATCTGCACTCTCCTTTTCTTTGTTTTGACTCATTATGTTTGCCGTTCTGCCGAAATCCTATATAAATCCAGTAAATACTCTTTTCACTCCGCACTCCCTTTATGCGGTTCCGCCGAAATGATCTCCCCCTGCACGTTGGATTCATCCGAATCCCCGTCCAGTTCATCTTCGTCAAGCTGCGGCTCCACCGCTATCGGGTCATCATCATAGACCGCCGGACCGTCATCCTCAATCTGATGCACGGCATCCGGGGCGGGCTCCCCTGTGTGGTGCATCCGCTGATCGCGGGAATCATCATTGCCGTAATAAGTAATGCCGTTATTCTGCTGACACGCATTTTTCAAGCCCTCCGATTTCTTTTATGTAACAGCCCTCTGTTGTTAGAGCCACATTCGCTCCCATGCAATATGCCGGAGCAATCCGCAAGGGCAAAGTTTTATGCACCTCTGCGGAATTGGATGTAAGGATTATTTACGCCTTTATATCAAAACTTGCCCCTGTGGGTGACGATGTGCCGGATACCGCCGCAACAATATTCTGTGTAACGCTTTTCACATCCACGCCAGTGGCAGATACCTTGTACGTCCCTTCCGTCAGTTTTTCTATCTGCTCTTTTCTTTCTGCCCGCCGTTTCGCTGCTTTTTCTTCCTCCGCCTTTCTCTCTGTCCGCTTCTTAACCGCTTTTTCTTCTAATACTTTTCTTTCCTCACTCTTTTTCTCTAATCTTTCTTTTTGTTTCTTTTCTGTACCCATTACAGATGAACTTTGTTTTGTCCCACTGGTTCTTGTCATACCACCACAAGTAACGGAAACATTCCCATCGGCATCCATTACAGCCGTAACGCCATGTATTACTGCATTATCTGCCTTAGCTTGTGCAAACATATTATTCTGTCCCTGAACCACACCGGTCAAATTAAATTCCACTCTTTTTGCAAATTCCGGATCATTGGCCATTTTTTCTAAGCATCGACTGGAAAGATTTAATACAACCTTATTTTCATTCCCACTCATAAGACCACTACTTGTATTAAAAGTAATGTTTGGGAACTTTTTACACAATTTCTCATAATACGCCTGCACCTTGTCTTTGCTGTTTACTGATGTGTTTGCCTTTACCTCTGCTGCCGCCTTGCTATCCGGCTTTTTTACGGTATCAGCATAATTTGCCGCATAGTTGCTGTAATTGCTTGTGATCTCCATTGACATAATTCTCATCCTCCTTCAAAAATCTTACCTGCGTCCCCTCTGTCAATCAACTACCCCGGTGCAAGCACTCAAGCACTGTGCTCGGCTCCTACGTCGCCGCTCACAGCACTTGCCTTTCATTCCTGCTAAAGCGGGAATGAAAGCGGGGTATGAAAGTTTCTTTGTCTCTTCCTCTACACATAATCGTACATACTTAGC